>CAZKXB010000135.1:0-1029 GCA_964556595.1 uncultured Ruminococcus sp. | reverse complement strand
CCTTCGCCACTACGGTGCTTAACTTCTGTGTTCGGGATGGGAACAGGTGTGTCCACCGCGTCATCACCACCAGACTTTTTTTACGAGAGAATTGTTCTCTCAAAACTAGATACTATACCATTTCGTTCTTTCGTTCAATACCCAAATTTTAATTTTATTTACAAAATCTTAAGTCCTCGACCTATTAGTATCACTCGACTGAATGCATCACTGCACTTACATCTGTGACCTATCAACCTAGTCGCTTACTAGGGGTCTTACTTCTTGCGAATGGGAAGTCTCATCTTAAGGTTGGCTTCACGCTTAGATGCTTTCAGCGTTTATCCATTCCGTAGGTAGCTACCCAGCTGTGCCACTGGCGTGACAACTGGTGTACCAGAGCTACGTCCATCCCGGTCCTCTCGTACTAAGGACAGATCCTTTCAAACTTCCTACGCCCACGACAGATAGGGACCAAACTGTCTCACGACGTTTTGAACCCAGCTCGCGTACCGCTTTAAATGGCGAACAGCCATACCCTTGGAAGGGACTTCCCCTCCAGGATGCGATGAGCCGACATCGAGGTGCCAAACCGCGTCGTCGATGTGAACTCTTGGACGCGATCAGCCTGTTATCCCCAGGGTAGCTTTTATCCGTTGAGCGACGGCCCTTCCACGCGGAACCGCCGGATCACTAAGCCCGACTTTCGTCCCTGCTCGACTTGTAGGTCTCGCAGTCAAGCACCCTTATGCCTTTGCACTCGATGCATGATTTCCAACCATGCTGAGGGTACCTTGGGGCGCCTCCGTTACTTTTTAGGAGGCGACCGCCCCAGTCAAACTACCCGCCTAACACTGTCCTCCGCCCCGTGTAGGGCGTAAGTTAGAATGATCATAGCTCAAGAGTAGTATCCCAAGGGTGACTCCACCAAAGCTGACGCCCTGGCTTCAAAGTCTCCTACCTATCCTGTACATGAACTACAATCACTCAATATTAAGTTATAGTAAAGCTCCATGGGGTCTTTCCGTCTAGTCGCGGGTAACCTGCATC
>CAZKXB010000134.1:0-1045 GCA_964556595.1 uncultured Ruminococcus sp. | reverse complement strand
ACTCAACTTTCCCACCAGCATAACTGGCATAAGTGCTTGAATTTTCGGGCAAAAATAACTTTATAAATGGTGCATTGACATTAAAATAGCACCTAATCTTTGGTATAATAAGATTACGACATCTAATAACCAATTCAGAAGAGGTGCTAATCTTATGATATACCAAAATGCTGAAACTGACCATACCTCAAATAAATTTTCTGCAGCGTTAAAGGAACTGCAGATTGGAAAATTACTGCGGAAATCTAACATAACAAAATCCTGTGGTGTCTCTGCTTATGAGGTTTTTCGATTTTTATTGTTGTTAGTATTTCAGGGAAAGAATCTTTTTCGTTTCCTGAATTCCAAACATAAAGAGCAGGCTGTCTCCAAAAACACTTACTATCGTTTTCTTAATGAAACATCCTATAACTGGAGTAAATTTTTGCTGCTTCTTGCTGTCAGGGTCTCATCTGCATTCGATTCACTTACCAGACCTGAAAGAGTGAAGGTTCTGATACTGGACGATTCGGTGATAAAACGTAACCGCAGCAAATCCGTTGAACTGCTTGCACGTGTTTATGACCATGTTGAACATAAATTTCAAAAAGGATTTACGCTGCTTGCACTCGGCTGGTCTGATGGATACAGTTTTATTCCGACCGGATTTAATCTGCTTTCCTCTGCATCTGAAAGCAACCGTTATAATGGAATTTCAGAGCAGATTGACCGGCGTACAAATGGTTACAAATTCCGTAAAGAAAGTATGATGCACAAGACAGATGCTGCAATACAGCTGATCAGGAGTGCATTAAATGCGGGCATCAAGGCTGATTATGTCCTTATGGACACATGGTTTACTACAGAACCAATGCTTAAGGAAATGCTGAAAACAGGTATGGATGCCATCGGAATGGTAAAACAGCTGAAACAGCGTTACACTTACCGGAACAAGCAGTACAAACTTTCTCAATTAAGGAAGTTTGTGGATTTTAACGGTGCCAGAAATGTATTTGGCTCACTGGTGGTTACGACCAAAACAGGAATTCCGGTAAAAATTGTATTT
>CAZKXB010000133.1:0-1072 GCA_964556595.1 uncultured Ruminococcus sp. | reverse complement strand
ATACTGACTTACATCCATTTTAACATACCCCCACGTTCTTAATGATTTCCTGTGCGATCCGGTTAAGCGGGATCCCCGCGGAAACAAGTCCGCTCTTTACCACGCTCTTGGGCATACCGTAAACGGTACAGCTCTCCTCGTCCTGCACAAAAACAGTTACCTTTTTCTTTTGCTTTAACCGGTTGATTCCTTCAGTTCCGTCGGCTCCCATTCCGGTCAGCACCGCGCAGACCACTTCTCCGTAGCCGCTGTCCGAAAGCGACTCATACATGTAGTTGGCACAGGGCCGCACGCCCTCTCTGGGCGGCTCGTCCGTATAATGCACCATATGTCCGCGCATACACCGGACTACATTCATGTGCCTGCCGCCGCGTGCCAGATACACACATCCCTTTTCAAGGATGTCGCCCTCTGCCGCCTCCTTGACACTGACCTTGCTTAAGTCATTCAGTCTTGCGGCAAGTGCCTCCGTAAATCCGGCGGGCATATGCTGTACCACCAGCACCGGAGCATCCAGCTCCTTCGGCAGTAACGGGATCAATGCCTGCAATGCTTTGGGACCTCCCGTGGAACTGGCGATCGCAACCACCTTTCCTGCGGAATCGGTCTTCATCATAAGATATCCCTTTCCAAATATATTCCTTAGCATGTATTATAACACATACGCCCCTTCACATGAGTGCAAAGTAATGTTTCAGATCCCTTTTTCCCGTTTTCTGTGCCTTCGTTCTTCTTCAAAGATAAACCGGATGATCTCCTCACGCTCTGCCGTGTCAATATGAATATACTGTGCACGGTGTTCATAAAGCCCCGGCTTGTCCGCAAGCTCCTTCGTCGTCAGTACCTTGGCGATCAGCTCATACTCCTTCAGCCTGCCATCGATGGCAAGATCATACTTGCAGCAGATCAGGCTGTCCGGTTCATAACAGTAATCGCCGACAAAGCGCAGCCCGCCGCCGCTGATATCCACGATCACGCTCCGCTTGAGCGGAAGTCCCGGCACCAGATAATTGTCGTTCTTTTCTACCGCCTCGATCTCCTCCTTTTCCAGAGGTCTTGCCTTCATTTCAAG
>CAZKXB010000132.1:0-1238 GCA_964556595.1 uncultured Ruminococcus sp. | reverse complement strand
CAAGGTCTTGTGCAAATTCGGGCGTTTTCAGCGTTTTGTTAAACTCGTTCCAAGTAGAAAAGAACTCTTTTCCCGTAGAACCGAAGTCTGCTCTCAAATACCCGACAAATCCTGTCTGCATAAAAATCTGCTGACTTTGGTCGTAGGTATACAGTTCCTCGACCGAAGTCAACGCTCGTCTGTTCATTTCGTTGTTCATCGGTTTCACCTCGCTATCTCTTGTGATTGTTTCTGTTTCTGGATGGGAAAACCGTACACTTTGGCAATTTCATCTCCGAGCCGTTTTGTAATTCTCGTTATATCGGCTCTTGTTGCCTTACCGTCATAAATCTTGTCTTTCAGATTTTGAATTTGTGTTTCGGTAGCACTATCCTTATACACACGGTAAAGATAATGATTTGTGCCGTCGTGGTGAATGGCATCAGCACGAAGATCACCGTATTTATCTACATACCACTCACACATATCCATTTCGGAATAAAGACAATCGCTGATTTTGCCCGAACCGATTTCTTTGTATCCGCTGAACCTACCGTTCCAACGACCTATATCGGCTACAACCAAGATAGGCTGCGAAAGTTGAATATTCAAATTCATACGCTCATCTCCGAGATATTCGGCATTGGTTTCATACATTTTCAGGTACAGGTCATCTTCCGACAGTTCGGGATACTGCTCGGCAAGGTCATCTTTCCAATCGTCAAAATTAAGGCTTATATCTCCCCAAATGATATGACGGTCATTCACCGGACTGCTCATTGCTACCACCTCCCAAATAGGAGAACAGTTTATTTGCCTTGACCTGCTTTTGCAGTTCCGTGATTACGGTCATATCCTGAATTGTGATATTCGGGATTTTCAAAAGTTCCTCAATACCGAGAGCCTGCAAGTCCTTTTCGGTTTTGCAGTTTGCTTCAAAGAGCTTATTCAAGACCTTTACTTTCTGTTGCAGCGTTCCTGTTTCTCTCATTGCTCCACACCTCCCAAATTGATATTGATCACGATAACGGGTGTGCCGTCTGTTCCTGCGATTTCCTTTCTTGACACTTCGGGGAATAATGCCTGAACTCGTTGCCTTGCTCGGCGTATGGTTTCAAAGCACGGAAGTCCGTAGCCTTTGTAGTTGTATGCCAAATCCGAAAGCGGCAAATCTCCGGCACGAAGATAGGTATAGCGATTGTAGTAACGGCAGCACAAGAGCATATCGTTATATCTCGCTTCGGGGCAGTCCCGAAGTA
>CAZKXB010000131.1:0-1245 GCA_964556595.1 uncultured Ruminococcus sp. | reverse complement strand
TGCGGTGACCTGTGCCCATACGGAGGTGATGGTGATTGCCGGAAGTGAAAAAGCCATCCTCCCGATTGCAATTTACAGAGGAAGAACGGGCGGATCCCGTGCTTAAAAAGTACATTGACCGTTCCGACAATGCAGCGGACAAGCTGGATGGTGCCCGGTCTGCTATTCCCACGAAGAAAGTCCTCCGCAGGGAGCGAACCTTCGATGAGGCTACTGGGAAAGGCAAAACGAGGCTTCATTTTGAGGATGTAGCGAAAAAGCCAAACAGCAAGCTACACCATAACCCTCTTTCCCGTCCCATGCAGGAACTAAAGGCAACGGCACACGGAAAAATACGGCAGGTGGAGCACGAGAACGTGGGTGTGGAGGCAGGCCACAAAGGTGAAGTGCTGGGTGAACGAGGGATCAGCTACACCGGCAGCAAGGTACGCTCTGCCATCCGTCACCATAAAGCAAAACCCTGGCGACAGGCAGAAAAAGCGGAAAAGGCTGCGATCAAAGCCAATGCGGAGTTCTTTTACCAAAAGGCCATCCACGATGATCCAAGCCTTGCCGCCTCCAACCCCGTTTCCCGATATATGCAGAAGCAGCGGATCAAGCGCAATTACGCAAAGCAGGTACGCAAAACCGAGCAAAATACGAGGAAGGCGGTGCAGACGGCCAAAAGTGCCGCTGTCCGTACCAAAGAAGCGATAAAGCAGGCAACGGCCTTTGTAAAAAGCAACTGGAAGGTCATTCTGATCGTTGTGGGCATTGCCATGATCGTTTTCCTGCTGGTGGGCGGTATTTCCTCCTGCACCATGATGTTCGGTTCCGGGACAGGTTCTATCATGGGTTCGTCCTATCTTTCGGAGGATGAAGATATTTTCGGTGCGGAAAATGCCTATCTCTCTATGGAGACGGGCAAGCGGCAGGTGCTGGATAATATCCGTTCCTACTATCCCGGTTATGACGAATATAACATATCCGCTGACCAGGTCGAGCATGACCCCTATATCCTGATATCCTTGCTTTCGGCATTACATAACGGAGAATTTACCCTTGCCGATGTGCAAAATGACCTGATAACGATATTTGAACTGCAATATACGCTGACGGTGCAGTCTGTGACGGAAACGCGATATCGGACGGAGGTGAGGACCGGCGAACGGACCGTGACCGACCCGGCCACGGGAGAAAGCTATACCGAAGAATACGAATATGAAGTGGAGGTGCCATACAACTATTACATTCTTGATGTGACCT
>CAZKXB010000130.1:0-1248 GCA_964556595.1 uncultured Ruminococcus sp. | reverse complement strand
ATCAAGAACTAGCTGTAATTCAATTTGGAAAAAGATATTATACAAGTAATGGAGTGTCTTTATCAAAAAAAGATAAAAAACAATTTGAAGTTTTAGCTGCATTATCTGGTGAAGTTGTATCTGTTGATGAAAGTCCTATTTATGGTATAGTTATAACAATAAAACATCAAAATGATTTATATACTGAATATAGTAGTCTAAGTGAAGCAAAAGTTTCTAAAGGTGCTATTGTAAATCAAGGCGATGTTATTGGAACTTCAGGCGTTTGTGAATATGATAGTAATTTAGATTCACATGTTTATTTTAAAGTTATGGCTGGAAGTAAAACATTCAATCCAGAAAATGTAATTGGACAAACTATAGAAACAATATTAGAATAATGTAAAATAAAAATCAACTTATTAGCAGTTGATTTTTTTTGCTATTAGATATAATAAAACCCTTCATAATGAAGGGCTGCATTTAATTGTCTTGATTAACAAAAGTTTTAGAAATATTAAGATATAAATAATATAAAGATATAGCCAATATTGTGATTATATCAAATATTATAAATATCCATAAATAGATATTAAGACTAGTAAAGTTATTAAAAGTAATTAATGAATTTAAAAAATTATAAAATACAGGTAACAAATAATAACCAAAGGCTATAATAAGAATAGCAAAACTAGTTAAAAATATTTTTCTTATTTTTTTCTTTTGATTAATAAATAAACCATATAACGCTCCACAATAAAATACAAATAGATAAAAAGAAAACAATGTAATTCCCATTTGCAAATTAAAAGCAGTTAATCCTGACTTATTATGATTAAGTCTTAATAAAGCTGATAACAATGTTAATAATAATGTGTTAGCACAAGCAATAATAAGCGCATTAATAATGAAGTGGCGACGATTATTTTGAATTAAAGCAAAAGTTTTCCCGTATTCGCTGTATAAAGTAATTCCGATATATATATTAAATATGATATTGGAAATCATAAATATATATAAGACAATTTTGTTTATGCTATTTAAATTATTAAAAGGAATAAACAATAAACAACTAATAACAACCCAAAAACTAAAATATATAATATAATATTTTTTTAGATGTTTTATCATTATTTTAAACATACTAATCAGTTCCATAAGTTTTCTCCTTTATCACTCGTAAGTTAATTAAGTAAATAAATATACTGCTTATAGGAACTTCAGATATTTTGATTAAATATTTTTGATATTTACGAATATCATCTTTTG
>CAZKXB010000129.1:0-1253 GCA_964556595.1 uncultured Ruminococcus sp. | reverse complement strand
AGCCCTCATCCGGCGCTTCGCGCCACCTTCCCCCGGTAGGGGGAAGGCTTTTTTCTCCCTCAAAAAAAATTTGTGATTTTCTTGACATATTGAGATTTGTAATGTATAATAGAAGTGTATTTGCAAAACCACAATAAAAAAGGAGCAAGAACACATGGGATTTACATTAACAGAGAAAATCATACGCGCGCATATTGTGGACGGCGAGCCTGTTAAGGGCACTGAAATCGGTCTTAAAATAGACCAGACCCTTACTCAGGACGCAACCGGCACAATGGCGTATCTTCAGTTTGAGGCTATGGGAGTTGACCGCGTTAAGACGGAACGTTCCGTTGCCTATATCGACCACAACACTCTCCAGAGCGGCTTTGAGAATGCGGACGACCACCGCTTTATCGGTTCTGTCGCAAAGAAGCACGGCATCTGGTTCTCCCGCCCCGGTAACGGTATCTGCCATCAGGTTCATTTAGAGCGTTTCGGCAAGCCCGGCAAGACCCTTATCGGCTCGGACAGCCATACCCCCACAGGCGGCGGTATCGGTATGCTGGCTATGGGCGCAGGCGGACTTGACGTTGCGGTTGCAATGGGCGGCGGCGCTTACTATATCACTATGCCCAAGGTGGTTAAAATCAACCTCACAGGCAAGCTTAACGACTGGGTTTCCGCTAAGGACGTAATTCTTGAAGTTCTGCGTATTCTGTCCGTTAAGGGCGGCGTGGGCAAGGTTATGGAATACTGCGGTGACGGCGTTGCAAGCCTGTCCGTTCCCGAACGCGCTACCATCACAAATATGGGTGCGGAGCTTGGCGCGACAACCTCTATATTCCCCTCTGATGAAACTACGCTGCGCTTCCTTAAGGCACAGGGTCGTGAGGAAGATTATGTTCCCCTCTCGGCTGACCCCGACGCGGTTTATGACGAGGAGGTAAATATCGACCTGTCCAAGCTTGTTCCCCTTGCGGCTTGTCCTCACTCCCCCGACAATATCAAGACCATTGAGGAAATCGGCGCAAAGAAAATCGACCAAGTATGTATCGGCAGCTGCACAAACTCCTCTTTACAGGATTTGTTAAAGGTTGCTCATATCTTAAAGGGCAAGACGGTTCACCCTGATGTCAGCCTTGCGATTGCTCCCGGCTCTAAGCAGGTGTTCAATATGATGGCGGACTGCGGCGCGCTGTCCGTGCTGATTGACGCGGGTGCGCGTATTTTGGAGAGCGCTTGCGGCCCTTGCATCGGCATGGGTCAGTCCC
>CAZKXB010000128.1:0-1253 GCA_964556595.1 uncultured Ruminococcus sp. | reverse complement strand
CATAGATGGGAACTTAAGAGATAAAAAAGAATATCCATATTTGCTAAAAATGTGTTATAATAAGCTTGCACACAAATCGAAACACAAAGGAAGCAAATATGGACAAACTTAATTATACACTAAAAATTGAAGAAATTCAAGAGGTAAAGAAAAAAATCGGAATAATTAAAAGACAAGTAACAAAGCGGCTGGAAAAAACAGGTATTTTACACAGGAAACGAATTGTAAAGAAGCCTTCAACATTAGTACAAGCAGCAGTATTATACATAGTGGAAAAACTGTCTTTTCAACGGTTATCGGACATAATGGCTGTCAAATACGGCATATCAATGTCAGACACAGCTTGGAAGAAGCAAATAACCAAAATAGCTCCTGTCTTCTATGAGGTCATGATGACCTATTTGAGCCGAGAAAACAAAAATACAGAAAGCACTGATATTTTAGGATATCCGTCTTACGCTATAGATGCAACAGATATTACCTTGGAAGGCAAAAAAGGTACTGTTTTAAGAGCTCATACGGTATATGACCTATCAAAAAAGGCGTGTTTCAACGCACATATTGCCAACATACATACAGGCGAATCCGTAAAATTGCACAATATAAAAGCCAATAATTTATATTTTGCTGACCGAGCATATGGCAGAACGCCACAAATGGAGCATATGCTTGAAAACAATGCCGAATTTGTGTTTAGATTTTCTCCGTCTCAAGTGAAGCTATTTAAGAATCCCGGTTGTACAGACAAAATAGATTTTAAACGATATTTGTCTGACAGTAATACCGTAGCTTCTATTGATTGCTTTTTCAAAAGGAAGAAAAAAGTATATAAGATCCGTGTTATTATTTCGCCTATTCCGGAAGACAAGGCAGAAATTGCGGCTTTAAAAGCCAAGAAAAAGTCCGCAAGAAAGCAAAATAAGTTAAATAACGACACGTTGATCTATGCAAAACAGTTGTTTTTAGCTACATCTTTATCCAATAGTGTCCCTGCCGAACAGATAGTTTCCGCATATAGAGAGCGCTGGCAAATAGAGCTCCATTTTAAACGCTCGAAAAGCTTGTTAAGCTTTCATCGCTTACGTCGCTGTTCTTACGATTTTGCTTTTTCCATAGTATCAATTTGGTTGGCAGTTACCGCTTTTGTATATTCACTGTTTGATGCTTTGTCTTCCCGAAATTGCATCGATATCTCTACCTTCAACGCCTTCTCTCTACTCACTTTTTTTATCTCTTAAGTTCCCATCTATGGG
>CAZKXB010000127.1:0-1338 GCA_964556595.1 uncultured Ruminococcus sp. | reverse complement strand
TTACCGAAGTAGAAAGACTTGCCTACAATATGGGTCGCATTAAGAAAGGTTTGAGCAACCCAAATAGCAGAGTTTATGAAAGTTATGTAAACGGCTGTAATGGTAAAACTACCAGAAATAAGAAACCACTATTTTAGTAAAGGAGAATGATATTGCGTAAAAAGTTTGGTAACGAAGGAAAAGTTGTATATGGCAAAACAAGATTTATTGAAAGAGATACAAAACCAAGACGAAGATATGTTGTAGTTAAAGATAATGGAAAAAATATTAAAGTTGTAAAAACCAACTCAATGAAAAAAGATATTTTTGGAAATTATATTGAAGACAAACATAAAGTTGAAATTGATAGAAATTATCATGGGCTAAAAGAAAGAACCCTTGTTGATAATAAGGTCTTTTCAAAGAATCGTATAACAAAACAAAAATTCAGTTTAGATAAAAACAATGGTGTTTTTGATACTAGAGAAGAATTTATTTTAAATGATTATGATTTTGATAGAGTTTTTAATAATGCAACTTTTAGAACTGGTAAAAAGCACAAAAAAAGGACAAGTCATAAAGACTTGTCTAACACTTGCGATTTATCGCTACACAATTTCTTGTGTTGTGTAATTATATTTTATGTTATTTTAATTAAAATGTCAACCCTTTACTACAAAAAAAGTTGCGATGTCGCAAAAAAAATCGACATTGCTTTCTTCCCTATGACTGGGAAATTACAATTTAATAAAAGTATAAGTCCTATGAATGTAGTAGTAGGCACACAAACAATACTTTCAAGTTGTTTTAGATTCACATTAGATTATATTTTAAAAGTTAAATTTATTTATTAGGAGATTAAGAATTATGGCATTTATTAAACCAATTAGAGAAAAAGGTATTATTATTTCAAAAAGGTATCAAGAGAAAAAAGAAGCAAGAACAGATATGAACGGCAAAGAATGGCCAGCAACCGAAGAAAAGTTTTTGATTGAAGTTATCAGCTGTGATGAAGATGATTTCAACAAAGAAACTGGAATTTTGAAAGGAACTCGTGTTGAATATCCAACCGATAAAGTAACTTATGAAAAAGCAAAGTTTGGTATGTGGGCAAATGTAAAATTCCAAGTAAATGTATATGGAGATAAAAATACCTATCAACCACTTATGTTTAGTTTGGTAGAAAATAAACAATAAAGGAGAAAAGAATGTACGGAAAAGGTAAATTGATATTAGGTATTATTTTAGGTATCATTGGTGCTGTTGCAGTATTTTGTATTACTGTTGGTATTGGTTGTGCCGTCAATGGACTAACCTTTGGCGAACAAATATGCGAGTGGTTTGGAAGTAATGCACCAG
>CAZKXB010000126.1:0-1396 GCA_964556595.1 uncultured Ruminococcus sp. | reverse complement strand
AAATGCCCGCCTGCCTTGTCGAGATAGGCTTTATAACAAATAGGGAAGACCTCGACAAGATGCTTGATGAGAGCTGGCGAGCCGACTTTGCGGAGTCGGTGGCGTCGGGCGTTGCCGATTACTTAAAATAATGTCGGGACTTCGTTATATCGGCAAAATGTAGAAATATTCACATTTGTATGCTATAATATGAAAAATCAAGATCACGGAAGTTCAAAATGAAGACAATATACATCCTGCTGACCAAATCGAGCACTCTGGTCTCGCGTATCGTCGGCATGGCGACCCTCGACAAATACACCCACGTTTCGATATCCTTTGAGGACTGCCTGCAACCAATGTACAGCTCGGCACGCAAGAACGGAAAAACGATGTTTCCGGCAGGGCCTTGCTCCGAAAACTTTTATCACGGCTATCTCGGGAGTCACACCGGCATTCCCTGTGCACTGTATACGCTGAGTGTGCCGGACGAGGTCTATTTTGCCGCGCGGGATGCGGCAAGGCGGATAATCGATAACGCCGATCATTATCGCTACAATATTATCGGGCTTTTCCTTTGTCGAATGCATATTGCCTACCACAGACGTCGGCACTTTTTCTGCTCGCAGTTTGTCGGTGATGTGCTCGAGGGCAGTCACGCGCTGAAGCTTCCAAAGGATAGCACCTTGATGCGTCCGAGCGATTATATGCGCATTCCCGAGCTTACCTGCGTTTTTACGGGACGGCTCATGGAACTTCTGGAGGGAACCTCTAAAAATTCCCAAAGGTATTGAAAACAGGCACGAGATATGATATAATAGTGTCAGCAAAACCAAAAGTGGCAAGAACGATGAAATTCCCGAGGAATGGGAAAACGAGCCACATAAGCTGTCTCAAAAAGACACCGATGCTCGTTGGACGAAGAAAGGTGACGAAAAGCATTACGGCTACAAGGATCACGTCAAGGTTGATGCCGACAGCAAGCTGATACTAGATTACGCCGTCACCCCTGCCAACGTACACGATAGCAACGAGTTTGAGGATTTTTTTGGCGAGCAAGACGAAGTCGGGTACGCTGACAGTGCTTACGCCGGCAAAAAGTTGCCCAAGCACGTCTGTAATGAGGTATGGTGAGAAAGGCTACCGCAATAAGCCCCTGACCGAACTCAAGTGTGCAATAAGCTATCTTCAGCTTAGGTTCGGTGCTTTGCGCAACCGAAAACAACGCCAATAGAGAGCATCGACATCCGAAACCGTCGATACCTCCGTTACGTTTTTTCGTAAACCTCTTTGACCGCTGTCATTTGCGTGCTTTTGTCTATATCTTTCCTCACTTTCTTTTTACAACGCAATAGGTCTTTTGCTGTAAATTAAATCTAAACCAGGATAACTATGGCATTTATTAGCCGGTTTGTCA
>CAZKXB010000125.1:0-1492 GCA_964556595.1 uncultured Ruminococcus sp. | reverse complement strand
GATATTCATACGAGAAGGAACGCCAAGCGGGTTGAGTACGATGTCAAGCGGCGTACCATCGGGCAGGAACGGCATATCTTCCTGTTTTAGGATACGGGAAACGACACCCTTATTACCGTGACGACCCGCCATTTTATCGCCGACAGAAATCTTACGCTTTTGTGCAATATAAACGCGAACCTTTTCGTTTACGCCTGGCGACAGTTCGTCGCAATTTGTGCGGTCGAACTTCTTAACGTCAACGATAATACCGCTTTCTCCGTGAGCAACGCGCAGCGAATTGTCGCGAACTTCGCGCGCCTTTTCGCCAAAGATAGCGCGCAGCAGCTTTTCTTCCGCAGTAAGCTCTGTTTCGCCCTTAGGAGAAACCTTGCCGACAAGGATATCGCCCGAATGAACCTCTGCGCCTATGCGGATAATTCCGCGCTCGTCAAGATCTCTGAGCGCGTCATCAGAGAGGTTGGGGATATCGCGTGTGATTTCCTCCGGGCCAAGCTTTGTTTCGCGGCACTCAAGTTCATATTCTTCAATATGGATAGATGTGTAAACATCGTTATAAACAAGCTTTTCGTTTATGAGAACGGCGTCCTCGTAGTTGTAGCCTTCCCATGTCATAAAGCCGATAAGCGCGTTTTTACCAAGCGCGATTTCGCCGTTTTTGGTTGCAGGGCCATCCGCAATAACATCGCCCGCTTCAACCCTTTCACCAACGGAAACTATCGGGCGCTGGTTTACGCAGTTGCCCTGGTTGGAGCGCTTGAACTTGATAAGCCTGTAAGCGCGCTCTACGCCAAGGTCATTGGTAATTACAATCTTGTCTGCGTTTACCTCGGTAACATTACCGCTTTCCTTTGCGCAGATAACAACGCCGGAGTCAACAGCAGCCTTATATTCCATACCTGTGCCGACAATGGGGTTATCAGTAACCATCAGCGGAACTGCCTGACGCTGCATGTTAGCGCCCATCAGCGCACGGTTCGCGTCATCGTTCTCAAGGAACGGAATCATAGCCGTTGCGACAGATACCACCATCTTAGGTGATACGTCCATAAAGTCAACCTTTTCGCGCTCTATCTCAAGGATAGCGTCGCGGCAGCGGGCGTTTACACGCGGACGTGCAAAGCAGCCGTTCTCGTCAAGCGGCTCGTTAGCCTGTGCAACAACGTAATTATCCTCGACATCGGCTGTCATGTATACAACCTCGTCAAGAACCTTGCCTGTCGCCTTATCAACACGTCTGTAAGGTGCTTCGATAAAGCCGTATACGTTAATTCTCGCAAAAGTTGCAAGATAAGAAATCAGACCGATATTAGGACCTTCAGGAGTTTCGATAGGACACATTCTTCCGTAGTGGGAGTAGTGAACGTCACGAACCTCAAATCCCGCTCTGTCACGCGACAGACCGCCTGGACCCAGTGATGACAGACGGCGCTTGTGCGTAAGCTCGGCAAGCGGGTTGTTCTGATCCATAAACTGCGACAGCGGAGAAGAG
>CAZKXB010000124.1:0-1501 GCA_964556595.1 uncultured Ruminococcus sp. | reverse complement strand
TGAATGCAAAACACCACATGTTTTAATGATACCTGAAAGAATAATGGGAACAGCACAAATGAATGAATCTCATGTTACAACTGGAGCTTATGTTGGAAGTAAAATGTACACAACAAATTTAGATCCATTTAAAACAGTAATTAAAAATGATTTTGGAACAGGACATATATTAAAACATAGAAATCACTTACAAAATGCAGTTACAGATAATTATGAATCTGGTGGAACTTGGTACGATAGTGATATAGAATTAATGAATGAATGTATGGTATATGGAAGTAATATATTTCATAATGTTAGCTGTGGTACTGCTTTGCCAAACAATTATGAAATTGATAAATCTCAATTATCATTATTCAGATTAAGACACGATTTAACAGTTGCGAGAAACGATAATGGAGAAAGATATTGGTACTGGTTAAGAAATGTGGTTTCTTCTTTGTCCTTCGCTCTTGTCTACACCGATGGTCTTGCTCACTACCACGGTGCTGCTCGTTCTTACGGTGTCCGTCCTGCTTTCCTAATCTACTAATCAGACATCAGACAGGGCTTTATGCCCTGTCATAAAAAATAGCTGTTTTCTAATGCAGTTAAAATAATATAAAAAATATGATATGATTTGAAACGAAAAACAAAAAAAGGAGTAAATAGTATTATTAGCAATGTCAGATATAAAGAAAAGTCAAAGGGCAGAATCAAAATTAGAAGTTATACATGGTGCTTATGCAATTAGAATGTCTGTAACAAATTTGGCAGAAAATAATTTTTATATAACTTTTTCTAAAATTGAAAATAGGATTGCTGAAAGAGTAAAAGGGCTTGAAGAAAAAGAACAACAAAGAATAAAAGAAAGTATGTATAAATTTTATAGAAATCAAATAAATAGGGTTTCAGATAATGTAATAGAACTAGCAACTGGAATATGTAGACATTTAAGAATTGCAAACACAATATTTCCTACATATATGTCGGAATTTGAAGAAAGGCGATTAGAAATGGACAGGGCAATGGCTTGTTGTAATGCCTTACAAGATGAATTACAATATGCAGGAGAATGTTTATATGCTGATTTAAACAAGTATATGAATCTAGTTTTACAAATTCAAAAAGAATTTAATATGATTAAGTCGCTTCGACAAACTGATAATAGATTTTTAAAAAATATAAAAAAATAGTGGGTAACCTTTGCATGTGGTTTCTTCTTTGTACTTCGCTAATGTCAACAACAATGGTAATGCTAACTACAACGGTGCTGCTAATTCGAACGGTGTCCGTCCTGATTTCACAACCCATACATTTTTATATGAACAAGATTTCATCGTATGGATATGGGAAAAGGAAAGGAAAGGTTATCCCTTCAATTTGAGAAAATTGATAAATGCTAATCATTATGTATTTGGATAAGTCCAGTAATACTATAAAAGTGATTTTTATGAATATTTATTTTGATGCTAATAAAATATATGAAGCAGGAACAAAAGCTATAAAAGGAGCACCTTTT
>CAZKXB010000123.1:0-1534 GCA_964556595.1 uncultured Ruminococcus sp. | reverse complement strand
TTAAGTGTGTCAGTAGCCCTTCGGCTGTCACCCTCTCCTTAGAGGGTGCTTAGTTATTCGGTTATCGTTTTCCCTTAACCGCTTCCTCGGCTTCTCGTTTCATCCGCAAGCACTCTTCTTCGTCAAATTCGCAGTTTTCGATAGGCATTTCCACAGTACCCATATCCTCAAGTGGGGGAAGTTTGCCAAACAGAGAATGAAATCTGCTCCGCCACTTCATTTTTCTGTGTACTTTCTCGTTCCGTTTCTGTTCTTCGGCTGCCAGTTTGTCAAGTTCAGTTTGAAATTCCTGTTTCATCTTTTTCTTCCCTTTCCTTTCTTTCAATTTCATTTATTTTGTTTATGATAATATTCAAGCCATTCCTATCCCACAACTTAACGCCAAGCCTATCTGCCAAATTCCTTGCGTTTTCGGAAAAATGCGAATTTGTTACAGCATAAGCCACGCTTGCTCCGTAATACCTCGCTCCTGCTGAAACCTCTTGAATTGGCTTTAACCCAAGTGTTCCGGTATACCGTTTGCATTGAAATGCACATTTTACGCCGTTGTCATAGGCAATTATATCAACACCATAATCTCCGCTTGCTTTCGTTACCTGAACATTTTGGAAGCCGATTTTTGCAAGAACTTTAGCCACAAACCACTCAAATTCGTGTCCGTCCATTTGGTCTATAACAGCAAAATTCTTTTGTATTTCCCAGCGTTTTCGTTCGAATTCCTTTCGTTCTTCCTCTACCTTTGCAGCCAACGCTTTCCGTTCTTTTTCGGCTTTAACAGCAAGTTTCTTTTGATATCCTTTTTTAATGACTTCAACGATAATCAACACTATCAGCCAGACAACAGCAACAACTGCGCAGACCGCGCCGCACAATATATAGCACGCAAAAGTGATTAGTCCAACAAATACAGCCAATCCAATATTTATTTTCTTCTTGCGCTTTTTTCGCCGGCTCACTATACCACCACTTTTCCAAGCTCTCTATACCAAACCCCTCGACTGATACCCAACCGTTTGCAGCACTCATCCACGGTAATTCTACCTTTTTTGTTCTCAGACAGTAAATTTTTCATAAGAGAAGTATCGTATTCCGTTTTCGGTCTGCCGTATGCACGACCTGTCTTTGAAGAAACACGCTTTCCGTCAACAACTTTCATAGCCGCTATGCCCTCGGTAGACCGCTGTTTGATTTTGTTCCGTTCCTGCTCCGCAACAGCTCCGAGAACTTCAATCAGCACATTCGTGACCATATCAAGCACCCACTCGCTTCCCTCTGGGTACTCCATGAGTGTTGTCGGTATATCAAGAATGCGGACAGTAACTTTATGCTCCTTAAACCACTCCAGCTCTTTCTTTGCTTCTTTCTGATTTCTCCCAAAACGATCAAATTCCTTTACGATCACTTCATCCCCCGGCCGCACGATTTCTTTCAGCAGTTGATACTGAGGGCGGTTGAAATCCTTGCCAGACATTTTATCGCAGAATACATTTTCATCTGGAATGTCAAACCGTTCTCTCGCCACTACAAGCTGTCT
>CAZKXB010000122.1:0-1535 GCA_964556595.1 uncultured Ruminococcus sp. | reverse complement strand
AACACTTGAAGAAGAAAAGACAAAATCAAGAGAAGAATTGGAAAATGAAATTTTACGACTTAAAGAACTTATCAAAGAACAAGAAGAACAGGAACGCATAGAAAAAGAACGAGAAGAAAAGCGAAAACAAAGAAAACGAGAAGAGGCTGAAATGTAAAAGTTTTTGCAAAAAATCACTTTGCGATAACATACGATATCACACGGCACTTATTACATTTTTTACAGAAATTTTGAACAAATTCGTGACAAATTCGTAGACATTGGCTATTTTTGAGTGTTTTTTGATAAAAATTTAAACAATTTTTATTTCAGGAAATCGAACCCTTAAATTGATATTTTATTGATTTGTAGGTTCGATTTTTTTGTTTTGTAAATAAAAAAACTAGCGACTACAAAATCGCTAGAAGTCCCTAAAAATAAGGGTTTTATGGTGCGTCCATCAGGGCTCGAACCCGAAATCTAAGTTCCGAAGACTTATGTGATATCCATTTCACTATGGACGCAAAAAGTGATAATTTTATTACTGGGATTATCGAACCCTTGTCGGTCTGTTTCGAAGCCGAGAACTCTATCCAGTTGAGTTACGAGAGCATGGGTAATAAATGTTCGGTTTATAGGTATTATAGTTTAAATTATTAAAAATTACAATAAATTTTGCTAAAAACTTAGATTATTTTTAGGTGTTATGTTTGACATAGTACCTTTATTTAAAGGAAAAATGAGAAAGAATACAAGTTATAGTCAAAATTTGAAGTTACTTGAGTGGTGGAATATGAAAAATAGAAAAAATAATAAAAATACATAAAAATTTTATGGTCAAATTGCACAAATTATTTAAAAATTTTTCAAAAAGTAGTTAAAAATACTTGACGGGGGGGGGGTATTGATATGGTATGATGGGGGTGAAGATGGTGGAAAGGAGAGAAAAATTTTGTCGGGAGACAAAATTGAGTGAAAAGTGAAGAGTTGAGGTCAAGATTTGAAGTGAGTTTGGTAACTGGTATATATGTTGCAACATGAAATATCCGTTCCGAGTTTCTCTTCCGTGTCTTTTCGACTAAGGCACTATAGGTGCCGCATGGAGAAATCCCAAACGCTTGGAATGGCAGAGGGTATAAAGAAAATCGCAGGTTCTATTCCGTTCTCGCGTTTCTCTTTTGTGTCATACCGACCAAGGATGCAAAAGCAGCCGCGCGGAGTGTATCGCGACCGCTTGGGAAAGAAAAAATAAAAAAGAAAAAAGAAGAGTTATGGTCAAGGATTTTAAGTGACTAGGGTAGTTGAAAGTTTATGACATTAAAAATAAAAACTGCATAAAAACAAATAAAATTATAAAAGTTAAAGGAGAAATAATATGAAAAAATTTGTATCATTAAAAACAAAGGCACTAACAGCAATGTCACTTGCTATTATATTAACAATAGTTGGTGTGATTACCGTTGTTAATGTTTTTTCTTCGCTTTCATATTCGCAAAAAGTGAAATCTCCTTTTAATATGAGTTATAGTGTATGGGATACAATAGTATATCCACAAA
>CAZKXB010000121.1:0-1669 GCA_964556595.1 uncultured Ruminococcus sp. | reverse complement strand
AAAATTGTATAACTTTGACCTCGGTAGTGTTGCACTATCAAGTTGAATTCAGCTAAAAATAAAGTTTGGGTATCATTTGGACACTATCTGCATCTCTTTCCATATAGCGGAGAGGCCGATGGCTCACCCTTATAAGGAGAAACAGCTATGAACAATAATAATGAAATAAGGAGTCCTTTCACAGGCGGAAAAGTCACGAAGCGCACAGAGAGTGCATCTCTGAAGTTCCGGGGAGAGACCTATCATTTTGAGCGGTCCTATTATGTCTGCGAAGACACCGGCTTGGAGTTTACCACATCGGAGCTTGATGACGCGAACATGGAGGCCGTCTATAGCCAGTATCGCGAGAAATATGGTATCCCCAGTCCGAAAGAGATAACAGCCATCAGGAAAAGCTACGGACTCCCGGCTTCTGCGATGTCCAAGATTTTGGGTTTGGGGGCTAACCAATACAGGCTATACGAAAAAGGGCTTATGCCGAGCGAATCCGTGGGGAAGATGATCAGGAGCATCCGTAACAAGGACGTATTTATGGGGTATTTTTCCTTGGCGAAAGTAAAATTCTCTCCTGAAGAATATAGGAGATATTCTTCTAAAATATTTTCCGCTGATGGCCCTCAAACCTACGAATATTCCAGAGAAATTGCGTATTCTTCCTTTTCCTCAACAGATGATGGGGGAGTCGCTTCTTTCAGAATTGGCGCTTCAACAAGGAAACGCCCAATGCCTTATCAGGTAGCATTAGCATAACCAAAACATGGGAAAAGAAACAAAGGTGATATTCAGGCTTGCCAAAGTCTCGGGCAAATCTATAGAAAGCCATATAGATAGCGTAGACAAGGAGAGAATCACTCCAGGGTCTCTTATGGTTAATTTTTCTCTTTTGACCAACATCAGCCTTGAACAAAGCCGAATTGCGGTCAGCGTGACTTTGAGATATCAGTTTGAGGGCCTCACGTTCTACAAGTCCAAGATTTCAAACACCTACGAAGTCCCTGATTTGAAAAGCATAACGAGGATAGACACCGGGACTCAAACAATAATGTTCAAGCCCAATATACTGCCGACATTGGTGGAGGCGTCGTTCAGCATGGCCAGAGGGTACTTGCTGGCCAAGGCCGAGGGGACGTTCCTCGAAAACTATCCTTTCCCGTTGATTGACACAAATGTTTTGATAGGAGCAAATAAGATTGTGCTTGATTCGGCTCCGGAGCATGTTGAAAATGAGAAGGGAACTAATAATGGTTGATGTGCGGGCTTCTGGGCTGACCGGCAACCCGTTTGGACAAAAGCAAGAACAGTAGAGATATGAGAACAGCGTTAATCACGGGCGTGACCGGGCAGGACGGGTCATACCTTTCGGAGTTCCTCCTGGACAAGGGATATGATGTGCATGGCATCATACGGCGCTCATCGGTAGATTATCGTGAGCGCATTGCCCATCTGGAGGGCAAGCCGCATTTCCATCTGCATTACGCAGATTTGGGGGACTCGATGTCCATCGTCAAGGTGGTGGAGAAAGTGCGCCCCGATGAGATATACAACCTGGCCGCGCAGAGCCATGTGCAGGTGTCGTTCGACTCCCCGGAGTTTACGGCTGACGTAGACGCCACGGGGGTGCTTCGTGTGCTGGAGGCCGTGCGGGCAGCCGGGCTTGAGGACACATGCC
>CAZKXB010000120.1:0-1695 GCA_964556595.1 uncultured Ruminococcus sp. | reverse complement strand
GGGGAGAAAAAATAAAGCCTATTTCAAGGACTTGCATCAACAGGCGTATGATCGTCTGACGGGGATGCAAGCTTTTGGTGTGTCCAAAAAAGAAGCAGTGGCTGATGGGACTGCAAAGGATAAGATTTTTTCCTACAAGACCTATGAAGCATACTGGAAACACACGAAATACTTCATCAAGTATGTTCAGGAGAAACACCCGGAGTGTACCACGCTGAAGTCTGCCAAGCAGTACATGAATGAATGGTTGCAGATGAGAACCGATGAGGGGAAATCTGCATGGACGATCCACCTCGAAGCAAAGGCACTTGGTAAGCTATTCGGGATCGATCCGGATGATAAGAATTATTTTCAGCCACCGAAACGAGAGCGTAAGGAGATTACCAGAAGTCGTGTAGATCGTGTTCGGGACAAGCATTTTTCAAAATCAAACAACGATGAACTGATCAAGTTCTGCAAAGGAACCGGTCTGCGCCGTAGCGAGCTGATTGATCTGCGTGGAAAAGATCTTATCACCAGAGCCGAGATCGAGGCGGAGATCACTTGTCTTGAGAAGTTGCAAGAGGAATCGCACGATCCGAACCGGGAAAGACAGCTATGTATGCTACAGGACACTAGGATGTTCCAAGGGGAATATTTTACCCACATCCGTAAAGGGAAAGGTGGCAGAGTGCGGATGAGTCCCATCATCGGTCCCAATGCGGAACAGATCGTTGCACGTATGAAGAATACAGCACCGGAGGAAAAGGTCTGGCAGCACGTTAGTGAGAACGCTGACATTCATGGATATCGTGCAGAGTATGCTACCGAGATGTATAAAGCTCATGCACGGGCAATAGAAGATATTCCGTATGACCGGGTGAACAAAGGAACCGGAAAGAGGTTTCAAGGGGATGTGTATGTTTGCCGCAAGGATGAAGTTGGACGCAAGCTGGACAAGGCTGCCATGCTGATTTGCAGTAAGGCTCTGGGGCATAACCGTATCGAGGTCGTTGCGAACAACTACATTCGAGGCTTATAAGACAGGAGGGATCGCTATAAGTGAGTTTGTAAAGAAAACAATGGTTGGCTACAAGCCGGTGGATGGCAGTTCTGATCCGGAGTGTACGCATGTCATTTTGACTTTGAATGAGTATAACGAGTTACATCATCGGGTTCGTGTGGCGATAAACGATGGAAAACGTGCAAAGGAGGAGGCTGCTCGTGCCGCTGCAACATCGGCAGCGAACGCAGAGAAAGCTGTTAAGAAAATTCAAGATGAGGCGGCACAGGAAATAGAACTGCTGAAAAAGAGAGTAGAAACAGAACGGATAGGCAAGGAATATCAGATTGGTTTGAACCAAAATTTCAAGCGAATTGCTCGTGAGCGTGCAAATGCTGAGAGAGGTATAAAACCGAAGAAAGAACGGTCTGGATATGTGGTGCTGTTCTCCCGGCAGAAGAAGTACAAATACAGAGTGAACAAACATGACATAGAAGAAATATACCTATGGGAGACGGTGATCCAGACACCTTACATTGTGAGTTTTACCGCAGAACAAGCAATGATGGAAACAAGGGAACTGTTTACAAGAGATGAGCATGGAAAGTGGTTGATCGGTCGGCTCGGTATTGACGGAGAATACAATGGGAAGTATGAAGATATGCTTGCAGATCGCCGGTGTACCACTTGGGCAGATGGTAATATCATCGTGG
>CAZKXB010000119.1:0-1733 GCA_964556595.1 uncultured Ruminococcus sp. | reverse complement strand
TTTGGTCAGGGATTTAAGGATATGTCGCCTCCGACCAAAGAGCTGATGAAACTGACCTTGGAACAGAAAATCGCCCACGGTGGTCATCCGGTACTGCGCTGGATGATGGACAACATTTTCGTCCGTACAGACCCTGCCGGAAACATCAAAGCAGACAAAGAAAAATCCACAGAAAAAATCGACGGTGCCGTGGCTACTATTATGGGCCTCGACCGTGCGATCCGCTGTGGCAACAATAACTCTGCCAGCGTCTATGACGAGCGTGGCATACTTTTCATTTAAGAAGGGAGCGTGATTCCTATGGGAATTTTATCTGGAATATTCAAGGCGAGAGACAAGCCCAGTAATGCCACTGCCGGTAGCGCCTACCGTTTTCTGTTCGGCGGCTCCACCTCCGGCAAAGCAGTGACCGAGCGCTCTGCCATGCAAATGACCGCAGTTTACTCCTGTGTGCGCATTCTGGCAGAGGCTGTGGCTGGACTCCCTCTCCACCTCTATCGCTACACCGATACCGGCGGCAAGGAAAAAGCCATCGACCACCCACTGTATGTACTGCTCCACGATGAGCCAAATCCTGAAATGACTTCTTTTGTGTTCAGGGAAACGCTGATGACGCACCTGCTTCTGTGGGGAAATGCCTATGCGCAGATTATTCGCAACGGCAAAGGTGAAGTTGTGGCTCTGTATCCGCTGATGCCAAATCGCATGGTAGTGGACCGTGATGAAAACGGCCACCTTTACTACACCTACTATCGTGGTAACGATGAAGCCATCCGCAACAAGGATACGGCAGTCATTTTACAGCCATCCGATGTGCTGCACATTCCCGGTCTCGGCTTTGACGGTCTGGTCGGTTACAGTCCTATCGCTATGGCGAAAAACGCAATCGGCATGGCCATTGCATGTGAGGAATATGGTGCGAAGTTCTTCGCCAACGGTGCCACACCGGGTGGCATCTTAGAACATCCCGGCACCATCAAAGACCCGCAGCGTGTGCGTGAAAGCTGGCAGAACACCTTCGGTGGTAGCGGTAATGCCAATAAAGTGGCTGTTCTGGAGGAAGGCATGAAATACACGCCTATCTCCATTTCACCGGAACAGGCACAGTTCCTCGAAACGAGGAAATTCCAAATCAATGAAATTGCTCGAATTTTCAGAGTCCCACCTCATATGGTCGGCGACCTTGAGAAGTCGAGCTTTTCTAATATTGAGCAGCAGTCTTTGGAATTTGTGAAATACACCTTGGAGCCTTGGCTCGTAAGGTGGGAGCAATCGATGATTCGAGCGCTGGTTTCCAATTCCGAGAAGGCTGCTTATTTTATCAAGTTCAATGTGGATGGTCTGCTCCGTGGTGATTACCAAAGCCGTATGAACGGTTACGCCATCGGCAGACAGAACGGCTGGATGAGTGCAAACGACATCCGTGAACTTGAAAATCTGGACCGTATCCCGGCTGAGGAAGGCGGCGATTTATATCTCATCAACGGCAATATGACAAAGCTCAAGGATGCGGGCATTTTCGCAGGAAAGGAGGAAACACAGGATGAAGAAATTCTGGAACTGGAAGACCCAGACAGTGACCAATCAGGAGACGCAGGAAGCGGTGACGGAGAGGACTCTGTTTCTCAACGGCACCATCGCCGAGGAAAGCTGGTTTGACGACGATGTCACTCCACAGCTGTTCAAGGACGAACTGAACTCCGGCACCGGCGACATTACCGTCTGGATCAACT
>CAZKXB010000118.1:0-1735 GCA_964556595.1 uncultured Ruminococcus sp. | reverse complement strand
AAGCAACATGATACAATCGTGTTGCTTCCCGTTTTTCATAATAGCAGGGTTTGGGAAGGCACTCCCCAACAAGATTCCACAGGACAAATTTGACCCCTTGGTAGAATCTTGCTTTGTCCCTTTGCTTTGTCCCTTTGTCCTTCTGTTTGTATATCAAACAAGGCTCCATCTACCCAGACAAAGGTCTGTTTCTATTTACCATGTTAAGAGAAGTTTATCATGTACAATCTCGTCGGTCATACCCTTACCAGAGTTTTGCAAGCGATCTATCATGGAAATGCCGCAGTTAACCATCAATTCTCTTTCAAACAGCCCAGATGGGATATCTACAGATATGTCTTTTTTCTTTGACTCACGAGTGCCGTTAATCGAAAGCATGACATAAGCACCACGCTCTTTACATTCAGCAATCTTGTCCCATAGATTCTCAATGTTGAATGATTGTGCTCCATAGATAATGCCTTGACTATGTGTATATGGGGGATCACAATAAACTAAGTCTCCACTTTGAGGCTTTGACATAGCTACTTCAAAGCTATCAACATTGAAATCCGCTTTCTGCACTAACTCTGACCACAATTTTACTCTTTCCTCAAATGCGGATGGACTAATTGGCTTGTGTGGGCCTCTGGGTGTGCTCATATATCCATCAGCTTTTCGGAAACGAATAACACCAGAATAGCATGTTCTTGACAGCAAGCAAAAATCAAAAGCATTATGGTTTTGATTGAACCGGTCTTTTATAATCTCATACCGAACTTCTGGATTATCGTAATATGCAGAAATTTCTTTGGCGTAGTAATCAATAATCTCCGAAGGATTATCCTTAACCAACCTGAATATATCGATCAAAAACGGAAGAACATCACTACCATATGCGTGATTAAAATGAGGAAAAAGGCGTGTGGCATCCTGCATGAGTAATTCAGCAAGGACCGCCCCACTTCCAAGGAATGGCTCATAGTAGTTATTGAATGAACTTGGCATATAAGATACAATTGTATTTGCAAATCTCTGTTTGTTTCCTATCCATTTCAAAAGTGCGGGAACCATTCCATTACCTCGATTTGTAACTCATAGTCTGTAGACGGAAAGTCTGCATTGACATTATAATAAATTCGGCAGGAGGTGTCAAGTAATGCAAGAGAATATTTTAATACGTTACGGTCAAGCTGTCCGAAAAGTACGCCTTGAACAGGGTATTTCACAAGAGGAACTTGCAGATCGCTGTAGCCTGCATCGTACATATATCAGTGATATTGAACTTGGCAAACGCAACCTGTCTTTGGAGAACATTGAACGGATAGCTATTTCGCTGAATAAGACTTTATCTGAGTTTTTTGAGGAGGTAGAGTAACCATGCAAGCTTTTCCAGAGTTCAGACACATGCCCATGGCCTTTTGGGCGATGATTAAATATGTTTCAGAAACATTGGGCTACACAGTCAGGGGTCAGGGTGTTGTTCGCACCTACACTATAGATGAGATTGACTCTCTTCTGTCCCAAAATGGTATTGTTGTGGATTATAATACTATTGAGATGGCAAAGCTGTATTTTGACATGCGTGCCGATTTGCTCAACCGTGTGGTTCAGCATAATTTGATGAATGCACGTGAGGCAAAAGAAGCCTTTGAAGAGTTGCTTCCCATTCATCGTTGTAATGATTATAAGTGCAAACTTCCCATGAATAAACAAAAAGGAGAAATGCGTCAAGTTGCGTTTTTTACTGCTATCA
>CAZKXB010000117.1:0-1751 GCA_964556595.1 uncultured Ruminococcus sp. | reverse complement strand
GCACCCATAAATGTAATTTTCATTGTAGTCCTCCCTTGAATTTATAAAACGGCAAGAGCCGTAAAGTCTTCGAGGACATTATAGCATTATACCGTCCGTCAATCAAGAACAATCGAGACGGGCGGTATTGTATTTTGTTCACAGCGTAAAGCTGCCGGTCTGCTTGCCGTCAACGGCGAAAGCAAACAACGTTCCCTTATTCACTGCGGCAAAGTACCCTGTGCGTTCATATTCATCGGCGTAGTTCTCTTCTATCAGCTCGAGTGTTTCTTTAAGCTGCATCATTGCGGCAACCTCGTGCTTGCAGTTACCGCCGCAAAAGCAGGAGCACACAAGGCCGCTTATCTTGCCACTGTCATATTCAAACTCCACCTCGTAGTTTTCGCTGCCCTCCACTATCGCATAACCCTTTTTGCCATCGATGCTGATATATCTGACCCTGTTCTCGGTATAGTAATCGTATCCTCTATCCGCTATTGCTCTGCTCACCTTCATGCCGCCGAGGTTCTCAAGATAAAATGAATCGCCGTCACCGCCGCAGACAAATTCATCATCTTCGTTTGCAGGTGCTTTGAACCATGTGACAACCTTTTGAGCCGGCAGAACAGTCCTGTCGAATGTCACAAAATGACTGTCTGCCATATAGAATTTGCCCCTGACCGTTGTATCAGCCACGGCGATAACACGCTTGTAATCGGAGAGCTTTATCTTGAAGTTATAATTGACATCGGTAACTCTTCCTCGCATCCCCTCAAGCTTGCCGTCCACATAGACAAGGTCGCCGCAGTTAAGATCAAATTTGTCATTGTAATACGCAAGGGTCATATTGCGTTTTTCAAAGTACACCTGCACCACCGACCTGCACGGTCTATTCTGAGCAGGCGGTGCTTCATACTCGGCTTGTTCCGTTCTTTTTTCGGGGTGCTCCGCTGTAAATCCGATTTTAAATGACATTTTGTGTTCCTCCTTTGAGAACTCCTCTTGCTTTCTGTCACCATTATACAACAGCCAGTGTCCAATAAAACGGACTTTGCACTAACACGCCCCTTGTTGTAAGCAAAAAGAAAAGCGGACAGCAAATTCATGCTGCCCGTACCGATGATATAATTGCAAAGACCGCTTTTGCCGTGTTGAAAGAGGAGGTCTTTACTTGCACGCTGCTCACCCTCTCAGGGTTCGAATCCCTTGAAATAAAAAAAGAACAGAAGCAACACCTGCGGTGTCACTTCTGTTCTTGGTGCGCTGCAAGGGATACAGGCGGCTTCGCCGCCTTGCGTGCTCGGCGACCGCTGCTTCGCAGCAGTACCCGCCTCACACTTCGCAGCTAAAAACAGTCCACCGGACTGTTTTCTTAACGCTGCTCACCCTCTCAGGGTTCGTAGCCCTTGAAATAAAAAAAGAACAGAAGCAACACCTACGGTGTCACTTCTGTTCTTGGCGCGCTGCAAGGGATTCGAACCCCTGACCTTTTGGTTCGTAGCCAAACACTCTATCCGACTGAGCTAGCAGCGCATCTGATTGCCATAGTATATTATCACAAAGGCGTTCAAAAATCAACCTTTAATTTAAATTTTTTTCAACTTTTTCTTTTTCGGATGCTCTCTTCGAGTTTTTTGAGGTGGTATGAGTGAAAATTTTTTCGCCAGGCGGCAAATTGCACATATTTTTAAATTTTTTTACAGTTACATTGTAATTTATGATTTTTTGCTATATAATTGTTAGAGATAGATTGGGGCTTTATATTCAAAGCC
>CAZKXB010000116.1:0-1777 GCA_964556595.1 uncultured Ruminococcus sp. | reverse complement strand
AAATCGAAAAAATGCTCCCGTCCGACGGAGAAAAAGTATTAACCAAATATGCCGAGCCTATGGTTGGCGGTGGAGCATTGTTTTTTAGCATTTTGTCGAAATATGATTTTGAAGAACTTTATATAAGCGACATTAACGCCGAACTTATAAATGCCTACCAAGTTGTAAAAAACGACGTTGAAAATTTAATATCTAAGTTGAACGAAATGCAAATGTTATTTTTGCCAATGGACGAAAATGGCAGAAAGTATTTTTATTATACCGTTCGTGAAAGATTTAACGCAACAGTTTTGTCGGACGAAACCGCTACGGACAAGGCTGCACAATTTATTTTCCTAAATAAAACTTGTTTCAACGGTCTTTATCGCGTAAATAAAAAAGGACAATTCAACGTTCCTATGGGTGCTTATAAGAATCCTACTATTTGTGATGATGAAAACTTACATAACATTCACGAAGCATTGCAAAACGTAACAATTGTTTGTGGCGATTATTCTCTGTCTAAAGATTTTATAGATAGAGATACTTTCGTCTATCTCGATCCGCCGTATCGCCCTATTTCTGAAACTTCGGGCTTTACCTCTTATAACAGTGATGTCTTTGACGATAACGAACAAATAAGGCTTGCAAGATTTATTGACGAAATAAATTTGTCTGGTGCAAAAATCGTTTTAAGCAATTCGGATCCGAAAAATGTCAACGAAGAAGACGATTTCTTTGACGAGTTATATAGAAACTATACAATCAACCGTGTGGAAGCAAGTCGAGCAATTAATAGCAAAGGCGACAAGCGCGGAAAGATAAACGAATTGCTTATTTGTAATTGAGGGGCGAATATGAATATGACTATTCTTGAACTTAGCAAAGAAGAGATTGAACAATATATTGACGAGTTGTATTCATGCTTTCCTACGGGGCGTGAATTTGAAGTGTTTCTCAATTCTTTTTTAAGCGCACTGGGGTTTGAAGAAGTAGTTACAACCCAATATATCGGCGATAAAGGGATTGATTTAACTTGCACTAAGACGGGGCTTGATATTAAAAATGGTACAGATACAATTAATTACTATGTCCAAGCCAAACGCTATGCTCGCAACAATAAAGTACAGCCAAAAGAAGTCCGCGATCTAAAAGGGACCACCAAACGCGACAAAAACGGAAATGTTCTGAGCAGTAATTATATAAATGTGTTCATCACTACCTCTACTTTTACTAAGGCGGCCTTAGAGGAAGCAAATGATAATCCCAATATGCCAGTTATTACCATTGATGGGACACAGCTTATTCAGTATTGTATTGAACATGGCATTGGATTCAATTATAAACCTGTTTTTTCAAAAAATGATATCATTGAGTTAACTCAAAGTTCACGGGTGGCGAGCGATTATGTGGTTTCGGAATCAGGATACTTAGTTGAACGAGTAATAACAAAAAATGATATAAGGGCACGAATCTTAATAATTCCACAAGTTATAAAAAATGAACTCCCTTTGGACAAGGAAAAGTTCAGTGTTGTATTCAATGGAGTTGAAAAGCAACTTAATATCGACAAAACACATCGATATTTTGGTGGAATTACAAATTTCTATAAACAGTTTGGATTGCTAACAAATGACGGAGCATTCACCTGCAAAAAAGCAAAATGGAAAATGTTTAACGATAAAATAATCGTTGATTTGATATGATAGGAGAAAACAAATGATTAAAAGCGGTAAAGGTGGCGGAAATACTCGCACAGGATTGATTTTTGAAGGCAAAACTGATTTATCTACGTTTT
>CAZKXB010000115.1:0-1797 GCA_964556595.1 uncultured Ruminococcus sp. | reverse complement strand
GGAATGCACAAGCCGAAAACCAAGCTTTCGGAGCATATGGTGAAGTCTATCCGCACAAGCGTTGATGATGTGGACTGCGCCATTCTTATGGCGGACGTTACCAAAAAGCTTTCCTCTATCGAGCAGGACTTGATAAGAAGCTTTGCTTCGCATGGCACAGAGGTAATTCTGCTGCTTAATAAAATAGACCTGCTTAAATCCAAAAGCGAGGTTCTGGGCATAATTCAGCAGTACAGCGAGCTTTACGATTTTGCGGAGATAATTCCAATAAGCGTAAAAAACCGCGTAAACACCGACAAAATCCTGCCGATACTGGAGAAATACGCGGTTGAGGGCGAGCATTTCTTCCCCGATGATATCGCGACAGACCGCACCGAGCGCTTTATGTGCGCGGAAATAGTGCGCGAAAAGGTGCTGTGGACTATGCAGGAGGAAATCCCTCACGGCGTTGCGGTGGACGTTGAAAGCTTCAAAACCCGCGAGAAAAACGGGCGCGAGCTTATCGACATAGGCGTGGTTATAATCTGCGAAAAGGACAGCCACAAGGGAATGATTATCGGCAAGGGCGGCGAAAAGCTGAAAACTATCGGCTCCCTTGCGCGAAAGGATATGGAAGAATTGCTTGACGCGCAGGTAAATCTGCAATGCTTTGTAAAGGTCAAGGAGGACTGGCGCAACCGCGAGCGATTCATCAGCGACATGGGGCTTGCGGACGAATGACGGAACGACTTGAACTTGAGAGTATATTTGCGCTTTTCTTTGACGAAATGCCAAAGTCTTTCGAGACAATAAACTCAAGCCGCGGCGAAAATGACTTCCGCGAGGCTGTCATAGCGCAGTGGAGTGATGGCGGAAAATATGTGCTTAAGCTTGCGGATAATGATTTTACATTCGCTGGGCGGATAACCGCGTGGCAGCGTTGTGCGCAGGAACACCGAAATCTTGGCTATTACGCGCCCGCGATTATTTCCGCAAAGGACGGCGGCTTTCCCACTGTGGAATACAAGGGTCGCCACTGCACCGCTTATGTTGAGGAATTTGCGGCATATCCGAGCTGCAAGGACGACTGCCTTTCTGTGGAGAATACAAAAGCCGCCGCAATGATGATGGCGAAGATTGCCGCACTGCGGCTTGATTTTACGGAATACCCATCGGGCTACTGTTTGTTTGAGCGTTTTTGCGAAAGCGACAAAACGGACGAAGTGCTAGAAGAAGCGCTTTTGTGGAAAAGCTATGCTGATAAGCTGCCGCAGGAGTTCAGCGCGCAGACTGAGCGTATATGGCGGCGCTGGCTTGACAACCGCGCACAGCTTGAAAAGCTTTATAGCGCTCTGCCTACCTCGGTATTTCAGGCTGACGTTAATCCCACAAATATTCTTGTGGACGATAACGGCGCGCTTGTCGGTGTGTTTGATTTCAACCTTTGCGGAAAGGATACGCTTGTAAATTACCTGTTCCGCGAGTTTGACCATGATAAAAACGCCGAAACAATTCTGACGGCGCTTAAAGCGGCGAGCATGGTTTATTGCTTTTCCGAGGAGGAAATTGCCGCTATGCCGCTTGTTTTCCGCTGCGTAAGACCGCTGTTTACACAGTATGATGATAGGCTGAAAAATGCAGACGGATTGGAGCGCGCCGAAATACAGAAAATTCTTGATGAAATCGAATATTCACAGACGATGGAGATTGATTTTGCGGCGGCTTGCGGCAGATGAAAAAGCTTTAGATTAAAGCGAGGTGCGTTATGCTTTATACATATGACGGCATAGTTGTGGGGCGGCGGGAAATCGGCGAAAA
>CAZKXB010000114.1:0-2080 GCA_964556595.1 uncultured Ruminococcus sp. | reverse complement strand
GGCAGTCAGTTTCGTCATGAATATCTCGTAGAGTTTCAATAGTTTTATAGTTATTCATCAAATAATCAATTTCATCAATAAAAATTATCTTCGATTCTTGTTTTAATTTTTTAACTATTAAATTGAAATTATCCGAAGTCAAAAATCTTGGAATTTCGTCAAGTTCTTTGATTAATTCTTCTAAAAGCCAACGACTTGTCATTAAGTTCGTTGCTCTTAAATATATTGCATCATACTTACAGGCAAGCCACAAAGCAGTTTGTGATTTACCAAGTCCTGGCTCTCCATACACAAGTCCCATTTTCGGAATGTTTTTCGGTTTATTTTGCAAATTTTCAACAAGTCCGATAAAATTTTTCACATTCTGAGTTTTTACAAAAATCTTATTCATAAAGCAATTTATACTCCTTTGTATTTTTAAATTCTGTTATCCAAGAATTATTTGGGTCATTCGCTATTAGATATTCATATTTTTCTGAATTATTTTTGAACAGGGTTTGAAGGGTATTTGAATGAGGTTTGAATTCAATTTCTTTTGCTTCATCTATTTTTTGCTCGATAAACTTAACTTCCTCATTACTGAAATATTGTTTTACAGAGTTAAGTGTTTTCTTTCGCAACTGTTGTTGTTTAACAATTTTCTGTTTGTAATCCTCAAAATCTTTCACATCACCTAAAATTTTTGCCATTGGATGAGTTTCTGTTACTCTTTCTGCCGTACATAAATATTCACCTTTTATGGTAAATACTTTGATACTTGTTAGGTCAAAGATATTGTATTTAATTAGCACTTTACTCTTAAATCCGTATAATCTTTCATCAAAATAATCACAATTCAAAAACCTGATGCCGTTTCGCTGAATGGTTTTAATTTCAGTTGCGAGCATTAAATCGTCAAGAGTATTTATATCAAGATTTTGAGTTTTTCGTTCTGCTAAAACTTCGGCAATCGTTTTATCCGGAGCATTTGAGCAAGGTTGAGAATTCTTAAAACTCAACCACATATCAATCATTTTTATTGTTTCTTCAATTGTCGGGATATATCCGCTATGCCAATTCTTGTGCAATTTTTCATTACGCATCATATAAGCTGGTTTATTATTTATGGAAGATCCAATATAACTTGGCAGCAATTTTTCAAACCCTTCCTGAAATTCTTTAAAAAATCTCTCAATAACTTTTGCTCTTGCATTATATTGTCTTGCAAAAACTGTTTCTATTCCGAGTTTTGCATATAATCCCTGAAATCCTAATTCCGTGAACCCCTTATCGTCTGTAAAATATTTTGCCCGAAATGCTCTGCCATTATCCTGATACACAACTTTCGGTATCATATCAAGATTAATAATTGCATTTCTTAATGCTGAAGCAATACACTGAGTATTTTCTTCAAGCATAATCTCGTAACCAACTAATGCAGTTGATTTCCAATCTAAAAATCCAACTAAAGTAGCTCTTGTAGGTTTACCTGTAAAAGGGTTTATCACTTGAAACGCCAGTTTATGCCCGTCAGCTACAAGAATATCTCCAACTTCCAATAGCGAAGCATCTCGTTTTATATATGGTTCAACTTTGTCAGATAATGCTTTTTCGCCGTCACGTGCTAAAATCCATTTGTCATAATTGTTGTCTTTAAACCATTTCGCATATCTTCTAAAAGTAATATCTGCGGGTACAAAACTTTGTCCTTTTTCTTTTAACTTATACTTGGTTAAAGCCGTTGCCTTGCCTATTGAAATTCGGTTTGGGTGCAGAAGCAAACCCATAAATATTCTAATCTCTTCATCGGCTAAAACAGTTCTATATTCATCTACTTTAGAATATTTATACTGCGGTAAAAGCTTTGTGTAATCTTCTGCTCCGTTTAACATCGCATACCAACGATGTAAACTTCCACGTGATATTTTTCCTAAAATTTCAAACAAATGAGAATTTGAGGTGTTATGTAATTTTACAAAATCATAATCTGCTTGAAGTTTATTTGTTGATTTCTTTCTAAATTCAATCCATTTGTGGATTAAATCTAATCTTGCTAATGCAATTTTTTTAGATTTCTCTGATGTGTATGTCATATTTAAAA
>CAZKXB010000113.1:0-2106 GCA_964556595.1 uncultured Ruminococcus sp. | reverse complement strand
TCGTTGCTGTCTACATTGGGGTCAATATCCCACGAAACACAATGGCAATCATCCAAGTACACTCGCCTAAAGTTTGAGATTTCCCGGAACGGTGCAAACATGGAACCAACTTCCAGCATCGGTTTGCAGTCCAGTCTCCGCACCTCTCCATTGTCAAAGTGCAGGTCCAAGGAAAAATCATCGTTTGGGGTTACTGACATGATGCGCTTTCGCCCGCTGGCAAAATACTCCGCAGTTTCACGATCAAGTCCCTTGTCCAGATAGCTTTTCACTTTCTTCCCGTACTCATCATCCGCATAAGCGATACCGTCAACAACAAACATCAAATCCCTCCTCACTTCAGGGGTTCAATCGCAAATAACTCCTGCTGCTGTTCTGCAAGCTTCCAGTTTTCAATCAGTTCCTCCTGATGAAATGCCGCCCAGCCGAGAAGCATTTTTAACTGCTTGCTCGGAATTGCACCCTCGATTACTTCGAGGTCGTTGATGGAAACGACCACTTCCTCGCCGCCATATTTCGCATGGAAGTGAGGCAGCTGGTGTTCCCTCCAGTTGATATAGATTTTAATACCACGAAACATACAGATTGTGGGCATTTGTTTCTCTCCTATCAGTGTCCAATTTTAGACCAATCAATATCGCTGTCGTTGACAAAGCCGCTGTTTTCAGCAGCCTCGACACTTCTCTTTTCTTCGGAAGTCAATTTGGTGTAGTCCGGGTCCCACGCATCCAGATCCTTCATCAATTCATCCATGCTGTTATAGCTCTTATACCGCTCTGGATAGCGCTCCATTTCTTCAGCTTCTTTCATTGCGGCAAGTGTTATGGTGTTTGGGATATCCCTTGACAATGTTGAGGGTTTTCCCATGTGACGTACCTCCTTTTTCAAGCCGGGTGTACGATCTTGTTCAACATAACGCAGGCCAAGACCACTGCGCCCTGTTTTCAAGTTTCTTCGTCTTCTTCCGGCTGTATCAAATCATCGTGGATGATGTCCAGCATTTCTCGTGGTGTCACTACGAAGTGCATCTGTGGAAAATGCTTCAGATTTCCGGTGACAAGGTAAGCGTCATCGGTCTTGCGCTTCTCCATTGTGACCTCATAGAAAACCACATCCTTCGGGTCAGGAAGAACATCCTCGACCGGTCCTGCGTCGACCGCAACGCCTCTGCGGATGATGGTGTCAATCGTCAACTTAATGATGTCCCGGTCAAACCGAAACTTCTGTCTGTGAAGAACCTCATCGTATTCAGCCAGGATCTCGTCGTTGTATAGCGGGATGATGCTCCCTCGCATCGCTTCCTCAACAATTCTGCCAGGGACAGAGCTTGCGCTGAACAGAGCCGACACGAGTACATTCGTGTCGATGGTTACATAGTACCTCACGCTTCAGCACCGCCCTGAGCGGCCTGTTCAGCCTTGTTTCTTGCAGCCATATCAGCTCTTGCAGCGGCAATCTCGGCGTTGATTTCTTCCAGTGTCATATCGGCAGTGCCATTCTTCCTCGCCTGCTCGCTGGCCGCATACATGGCTCTAACAGCTCGGTCGGATTTGTAATCGCTCTTGGGAAGTGTCATGCTGAACGGGATGCCGTTTGCAATCACCGTTCTTTTCATGAATACTCTCAGGGCAGTCGGAAGGTCGATACCGAGGTTTTCGCACACGGCGCTGGCCTGAGCCTTCAGTTCGTCGTCCACACGGAATTGCATAACAGATGTTGCCATAATAAAACTCCTTTCATCGTTCATGTGTAGTATGTTTAACTTCAACTGTATTATACTTTATGCTATGCAAGAAGTCAATATGCCGGCATAAAAAAGCCGGGGGAATGTCGCTCCCCCGGCCGTGGTGCAAGGTCAATCTTCTTCTGTCAAGGTGCCTTCTTCGTCACGCCGGCGGATAGCATTTACGGCGTAGATCACATCAACCACTTTCCGGTCTCCTTCCAGCTTGTCCAGTGCTTCTCTCGCCGACTGCACAGCGTCCCAGAGTGCGTAGAATGTCTGTACTCCCCTGTTCGCCCTCTCCATCTCATCGGGCAGGATGTCGAAGGTCAGGTAGCAGCTCTCAATGGCGTACAGCAGAGCATCGGCTCTCTCGACAGCGT
>CAZKXB010000112.1:0-2111 GCA_964556595.1 uncultured Ruminococcus sp. | reverse complement strand
TTGCAAGGAAGATAGCTGTCGGGCCGTCTGCACCGCCGATTATGCCGATTGCGGCTGCCTCCTGAGGAGTAAAGCCGAGCAGAATAGCGATTGTGAATGCAACATAGATACCGAGCTGTGCGGCTGCACCGAGGAGCAGGCTCATCGGGTTTGCGAGCAGGGGGCCGAAGTCGGTCATTGCACCGACACCCATGAATATCAGGCACGGGAAGATACTGCTCTTAACGCCGGCATAAATCAAACGGAGTATTCCGATGTCGTACCAATGTGCGCCCTCCCGTATAGTTGTACTCAGGGGGTCAATGATTCCGGTCGGGTCATCCATGAGACCAGCGCCGGGAAGGTTTGCAAGAAGTATACCGAATGCTATGGGAAGAAGGAGCAGCGGCTCAAACTTCTTCGCAATAGCGAGATACAGAAGAACGAATGATACGAGGATCATTACGCCCTCTCTCCAGGTGAGCACGGCGAGACCCGAGCTCTCCCAGAAGCCTTCAAGAATTGCGAGTATGTCCATTTGATGTCCCCCTTAACCGACTACGGCAAGAAGCTCATCCGTAGCAACGGTCGAGCTCTTCTGTACAGTGAGCTGCTTAACAGTGCCGTCGCAGGGAGCGACTATTTCGTTTTCCATCTTCATAGCCTCAAGAATGAGGAGAATGTCGCCTGCTTTAACAGGAGATCCGACGGAAACATTTACGCTGAGAATTGTGCCGGGCATGGGAGAGAGAACCTTCTGACCCTCTGCTGCGACAGTGGGTGCGGCTGCTGCCGGAGCAGGAGCTGCAACAGGAGCGGCAACGGGTGCTGCAACAGGAGCAGCATCGCTGACCGAGGTGATAACGGCTTCGGTCTCCTCGACCTCTACCTCGTAATTTTTACCGTTGAGTGTAACAACATATTTCATAGCTAAAACCGTTCCTTTCAGGTGATGACGGGTGTCAGTCTTTTACTTTAATGGATTTGAACAGCAGTCTGTTGAGCGGAATGCCGCTCTCGTCGCTGACAATAGCCATAATTACGGCGGCAGTAGGCTCGTCAACACCCTCAAGTACGAGCGAGCCCTGAGACTGTGTGCCGGGCAAGGGGGTGGCAACGGGTGCGTCGGCCTGTACGGCATCGGTGTTGCTGCCCTTGCTCTTTTTCTTTGCAGCGGTGCTCTCGCCGAATCTTACTATGGCGGAGACGATTTTTATGCAAAGAGCAAGAATGATGAGCAGTGCGAACACCATGAGTATTCCGAAGAGTGAAACCTCGAGGGCGAACACAAGCTTTTCGCCCAGGGGCATATTCATATCAAAATTGTCGAACATTTACAAGACCAATCCTTTCTGCGCAGCTCAGCCGAGCTTCTCGATCTTATATGTGAATGTGTTTCTCTTTTTCTCGTCTCTCTTGTCGAAGAATGCCTCGGCCTGAGTCGGGAAAGCAATATAGGAAAGTACATCCTCATCGCAGGTGGCTCTGTCGCCGAGCTCTTCTCTTGCGGCAGGCAGACCGGGCTCGAGCAGATCGGCATAGCGGCAGGTGACAGGCTCTTCGTCGCCGAGAACCTTCTTCTGAAGATCTTCGTTTATTTTGCCGGGAGCCTTTCCGTACTCGCCCTTAATGTAGTTCTTGACTTCCTTGGAGATATTCTTGTATCTCTCGCCTGCGAGAACATTGGCGGTAGCCTGAACGCCGACCATCTGGCTCATCGGGGTGACAAGCGGAGGATAGCCGAGATCCTCACGGACTCTGGGAGTCTCTGCAAGAACTTCGTCGAGCTTATCAAGCTTGTTCTGAGCGGTGAGCTGAGCGACAAGGTTCGAGAGCATTCCGCCGGGAATCTGATAGTTGAGTGCATCGGTCTGGGTGGTGAGCACAACGGGGTTGAGCAGACCGCTCTCAAGAGCCTTTGCACGAACGGGCTTGAAGAAATCGTTTATCTTCTTGAGGCTGTCCATATCAAGTGCTACATCGTAACCCTCGTTCTTGAGGATATAAGCCATGGTCTCTGTGGGCGGCTGAGAAGTGCCGTTTGAGAAGCAGGAGATAGCGGTGTCGATGACATCTGCGCCTGCCTCAACAGCCTTTTGCAGCGTTACAGGGCCGAGACCTGTGGTGGAGTG
>CAZKXB010000111.1:0-2338 GCA_964556595.1 uncultured Ruminococcus sp. | reverse complement strand
ATCGGCATCTCGCAATTCCTCCGTGCAACGGGTGAGGATACACTCATGCAGGCGCTTGAAGAAATCGAAATCGTCATTCACACGCTTCATGGTCAGCAATTCCGGGTAATATGGTCGGTTGTTGCTTAAGAGGGTGAATGTTTCGTTGATGGTCTTATCCCAAAGAATGTCACCGGACCCGTTGGACTCAATGATATCTTGTGTGTTGGTATAGGCACCATACTCGAAATAATCCTGGAGAAGGAACAGCATAACAGCCAACATATTAAATGCGCTACTGTCACTCGTATCATTGTACATACGAATAATCTGTTCCTTGGAATTGTACTTCTCCAGCACCTTCAGCACTTGTTTCAGCTCTGCTTTGGGGGCCGTGGCATCAAGCAGATATTTCGGATAGCATTTCAGCACACGACCCTCAATTGTAATAACACCCACAAAAGTGAACACATACAGATATTCGTTTTCGCCAACCTCAACATCAGCGATTTCGATGTCCTCATCCACCAGATCGGTAAGATCCTTTTGGGCGTCATTTGCTTTTACAGCCTTCAGCACGCCATATTCTTTCAGCCGCTTCAGAATGCGGACAGTCTTTTCCTCAGAGCAATGAAACTCTTTAACCAGGTCTTCCTGGGTATAGCGTTTTTGTTCTCGTAAAAATACTGAAATCATTCTCCATCACCCTCTGGGACATTATCAATAAACTGACCGCTGATTCCGTCACAGAAGATATACACACCCTTGGTATCAAATTCTCTGCAAATCTTGGAATACTGGTTTTTGGATTTTTCATCGCAGCCACCGAACAGAGTAATGCGCTTCTGTTTTGCGGCATCATCAAACAGGTACATAATGACCTTGTTCTTAAAGATACGAGTGAATACGGCAGGGTCAATCATTTCGCCCTCCGGCAGATTCTTCTTGGAAATGAAATACGGACCCATCAGCTTATCCTCGTTCACTTTATAAGTGAGCAGTTCATTGTTGATGGCTTTGCGGAGCGTATTCCACTCCACAACACGGCGGTATTCGCCTTGTCCGAGGATAACCTTTTTGCCAACGATTCCGGCTTCGCTGTCATCGATGCCCAAATAGGTAAAGTCCCATCTGCGCTTAAAAGCAGTATCCATCGGGAATACACCCTGGTCAGCACTGTTCATGGTAGCCCAGATGAACATATTGTCTGGGATGCGGATTTCAGCGTAATCGTCGGGATTGCCGCCGAGTTCTCCTGCCAGATACTTTTTGATGTCCTCGGATGCTTGGATCGGATATTCGCTGACCTCGTCATCACCACGGTCAAGCAACTGGAATACGTCACCGAACACGGCAGCAACATTGGCGCGATTGATTTCCTCAATCACAAGCAGGAAAGGCTTGGGGACATCAGTTCTGCTGTTCTGGAGGGCTTTCACATAGGTGCGCATGAACGGACCGGGTACATAGGAATAAGTAATGGCGTCCTTGCCATCGCTGTCCTTGCAGGGCACCGGCTTGTATGTACCGACAAAATTAGCGTAGGAGTAGTCCGGGTGGAAGGTCACGCGCTCGTATTCGCCGCCATCCGCAAGCAATGCATCCTTTTCATGGTTCAGAGTGAAACTCTTACCAGTGCCAGGGGCACCGAAAAGAATGCGGTTACGAGGAAAATCGCTTTGATAGCCAGTGCTGAATTTGATTTCCTGCAGCATAGCAAAAATCCAGTCAATTAACGGCTTTCTCGCATCTTCGCGATCAGGTCTCCATTCGGAGGAAACAAAATATTCGTTGTTGTCAATTAGATATTTCTCGGAGTAGTAACGGGCGTTTCCATTAGTATCCTTGCGTTGCTCATCCTCAGCTTGTTCGGGATTTACGCATAAGAGAATACCATTCAGAGAATTATGGCGGAATAATGTTGCACACTGTTCTTTGCTTTGGAGGGTTTCAAGGGAACTATCTGTGAACAATCCATGCATTTTCATAAAATCCAGACAAGCAAGTATGAATTCTTGGTTGTCTTTTTCCATCCATTCTTGGCAAAGAGTATCAAGGTTGATAACAGGCTCAGTAGCCGTTGCCGCGAGATAAACTTTAGGTTCCAACTGATGGAAAACAGCAACCCTATCTGCATAATGTCTTAAAGCATCTGCGTCAACCGCAGATACTGCATTGTTGCGTGCTGAGAGGTTTGAAACGAGGTTTTCCGTAAGGGCAGATTTCAAAATTCGCAGAGACCCTTTGGCTTCTTTGTCACCTGAAATATCTACAGGTTCCATCTGGGACAGGACAGCTTTATACACACTCTCCAAATTAAACACAACATCAGTTTCGTTGTCGACTAACTTGTAGTAAG
>CAZKXB010000110.1:0-2383 GCA_964556595.1 uncultured Ruminococcus sp. | reverse complement strand
CGAGCTCATGTCCTACAAGGCAACCTTCATGGTCAACGGCTCCGCTGTTTCCGAGGAGTACTACAAGGTCGGCGAGCAGATCGTCGCTCCCAAGGCTCCCACTGTTGACGGATTCAACTTCACAGGTTGGGATAAGGAAGTCGGCATCATGGGCCTTGAGGATGTAGTCTTTGAGGCAGTCCTTGTTGCTAACAACTCCTCCGTCATCTCCGTTAAGGCTGAAGAGCCCAACTACGGCGGCATGCATCAGTATGTTGTTAAGGTTAAGGGCGAGCCCACCAAGATTCAGATTTCCGATGGCACGACCCGCACATTTGATAGAAACACCTCCATGATAAGTGACGCTAATGCGGTCGGTATTCTGAAGATTGAGAAGATTGATGGCGGCGAGCTTTGGACAATCAATGTTAACCTGCCCGAGGGTAATTACACCGCTAAGGCTAAGTTCGACAAGGTTTGGGAGACTGAGACCCGTTCCTTCACTGTTGCTTATGACAAGCAGACCGCCGGCACTCCCGGTAGCGTTATTGACTTTGAATATTCAACTCCGAACTACGGCGGAAAGCAGGATTACTCCGTCAAGGTTTCCGGCAAGGCCGAGAAGATTCAGTTCAAGGCAAATGACGGTAGCACAAGAACCTACGCAAGATATGATTCCAATGTTACCATCAAGTCTTATGACGATCAGGGCAATGAGGTTTACGCAAGCAGCACCAATATCGCTTATGAGATTTGGACTGTAAACGTTGGTCTTGCAGAAGGCGATTACGGCATCAGATCTAAGCATGATGGCGAGTGGGGCGATTATTACAGCGCAACCGTTGCCTTCGATGCCAAGGCTGAAACTGTTGTCAGCGTAACCGGCGTTACCGCAAGCAGCAACTCTGTTGAGGTTACTGTCAACGGCACTGCCAAGAAGGTTCAGATCGTTTACGCAAACGGCGCAACCAGAACCTACAGCAGCAGCGATGCAGAGGTTTCTGTTGCATCCACTGATGCAGGCGAGGTTTGGACCATCAGCGTTAAGCTTCCTGCAGGTGATTACACCGCAAGAGCAAAGTACATCAACAACGCTGGTGATCAGGTCTGGGATTCTACCAACACCGCTTTCACAGTTGCTTAAATCTGTGAGCAAAAAACAAAATCTCAATTCGGGTAACCGAGCTTGAGTGAGAAGGGGAGTCGCCCTCGGGCGGCTCCCCCGATTTTTTTGTTTCTCAAACGCCGTATCGGAGCACTTGAACAACGACGGAAAATGTGTTACAATAACCTCAAGTTAAGTATATTTTAAGGTTGGTGAACCGCATGACTCCGAATATATCCAAGCACACTCTCCAGCGATTGCCGATGTATCTCAGCTATATCAAGGCACTCCCCGAGGATTCGCCTAAAAATATCTCCGCAACCACAATTGCCGAAGCACTGCAACTCAACGATGTTCAGGTGCGAAAGGATCTGGCAAGTGTCAGCTCCTCCGGCAAGCCAAAAGTCGGCTATAATGTAAAGGATCTTATCGCAGAGCTTGAGGCATTCCTCGGCTACAATGATATTGACAATGCCGTTATCGTTGGCGCAGGCAGTCTGGGCAAGGCGTTACTCAATTACAGCGGATTCAAGGCATACGGACTTAATATAATCGCCGCATTCGATCTGCTCGACGAACCGACCGAGTTTCAGGACAAGACGATTTTTCCCATAACTCAGCTCGAAAGCTTCTGCCGCAAGGTGAATATACATATCGGAATTATAACCGTTCCGGCTCAGAGCGCACAGGAGATATGCGACCTGCTTGTTAAGAGCGGTGTGCGTGCAATTTGGAATTTCGCTCCCGTTCATCTTGTCGTTCCCGAGGGCATACTCGTTCAAAATGAGAACATGGCATCCTCACTCGCCCTGCTCTCAAATCACCTGCGTGAGCAGATGAAAAAGTAAATTCAGAACCTGCCGCAAGGTGGGTTCTTTTTTGTACCCCCAATATGCAAAACACACCGCATATGTGACTCTGAATCTGTTCGATAAATTCCGATTTATCGAACTTTTGCTCCCTCATCAGAGTGGGGCAAAAGCACACAATCTATGTGACAAAGTGTCCACAGCTCGGCTGTCGCCGCAGGTGACAGAGGGGTTAACAGCCGGTTACCCGTTCTTGATTCTTTGTCGGCTCTTTCGTGTTGGCGTTTTTCTGCGGTTAGAAGCTGTTTTATTGCGGTGTGATTTACTTATTGCGGCATTCCCTGCGTGCGAAAGGGGAGTACACTTTTCTTTTTCCGATTTAAATTCGACCGATTAAAAAAGTTGTCAAAAAATTACTCCGAAGTCTTGACAAATCGCAGGTTCAAGAGTAAAATATAAAACTGCACAATTATAATGGAGCGTTGTGTGC
>CAZKXB010000109.1:0-2444 GCA_964556595.1 uncultured Ruminococcus sp. | reverse complement strand
ATAACCGTATTTGTTGTAAATACGAGCATTTCTCTTATAGAGTATCGAAGTAATCCTTTTCAAAACGTATACCAGCAAAGTATTGTCGCCACGTTTGAACCTAAAATCGTAGTATAGAGAGATGAACCAATTAAAGAGCCATTCCGTTATCATTTCTTCAATAGTATAAAACGGCAGCGCGAGCCTTTGCTTACTCGAAGTTGCAACGTTGACAATATCGCTTAGATCTCTGGCATCCGCACCCCAGCTCTCGGGACGTTGTTCATCCGTAAAGACCTTTATGAACGGGAAATTGTCAACCGTAGCGGAGTGTCTGCACATTTTGAGCCAAGAGTTGAAAAGGTCGTTCTTTTGGTTGGTTTCCTCTTTTGTTTTCTTGACCTCTTTAAGCTCAAGATTGTTTCCGCGCTCCTTACCCACTTCACTTATTATTACCACACCAAACTCAAAGCTCCCCGTGTTAGGGTTGTTCTCAATGACCTTCTTACCAAGACGGAGAACGTCGAAGTCAAGAATATGTGCGTGCCTCGATTCACGTTCGTGTTCTGAAAAAAAGTCCGTAGACCACAAGGGAAAATTGCCTTCGTCCGCCAAAACGTTATCCGTTCGGACGGAATAGTTCGATACAATCAAACTGCTTTGAATCACGTAGATAAAATAGAGTTCCGCATAGGTAGAAAGCACGTCGAAGATATAACTCGTCTTTAGTCCGTCGTTATAATAAAGTCCGTAACGCTGACTGTCATATCCGTATAATTGCCACTCGTCATTGTGGTGCTTATCGTAACGAGAGCGTTTAAGTTTCACCCACTCTTTGATAGTTGCAAGGTTGTAAACAACGCCGTATTCCATACACTTACGCAATTCCATTTCAAAGGAAATCCACGGAAAGTTAGGAAACTTCATATCGTTTTTCTGCAAGAGTTCAAACGCTTTTTGTCTAAACATTACTTCTTGAGATAGAGCCATATCCGTAATGAGAGTAGTCTTTTTCTTACCCATACTTCCGCACGTCATCGACACAATGGGAAGTTCGTTTATGAACCCGCAATTCCGAGCCTCAAAATGCTGCAAACGGTTACGAGCAACACCTTTTCTCCAATGGTCGAATATGAGCCAAGCAAAGGGTATGAGCACCCAGATAGGAACATACTTTATAACCACCTGAAGGTCTATAAATAGCTTCACGAATTGGGTGTAAAGCGAGCCTATATCAAAGGACACGGCAAAGTAAAAATAGTAAGCGAAAAATGATATAATTATGCTTGCTAAATTGAGGTTGAAACCCCACATAATTATCCATAAAATCCACAGCCGTTTTTGCTCCTTCACGAACTCGAAATACTGCTTACAAAACGCCTTAATCGGCACGATGGTTTTACCCGTTATTGCCTTGTGAATTTTGAGCGGAACGGTGTCTTTATTGTGCTTTGTATTCGGCTTGTTATAAAGCATTTTTACGAGCAAAATAAGCACGAAAATACAAGGCAAAACGATGATGAGAATCTTAGATACAGAGCCTAATCCATCACCCAAATGTTCAAGCCAATTTGCAAAGTTTTCCTTGCTGAAAAACGCTTGCCAAAAGGCTGAAAAATTGCTCTTAAAGTTCTCAAAATCGTCCGGCAATAAAATGCCCCAATTAAGCACTTCAGACTTGTTTACGGCAGAGGGCGTTCCATCCGTTTTTAGGTTCAATAAAACACAGAAATAGTATTTTAGGCTACCTAAAAAGGCAGTTAAAGCCTCGAAAGTGCGAATATACGATATTCTGAACGTAAACGCTCCGAGCAGTATAATTGCTATGGTTATCAATACGGAGAGTGCTATGTTAAGCCTTTTTTGCCACTTCATAAGCCACCTCCGAAACTCTTTGCCGTGTAGACTAAATAACTTAGTCCCAAGGCTATAATTACAAGCAGTAAAACCGCCATAATTCTCTTAAAAGTTTTCATTGTTATTCTCCTAAATTTCGTTATTAAAATTCAACGCCGACAGACCTTAAATCCATCGGCGTTTTTGTGTTGTTAACTACTTATCCGACTCGGATTTTTCGTTTGTGTTTTTGCCTTCTTTCTTTCGTTTTTTATGCCGTTCGTTCGCCTTTGAAATTGCCTTGAAAGGTAGTGAAATAATCCATACCAAACCTTGCAAAATATACGGCAAAATCGGAGCAAGTAAAACGATTAAAAGGATGAGCATTATGAGATACAAAATCGTCTTTCCGCGGTCGTTGAGTTCAACGTCAATTTCCGTTTCATTCACCGGATCTTTGCTTCCCGTTTGCTTGTTGTCTATGACGCCCAAGTTGTAGGTAATGCCGTCCGTTTCAAACTTCAAGCGAAGGATTGTTACGTCGCCAACTATCGTATTCATACAAACAGTGTATCCGCTTCCGCCTTGCAGATAATAATCCGTTTCGGCAAAGCGTAAAACCCACTTTT
>CAZKXB010000108.1:0-2488 GCA_964556595.1 uncultured Ruminococcus sp. | reverse complement strand
CCCTCTGGAAGAACTGATAAAACGGGAAACGGCGTGACTCCCGTCACGCCGCCCCTTGAAAACCATTGGTTATATAGCAAATAACCGCCAAACCCCCTAAAAATGCAGGGATTTGGCGGTTTTTCGTGGTTTTTGGTGTTTCTGCGGGTCTGTTTTCCCTTATGTTTTCCCTTTACAGATTCAAAACACCTTTGATAAATTGCTCCATTCTGCTGGCACTGTCCTGCTTCATCTTCTCCGTGAAATGGCCGTATCTATCCAGCGTAAACGCCGCCGATGAATGGCCTAAATTGCCCTGCACGGTCTTTATATCGTCTCCGGCTCTGATGGAGTTGACGGCGAATGTATGGCGGAGATCGTGGAAACGAACGCCGGACAGCCCCGTCGCTTCCAGCAGCCGGGAAAAGCTGGCTTTTAGCTGCCATTGCTCTATGATGCTCCCGTCTGCGTGGGTAAAGACCAAATTCAAGGGATTATTCCACAGCACACCGGCTTTCAATCGCTGTTCAAGTTGCCTGATCCGCTGCTTTTTCAGGGCAGCAAGGACAGAAGCAGCGGCGGTGATTGTCCTTGTCTTGCCGTTCTTTGGTGTGGCGAATGTGCCCTTGCTCCGGTTGTAGGAATATGCAAGCTGTTTATCTACAGTGATCGAGCCGGTTTTCATGTCCACGCTGTCCCATGTCAGCCCTAACAGTTCGCTTTCCCGTAGGCCGGTGAACAGGGCTACCGTGATAAGCTGCTCTATATCTGATCCAACGGCAGCGGCCAACAGTGCCGCCGTCTGTGCATCGTCCAGCGGCTTTATTTCGGCCTGTTCTGCTTTGGGCAGTATGCAATCTGCTGTTGGGTCTTTGGGGATATAGCCGAGCCTTACAGCCCGTTTCATGGCGGCGTGGAGAACTTTATACACAAGGGCAATAGATGCAGGGGAAAGCCCCTCCAAGCCGTTTATGAAGCCCTGTACGGCGTGGGGACGGAGGTCTGACAGCTTCACCGCTCCCATAGCTGGCTTTATGTGGTTTCTGATGTGACCGGCGTATACTCGCACCGTGCCTGGTTTTAGGTTGCCCAGGTATTCAGCCGCCCATATATCAAGCCACTGGCCAACGGTCATTTTGGCCGGGGGTATGTATGTGCCGGTGTTGACCTCCACGGCGGCGGCTTGCATCTTCTCCCGGACTTCCTTTTGTGTCTTGCCGGAGAAAGATTGCTGTATCTGTTTTCCTGTGCCGGGGTCACGGCCTGTCGTGATCCGTGCTTCCCAATAGGTGTATTCCTTCCCTTTCCGGGTTACGGTCTTTTTGCGGATCGTCCCCGCTCCCTGTGCTGCTCTTTTTGGCATGGCGAAAAAACTCCTTTCCATGTTTGACACCACGCCCATGATGTGATAGAATGAATGGGCGCAATGGTGCTTAGTTTAGTGGCTGGTATTATTTGTGCATCGTCTCTCCGGGTGTTGGTAGCGCCCGGGGAGATTTTTAATTATTGCCGTCTGAGGGCGTTTCCTGCCCCTCTGGCGGCTTTTTGTCGTTTGGGGGTGAAACTATACCGCCCCCGCTCTGCGCTGCGTCTGTGCGTTGAAATTTTGACATTTCCACAAGTTCCCGGATTCGCTTTTCTGCTTCCTTTTGACCGAGAAAATTTAGATCAAAGAATAGAACAATGATTGATCTTCCTAATGGTGAATGTATAAACTCCGTAATTTGCTTCTGAAACTTTTCTTCAAAAAGTTCTATATCATCCATACGAATTGCATCTAATCGTTTTTGTGTTATAGATGACCATTCATCACAGTTTTGCAAAAACCGTTTCATAAACGGTTCTCCGAGTGCATCGGCAATTCTTCCAACCGTTTCAGATTTTGGATTCCGTAAATTGTTCTCCCATTGCCCAATCATTGCACCAGATACACCGAGCATATCGCCTAACTGGACTTGTGTTAAACCAGCTTCTTTTCGTGCTGTCTGGATTACTTCCCCTATCGTCATATTCTCACCTCCGTTCAAACCCTATCATACACTATCTCTTGCAAAAATTCAAGCAAAAGATAATAAAAAGACTTGACACAAGCATTTGCTTGAATTATAATATACTCAAGCAAATGCTTGAATGGAGGTGAGAATATGAAGATAAGTACGAGAAAAATCCTATCTATGATGGGAGCTGCGCTAATGACGCAAGAAAAACTTGCAAAGGCGGCAGAGGTGAGCCGTGCAACGATTAACACCGCACTGCTTAAAGGGTCTTGCAGTGTTCGGACGGCTGGCAAGATTGCCAAGGCGTTGGGGGTAGACCCTGCGGAGATCATTGAAATGGAGGTATGACATGAACGAGCAATTGACTATCAGCGTGGCGGAAGCCGCCAAGCAATTGGGCGTGTGTACGAAAACCGTCTATGACCTGACGCATCGCCCGGATTTCCCCGTTATCAAAATTGGCCGCCGTACCCGTGTCAGCCGTGAGGGGCTGGCCGAATGGGTGAGACGGC
>CAZKXB010000107.1:0-2552 GCA_964556595.1 uncultured Ruminococcus sp. | reverse complement strand
ATTTTCAACTATGTTTGAGGCTCTTTGCGGCCTCGGTTTAACTTTAAATCACAGCCGTTCAACTGCTGATTGGAATGATTCATTATCCTCTGCACCTTATAGTCATAACTGTGTTGCCCCTCTTTTCTAAAATCAGCATGATATCTATCCAGGACTTCACGATAGACTTCATTGTATTGCGGTATAAGCAAATCTTTGCCTTCTTCCAGGTTGCTGATTATCTCATCTGCTAACGACTGTGTGAGAGACAAGTCCGTTTCCCCGCCGTTGAAACTCGTGCCTTTGATGCTGCCGGGAGACACATCGAGTATCCTGTTCGTGCTCCCAGCTTTCGACAGCTCGACATTTACACTCTCTATGAAAATCTTCAACGCCGCTTTTGTGGCGCCATAGAGAGAGTAGAGAGGCGAGGACATCCACCCGGCGATGCTGACCATTACGCCACAACGGAAGTCACCTTTTGCAAGCAACCGGCTGTAGAAGTGCTTGATGACACGTATCACTCCGACAGTGTTGACATTGAAATACGTGGGTATCATGGATTCCGGGATGTCCTTAAACAAAGCCAAACGCCCGAATCCAGCCGTTATCATCAGGCCATCTATATCCGCGAAAGTGTCAAGAAGGCTGAAATCTTCCGAAGTGAGGTCGAAAATATATGACTTGAATTTAGGTCTGCGGTTTTCTTCTGCAAGAGGAGATTTGTCTAATATGTATACAGTCTCCGTCTCCTCTCTATCAGCCAGTTCCGTGGCGATAGAGAGGCCTATGCCGTTTGCTCCCCCGATTATAAGTATTCTCTTCATCTCTATATCTCCATGAAATTGATGCGTTTGGTGAACTGCTCCATGCATTCCGCCATCTTGATGCTCTCCTTTCTCCGTAAACGGGCAGAAGAAAAACGATGATTGACTATCATGCTTATAAACTCCTGTATCTCGTATCGGAGACCTTCTCCATCCCAGCTGTAGAAATATTTCTTGTTCCTGCTCTGATCCTCGTATCTGAGCTCAAAGTAATCAGTCTTCCACCAAGGCGCGGGGACATAGGCATACCCTCTTGTGCCGGAGATGACAAGGTTTCCTTCGGTCTTAACGCCAAGGCCGAGCTTCAGGCTGCATACTGCCTTGTCATATCGTAGAATAGCTTTTGTGTATACATCAACGCCTTTCCGCATTCGACTGTATATATTCATATTCCGGATATCCACTCCGCACAGGCGGATAATTGGCAGCAGAGGGTAGGAACCAAGTTCATAGAAACTTCCTCCGGCCCGGTTAGGGTCAAGCTCCCGGAGAGATGGATTGTCCCACACCTTTGATTCGGATGCATCGACATCTACCACATCACCTATCAAGCCAGTCTTTATAAGAGTGACGAGATGGTTGAACGCCGGGCTGAACGCTGTCTTATTGGCTTCGAGCAGCACAAGATTCTTTTTCTCGGCAATCCCGTACAGCTCTCTTGCTTGGCTTCCGTCAAGGACGAGCGGAGTCTCGCATAAGACATGCTTGCCATTTTCAAGTGCCTGTTTCGCCTGAGGGTAATGCTCAAGATGCGGGGTTGCGATGTAAACAGCATCGGAAGCTTCTATCAGCTCGCTAAACGAAGAGAATGGGACGCAGCCAAATCTGGATGCGAACTTGTCCTCGGCCTCATGGTCAATATCGTACGCGCCAGATATTCTCACTTGACTCACCACATCCGCCTCACCCGGGAAGCGGCTTGCGATCCGCCCGCAGCCAACGATACCAACCCGGATATCCTCGTCCTGCTCAGCCCTTAACTGTGTAGAAGAAATACCTTCAGTCCTCGGCAGATAAACGACCTCGCAGTACTCCTTGAGATAATCAAAATGCCCTTCCCAATCCGACCCCACGGTGAAAATGTCAACATCATACTTCTGGATGTCATCTATCTTCTGACCGACGTAGTCCTCGATGATTATCTTATCCGCCAAGCCCGTCTTCTTCACTGCCTCAACTCGCTCCAGCACATTGTTCTTGACATTGAGCTTGCCCCGCTCCCTGTCAAAGTTGTCGTTGGTAACCCCTACGATCAGGTAATCGCCCAGCGCTTTGGCCCGCTTCAGCAGATTTATATGCCCTTGGTGCAGCAGGTCGTATGTCCCGTATGTTATTACTTTCTTCATACTGGAGATTACAAGTGTCTTACAAATGAGTTTTGCAATTATTTATACAATTAAATCAACGTCCCGACCTGCGGTTTAGCGAGACGTCCGCACTTGCCCGTGGTTTACTTCCTGAAAATGCAGGTGGGTCTGTAGCCTTCCGGCACCTCGAAGCCGAAAGCATCGCAGATGGTTATCTATTCCTACACAAACGGGTGATGAACTTGCGGTGCCGTCATGCTCGATGCATCGGACGGTGCGCAGCTCCTCAAGAATCGATTCCGTGGTGAGGAATACCTCCGCAGTTCCTCCCTGGTGTCCCGTATATGCCGCACATACGAAGCAAGTATCAGCGCGACAAAGCAAATGAACATCCGCCCGTGCTTTGAGGCCTCCGCGCACACTCTCAACCTGTCCTCTC
>CAZKXB010000106.1:0-2564 GCA_964556595.1 uncultured Ruminococcus sp. | reverse complement strand
ACAGCAGAGCCAGCCCAAATGTAGCGACTTTTGCGGACTTTCAAAACAAAAATCGGTTTTTATTGAGTTTTGCCGCAGGCGAAGCGTCTGTCCAAAAGACCAAGTCCAGGACAATCAGGGAGAAGCAGATGCCCGTTCACGACCTCAACACCGGAGAACAAATCATTGGTGATGAGCAGGTTTCCATCCAAGTCGGCAAAATCCGCTGCTGGAGAGAGCTGGGCGGGCTATGTTTGCCCACGGCTGCCGCGACGGTGCGGCGCTGCAAAAAATGCTCTGACTATGACAAGACTTTCGGACAAGGCCGTGCCGGCCGTGCCGGGCAATGCACTTTGCGCAGTCCGGATGTTTGCTTATATTTGCATAATGGTTTATGTAAATCCGTGTTTGTAAAATTAAATTACATACAATGATTGAACGGCAAATAAGAAAGGAGCTTCTCCGTTCTGCAGACGAGTATCCGATAGTGACGCTGACGGGGCCAAGGCAGTCAGGCAAGACGACGATTCTGAAATCGGCGTTTCCTGACTACGACTTTGTCTCGCTGGAGGACATGGACATGCGTCAACTTGCCTCGGAAGATCCGCGCGGGTTTCTTGAGAGATATCCCGACAGGACAATTATAGATGAGATACAGAGAGTCCCGTCCCTGCTGTCATACTTGCAGACGCACACCGACAACGAGGGCAGGAACGGAATGTATATCCTGTCTGGATCTCAGAACCTTGCGCTGCTTTCGGCCGTAGACCAGTCCCTTGCCGGACGGACAGCCGTGCTGCGGCTGCTGCCGCTGTCTCATTCGGAGATGCTGGCGGCGGGAATTATTCCGGCAAGCGCCGATGAAGAGATATTCAGAGGCGGATATCCTAGGATTTATGACAAGAAGATACGCCCGTCGCGGTACTACAGCAACTACTTTGAGACATATGTTGAGCGTGATATCAGAAGCATTCAGAAAATAGCCGACCTTGACAGGTTTATCCGCTTTACTTGTCTCTGCGCTGGAAGAATAGGCCAGATGCTCAATATGTCATCGCTGGCAACGGAGTGCGGGATATCTGCCGCCGCAGCCGGAGATTGGATATCTGTATTGCGAGCGTGCTATGTGGTCTACCTCCTGAAGCCGGATTACAGGAACTATTCGAAAAGGCTTGTAAAGACCCCCAAGCTTTACTTCCATGACACTGGGCTGGCTTGCTCGCTACTGGAGATTACAGACAGTTCCATGATCAGGAACCATTACATGCGAGGGAAGCTTTTCGAAAACCTCGTCGTCAACGAATTCCTCAAAAGCGGGTACAATTCCGGTGCAATGCCCAGACTCTCGTTTTGGCGTGACAGCAATGGAGTCGAAGTGGATCTCATTGACACCATAAACGGAATGCCTAATGCTGTCGAGGTGAAATCAGGGAAGACATATTCTGATGATTTCTTCTCAAACCTGCGAAAATGGCGCTTGTACTCCGGGTCAAGCCCGGATGTGTGCAGCGTCATCTATGACGGTGACGCTGACTTGCAGACAAAAGAAGGACATCTCGTATCGTGGCGCGGGCTCCATTTAGGCGGGGCAGCATTGTGAGTCCTTGTCTTTCTGAGTTACGTTTTTTGGATTAGAATACAATACTGACATCCGGACTTCATTCCGGCTGCATGCGCTGGCCTCCTATGTGTCGGCTCTCTCCTGCAATTCACCTGTCACGCCGACTGGATCTACAGCGTTGCAGGAGTCTATATCGTGTGATAGATGCGGACACATAATGCAGATGAGCCGGAAGATGCACGATTCTCAAAATATTTCAGCCCAAGAACCGCAGTAATCTCAATTTGTTGCTCTTAGTCAGGTCGGGTTCTGTACGACGCTCAAGCGCGTGGGCGCTCTGAAATTGCGGAAAGACCACTATGCCCTGGCGTCTTGCGCTTTGATTTTTGCCAAGCCGAGTATGGCCTTTGCTTTTTTACGAGGGAAAAACCGTCTTGAGGGGGTTGGATATTAACCGGGAAAATATATCTTTGCAGTGTCCTTGCAGGACATCGGCATGCTGTGCCATTGCTTGATACGGCTCCGATGCGCTGCGGGGGCACATACATAGGAAGCGTTTAGCTTGTTTCCGTCTTGCTGAATCTGGACAATTCAACTGACTGCGGAATCGGGTGTCAACGCTCTCACTGGCTGTATTCAGGGATTCTCCCTAGATATAGCGGAAGTGCGGGCAGCATCAGTTTCATTCCGGTCAGCGGCAGTCCAGAGCCCAAGCAAGAGGATGAGCTGAAGTCAGGTCTGCACTTTCTTTTTGCAATTGTTCCCGTTACAGGCCTGCGGGATGCAGGATTAGAGTCCAAGCGCGGCTGGGAAGCAGCGTCAAGCACACATGATGAGAACAATAACCAACCAATTTTTGTCAATATGCATAAGGTAACCAAAACAAGAGGGAGAAGCTTTGCTTACGCTTCCCCCCGGGCTGAACTTGTACAAGTCAGTCCCGAAAACGACGTGGTATCGACCTCTGATGCGAGCTATGACGCGGCAAAGGGTGAGATTTTCGGAGATGAAGAGACATTTATCT
>CAZKXB010000105.1:0-2624 GCA_964556595.1 uncultured Ruminococcus sp. | reverse complement strand
AGGCAATATCATCATCCATAATATCCGAGATAAAATATTGCGGTAGACCTTTGCTATAAACAATCTTTTCAAGGTACTTTACTATGTATGCAACCATCTTGTGTTTTTCGTCTTGCGTATTTATTTCAGCGAAGTCATTTCGCCCGAAACGAGAGTTAAAGTAGTCGCTTTGCATAGTTAATTGCCGTTTATGTGTATTAAAACTATAGCTATCACATTCGGTCATTGTGCCCGGAATTGCACCTTCAGGGATATAAAACAGCCCGTGGAAATGCAGCCGTTTCTTTTCGGGAGAACGCTCCCAAACACCAACGTATTTCCAGCCTTTTCGGTAGCACAGGTTACGGAAAGCAGTCTTTAAGCCTTTCTGAAAACTTTCCTCGGTATGAAGCTTATCATCATAGGTAAACGTGCAAAAATAATTATTAAACAGAAAAACGTCGTTAGATTTTCTCCAACGACGCCTTTATGTTTTAGGTATTTATTTTATTATTTTCCAATAACCTGTTTTGTCCGAACCTATACGAGCAATAACACCGGCTTCTTTCAGTGCTTTTATGTTTCTTGTAATGGTACGTCTATCTTTACCAAGTGCTTCAGTAAGCTCTAAGATATTTATTCGTTCATTATTTTCAATTAATTGCAGTATTTGGGTTTGCGTGGCATTGAATTTTACAGGGGCGTTTACAGGGGCATTTTTAATGCTTGCCGTAAGCAAGAAAGAATTCAAAGTATATTCTGGATTAGGTAAACCGGCATCGGACATCTCTCTATAAATTCTATCTACGCCTTCGCCAAATTCTTGTACATAACTGTACTCGTGCAAAAACTCTGCAATTTTAGGATTGCGAGAGAAGTGCATTTCTCTCATATTGTTTATTCTTATTGAACAGCAAGTAATTGATTTACATCGACTAAAGTAATATTACCTTCGTTTTGAGATGTTTCTTTGACGGCATCGGTGAACCCGGATAAAGAAAACAGATAATAATACAAGCTTCCGCTTATGTTAAGTTTCGATTTTAATTTTACCAGTTGTCCCATATCAAAAGGTGCGTTTGTAAATTTACATTCGCCTATTATATAGGTATCATTCTGACCCTTACCTAAAACGTCTATCTCTTCGCTTGTGGTTACTTTTTTATCGTTTTCGTCTTGCTTTGTAACCTTGCCCCACCATCTACCGAATTCGGTAAATACAACGGGGAGCGTGCCTCTTTCGTTTGCAATATACAAATACTCAATAGCAACGTTTTCAAAGGCTTTCGAAGCAAAATTATGCAAATTATCCTTTATAAACATTTTCCAAACAAGATCTACCGAGCCCTTTTCGAGCAAAGAAATATTTGAATAACAAAAAGCATACCAAAAGCGGAAAAAGTTATCCGTCAAAACATATATTCCTTTGTTTTGTCCAACAGTCTCTTTTGCTTTCGATAGAGCGGGCGTTTCCTTCTTCAAAATGCCAAGATTGGTAAGATTTTTAATGTATACACTTAACGTTCTCTGCTCGATAAGAGTTTTAGTGAGTATTGCATTGTATTCTGTATTTCCCAATGCAACCGCCTCTATTACGGTATTATAGGTAGACGGCTCTCTTAATTCTTCATGCAATAAAAACTCAACCTCGTTATATAAAATCGAACCACGACGAAGTATTGTGTTTTTAATATTTTCCTCTATGGATTTTTCCTTATCGAACTGTTGCAAATAATGCGGAATTCCTCCGAGAATGGAATATGCCACAATTTTATCCTCATTGGAATAATTTGGGAAAAACTTTATGGCATCCGTATACGGTAAAGGCTCTAATTTATATATTCCTGTCGTTCTACCGTAGAGCGGATTTTTATATCCAAGTATTTCATCCTCGATAAAACTCATTGAACTACCAGAAAGAATAATCATAATATTTTTATTCTTCAATGCATGATCCCACAAATTTTGCAAAATAGACGGAATGCTCTTGTTATTTTTTACCATGTACGGAAATTCATCAATTACAATAATTAGCTTTTTATCACTCTCAATCTCGGTCATAGCAGAAAAAGCCTGCTCCCAATTTTTGAAGGTATCTAAAAACTTAAATTGTTCCGGGGCATAAGATATGATAGCATTAGAAAACGCTTGCAATTGTACACTATCTATACATTCTTTAGCCGAATAAAATATATTTGGTTTTTTGTCACAAAACTTTGTAATTAGTTCTGTCTTGCCTACACGACGACGGCCATAAAGAACAATCATTTCTGCATGATTGCTGTTATATGCGTCATTCAAAAATTTTAATTCTTGTGCTCTACCTATAAACATAATGGCACCATCCTTTTAACAAATCAAAATTTGACAAATCGTAATTTGTAATTTTATTATACTCACAGAGTGTGGATTTGTCAAGAGTATATCGGTATGAAAAGCAAAAAGTTTTGTCTAAATTACAGACAATACGTAGAATGATTCCTTTGCGCACATTTTTAACTGTTTTTACACGCAAAGCGGAAAAAGTCAACCTTTTCGTGTCGATTTGGTTAAAAAATTAGATTATTGGATTCTTTTTTTAGGGGGTAAAGAGTGTATCAGAAAAGCACTTGTGGTCAAGGGAAAAAACTATTGCTTAAGACTGT
>CAZKXB010000104.1:0-2633 GCA_964556595.1 uncultured Ruminococcus sp. | reverse complement strand
ATCTCAATCACTTTTTCTATACCCTAAGGTCTCACTTCTATTGTAGCACTACACATTTTTTCGAAGAAAATTTTACTACCCGTTGACAGAACCGTGCTTCTTGTGCTATACTATTCATCAGAACAACTCCCTTTTTTGATACTCTGTTTTGGCGGTGCTTAACATTATATCATATTGGGAGTTGTTTTTCTATTCCTACTGTCAACTATCTATTGTATCATAACATGCTTGAATTCCTGAAGAGCAAAGGAATATCAGGTGAAAATGTGTTAACAATATTTACAGAAAGAGAGCCTCGTGTAACTACAGATAGCAATAATTGTAACTGTACTCAGTTGCTTTTAGACTATCTCCAGATGCGAAAGTAACATATGCTACAGAATGGTTGACAGATAATGGTAGCAAATCAGCAGCCCGTGACTTTCTAAGAGGATTAATATCCGCTTTCTTTGGGAAGGAATGATGTAATATGAAAAAAGCTATGCAATTTTATAAGAAACAATTAGTCGGGGCTGGCATCAGCTGTAATTTTTTCAACTTTTCAAACGTTGCCCCAGACTTAAAAACTCATTTTGGCGCAGGAGAATTCTTTGTTGAAAGGCAAGATCAAACATCTTTTGACTTATTTGCAAAAGAAATGGGCTATAAGTTACCGCAGGACATTTGCGAATATATAAACGCCTATTGGCATCCCAGTATATTTGGATATTATAAAATAAGTGAGTGTATCGTTTTATTTCCAGTTGTGAGATACATCAATGACACGCCAGATTCAATTCTTATGCAGGAAGATGGACTCATTAATTCTGCAAAAAAATGGAGCAAATTATATGGTGGTGATATTACACAATACCTACCAATAGGATATTTATCCTGTTCAGAAATAAATGTTTTGTATGAAATTAATTCTGGGAAAATATTTCTGGAAGATCTGGATAATGAAGGGTTTCCTGAAAACAATCCTATTGCCAATTCTTTCGAAGAATTGATTAGCAATCTAAAAATATCCACCGCAAACCAAAGGAGTGATGATATACAACGAATGTTTTTAAATATATTTCAGTAATAATTTGCGGGTGCAAGTTCTCTCTGCTGTTCCAGTAATAAATGCTCACGATGAAAATACATTTACAAGTTTCAGTGATGTTTCTTCTATTCATAATCAAGCATTAACCGAAGGGATTCAATTTCTTCGCTTCAAGCAAGATCCAACAAGCATTTGGTACGCACCAGATAGCAATGAGACTTCATTCATCGTAAATATTGCAGAATACCTATATGATTATTCTGAAGGCTTGGATTTCAGATCATATTATCAGTTAAACAAGATGATCATGGATGAGAGTGATTATTATTTAGATATGAAGTCCCTAAATAACGATACACTTTCAAGGATAATCTTGATTAATGATTTGAGAATGGCGAATATATGTGAAATCTATAATCTGCTTAGGTCTCAAAATCCTGATGGTAGATTTGGTCTTGCCGAAGGCTACACCAGCGATATCATCCGTTTTGCTTGGAGCATGGATGCCAGATACTGCTCCAGCCGGGCGCGGTATGCTTCATTCACAGACATCACCATCCCCTCCGAAGCGATGGGCAATGTAGCAAGAGTGTGAGCAGTATTTCCGTCCTGCATTGCCATAGGCAGTAAACTGCGTTCCGCAGTGGGCGCAGGTGTATTCATAGACCGCTTTCCGGTGCACACAGTCCTGGTGACTGTTCCACCAGGCAGTCCGACAGGCATCGGAGCAGAATTTCTTTTTCTTTTTGCCTTCCGCCTGCGATAGCGGTGTTCCGCAATTAAGGCACATATCTTTTTCAAGCTGAATGCGAGAGTTGTCCGCGACCTTGCCACCGAGACCGTGCCTACGGCAGTATGCCTTTACACTGTCTTTAGAAATGCCTACAGCATTGGCGATGGTGGTATATCCATATCCTTGCAAACGCAATGCTGTGATTTGCTCTTTCTGTTGATTGGTCATAGTGAGTGTTCTCCATTCCGAGGAGAGTTCTCCTCACTACGCAATGGAAACGAGCGACCCTGTTTTACGAAAAAAGAGCAAAAAATTAAGCCCATCCCAGAGAAATTTCTCCGAGATGGGCTTGGTTATTAATTGGGGATTTTCAGTTTCATGCCACTATAGATGACATTCGAGGTCAGACCGTTCAGCTTGACGATCTCCGTGTAGCGAGTGCCGCTTCCGAGATACTTCTGGGCAATATCCCAGAGGGTATCCCCCTTGACTACCGTGTGGGTGCGGTAGCTTTCCGCAGTGGTGGCCGGATAGATGGCAGTGCCGTCGTTGGTGAACACATACGTGCCGGGATTTTTGTCCGCAGTGGCTTTGGCGTTGGAAAGCACACGGTAGTAGCCGGAAGTCAGCTTTTCGGGATAGGTCACCACAGGCTCGGAAGTATCCTCGGTATCCTCCTTAGTGTCGGCGGCAAGGAGAGCCTTGACCGTGATGGTCTTGCCTGCTTTGTAGCAGGCATTTTCCGTAAAAATCAGCTTATTCAGATTCATTGTCGTTACCTCCTCGGTTGTGAAGCTGCTCCAGCACATCCTTCAGCTTGTCCGGCACGGGCAGACCCAGGTGAGCGGAGTTCTCCAAAATGGACACACCCTC
>CAZKXB010000103.1:0-2749 GCA_964556595.1 uncultured Ruminococcus sp. | reverse complement strand
ATATGAAGATTGTTATAGACGGCTTTGGCGGGGATAATTCTCCTGACGAGGTGTTAAAGGGCGCGGCGCTTGCGGTAAAGCAGCTTGGTATTGAGGTTGCGGTGACGGGCGATATTGATACGCTTAAGTCCCGTATGGGGCAGCTTGGGATTTCCGATGAGGGGATTGAGCTTGTGCCCGCAGAGGGCGTTATACGCGTGGAGGACAACCCGCGCTCCATATTAAAGGAAAAATCGGGCACGTCCATGGGCGTGGCGTTCAGATATCTTGCGGAGGGCAAGGCAGACGCGGTTATCAGCGCGGGCAGCACCGCCGCGATAGTTATGGGCGGAACTATGATAGGCAAGCGCATTAAGGGAGTTAAGCGCACCGCGCTTGTGCCGCTTATGCCCGCACAGGGCGGCGTGCGCTACTGCGTGCTTGACGGCGGCGCAAATCTTGAGTGCCGTCCCGAAATGCTTCAGCAGTTTGCGGTAATGGGCAGCATTTTTATGCAGAAAACAATGGGCATTGAAAAGCCCAGAGTGGGTCTGCTTAACATAGGCACTGAGGACGAAAAGGGCAGAGAGCTTGAACACGAAACGCTTAAGCTGCTGCGCAATACTCCCTCGATAAACTTTGTCGGTTATGTGGAGGGCAGAGATGTTCCGCTGGGCGCGGTGGACGTGCTTATCACGGACGGCTTTACGGGCAACGTATATCTCAAAGCCTGCGAGGGCATGGGCGCGCTTATGAAAAACGCCATGAAATCCATGTTCTTCGCAAATCTTAAGACAAAGATTGGCGCGCTTTTTGTAAGAAAGCAGATTAAGCAGTTCTCCGCGCAGATGGACTACAAGACCATTGGCGGTGCGCCGCTGCTTGGCACGGCGAAGCCCGTGTTTAAGGCGCACGGCAGCTCGGACGCGGCGGCGTTTCTTGGCGCGTTTAGGCAGGCGAAGCTTTTTGTGGAAAACAACGCCATAGAGGAAATGACGGCGGCAATATCGCAGGTATGCGAAAAGGAAGAATGACATGGAAGATTTGCACGGATTTGAGCGGATTATAGGCTACACATTCAAGGATATATCCTATCTCGAACGCGCGCTTACACATTCAAGCTATGCGGGCGGCAAAAACAACGGCAGCAACGAGCGGCTTGAATTTCTGGGGGACGCGGTTTTGCAGATAACGGTGTCGCAGTTCCTTTTTACCAACATGACAAGCGAGCCGGAGGGCGGGCTGACAAAGCTGCGCGCTTCGCTGGTGTGCGAAAATTCCTGCTATAATTTCGCCAATAAAATAGAACTGGGACGGTTTATCCTGCTTGGCAAGGGCGAGGAAATGACGGGCGGCAGGCAGCGCCGCTCCATTCTTGCGGACGCTTTTGAAGCGCTTATCGCCGCGATTTTCCTTGACGGCGGCATGGAGCGGGCGCAAAGCTTTATTCTCGGCTTTATGCCCTCGGTGGAAGCGCTTAAAAGCGGCAAAGTGAAGCTTGGCGACTACAAGACGGTTTTGCAGGAGATTATTCAGCAGAACCCTGAGGAGCGTATTTCCTACGAAGTAACCGAAACCGAGGGCGAGAACCATGTAAAGCTGTTCCACGCGACAGTGCTGCTTAACGGGCAGGGCATAGGCGCGGGCAGCGGTCACAGCAAAAAGGAAGCAGAGCAGGCTGCCGCCAAGGAAGCCATAGGTCTTATGGGATATGAAACAGACTAATATTTCGATTTTTATACCGCATATCGGCTGCCCGCACAGGTGCAGCTTCTGCGACCAGAAAAGCATTTCGGGCGAAGCTAAAGCGCCGCGCGGGGAAGATGTAGAAGCGCTGCTTAATGAGCAGGCGGAAAGCCTTTCCGCGCGCGGAATTAAAGCCGAGATTGCGTTTTTCGGCGGAAGCTTCACAGCCGTGCCGAGGGCGTACATGACCGAGCTGCTTGAAGCGGCGAAGTCCGCAGTGGCGCGGTTTCCCGAAGTTTACTGCGGCGTGCGCTGCTCTACGCGCCCCGATTGTATTTCCGAGGAAATACTGGGATTGCTTAAGGCATACGGCGTTACTGCGATAGAACTTGGCGCGCAGTCCATGAGCGACGAGGTTCTTAGCGCAAATGAGCGCGGTCACACCGCCGAGGACGTGCGCAGGGCTTCACGGCTGATAAAGCAGAGCGGGATTTCTCTGGGGCTTCAGATGATGACGGGGCTGTATTTCGACAGCGAGGAAGCCGTAATGCACACCGCGCGGGAGTTTATCGCGCTTATGCCCGATACTGTGAGGATTTATCCCACGGTGATACTTAAAGGCACGCGGCTTGGCGAGCTTTATGAGAGCGGGCAGTACCAAAGCTTCACGTTTGAGGACACGGTGAGAATTTGCGCGGCGCTGCTGAAATGCTTCACCGAGAACGATATAAAGGTTATCCGCATGGGACTGCACGCAAGTCAGGACGTGGAGCGCGAAATGCTGGGCGGCGTGTATCACCCCGCATTCCGCGAGATTGTGGAGAGCAGGCTGTTTCTGGAGGATATGCTGGAGCAGCTTTCCCGCCGCGAAAAGGGCGCGTACACCGTATTCACCGACCCGCGCAATATAAGCCGCGCGGTAGGTCAGAAGCGCCGCAACATGGAGGAACTCGCGCGGCACGGGTACACCGTGACGGTAAAGCCCATGGCGGGGGAGCGGGTTAGACTAATGAATAATGAACAATGAACAATGAACAATGAATAATGAACAATGAACAATGAATAATGAACAATGAATAATGAA
>CAZKXB010000102.1:0-3090 GCA_964556595.1 uncultured Ruminococcus sp. | reverse complement strand
ACATACATAATAACAAAGAAGTATTCATTTTTTTTAATAATTTTTTTATTTTTTTGCAAAAATAAAAATCTATAATTTAAAGCTATTAAACAACTTAAAATTATAGATATTTTAATTTGAATTATTTTGCAGTTACGCGGATTGTGGCAACAGGATTACCATCTGTATCTTTACTAATATTAGTAACAGTAACACTATAACCAAACTCTAAACCACTATCCATTAATCCTTCATAAAAGAATTCACTATATTCTTCAACTGTAAAAACATCTCCAACATAAAATAAATCCTCAGCATTTAGTTCAGTAATTTCATTTTTTTTATTTGTAAAAGTGTTCTTCTTTCCAGATTGAATAACTTCAATATTATAAATTCCTGATTCACTATTTTTATAATTATTTGCATTATGAATAGTACCAATTTCATAAGTAAATTTTTCACCTGGATTTATTTTAGATTCACCTTCTAATTTTCTATACTCCATATTAGCATTAACATGGCTAATGCGAACACCAACTGCTCCATCAAGTTCATATAAAGAAGCATCAAATTTATTTACGCCATCTGAACTAAATAAGTCTATCATGATGTATTCACCAAATGGTCCATCATATTCAGTTTTAGCAGTAGGAATAATAATTACATCATTCTTTAAAGCAGATGAGCCTATAGTTATATCAATGTATTCTCCTTTTTTCAAATCTGAAACAATTGTAGGTTCCATCCAACCAACAGCCAATTTTGAATATGCATTCCAATCACCAACATTTTTTGATTGCATATCAAAGCATCCCACAGCATCAATTCCTGAATAAGTAACATCATAATAATCTATCAAACCAAAGTTGTGTGATACTTCATGGATTAATGTGCTTGTTGAACCATTTTCTAAAAATGTATGATTAAGACTAACAAAACCATTGATGTTAGGATTATCTTGAGTACCCGCATATTCTTTAGAATAAACTTCTCTATAGTGAATGGCATAGCTATAGCCTTGCATAAACCTTACTCCATCTTCTCTTTCACCTATATTTATGATAATTACAGAATCAAGATAGCCATTACCATCTTGATCATATTTAGTCCAATCCAAATCTTTATAAGTTTTTTTAACCCATTCTAACACTTCATCGGCATAAGATTTTTCTATAGTTCTTGATGAATATTCTTCAAAAGTTTTATCAGTATAATAATATGATGTTAAAAACGAATTAATATTCATTTTTCCATAAGATGATATATCAAAATACTCACTTAAAGAAAATACTTCATCATTAAAATCAGAATAATCAACCATATTACCATTTTCATCGATTATTCTACCTAAACTTTTTTTAATTACTTTTAACATTTCATCAGTCGCCAATTTCTTTTGATCTGACCAAACTAATGGAACTACTAAAGTATTTAGTTCTCCAAGAGCACTACTTACTGCATCAGGTGTTAAATCTTTAATAGTTGTAGCCCCACTATAACGTTCTAAAACTGGCAATTCTAATACAAAACTATAGTCGCCAATAGTAATATCTACTGTAGCACCTTTATATAAATTTGCTTTAGTTTTATCTAAAACATTGCCATCTTTATCTTTTAAATCACCAAATTTAACAAATCTACCTGGAACAAACTTAATATAATTATAATTATCAAAACTAGAATAACCGGTGTTCATCTTCAAAAACAAATAAAATTCAAGTGTTCCTTCGCCAGTAGAGGCTGTTTTTTCCAATTTATAATTATATTTTTCACCTTCAAGATATGGAGTTGCAAAGTCCATATTTAATTTTATTTCTAATATATCAGTTACTTTTTCTGTTGTATTATAAGTAACAACAACTTTATTTAAGGTTATATCTTTAGTACAATTATTATCAGCTTTAATATATATATAGTTTGGTTCATATTCATAAATATAATAATTGTATTCTTCAAATTCTAACATGCTCATACTAAATGAATCACCAATATGAATGTCATATGAAGAATTTACACTAGTTTTATTTTTTGAATATGTATATCCTGTTGAAACAGAAAGCCATATATTATCTTTTTCTTCAAAAATAGTATTATCTTCTTTTTTTTCAATATAATATTTATATATTCTACCAACCGCATCCAAAGAACAAATATAACCATCAGGTTTAAATACTATTCCTTCATCAGTAATTAAAATATTACTTCCTTCAAATCTAACAACTTCATCATTACCTAATTTAGAATTAAAATAAACAAGTTCTCCATCAATTTTGATACTGTTATGATCTATACCAGCAATTATATCTTCTTCAACTGTTCCTTCTTCTTTTAACTTTTCAGCCATAATATCATCAATTGTTAAACTAAAAACAAATACTTCTGTTTCACCGATTACATTTTTATCTATTTTTGAAGTAGCAGTAATTGTTACAAAACCTTCTTTAACACCATGTACTATTCCGTTTTCATCTATTGTAGCAATAGTAGGATCACTACTACTCCATTCTACTTCTTGGGATGCTTCACTTGGATATACCTCAACATATAAAGATAAATCCTTTCCAACTTTTACTCCATATCCATCAGGAGAATTAGCTAATATAACTATCATTTTTGGATTAAGTTTTTTTTCTACAACTTTAATATTAAATTCTTTTTTTATATTGCTACCATCAAGTGTAGTTACAACTAGGGTAGCATCTCCAGCATTCAATGCTTTAATTGTTCTATTATTTTTTACAGAAATAACATTAGTTCCAGTAACTACTTCTACTTTTACATCTTTATTTGTAGCATTAGAAGGAGTAACTAAAATTTCTAACTCAATCTCATCATTAGCTTCTATTTCTTGCTTATCTTTAATTCCCTTAACAACAACATCCGTCACTTTTACGTCTTCAGGAATAACTGGAGTTGGTGGAGGAATAGTTGGATCAACTGGTTTTTCATTTTCTCCACATGCCAATAATCCAAAACTTAATATTAGTAATAAAATCATTAATACTTTTTTTATTCTTTTCATAGTTAGTCTCCTTAATTTTTTTAAAAATTATATCATAAAAATTTAAAATAACAAAATACTTTTTTTATATATTAACTTTTTATTTTATT
>CAZKXB010000101.1:1761-3126 GCA_964556595.1 uncultured Ruminococcus sp. | reverse complement strand
TAGCTCCCCCGATTTCGGGGGAGTTTTTGCGACCCAAAGAGGTTTTTATCCGTCTTTATGTATGAGCTCACAATAGCGGCGCTCCCCGCACCGCCGAAAGGGGAAAGTAATGACAGACGAACAAATAATAAAGCTGTATTTCGACCGTGACGAAGCCGCAATATCAGAAACGCGCTGCGCATACGGAAAGCTGCTGCAAAGCATCGCCTACAACATACTCGGCAACCGTCAGGACGCGGAGGAATGCGAAAGCGAAGCCTGCCTGCGCGCATGGAACAGCATACCCCCAAACAAGCCGCAAAGGCTATGCGCATACCTTTGCAAGATAGCACGCAGACTGGCACTGGACAAATATGACTACAACAACGCCGCAAAGCGCGCCAATCCACTGCCGCTTGAGGGTCTGGAAAACTGCCTTGAAGCCGCAGGCTGCGCCGAGGACAAATTTACCTCCGCAGCGCTTGCGGACATAATCAACGGCTTTCTTGCGCAAAGCGACCATGACACGCGGGTTATATTCATGCGGCGCTTCTGGTTTGGCGACAGCATTGCGGAAATAGCAAAACAGCTTAATGCAACCGAAAGCAAAATCAAATCGCGCATATCGCGCACCCTGAAAAAACTGCGCGATTACCTCAGAAAGGAGGGCTACGATATATGAAAAAACTGAATGACGCACTTAACGAGGTGCATGACAACTATATTGAAGAAGCCGCAAAAACGGACAGGCTGCACAGCACTGCCGCCACAACTGTACGGAGAATAGCCGTGCCGCTGGCTTCCGCCGCCGCGATAGCCGCGGTCTGCCTTGGACTTAACTCCATGGGCGTTTTTGGCGGAAAGGCACAGAAAGGCGTTGACTTGCTGCCCGCGAACTCAGGCGCTGCCGACTCCACGGCAATTACGGAAAACAGCGACTTCACTCTGCCGCAGCTTCTTAGCGCTATGCCGGAGGAAATTCCGCTTGTTCTTCGCACGCAGGAGGATATACAGGGCATAATCTTCGGCAGCCAGTTCCCCGAAATAATATATGCCGATAATGAAAAAGCCATATTTACAGACGGCATAAGCGGCGTATATGTCTATGACTTTGAAGCCGAACAGCTTACGCTTGCCGCAGATATCCTTGCAAGCGTTGAACAAACTGTCGAAAATTACGACAAAACCGCCTATGACAGCTGGGACGGAATCCACATGTTTGCCACATCGGACGGCACAATATGCTGCACATTTGCAGAAAAATGCGTAAGCACTATTTCTTCCCACGATGAATATCGTTATTTCCTGTATACTCTTGATGAGGAAAACGGCGCGCTGAAATTTGCCGAAAATGCAGACGAAATAGAAAATTCTCAATATGACGGT
>CAZKXB010000101.1:0-1661 GCA_964556595.1 uncultured Ruminococcus sp. | reverse complement strand
ATAACGCTAGATGATATAACGATAGTCGAATATCTGGAAACGCTTCAAGTCGATAACGATAGCGGCGTAAGACCCAATTTTATATTCCCGCTTGACAGCGGCACAATTACCAGCAATTTCGGCTATGACGAGTGGAGGGACAACTCGCACAGCGGAATTGATATCGCGGCAGATTACGGCAGCGCGGTATGCGCGGCGGCTGACGGAACGGCTTATATCCCCGATTGTGGCAATGATTGGTTCGGCGGCTACGGCAATACCGTGATTATCGCGCATGACGGCGGTTACTTTACCGTTTATGCGCACCTCTCCGCAACGCTTGTGCAAAACGGCGAAAGGGTTTCGCAGGGACAGCAGATTGCCGAGGTCGGCACTTCCGGCTGGACAACCGGCGCGCACCTGCATTTTGAAGTAAGATCAGGCACGGAAGCTGTTGACCCGATTGCGACAGGTCTTACAATAGAATAATACGCAGAAATTCCCTCCCGAATAGCGGGAGGGAATTTACTATGCATAAATACTTGCGCAATACTTCTCCGCCTGAACATTCCACATATCCGCATAAATTCCGCTGTGGGAAAGAAGTTCCGCGTGCGTGCCGCTGTCGGCAATACTGCCGTTGTCCAACAGAATTATGCGGTCGGCGTCCTTGGTGGTGGAAAGTCGGTGGGAAATAAGAATTACCGCTTGGTTTTCGGCATTTTCCATCATGCTGTTGTTAAGACGATATTCCGCAATGGGGTCAAGCGCGCTTGACGGTTCGTCAAGAATGGCTATCGGCATATCGCGCATAAACATTCGCGCAATTGCCGCTTTTTGCCCCTCGCCGCCCGACAACATTGTGCCGCTGTCCGAAAATTCCTTGGTAAGCTCCGTGTCGATACCGTTTTCAAGCTTACTAAGCTTTTCGCCAAAATCCGCTCTTTTCAGCGCTTCAACGATTTTTTCACGCTCGCCTTCGCAAACTTCGCCCGTCTTTATGTTCTCCGCAAGGCTGGCGCCGTAAATCTGGAAATCCTGAAACACCACGCCGATTTTCTCGCGGTACTGCCTTATATCAAGCTTTCTGATATCCACGCCGCCGAAAAGAATTTCACCCTCCGTCACGTCATAAAGCCGCATAATAAGCTTGATTAGCGTGGATTTTCCCGCGCCGTTTTCGCCCACAAGCGCCAGCTTTTCGCCCTTTTTTATCGTCATATTAACATTGCGCAGAACGTATTTCTCGCTGTCCTTGTACTTAAAGCTGACATTTCTAAGCTCCAGCGTGCAGTCATTTTCGGGAATGGGGGTATCTCCCTTGCAGCCCTCTATGTTTATTTCCTGCTCCATAAAGCGGCGGAATTTCTCGGCATACTGCCCCACCGTCTGAAAATCAACAAGCGCGTAATTCATCTGGTCAAGCTGAGATTTGATGTTGTTGGTGGCACTCTTGAGGGATGCAACCTCGCCAAGCTTAATAGATTTCTTTTCAATCGCAAGGTACGCAAGATACACGGGAACAGCATAAAACTGGCAGAGCGTAAACACACAAATCCAATTTATAAGCGTTGGCGCAAGGATTTTAAGCGAGTATTTCAGCGCCATTTTCCGCTCCTCGGCTATCGCCTCGTCATACTGCTCCAAAAGCGCGTCCTCAATGCCTGTAAGCTTTATTTCCT
>CAZKXB010000100.1:0-3131 GCA_964556595.1 uncultured Ruminococcus sp. | reverse complement strand
GGCAAAAAACGGATTTCAAAAGCCCGCTACGCGGGCAAAATGGACTTTGTCTACAGTCTGACATCGGAGAAGAATTTAACTTTCTCCGATGTTATTGTATCAAAGCCCCTTGGAATTGTCAAGCGTTTGTTCCATACGCTTTGTTACGTCCTGATTGTAGCATCTTATTAGGTTGGTTTTCCACTGGGGAGCGCCCTTTTCGTTGAATGTTAGGGATAAAAGTCCCTCAGGCACGGGCTTGCTGCCTGTTATTATATCCTTTGCGTACTGGAACACAACCGCGCCGTTGGGGTCTTTTGCGGCTCTTGTCAGCTCGTTGTTAAGCGCCCCCTGAAAGGAGGATAAATTCACCGTGTCGGTGTCAACGCAGTTTGCGGTATCCTTGGGCGGCTGTAAATATGCCACTGTCGCCAAAGCGCCCGACAGCGCCGTAATATTGCGCTCATAGGGTATTTTCAGCGTGATTTCGGGCGTGGCGATGGCTGACGCGAACATCGTTCTCAGCGGAGATCTGAACTGGCTGTCGCCGCCGAATTTAACGGCTTCCTTTACGGCTTCGTTTTTGGTAAGCGGAGAGTTTTCCGTGGTCTGCAAAAGATCGCAGCACGCAAGGCTGAAGAAGCGGTGTGTTGGCAGCGCCTCAGCGACAGCCTGCATATCCATGTAGTTTACCGACTTAAGGTTTTCGCCGAACTTGGACAGGGTTTTTGTAAGCTGACCGTACATTTCGGAAATGCGTGCGGCTTTGGCTTCAACGGCGCTGTCATAAGCATCTCTGAACTGCCTGTCGTTGGTTTTGATGACCGTTTCAAGCTGTTCGGGGGTGTAGTCGGGGTAAACCTGCTTTGCTATATCCTCGCGTGTGGGAAGCGTAACGATATCGGTAAATTCCCTGCCGTATTCCTTAAGCTGCTGCTTATCAGCTTCTGTGGGATTAAGCATGGCGTCAAGGGTCATACCCTTGCTCATGGCGTATGTCATCAGCATTGATGTGCGCGAGCTTTGGCGTGCCAGAGTTTTAAGATAGGGGATAACCGGTGCGTTTCCGTTCTTGTCATATTCGCCGTAGTACAGCGAAGCATCCTTAAAATGTTTGTTTGGATTATCGAGAATTTCATCAAAAACATAACGGTCGATATCCGCAAGCATAGCGGCGCTTTTATCCTCTGCTGCGCGTACAGGCGCTATCTTGTCGGCGAACTCGTGGTCGGTAAGGTCGTATGAGCGTATTTTTTCGATTGCTTCCTCGTTGCCAAGCTTTGAGAACGAGATTTTTTCCTCGAATTTCTGCTTATCCGTCTTACCGATACCGAAGAAGCGGAGAATAGCTTTCCACAGGCTGAACTTTTCCTCGCACGCAACATTCGGTACAATGTCTACGGAAGCGACTTTGTCACTTTCCGTAAACACTCCGTTTACCTTTTCCACGCCGCGCACGTTGATCTTGTGTCCGCCGCTCAGCACATCGCTGATGATAGCCGCGCACTTTTCCTCGTAGGAGTTTTTGCCGATATATTTGGCAGCGGCAGATTTTCCGTCAATGTAGATGGAGTTGATGATATTGTCCTTGTTTTTGAATAGCTGCTGATAGCCCTCATTGGTATAAAGACCGCGCACCATATTGTCAATCGCGTTTACCGCCCACTGACCCGCTTCGTGGTCGTTTATGTTGCCCAGACGCTTCGCGTAGTTATCCATGGTAAGACCTTTGCAGGCATACATATTAAGGTTCATCTTGGTGTTTGTGAAACCGCGTCTTGTCAGGCTGTCGTTATCGGGCAGCACGGCGGGATTTTCAAGCCCCTCTCTCACCGCGTCAAGGCGGTTTGCGTTTTCGGCGGTAAGGTCATAGGTTATAAAATTCAGCGTATCAAAGTCGGATTTAACCACCGACTTCTTTTGGTCGTAGATTTGCTGAAAGTCTGTGGCGGCTTGCTTGATTTCCTGTTTTAGTGCGTTTGGAACTTCAAATTTCACGTCTTTTATACCGTGGCTGTTGTCGCAGATGCTTGCAGCCACAAGGTGCGCGATATATTCGCCCTGTGCGTTGGCGTATTCTGCCAGATGTTCGTCGGCGGAGTTTATAAAATCCCATGCGCCGTTTTCGGGGGTGATATCCTTGATTTTCTGAAGCCTGTCGGCGTATTCATTCGTGTTTTCTATAACCGAGTCATTGATAAGCTGTTCAAGGTTGCTTTTCAGCACCATTGCGCCTGCGTGCTTCAAAAGTTCCTCTTTGGTGTTTATTTTTACTGTGTTAGCCATAATCTATAATACTCCTTTGCTGATGTCGGGGGATTGCCATATGTTTCTGTTAATTTATACGCGGCATTTGCCGAAATGTAACAAGAATTTCAAGAAAAATATTAAGGCAACACCGCACAATTAACAGCTAAAGCTTTTGCTGCACGCTTGCTTGCATCTTTTAGTGTGGTTCGCTTGCGAAACATACGTCCATATTGCACAACTTTCGCTTGACGGGTGTCTCCCCCTGTGGGGGAGGTGGCGCGGAGCGCCAGAGGGGCTGACCGACAGACCCAGCCCGCCTGCTTTGTACAATTCTGACCGTATCGACCGCTTTGCGGTCGATACTAAAATCTGACAGCGCAATCGCACGACAATAATTATGCGGTATTGCCTTAAGGCAGCTTCATGTTTTCTGAAATACATTGCCAAGACTTGACAAAAAGGCATTTGCTGTGTTATAATGTCCGTGTGGTGAGTTCAGGTGCTTGTTGCAAATATTATCAGAAAAAACGGTTGTGTCTGCGGATATTGTCAATGAGCTGGTCGAACCTAAATGCCAGAACGATAACGGCGAATTTGTCTGCGGCAATGGCGCTAAGGGCATTAACCCCAGCTTTATGTTCACGCTTGAATTTGAGAAGGTCGAAGCAACTGACAATTCGGTTTCCTTTAAGGCGGTTGCGGGCTACGGAGAGCCTGACGGAACCGAGGTAACCACCACAAAAGAATTCAATTTCCAGATGGATAAAGTAGGCGAGAATTGGATTGTGACAAAGTTTGAGATGTGGAAGTAATTCCGCTTGACTGAACGTATAAAATATATTAACTCTCAGACTGTAGACAAAGTCCATTTTGCCCGCGTAGCGGGCTTTTGAAATCCGTTT
>CAZKXB010000099.1:0-3315 GCA_964556595.1 uncultured Ruminococcus sp. | reverse complement strand
GGTTTTACCATGTAATCGTCAGTTCCGACAATGAAACCTTTGCATTTTTCTTCGGGCAGATCCTTTGCAGTTACCATCAAAATCGGCGTGTTATCTCCGGCAGCTCTCATTCGCTCGGTAAATTCGTAGCCGTCCATTACAGGCATCATCACATCCAGCACGATCAGGTCGATATGCTGTTTGTCGGTAATTTCCAATGCTTCTGCACCGTTTCCCGCTTCGTGTACTTCATATCCGGCTCGCTTTAAGACGGCTTTCATTAGTCTTGCGGTGTTTTTACTATCTTCTACAACCAAAATTTGAAACATAGATGCACCTCCTCACATTACCTGTTTTTATTATAGCACAAATAATTAACTGAAAATTAACTCAGGTATAAGTTTCACAATTTTTTCATAATCACAGTCCCATAGTTAACTTTCGGTTTTTCAAACGGTGGTAGAATACCCTCGATAAAATTTCAAAGGAGTGATTTGTTATGCTTCAAATAAAAGACATTTCAAAGAAGTATATTACAGGCGATTTGCACCAAACCGCCTTGGATAAAGTATCGCTAAACTTGCGTGACAACGAATTTGTTGCAATACTCGGTCCAAGTGGTTCGGGAAAGACGACCTTACTGAACATCATCGGCGGTCTTGACCGCTATGACAGCGGCGACCTGATCATCAACGGCATTTCCACAAAGAAATATAAAGACCGTGATTGGGATTCCTACCGCAACCATACGATTGGCTTTGTATTCCAAAGCTATAACCTGATCCCCCATCAGTCAATTCTTGCAAATGTGGAACTTGCTCTGACAATTTCGGGTATTTCTCGAAAGGAACGCAGAAACAGAGCGAGAAAGGCTCTGGAAGAAGTCGGACTAGGCAATCAGCTTCATAAAAAGCCAAACCAGATGTCGGGTGGTCAGATGCAGCGTGTTGCCATTGCCCGTGCATTGGTCAACAATCCCGATATTCTGCTGGCTGATGAACCTACGGGTGCTTTGGACACCGAAACCTCGGTACAGGTCATGGAACTTCTGAAAGAAGTTGCAAAAGACCGCCTTGTGGTTATGGTTACACACAATCCTGAATTGGCAGAAGAATATGCAACCCGTATCGTAAAACTGCGTGACGGTAAAATCACGGACGATTCCGATCCTTATACGGTAGATTCGTCGAAGCTTGCAGAGCCGGAACATAAGAATATGGGACACGCTTCCATGTCTTTTCTCACAGCATTGTCTTTGAGTTTTAACAATCTGCGTACCAAGAAAGCCCGTACCTTGCTGACATCCTTTGCAGGCTCTATTGGTATTATTGGTATCGCATTGATTTTGGCACTGTCAACAGGCGTGAATGTCTATATCGAAAACCTGCAAAAGAGTACCATGACCTCCTATCCGATCACCATAGAAGCTCAATCTATGGATTTAAGCTCTATGCTGGCATCCGGTAAGGAAAACACAGATAACGCAAACAAAGAACCCGATCACGCTTTGGATGGTGTTTATTCCGACCCAAGCAGCATCGAGATGGCTTCTTCTATGACGACAAGTATTCAGAAGAATAACCTGACAAAGTTCAAGGAATATCTTGATAAAGCAGACAGCGAGATTCATCAGTATATCGGAGAAAACGGAATCGTGTATTCCTACAATACCAAATTCTCCGTTTATTCCTATGATCCCGAAGGAACCTTCGTCAATACAGATGGTAGCACTTTGACCGATTCAAAGGGTTCATCCTCCGGTATGGATATGATGGGAATGATGGGCGGTAGCACATCTTCTAACAGTAACTTTGAAGAAATCTTGCCGGGACAAAATGGTGCCTTGATCAGCAATGCTGTTCTAAACAGTTATGATGTGCTTTACGGTTCTTGGGCATCGGCGTATGATGAAATCATGCTTGTCCTTGATAAAAACAATGAGATCTCCGCATCGACTCTGTATCAACTGGGTGTTCTTCCTGTCAGCGAATATAAAGATTTGATGAAGAAAATCAACAACGGTGAAGAAGTGTCTCTGGATGCAATCAAGTGGAGCTACGAGGACATTTGTAATCAAGAACTTTATTTGATTCCTGCCTGTGATACCTTTGTGGAAAACGAAAACGGTTTGTTTGATGATATTTCCGACAACAAAGCTAAAATGGAAGAACTGGCAAAGAACGGCATAACACTGAAAATTGTCGGTGTCATCCGTCCTATCGAAGATGCGGACTATGCCAATATCAGCAGTGCCCTTGCTTATACCAAGGGATTGACAGACTACCTGATCGATTATTCCAATAATTCTGCCGTTGTAAAAGCACAGCAAGACAGTCCTGATCGAAATGTTTTGAACGGTGCGGAGTTCTCCCCTGCCGATAATGCGACAAAGGTTGCCGATGCAAAAACATATATTGCAAACCTGACAGAGCGGGAAAAGGCAGATATGTGCAGAGAAATCTTGCAGCAGGTTTATGGTGACGATCCGCAAAATGCACAGATGATGCTGGATATGACCGATGCAGAGCTTGCAGCTATGCTTGACCAGTATATCTTATCGTCTGAGGATGCCGAAGATGAAAAACTCCTTGCCATCTACGATTCCTATATTTCCGCAGGCTCTTATGATGATAATTTGGAATCCTTTGGATATGTAAGCCTTGACGCACCTTCTTCTATCAGCATTTATGCCGACAGCTTTGAAAACAAAGATGCTATCACGAATTGTATCTCGAATTACAATGACACGGCAGAGGAAGAAGATCAAATCAGCTATACCGATTATGTAGGACTGTTGATGTCCTCCGTCACTACCATTGTGAATGTGATTTCTTATGTACTGATTGCGTTTGTTGCGGTATCTCTGGTGGTATCTTCCATTATGATCGGTATTATCACCTATATCTCTGTTTTGGAACGAACCAAGGAAATTGGTATTCTTCGTGCCATCGGTGCATCAAAGCACAACATTTCGCAGGTGTTTAATGCGGAAACCTTTATTATCGGACTTTGTTCGGGACTTATCGGTATCGGAATTACCCTGCTTGCTTTAATTCCTGCAAATGCAATTATTCATGCTGTTGCAGGCACAACCGGAGTAAGCGCACAGTTGCCTGTTACAAGTGCAATTCTTTTGATTGTACTCAGCGTGATCCTCACGCTTATCGGCGGACTGATTCCTTCTAAGAAAGCCGCTAAGAAAGATCCTGTAACTGCTCTGCGTACCGAATAATCAAACGAAAGGTACTTCCGAATCCCAAAAGGACGGAAGTACCTTTTCTTGTGGAGGACTTATGATCAAATTATTAAAACGAATGACAAAACGGGAATACGGCA
>CAZKXB010000098.1:0-3357 GCA_964556595.1 uncultured Ruminococcus sp. | reverse complement strand
CCCGATTTAGCGAGCAGATAAATCACCTCATAATTTATTGTATCATATATTGCCACTTTTTTCAACCGCTTTTCCAATAAGGCGTGAACAAAAAGTGTAGTGCTACAATAGATATTGGACAAAAAGAAAGAAAAAGTATTGAGAGATAGACAAAAATCTGCTAGAATAAAGTTATCACACAAATTTCAAGTGAAAGAAGGTCTATCTTCCAATGAACAGTATAACACAAAAAATGAAGTTTCGTCAATCCCTGATGAAGTATTGCGAGAAATACGGAGTAACGCATGCAAGCAGCCTCGCCACAGGGTGATTGACAAAGAATTTTATCCACGAAAGAACATACCCCCGACGGTTCAAAAACTTCGTGGTATTTTTCATTGAAACGGTTTTTCATCTTGTTTTCTCCTTTCAAGGAACATCACAATTGCAAAGTGCTTTCTGTATATTTGTCTGATTATATTATACCAAAGGGGCAGATTGTATGGCAAGCGCCAAAAACTCCCCAACGGCAGCTGGAGGGTAAACCTGTATATCAGCAAGACTGCAGACGGCAAGCGGCAATATAGCTTTACCGTGGATACCAAGAAGGAAACCGTGCAGAACATACAGCAGGCATTTAACATTATGGCAAAAACACACAATCCCAAAATACTGCCGCAATGCTCACGGTTGATATCCGCCGTGCTGAAGCTGCACCGTCCTGAACTTACATTCCACACGGCACTGCCGCCGAAAAAGAGATATCTATGTCCCCGATGAAAAGAAAATACAAAATATCTACTCTCTTATAATCGAAACATCAATCGAAATACCCTTTCTGCTTGCGACCCAATGCGGCTTACGCGCTTCAGGAATAAGTGAATTACAGATATCTGTCGTACACGATAACTAGTATTTTTTTGCCTCGGCAAAGCTAAGGCAAAAAAATGTATTTCAAAAGCACACTGCGCAAATAAAATAGACTTTTTCAACAAACTAAACCGCATTGAATTACAATGCGGTTCTCGTTTTTAATTTAATTGAAAGCTCTTGTGTCAGCAACAGTCCCATGTGTAAAGCACCTTTGAAAAATCAAGGTTCTTCAAGTCCTCGCAGCTTATAAAGAAATTGCCGACTCCGCAGTCGCCCCACATAATCTCGTCATCACCGTCACCCTCTGTGTCAAGCTGAAACAGCAGCACATCGCAGCGCTCGTATTCCTCACGCATCGGGCGCGGGTCGCTCTGTGTGAAAAACGGATACCCGCCGATACGGCAGCCCGTATCATTGTAATCAACCTCATAAAGCGCGTCATACAGCGATTCGTCCACAGTACGCAGACCGATTTCGTTTTTGCGTTCACTGCCGTAAACCGAAACGATATTCCCGCCGAACAGCTTGTTATAAGCCTTTACGACTTCCTCGTCAAACCCATCAATATTAGGATTTGCACAGCTTTGCTCCACGCACTCAGGTTCAAGCAGAAACTCGCCCTTAAATGGAAGATAGTATTCCCCGAACTGCGGCATCTTCGCTGCGGAAACAAGCTTGCTTTCGTCCGCCATAATATCGCTGTGGTAAATCACGCGAAACTCATTCTGGCTTTGGTAATTATCAAAATCAATTCCGTAGCAAAAATCATCATTTTCACAGCCCGTAAAGAACTGAAGTATTCCCTTTTCGGGGAAGCCGTCAATGTGCGGCAGACTTTCAAAATTAAGCTGCGCCAGCAGATAAAGCGGCTTGCCTGCCTTCTCTCCCTCGCGGACAACGGGGTATTCCATGCCTTTGGGGAAATACGGCACGCCGCCAAGCTTTGAGTCGAACACGGTGCATTTTGCGCGCACGGGAGTAAACCGCAAACTTTGCTTTGGCGGGTAAACCGAATTTACCTCGCAAAGCAGCTTTTCAAGCTTCTCCACTGTTTCGGGAGAATATTTCTCCCCCGCGCCATCAAGGAAATTCACCATAGCAAAATTCTATTATTTTGTACCAAACAGCCTGTCGCCGCCGTCGCCGATACCGGGAACTATGTACAGGTTTTCGTTAAGACCCTCGTCAATAGCGCCGCAGATAATCTCAACATCGGGGTGAGCGTCATTAAGAGCCTTTATTCCCTCAGGACAGGTAAGAACGCACATGAACTTAACGTTCTTTGCGCCCGCCTTTTTCACGATATCAACTGTCTTTACAGCCGAAACGCCCGTTGCAAGCATAAGGTCGAGAATAATAACCTCGCGGTTTGCTATATCAAAGGGCAGCTTGCAGTAGTAATCTGCCGCGGTATTGTTGTTGGACTTGTCGCGATAAATTCCCACATGACCTACCTTTGCGGCGGGAACAAGCGCCAGTGCGCCGTCAACCATGCCAAGACCCGCTCTCATAATCGGAACAAAGGCAACCTTTCTGCCGCTGATAATCTTTGAATTTGCAACCGCAAGGGGAGTTTCAATCCTTACCTCTTTAAGGGGCAGGTCGCGTGTTGCTTCGTAGCAAATAAACATGGAAATCTCGTTTACAAGCTCTCTAAACTCCTTGGAGCCTGTATTCTTATCGCGCAGCAGAGAAATCTTGTGCTGCACAAGGGGGTGGTCGCAAACATGAACGTTATTCATAATCAATTTTCCTCCAGCTTCATAATTTTTTCAACGCGCCTTGCGTGACGTCCTCCCTCAAATTCGGTTTCAAGGAAGATATCGACAATCTCGCACGCAAGACCCGCGCCTATTACACGTCCGCCCATGCAAAGAACATTGGCGTCATTGTGAAGTCTTGTGTATTTTGCGGAATACCAGTCGCCGCAAAGCGCCGCTCTGATACCCTTTACCTTATTTGCGGACATTGAAATGCCAACGCCCGTACCGCAGATAAGTATAGCCTTATCCGCTCGTCCCGAGGTTACTTCTGCACAGGTCTTTTCCGCGATATCGGGATAATCAACGCTTTCGCCGTTGCAGCCGCAGTCGGTGAACTGCACTCCCGTTTCCTCAAGGTGCTTTATAACCTCGCACTTAAGCGCGTAGCCTGCGTGGTCTGAGCCTATTGCTATCATAGCCGTCCCTCTTTTCTGATAATTGCTGCACTGCGAATAGTTTCAGCATAATCCTGCTCTTAAAAATACTCGCCTTACGGATTTTATCAACAGCAAAACCCGCACACTGCAACATATATATTATATACCTTTTTTGTCCGTATTTCAATAGGTTTTTTGGATTTTTCAGCGGCAGCCAATCCTTTTTATTCTGGCTATGCCGTCATAAGTAAACTGAGAGCGACTTCAAGCCGCTCTCTCAGAGTGTAGATAAAGTCCATTTTGCCCGCGTAGCGGGCTTTTGAAATCCGTTTTTTGCCTCAGCTTTGCCGAGGCAAAAAACACTT
>CAZKXB010000097.1:0-3613 GCA_964556595.1 uncultured Ruminococcus sp. | reverse complement strand
CCGAGGTGAGAACATGGTTAAAATCACAAAATACGACAAAGAAAAGCGGCGCGCCGTAAAGGAAAACAACAGGCGCGAGCAGTCCAAAATCAAATACAAAACGCTCCAAAATATGCGTTATATCCTTGCGGAATTGTGGAAAAGCGAACGAGTTATGTTCGTGCTGCTTTTTGCGGAAATTGCCGCGGAGATTGCCTTTTCGCTGTTTGGCACGTTCACGGATAAATATGTTGTGGAATTGGCTCTCGGAACTTCCGACAGGATACGGCTGGCGGTTATCTGCCTGCTGCTGATTGCGGGCGGGCGGCTTGCAAAAAACATCGTGAACGAATGTGCCGATTATCACGGCTATGTCGGGGATTATGGATTCCTCTGCCATATGAAGCGTAAAATAATCCGCAAATGTATGTCCACCGACTATGAAAACAACGAAAGCTGCGACAAAAGCAACGCGCTGAAAAAAGCCGAAACAGGCTCAGATTACATATCCTATCAGACGATAAACGCTTTGAAATTTTTTCTGATAGCGGTTATTCAGCTTATTGCCTACGGCGGGATTTTGTCTATGCTTAGTCCCATCATGATTGCTATTGTTGCCATTCCGTCCATTATCGGATTTTTTATAGAGCGGCACAAAATGCAATGGGTGTGGAATATGACCGACAACTGGCAGAAATATGACCGTGAGCTTGACTACATTCACAGCGCGGGGCGGGATTTTTCCCGCGCAAAGGACGTGCGCATTTACGGAATGGAACGCTGGCTTGACAAGCTTTTCTCCCGCTCGTTCAAAAACAGACTTTCTTGGTATGCGCAGGAGGACGAATGGTGCTGGCGGCATCAGGCGGTGCGCTCCGCATTTATGTACATTGCGGATTTTGCGGCTTACGCCTGCGTTATTTACATGGTTATCAAGGGCAGTATAGGCGTTGGCGATTTCGTGCTTTATTTCAATTCAATCTATGCGCTGTCCTTTGCCGTAAGGGACGTTTTCGACAAGATTTCGGGGTTCAATTGGCTGTCGAATAATATTTCCTACTCCCGCCAATACCTCGATATTGAGGATAAAACAAATCGTGCCAAGGGCGAAAAGCTCCCTAGCGGCGAATGTGAAATTGAGTTCAGAAACGTAAGCTACAAATACGGCGGCAGCGTAAGCGACACTATCCGCAACATCTCGTTCACTCTCCATAAGGGAGAGCGGCTTGCGCTTGTGGGACTTAACGGCGCGGGAAAAACTACGCTTATAAAGCTGATGTGCGGCTTTTACGACCCGACAGAGGGTGAAATTCTGCTGAACGGCAAGCCTGTGAACAGCTATAACAGAGATGAATATTTCAGCCTGTTCAGCGCGGTATTTCAAGATATTTCAGTGCTGCCCGTGACGGTTGCAGAGAATATTTCGGGAACAGAAAACGCCGATATGCAGCGGGTTTTCGACTGCATGAAAAAAGCGGGGATTTACGATAAGATTATGTCGCTGCCCCAAAAGGAAAACACGCGGCTTGTTAAATCCATTTTCGAGGACGCAGCGGAGCTTTCGGGCGGACAAACCCAAAAGCTTGCCCTTGCCCGCGCGCTTTACAAGGACGCGCCCGTGCTGCTGCTTGACGAGCCGACCGCCGCGCTTGACCCGATAGCGGAGCAGCAGATGTATCTTAACTATGCGGAGTTTTCAAAGGCGAAATCAAGCGTATTTATTTCCCACAGACTGGCGTCAACGCGCTTTTGCGACAGGATAATTCTGATAGAAAACGGCACGGTCTGTGAGGAGGGAACTCACGCGCAGCTTATGGCGCAGGACGGCAAATATGCGGAGCTTTTCAATATACAAAGCTCCTACTACAATGACGAGGAGGTGCAGACTGATGAGCGATAACGAAAAAAAGCTTACCCCAAAGGAAAGGCGGCAGATAATATGGCGCACGCTGAAAGCGGTAAACGCCGCCGACAGGGGGTATGTTGTCCGTGATACGGTTTGTTATGTACTTGACCTTGCGGGAGATTTTGTGAAGATATTTCTGACGGCTCTTGTTATTGACGGAATTTCACAGGGAAAGCCGCTTGCGGAGCTGCTGTTAAGTGCGGGAATTGTTGTGGGCGTTCAGGCGGCGCTGTCGCAGATAAAACGATTTATAAAGCGGCGGCAAAATTCCCATGAGTTTATCAAAAGCTCCATGCTGTTCCAAAGGCTTAACCGCAAGGTGATGACCATGGACTATATTCACCTTGAAAGCACCGACACGCAAAATCAATTTCAAAACGCAATGCGTCAGCCTAACAACAAAAGCGCGGGAATGATGGCGTGCTGCAACTATTTCTGCTGGCTTATCGGCGGCACTTTTATGATAGTGACGGGTATAATTCTGATTGCTCCCACTGTTTTCAGAGAGCCTGTTGCGACAGGCGGCTTCGAGTGGTTTGTTCAGTCGCCTTGGGGATTTTTGGCGGTTGCGGCGATTGTGGCGGCGCTTGAAATGCTGAAAATGCTTGTGATTAACCCGAAAGCTATACTCTCCTTTGAAAAAATCCACAACGACAAGGACGTTTTGCAGGCGAGACGCGCCGATACATTTTTCACGCAGTATGTTCTCAACAACTACCGCAGCGGCAAGGAAATAAGAACCTACCGTCAGCAGGCGCTTATCGAAAAGGAACTGGACGCGGCGCAGCGCACCATCAGAAACGGGTGGCTCAGAGGGTACAAAGGCGCGCTGCTTCCGAACCTTCTGTTTCAGCTTGTGAACATTGCCACAAAGGCGCTGATGTACGGCTTTGCGGTTTTGCGCGCTATGAGCGGAATGTTATCGGTGGGCGAGGTGCTTGCGTTCGCGCTTTATTTCGAGAAGATTTCGGCGGGCGTGTCGGAAGTGTCAGACGGCTTGGGACTGCTGAAAATCACTCCCACTTTCTGCAAGCAGTATTTTGATTTTCTGGATATTCCCGATGAAAAATATATGGGCACAATTCCAACCGAAAAACGTGATGACAACGAGTATGAATTTGAGTTTAAGCACGTTTGGTTCAAGTACCCGCAAAGTACGGAATACGCGCTTTGCGACATAAATCTGAAATGGCGCATTGGCGAAAAAATGGCGCTTGTGGGCAAGAACGGCTGCGGAAAATCCACGCTTGTAAAGCTGCTGACAAGGCTGTACGACCCGACCGAGGGGGAAATTACCCTCAACGGAATTGACATCAGAAAATACAGCTATGACGAATATATGGCGCTGTTTTCGGTGGTATTTCAGGACAGCGGGCTGTTCTCGTTCAGCCTTGCGGAGAACGTAGCCGCCGACACAGATTACAACCCCGACAGGGTGCGCGACTGCGTAATCCGCGCGGGACTTTCCGAGCGGCTAAGCTCAATGGAAAAGGGCATTGAAACCTGCCTTTACAAGGATTTTGACGAGCAGGGTGTGGAAATTTCGGGCGGCGAAGCGCAGAAGCTTTGCCTTGCGCGGGCAATTTACAAGGGCGCGCCGTTTATAGTTCTGGACGAACCGACCGCCGCGCTTGACCCGATTTCGGAACACGATATCTACACCAAATTCAACGGCATAGTCGGCACGCGCACCGCGATTTATATTTCCCACAGGCTGTCAAGCTGCCG
>CAZKXB010000096.1:0-3650 GCA_964556595.1 uncultured Ruminococcus sp. | reverse complement strand
GATCGTAGCTGTTTGCGCACGTGTGGCGTATCCACCTGGCGACAGCAAGTCGTTCCCCACACCACGGAGTAGCTCACAGTACACAGCCCAACCAAGCCCCTCTGTTGCCCAGGCACTGATTTGTTCTGCATCCTGATATTTGTCTAACGCAGTAGTATATACAGCAGTTTGCACAGCTTCATTTCCATATTTTTGTGCATATCGATATAGCATTACCGCCATTTGTTCTCGTGTTACCGGATCGTTCAAACCAAATTCGGTCTCGCTGTAGCCCTGTACCACACCGGTGCTGGCCGCCCAGCGGATCGCCTCGGTGTACCATTGTTCTGATGCTACATCTGTAAACTTCATATCGTGCTCCACGGTTGGGCAACCGTTCATCCGCCATAGGATCGTCACCAGCATAGCACGGGAGGTTTCACCATTCGGATCAAACTTTGTTGCAGAAACGCCGTTCATAAGCCCGTTTTGGGCAGCATACAAGATTCCTTCATAGAACCAATCGTTCTGCTGTACATCTGTAAAGGAAAGTGGCAGAGCAGTATCTTCTGACTTCCAACCGGCATATACATACATATTACACGATATTGGTTCATCATAACGCCATGGTTCTGTGCATTCTATATCATGAAACCAGCCGATAAAACGATACCCAGCTCGTACAGGATCCGCCGGTCTGGTCGCATTTGTGTACCGTTTGACAGTTTGCGAAGGCACGGCACTACCGCCGCACGAATCAAAATCGACAGTGCAGTCCTCATTGATCACCAAAAACAGATCCTCGGTGCTCACCGCATAGCTGCCACTGCCATCCGACAAAGACACGCTTGTGTCTCGTTCATAGAGCCGACCTACGCCACTTTTCCCCACGATCTGGATCTGGAATATACACACCTTGGCTTGCTTTGCCCATTCGGTGCCGCCGGTCATTGATAAATAATTTACATACAATTCGTTTATACGGGCATTCCTTTGGATATTCTGCACAATCACCGACGGTTCTCCCGTCATGTAGCTACCTTCCAGAATCGTCACAAAAGAACTATCGTATTCAATCTCATTTTGAAATGCGTAAAGTATATTGTTCACACCGTCTGCAGCATCCTGTTCCAATTGGCAGTAAACCGTCAGGATATCTCCCGTTTGCACCTGTTTTTCATTTGCACCATCAACACTCAAAACAAATCGATATGCCGGTTCTTCTGCATTGGCCGTGATGGCACAGAGCACACATATAATTATGAGTAAAACAATTCGTATATATCGCATTTTATTCCTCACATCGTCATCGCTTCAGTATCTCATGCACCACAGCTACCGCATCTTCGGTGCTCACCTTGCCATCGCCATTGGCATCGGCACGTAAAAACTTCTCTATCGTCACATTTTCGGTAAATGTGCTATACATACAGTTGTACATATTGTATACAATTTGTGCATCATTGGCATCTACAACACCACTTTTATTCACATCCATATCGTAAACGATGGTGCTTCCTACACCAGCTTGTAATGTCATATTCTGGGAGGTCACCGTCGGTGCTTCCGTGGCGATCACCAAAGTGCAATAGCCACCATATTTTTCTGACCAAAATAAAAAATTACCGTCAAATACGTACGTTCTGTCGTTCAGTTTTTCCGACGCCACGAAAATTTGCCAGACATTGGCAGAGGATAAACTCAGGTAGTTGGTCACTCGCACAGTATCGGTTTTCAGTGTTTTCGTGATCGTGATTTCAATCGTACCAACCACCACGTCGTTTGCCGAGATCGTATAGGTGTTTCCGCTGACGGTAAGCGAAACTTCCTCGCCATTGATCTTTACCAAGACTGTATAATCATACTTATCATCTTTGGTGATCGTAAAGGAATACGCTTCCCCCGGTGTGGCACTGCCCACATAGTTCACATCTCCAATATCGCCACTCACAGTCACGATGGCATCACTTTGGACGCTGTCGAACGTGACAATGATATTGTCAATGATCGCACTTCCGGGGATCGTGAGCTTGGAACCGTTTGCCGTGCAATCCACACTGCCCGCGATATTTTCGTACTGGATGGACTTTTTGTAAACCGTGTAGTGCTCCTTCACCGGTAGGGAAAATGTGTAGTCTTCTCCATAAGAAATGGTCTCAAGATCCGCTGCTTTGCTACCATCCTCCCAGACAAAGATGATCTCAAACTGCTTTGCGGTACGAGTAGCCGTGATCACTAAGGTGCCGGTTACATTTTGGATCGTGAAGGTGTTGCCATCGATCAGTACAGGTACCTCCTCGCCATCTATTGCAGCGTCAATTTCATAGTCATAATACACGTTATTTCCACTTACAGAAAAAATATAATCCTCACCATATTCCACACTGTCCATACCATCGAAATAATCCGGCTTGGTAACACTTTGCATTTGGTGTTTGATCTCGATAGATAAAGTTTTGCTTATGATCTGCGCTGTTGTCAGATCCTTCGTGTCAGCATCCTTCGCTTTGCTGAATTTAGCAGAAGTAAGCGAAATACTTGTTGTCCCATCGGTCAACGCCACAAAGGGCAATTTATAGTAGCTTTTGGTTTCACCGAAATCCACCAGATGAAGCTGACCATTTACGATATTCACCTGCGCATTATGTAGGATTGCATTGGCAGTCACAAGATCATTTGTTCCCGTTTCGTAAGACAAACAATCGTTGTCAAATTCCAACTGAATATCTGCTGCAGCAAAGGTATGATCCGCCTGGATCTGCACGTACAAATAATCGCCTGTGCGTATTGTTTCCGGAGAGATCGTCATCGTTGCCGTGTAGACATCGTCGGTGTCCACCAGAGTATAGTTGGACCAAATGGAATTGTCCCAACCGGATGTGTCGGAATCGTACACGACTTGGAATCCTTCATTTTCATATGGCAACGTATCGGTCGTTCCGAGCGTCGGTGCATCGCCAAGGAAGATCATCTTTTCCATGCTGGTACATTGGTAAAACACGGTACCACCGATGGATGTTACACTAGCCGGGATCGTTATCGTTTTAAGAGAGGAGCATTTGCTAAAAGCAAAGTCGGCAATAGACACCAGTGTATCCGGTAATACTACTTCTTCCAAGTTGTCTGCAACATAAAATGCAAATTTTCCTATCGAAGTAACGCCGGATTCGATGACCAATTTTTTGATGCTACTGTAGGATTTGTTCCAAGGTGCTGTGGTCATGGTATCCGGATTATCTTCATGTTGATCATAATCTTCCATTTCACCCGTGCCTGTGATCGTAAGCGTACCGTTTGCATCCAGTTGCCAATACAAATTGTCTCCACAACTGCCACTATCAGCAGCCAAGACCTGTACAGGAATCAGGCAAAACAGCAATCCCAATGTCAACAGAAGGAGCCACCCTTTTTTGTTGAACATAACACAAAACTCCTTTCAAAATTGAAAATGAATGTATATAGCAAACAAATATTCAAAATATGATCATAGTTTACTATATTTCGACACCATTATACACGGAACGTCCATATGTGTCAATAACTTTTCAGTACATTTTTAAAATACGGTAATTTCAACATATGCCAACATCGCTTGCTATATATCTATTGTGCAAGATGACATCATGTTTTGAGACGATATTACCACAGTTTTCACGCCCCCTGCGAGGGGG
>CAZKXB010000095.1:0-3768 GCA_964556595.1 uncultured Ruminococcus sp. | reverse complement strand
ACTTATCAATATACAATTTATTCAATCTTTTCTTTAATACGCAAATTTTCTTTTGGATAGCTTCAAGCGATTCTTGTTCGTATTGTTCTTTATCGTGAAGCATGCCTTTTAATCGTTCATATATCTTTTCAGCAAATTCAGGGGGGCATGACAGGCTTTTAAATACATCTTCTACCATTTTATCAATAATTTCTTCTTTGAGTAGTTTTAAACCCTTGTCTTTGTCATCAGTGCTTCTGTAATAGACATATTTACCCTTTTTAATATCACCGACAAGAAAATAATTGTTAGGTGATTGAATAAGTCCTGAATACAAAAATTCATGCTTTATTGTGTGCGGTGCAGTTCTGTCTTTTATAATTCTTTGCACACTGTAAAACAGTTCTTTGGTTATTAAAGGGGTGTGTTGTGCTTCAAAGTACCTTTTACCTTTATAATCAAATTCACCCATATAAAAAGGGTTGTGAAGTATCTTTTCAATGGTTTTCTTTGTGCAGTTTCTTTTACCAATCATAAAACCATCAGCAGCCAATTTTTTTGCAAGGCTGTTAAACGTAAAACAACCTGTTGCATATAGTTCAAAGGCTTTTATTACAAAAGGGGCGGTTGCATTATCAACAACAATTTTGCTTTTCTTTTTGCTGGTTCTGTTGTTCAAATATCCTGTTGGTGCTTTACCCGGAAAAAAACCTTCTTCAGCTGCTTCAATCATTCCTTTTGTAACTTCATTTGATAAGTTGCGAGGATATAAAGAAGAAACCGCTGAAAACATCATAAAAATAAATATTTCGTGCGGTGTTGATTTTTTATTTAACACCATATTATCTTTAACCAAATGCACACTGCAATCTGTTTTGGTAAAGATATTTTTAATCGTAGCAGCGTCATCTTCGTTTCTTAGTAACCTGTCATTCTTTTCACACAAAAGATGACAGGCTTTTTTTTGCTTTTTAATAGTTTTCAGCATTCTTTCAAATTCTTTTCTGCCAGCTTCTTTTGCAGTTATGCTTTCAGCAAAAATTTCAATTACTTCAAAACCTTGCTTTTTTGCATAATCTTGCAAATACTTCACTTGTGCAGGAATTGAAAAGCCGCTTTCTTCCTGTTCTTTGCTCGATACTCTAACATATATGTACGCTGGTTCTTTTTGTTTCATTCTTTACCTTTTAATTACGAGGTTTTCAAGTTCTTTTGCCTTTGCAATAAGTTCATCTTTAAAATTGAAAATTTCATCAACACTTGCAATTGGTGTTTTAACTTCTTTATTGTCATGAATAAAAGAAATATATTTTTGTGAACTGTTAAAGTACAAGCGGCAAATATTCTTGTATTTATTATCATCTAATAAAATATTGAAATAACTGGTGTTATCCCTGTATGCAATTCTTTTTAAGTCAATATTCCCATTTAAAATGCTTTTTACTATTGCATACCCTTCTAATTCTTCAAATGTAGTTTCAACTTGACTTTTCTTTTTATCTTGTTTTGCTTCTTCAGTATTTGCAGGTGCATGAAGTGAAGCATTGCCATCAAGTACATTTTTCATTGTTTTAGACATAAAGGCATTAAAGGCTTCTTTTAAAGTGCTGGTGTGTTTATCAATCATGCTTTGCATAACACGACCTTCAGACAAACCTGCTTTATTTATAAAGAATTTTACAAATTCAGCAGATGGGTTCTGATATTCAGCAGTTAAAACTTCAACAAATTGTTGTATATATTTTAAATCACTTGCATTTGCATACGCTGCTTGAATATCAAAATTTTCTTTACTGAAATTTTTCAATTGTTCTGCTTGCGTTTCTTTGTAATTAGCAAGGTTAAAAGTGAAAAATGGGTTGTTATCAAGTTTGCCATTTTCATCAATATCAGAAAAGAATTTGTAAACAACACCATTAGTTAAAATAATAAATTTGGCTTCTGTTACAGAAAAATATCTTATTAGTTGTGTGGCATGCTTTTTTATATCAAGACTTTTATCATCAATTTTTTTGCACTCTATTAAAATTACAGGCTTACTATCTTTCATGATTGCATAATCAACTTTTTCACCCTTTTTTACTCCGACATCTGCAACAAATTCAGGAACAACTTCTAAGGGGTTAAAAACATCATAACCCAGTGCATTTATAAATGGCATGATAAGTGCATTTTTCGTTGCTTCTTCTGTTGTTAAATTGTTTTTTACTACTTCAAGTCTATCTTGTAATTGTTTGAGTTTTTCTGTAAATTCCATTTTTACCTTCCTTTTATATTTTAATCTACGAATACGCTTGCTAATTGTGGGTTATTCAAAAGTCTTTTGCAAATATCAATTGAATCTTCATCACCATAAATTGCTTTTCTGAATATTACCGCCATGACACGTTCATTTTTAGTAGAAAAAAATGCTTCTAAAAATTCAATCTCATTAGCTGATAAAGTAACTGATTTTTCAATTTTTTTAATCAATGCCTTTACTTCTTCACTTGAAGCAGGATTTCTACCCAATAAGTCAACATTAAAAAAAGAATTAATCTTATTTATTTCAGCCATTGTAATTTGGCTATCTGTTTTTATTCTCTTTGATATTGTTTGAGGGGTAACACACAAAGCCTTAGCAATATCAGCCTGTGTAATGTTACGATTTGTTAAACTAATGATTTCAGCTTGAAGTTCAGTAATATTCATATTTTGCCACCTTTACCTATATTATGTGTATGATTTATCTAAAACAATGGTTGACATAAATAAGATATTGTCTTATGATTATCTTACACAAACTTATATTAACTTTGTAAAACATAATATAACACGAAAGGTTGAAAAATGGAACACAACATTAAGAAGGGTAAATTGACAACGGCAGAAATGCTGAAAGAACTACCTATTGGTATATGTCAATTACGTGTTTATTTGAATGATGGCAGATTGCCAGCTGAAAAAATCAGAAACAAGTTTTTTGTTGATAGAACTGTTTTTGAAAATTTCAAAACTGAATATGGATTTACGGCATAGGAGATAAAAAAGTGAGAACTTTTATTTCAGAAGAAAAATTGAATGTTGTAAAAGATGAAATTGCAAAAATGTTGCAGGAAGCAGTAGTTAAAAATATGAGTACAGCAACAATGAAAATGCTTATTGACAACTATGAAGAAATTCAAATTTGCCAAAGAGTAATGCTGAAGTACGGCACAAAAGAAAACAGTTAAAAAAAGACTGCTGAAAATCAGCAGCCCCAAAAATAAATTTTTCATTCAAATTATAGCACAGGGTTAAATTAAAACAACCCTACAAAATAAAACTACAAGCCTAATACAGGCTTAATTTTGCTACGCAAAAAAGGACTTAGAGAAATGGCGAAATATCAAAAAAAGAAAAAAGAAGTAAACTTCATAATCAAATTTGAAGAAGGTACACCTTCAGAAGAAGAATGCGTTGAAGATATGGCAAAACTCGTATTTCTTCTATTTGAAGCACAACAAAGAGGGTTAAAAAATGCGTAAAAATCACTTAAGACTGGTTGTAAATAACCGACAAACAAAAGTTCAAAAATTTTGGCAGTGGATAAATAAACCACGTTTCTTGAAACTTCCTGCATTGCCTTTTGTAGTAACGGAAATTGAAAAAGAAGAAGTTGTTAGAAACTATCTAACACTTAAATATGCAGATTATCAGGCAACTACTGGTGATGTGGATTTGTTCCCTTTGTCTGCTGCAATAAATGAGGTTCAAAACCTAAAACAACAAAACAGACTAAACAGTTACTACAAAAAAATCAAACGACTT
>CAZKXB010000094.1:0-3879 GCA_964556595.1 uncultured Ruminococcus sp. | reverse complement strand
TGTTCTTTTTTTTCTTTAAATAACTCTTCATTTCTTACTCTCATAATTCACCTTCTTTTATTGACTAACCGTTCGGTCAATTATACCATACACACTGTATTTTGTAAATATTTTTTATAAAAAAAGGATTAAGTCCATTAAAACTTAATCCAATTATTTAAATTAGTTTTGATAATCAGGAAAATATTCTTTTTTTGCCCAATCAGGTAAATATTTAATATAATCCCTAAATACAAAAACTTTAGTCTCATGTAATCTTAGATTTTCTTCACCAGTAACCTTATTTTCAAAATCTTGTTTTTCCTTATTCCAGACTGGACTACCATTAGTTAATGATAAATCATAATATCCTTTTAAAGTAGTTGAACCTGAAAATTCAAAGTCATTTTTACCATATGAAGTGAATTTCATAGTTCCATTAACAGCATTCCAATATACATTAAGATTACGGGAAATATTTGGTGCTTTGTATATTCTTTCGATTGCGGCAGCAGCAGGGTGACCTGAAGCTCCATTCAAATTATATGTATTATTTTCACCAGGTTTTCCTGGTTCATCATTATACATATTGGCTCTTGCGGCAGAAATAGCTACTGCTTTTGGATTTAATGTATCCAGTAATTCTTGTGAATTAGAACCATGTGAACCATGATGAGAAGCCTTATACAAGGTAACTTCTGGCAAATCTTCGTTTTTCATCAAATCTGCTTCAGAACCAGTTGTTAAATCTCCAGCTGTAAAGAATGAGAAATTCTTATAATAGAAAATTAAAGCAACAGAATTAGCATTACCAGCATTAGGTCCTTTGTCATTAGCAATATAATTACCAGTGTTTAAAACTTCAAAATAGAAATCATCAGTTAAATAATATAAGTCACTAGCGCCATTAACATTGCTAACACAATCGATTGCTGAATGATATGTCCCACCATTAGAAGTATATTTTTTTCTTGCTGCTAAAACATTTCCTCCACCTACTCCACCATAATCTATCATTAAAGAAACATTATCAATATTTTTTAATGCATTATTAGCACCATTAATATGGTCGCCATCACTATGAGTGAAAACTAATAAATCAAGTCTTCCATCAGTACAATATTGTTCTAAAACTTTTTGTACATATTCACCATCATATTCATAACCACTATCTATTAAAATATCAACGTTACCTTTTTTAATATATAGTGAATCAGCATAAATATGTTGCATCTCAATGAAATAAATTTCAAGTGGCTCATCTTCTCCTTCATTTCCTAAATAAATTGGATCATTTTTTGTTAAACCACTTCCAACACCTAATTGTTCAACTTTTTCAGTTACAGAAACATAAATACTATCATTTACATATGGATAACCTTTTACATAAACAGTGATAACAGCATTACCTTTTGATAAAGCAGAAACCTTACCATAATTATCCACACTAATTATACTACTATTACTACTTTCCCATACAACATCAAATTTCAAATTTGCATTAATTTCTGATGTTAAAGTAACACTATCGCCAACATTCAATTTTAATTCATCAATACTTATGGATTCTTTATAAATATCAATTGATTTTACTTCAGTTTCTGAATTATTTGAACACCCAGGAATAATTAAAAATAGTAATAATAATAATATAACATTTAAAATTCTATTAAACTTTTTCATATTTTACCAACTATTTCATTAATTTAATATTATCAATATTAACACGTTTTCCACTATTTTCAACAACTACTATAGCAACACGTTTTGATCCTTCTGGTAATTTAATTCTATAAGTTTCTAATTCTTTAGAATCAATTGTAATAATTTCTTCGCTACTAGTCCAATTTGTACCAGAATCAGTTGAATATTCGATTCTTATTTGAATGCCACTTGGATCACCACCATATAAAGCGGCAGCAAACTCAACAACATTATATTCACCATCTTGTTGGATTTCAATTCTAGCTGTTGCATCTTTTTCTTTATTTGCTTGAGCTCTAATAGACATAGTTCCATCATGAATATCAGAATCACTACCGGCAATTAAAGCATTTCTTAATAGCCAAGTTGCTTTAGGACTGCCTAAGTTTACTGTTCCTTCTTTATAACTAGATTTAGTGTTTGAAGTACCATATTTACCTAAAGCTTCAGCATCTTCTAAATCTAATGACACTAAAACATCATATGTTTTATTATCTATGGCAAATACTAATACTTCAAATGACTTTTTAAATTCACTACCATCTTTACTTAATGTAGCTGTTAAAGTTACTTTAGTATTTTCACTTCCGTGTTTTACTTCTCCTGTTTCTACATTAATTAAATCACTATTGCTTTCCCATACAACTTTAACATCATCAAATCCACTTAATGTAGATGGTAAAGTAATGCTATTTTTAGAAAATGATATTGATGAAGAAATTTCAACTTTGCTACTTGCAGCTTCTAGATATCCTGAAAGTGAAAGTTCAGAAAATTTCAATTCACTAGCTTTAGTAACAATGATTTGAGGAGATGCTTTTCCATAACCAAAAGCACTCATAATTCCAGTAAATTCAAATTCACTACCACTAACTGCAGTTAAAAGAACTTTATTTATTTCTTTAAATTCATCTTCAGACATATAAGATGGATTTACTCTAAATGTTGCTTCATATGAACCAATTGTTGCATAGAAATTATATGCTTTACTTTCATTTACAGTTACATTTTTAAATACAGCTTTGCCTGAAACAACTGAACTATGATAAGATTCAACTGCTTCTAAACTTGATACATCAACATTTTCTAACTTGTTTACAGTATATTCAATTTTTTCATCTAATGATTTAAAATGTTCAACATTAACTATTTCATTTAAACCTTGATAATACTTTTTAAATCCACCAACTTCATAAACTTTACCTAATTCAACAGGGAATTTAGCATTATCTTGATTATATACATAATATCCTTCAGTACCATTTTGAATTAAATAAGTTACTAAATTATCTTTCACAGATAAGATATATGTTACTACACCCTTAACTTTAAGAGTTTTATCATTTTCTGAAGTCATATATTCAGCATGAGTACTATAACTCATATTTGCCCAATCTTGTGTAACAACTGGCCCTTCAGATGCAGTAATTGTTAAAGTAATTTTATCATTAATTTCATTATTAACTCTACTTGAAGCAGTAATAGTTACGCTACCTTCTTTTAAAGCAGTAACTTCACCACGTGAAACTGTAGCAACAGTAGCATCACTTGTTTCCCAGTTAACCGCTTGATTAGCATCAGCAGGAGTTACAGTAGCATATAAACTAATCTTTTCACCAACTTTACATGTTGTAACATCATCTTGTGCATTAATTTTAATACTCTCAGGAGCTACATCTTTTTCTTCGCCTTCTTCAATTATTAAAGTAAAAGATTGATTAACATTTTTATCTACTTTTGATGTAGCAATAATTTCAACATTTCCAACATTTAAAGCAGTAACTAAACCACTTTCACTAACGCTTGCAACTTCAACCTTTGATGAACTCCATTCAACACTTTGAGAAGCATTATCAGGAAAAACTTTCGCAGTTAATTGTAATGTTTCACCAACTTTAATAGTTCTAACATTGTTTTCACTTGAAATAGTAATACCTTCAATACTACTTCCACAACCGATTCCTAAAACAAGAATCAACAATAAAGTAAATAATGTAAATAATTTTTTCATTTTTTCCTCCAAAATTTCGACATTTTTTATTTACAATTGATTATATCATTATTAAATATTAAAGTCCATACTTTTAATTTAATGAAAACATTTTTAATAACAAAAATGCCTACCAAAATAAAGTAGACATTTTTTTATAACTATTCATTTTTTCTCAAAGTGAATTTAATTGGAGAACCAGAAAA
>CAZKXB010000093.1:0-3908 GCA_964556595.1 uncultured Ruminococcus sp. | reverse complement strand
GCGCGCGGACTTATCGCGCAGGTAACTGACGAGGACGAAATCAGAAAGATGATTAACGCAGGAAAGGCTACATTCTACATCGGCTTTGACCCGACAGCGGATTCCCTGCACGTTGGACACTTTATGGCGCTGTGCCTTATGAAGCGTTTGCAGATGGCGGGCAACAAGCCTATCGCGCTGCTTGGCGGCGGCACGGGCATGATTGGCGACCCCTCCGGCAAATCCGACATGAGAAAAATGCTGACAAAAGAGGATATCGAGCATAATATCGCCTGCTTCAAAAAGCAGATGAGCCGCTTTATAGACTTCTCGGACGACAAGGCTATCATGGTAAACAATGCCGACTGGCTGATGAATTTGAACTATATTGACGTTCTGCGCGAGGTTGGCGCTTGCTTCAGCGTAAACAAAATGCTGACGTTTGAGTGCTACAAGCAGCGTATGGAGCGCGGACTGACATTCCTTGAGTTCAACTACATGATTATGCAGAGCTATGACTTCTACAAGCTGTTTCAGGATTACGGCTGCAATATGCAGTTCGGCGGTGATGACCAGTGGGCTAATATGCTTGGCGGTACAGAGCTTATCCGCAAAAAGCTTGGCAAGGACGCTCACGCTATGACCATCACGCTGCTGCTTAATTCCGAGGGCAAGAAGATGGGCAAGACCGAAAAGGGCGCGGTTTGGCTCGACCCCGAAAAGACCTCCCCGTTCGAGTTCTTCCAGTACTGGAGAAACGTTGCGGACGCGGACGTTATGAAGTGCATAAGAATGCTGACATTCCTGCCGCTTGAAGAAATTGAGAAGATGGACGCATGGCAGGGCAGCGAACTTAACAAGGCAAAGGAAATCCTCGCGTTTGAACTGACAAAGCTTGTACACGGCGAGGAGGAAGCCAATAAGGCGCTTGAAGCGGCAAAGAACCTGTTCAGCGGCAAGGGCGCAAGCGAGAATATGCCCACAACGCAGGTGGAACTTACGGACGGCGCGATAGGTATTCTTGACCTGCTGGTTGCAACAAAGCTTGCCCCCTCCAAGAGAGAGGCGAGAAACCTTATCGCGGGCAAGGGCATTGCGGTTGATGATGTCGTAATAGAAGACCCCAACGCGCGCATTGAAATAAAGTCCGAGGTTATAATCCGCAAGGGCAAGAAGGTATTCCACAAGGCGACTGTCTGAAAAAAGCTAAAAACTGAGCGAAAAGCCGTACAAGATAGATTTAATTTCTTGTACGGCAAGCTTATATACAGATTATTTTTACAGAAAGAAAATATATGAAAAAGACGTTTATCACCACCATGCCAAACCACATCGGCGCTTTTCTTAAGGCAAGCCGCTGCTTTGCGGAACTTGGCATAAACATAACGCGGGTAAGCTACAACAAGGCTATCGACTCGCACACCCTTTTTATAGACGCGGACGGCACGCCCGAACAGCTTGAAAGCGCCGCCGTAAAGCTTGCCGAGATAGGCTATTTGCAGTCCGACAAGGCGGGCAACAGCGTAGTGCTGCTGGAATTTCGCCTTGAGGACAGACCGGGAAGCGTTACTGATGTGCTGAAGCTTATTGACGAGTTTGATTTCAACATCTCCTACATAAGCTCACAGGAGAACGGCACAGAGTATCAGCTTTTCAAAATGGGACTGTTTGTTGATGACGCGCGCAAAATCTCGCAGTTTCTGGAAAGCGCGGGCAGGCTGTGCCATGTCCGCGTGATTGACTACAACCATACCGAAAAATTCTTCGACAACAGCATTTTCTACAACAGCTTTGTTTCGGAAATTGCGGAGAAAACGGGGCTTTCGCAGGAAATGCGCGACAAGCTGCTGATAAACACAAACCTCGCCATGCAGACCCTTGACGAGCAGGGCTTGTCCCCCTACCGCACCTTTGACAGCATAGGGCGCTTTGCGGAGCTTTTGTCCCAAAGCAGGGGAGAGGCGTTTTCCCCGCGCATCACAACCCACAAAATAACCGACAAAACCGCGATAATTCTGATAGAGCCGCCCTGCGGCAGCAACACCGCGATAATAAAGCACGGCAATGAAGCGCTGTTTATAGACTGCGGCTACGCTTGTTACAGGGAGGAAATGCTGCGCATTTTCCGCGGCATTTTTGCGGATTTTGACAGCCGCAAGAAAACAATTCTCGTCACCCATGCCGACGTTGACCACTGCGGACTGCTTTCGGTTTTTGACGAGGTTATCGCAAGCGAGCGCAGCGCAGAATGTTTCCTTGCGGAATACCGCGGCGAGGACGGCTTCCGTGAGCGCAACAGGCTGCACAAGCCGTATATAAATATCTGCAAGATACTTACGGGATATTTCCCGCCCGCGCCCGAAAAGGTGAGGGTGCTTCATAAGGGGCGCGCGGAAAGCGATATTCCGCTTGTTCAGACGGGCTTTTTTGATTTCGGCGACCTGCATTTCGAGGTATACGAGGGCAGGGGCGGTCATCTTGCAGGAGAGCTTGTGCTGATTGATTACGAAAACAAAATCGCGTTTACGGGCGATATTTATGTAAACATTCACGGCTACACGCCGCAGCAGGCAAGCTATAATAAGTACGCGCCCATTCTTATGACCTCGGTTGATACCGATAAGGCGCTTTGCGCGCAGGAGCGCGCCGCAATCCTGCAAAGACTGGGCGCGGGAAAATGGCAGATTTTCGGCGCGCACGGCTACAAAAAGGATTACGGCGTGGAGCAGCAGCCTTAAATTATCGCCCTGCCCGAAGAATTAAGCAGCATAAAGAACGCGGCGGTTTCCTGTTCGCCTAAGGTTATGCGGCGCGCGGCGTTTCTGCCGTCAAAATCCATAGTTCCGTCCGAGAGGATTGAGCGGTTTTTGTCGCCAAGGTATATCGCGCTTGAGGGAAACAGCTCGATAAACCGCGCGTCGGGAAAGGGGCTGCGGTCGATATGCACTCCGTCCAGATGGGAGATTATAAAGCTGCGGTAGCCTATGTCGTAAAGCGGCTTTACGGGCGCGTTGTCCGAAATGCCGCCGTCACGGTAGCTGTATCGCCCTATGCGCTCAATGGGGAACGCCGCAGGTATCGCGGAGGAAGCCACCAGCAGCCTTGTAATCATATCGGGACTAAACGCGCGCATATCAAAATATTCCGGCTTTTCAAGCGTTGCGTTGTGACAGCAGGCAAAAACGGGAAATTCCGCTGATGTCACGCTGCGGTTTATTCCGTTTTTTTCGATAATGGATATCATTCCCTCGCGCGAGAATAATCCCGATTTTATCACGCTGCCCGCATTTTCAAGGGCAGCTTTTTTATCGTCCGACAGCGCAAAGCCAAGCACCGTGCCAAGCGCCCTGCCTGTCGCGGCGTATGGGTCGGCAATGTCGCGCGGGGTAATGCTTTGCCATATGTCGCACGCGCGCTTGCAGCTTACCGAAGCAAAAAGAGCCGCGTTAAGCGCGCCCACTGATGTACCCGAAACCGCCGTTATGTATTTGCGCAGCCCAAGGCGCTCCAGCGCCCGCCACATTCCTATCTGATATGCGCCGCGCCCACCGCCGCCGCACAGAACCAGTCCGTATTCCTCCATATGCAATCACCTCCGACTATATTTTATTCGCTTTGTCGGAAATTGCTTCAATACGGCTTTGCATGAAATTGCCTTGGTTCACAGACTGTTTCCAAATACAAAAGCCGTGGCTTCCTGAAATGGGAAAGCCACGGATTTGTTTATGCGAACAATTCTCCTGCGGTGTTTTTGTAGTATTCCGCCTGCGCCGTCCAGAGCGCCGCGTAAGTGCCGCCCTTTTCCAGCAGTTCATTGTGAGAGCCGCGCTGAACAATCCTGCCGTTATCCATAACGGTTATCTCGTCACAGAAGCGGCAGCTTGACAGCCTGTGGGAAATATAAATCGCGGTGCGCGTGCCGACTATGC
>CAZKXB010000092.1:0-4005 GCA_964556595.1 uncultured Ruminococcus sp. | reverse complement strand
ATGAACCTGAGTTCTGACACCGCTTTTCGGCTTTTGGTGCTGTCTTTTGGCACGCCCCGGAAAGGGTGTCAGAACTTTTAAGTTTCGGTGTTTATCCAACCAGAAGCAGGGGTTCGTCACAGTCCATGCAAGCCACGTTCACCGAACGGGTTGCCCGGATGCTCATACCACAACAGGGACAGGCATATTTGCGGCTGCTGGATTTCCGGGGCGTGGCACTGCCGCAGTCTGCCCCTCCGGTTCCAACAGGAGAAAAACCGCTGTGCTCATTCCGGCTGAGAAGAATGTCAGAAAGGTCATATTTCAGAATCACTTCCAAAAGGCGGTCGCTGGGACTGGTGATCGTCCAGCTGTATTTGTCATGGTGCTGCACAATCAGTCCATGGTTTTCAGCAGCTTCCTTGAATTGGCGGTTGTGGTAGGTGCTGTTGAAATCGGACTCTGCTCTCTTACCATCTATATTATAGATGATTTACTTTGCACTGTTGACTCATTTTTGAAGCATTTGATTTACTTTTAAATTAAATGCTTGTAACTATAAATAGTTTCGTGTATAATCAATTATAAAAAGAGGCGATACTATGACCATTGAACAAAAAATTAAAATGGCATTATCTTATACTGGAATCAGTCAGTCCGAACTTGCTCGAAAAATCGGAACAACGCCGCAAAACTTCAACCAAAAACTGAAGCGCAATTCCCTCACTAAGGAAGAAATGGAACGAATTGCTTCTGTTTTGGGAGGATCATGGCGGGCTGAGTTCGTTTTTACTGACGGCACTATAATCTGATCTGGAGGCTGTACGATGAAAAATTACACAGATAAATTCCATATGACCCCGGAGCAGAGCCTGTTTCTGGCGAAAAAGAGGTGGGATGAAAATGTTTATTGTGGTATGCGGATGGAAGCAAGGAACATCACATTCCCGCAAACCAAAACCATCCTGCAAGGTGTAAATGTTCCAAATGTCCAATTGGACGATATTCAGGCCGTTTTGAATATGCGGGATGCATGGCGATTCCTGTTGAGCAGTTTGTGTGAGCCAGTGACATTCGAATATTGGTGCATGCTGAACGAATACATTGCCCGGAATGAAGCTCTGGAATGGGGCAAGCTCCGCACTGGCTCTGTTGGTATCTCCGGTACAGACTATCTCCCACCCGTCCCGGTCGAGGATCAGGCAAGAGCAGAACTGGAGGCGATTCTGACCGCTGACGCCTCTGCCACTGCAAAGGCGTTAGAAGCCTTTGTATGGGGAGCAAGAGGGCAGTTTTTCTGGGATGGCAACAAGCGAACCAGTATGACCCTTGCAAATAAAATCCTAATTGCGACCGGCGCTGGTTTTCTGACCATCTCCGATCGCCACATGGAACAGTTCAATACCCTGTTGCTGGACTACTACAATACGGGTAACAGCGAAGCTCTAACAGACTTTCTTTATGAAAACACCATTCAGGGCATCACCTGAGAATGCACGAAAGACACCGGATACTATTGTATCATAAAAATATCTCAAACCATATAGCATTGGAGGGGGAAAGATCCATGATGTTTAAGTTGGATGACTATCATCACAACTTAAACAGATTCTGAGTTGATTAACGATTTGAATCGGGTAGCAATCCTAACGAATAAGAACACTGTCACGCTTGATGAATACAATGAGTATGGTCATTTTAGTAGTTCAACTTTGACTCGACACTTCGGCTCGTGGTTCAAATGTCTAGAACTTGCTGAACTAACACCGTCCAGATCACGAATTGATATAACCAATGATGAATTGTTTGAAGAAATAGAGAATAGCTGGACAAAACTTGGTAAGCAACCGAGCTACGCTCAAATGCGTGATATGACACAGTTTTCAATTGGAACATATGAAAAACGATTTGGCGGATGGCGGAATGCACTTCAAGCCTTTGTTAAGTATATTAATAACGACTACCTGCTAGTTGAAAAAAATACGCAAGCTATATCTTGTAAAAAATCAGAGAGTTTTGTACACCAAACCTCTCGAACAATTAATTTAAGAACCAGATTTTTGGTGTTGCAACGAGATAATTTTACATGTTGCTTATGTGGTGCTTCCCTCGCAAAAGATCCTTCTGTTGAATTACAAGTGGATCATGTCAAACCTTGGTCTAAAGGCGGCGAAACAGCAATAGGTAATTTACAAACACTGTGCCAAAAATGTAATCTTGGAAAAAGTAATTTATGATTTGTATTCATACAGGAATACTGAATAGGGAATCATAACTTTACTTATGTATCTATCATAGTACTCTCGTGGGACGGAGGAACGGAATCATTGCCCGCCTGTGTGAAGTGTTAAACTGCCAACCCGGTGATCTCATGGAATACATTAAAGAAGAATCCGTAGAATAAGCAAGAGGGACAGCCTGTGTGTAGACTGTCCCTCGATTTTTATAAGTTCCAATACTTTTTTACATTTTTCTCACCTGTGTTTTACAACTTCCAAATGAAAAGGATACATCTTTCAGGCAACCCACGGGGCGCACCCATTTCGGGAGATTTTCTTTTTGAAGTTGATTTTTCAATATGGGGTGACAGAAAAAGTTACCAAATGTGCTTTTTTATTGGGGAGGCGGTGGTTGCGGCTTATCATCCAGTAGCAGAGAAATCACAGACTGTGGATCGATTTCCACCGTATCCCATTTGCGCCAATTTTCTGCTTTTGGAATCTGCGTATTCAGGGGAGGACGATACTTGCGGATATACGCCCCTTCCTGCTCTCCAATTTCCTGCGTGATTGCTCCGTAGCGTGTGCTTTTGGCATCATACAGCACATCGAAATCTACGGAATACCCTTTTCGCTGTATTTCCACAAGAATGCGGTATTTCTTTTCGGATTGGGTTTTGATTCCCACATAATGCTCTGCTACCCGTCGCAGCATATTGTGGCTTTTTCCTATGTAAGCAATTTTTCCATTTACCTTGATACAATAAACCCCTGGATGGTCATATTTCTAACTGTATCCCTGTTTTTTCAACCATTGATACATATTCTAAGCATAGCTTGGCATTTAGAAATCAAATTCCTCCTGAAATTCTTTCTGTTTTAACAGTTTCTTTCTTCCTTCTGGAGTATCTCTTTCCAAGGCTCCGGGTATTGCGATGGTCATTTCTTTTACTTTTGGTTGATATGGATTAGAAAAATTCTCCTTATTTATCCCATTATCTGTTGGCTCCCTATTTATATTTATTTCTCTTATCCCCGGAGGTTCAGGATAACCGTCACAAGGATAGGGGGTGTCGCAATCCCTTGTAGGTATCCTTCTTCGGATTGCTCTTGATCTGGCGGCGGCGAATCGCAAAAGTGGGGAAATCCAGCCGGGTGCGCTGAAGCAGGGCGTATTCATCAGACAGGGGGTTCCGCATTTCTTTAGCAAAAGTGGTATTCATTTCGATCACACCATCAGCGTAGTAAACCTTCAACTTTTAATGTTATAATGAACCTGTACGAAAGGTACAATATTTTGCAGGTACAAGATTGGATGAAAAACAGGCATTTGGAAGGGATAAAAAAGGTACAAGGAACAAGAAAAGTACACGGTGGCAAAAAAGAGGAGCGGCCGAAACCGCTCCTCTTGGGATACCTTACATATTCTTGACCTTTTCGACCACGGTATTCACCGCAGTGCCGACCTTGTCAGCGGCCTTTTCCACTGCGTTGACCACCTTTTCCTTGGCAATCTCAGCAGCGAAATAACGCTCCAGCAGACCCTTCAGCGCCTTGCCGTGACGAGCTTCGTCTCTTGCCATCTCGTGGACGGTGTCGTGGATGGCGTCCAGGCCGTTCTTCTTGGCCACGGTAGCCAGGTCAACCTTACCGGCGGTTGCGCCGAACTCGCAGTCCACACGCCAGGCCAGATTCTTCCGGGTGGAAGCGGTCATGTTGGGCTCCAGATCGCTGCCCAGCAGTTCAGCGAACTTGGCGGCGTGCTCGGCCTCTTCGTAGGCAGCCTTCTCCCAGTACAGGCCGATCT
>CAZKXB010000091.1:0-4101 GCA_964556595.1 uncultured Ruminococcus sp. | reverse complement strand
AGGGCTGGGAATCCTTAAAGATTGGCGCAGGTCCTATCCCGATTGAAACAAGCGAGGGCTGGCTGGTATTCTACCACGGCGTTCTTGAAAGCTGCAACGGCTTTGTTTACAGCTTTGGCGCTTGTATTCTCGACAAGGAGCAGCCTTGGAAGGTTAAGTACCGCTGCAAGGAATATCTGCTTAATCCCAGAGAGTACTATGAGTGCGTAGGCGACGTTCAGAACGTTACATTCCCCTGCGCTGCACTGTGCGATAAGGATACAGGCAGAATTGCAATCTACTACGGCTGCGCTGACACCTGCGTTTCCATGGCGTTCTGCTATGCCGAGGAAGTTGTTGAGTACGTTAAGGCTCACTCCAACAAGTATTGATAATCGATAATCGGTACAATATTAAGCGCTCCCACCGTAAGGCGGGAGCGTTTGTTTTTACTGGAAATGCATGGGGCGCGCTTATTTTTTGTCCACGGGCGGGCGCGGCTTGCTGACAGCCTCAATGTGCTTTTTCAGCACACGGTTGATGTACTGGGAAAACGAGCGGTCGTCACGCTCAGCAAGCTGCTTTATTATTTTTTCAACATCGCTGTCAAGGGTTATGCATATTTTCTTTTTTAGTGGTCTTTCGTCATACATTGGATATCACCTCTTGTATATTGTACCATAATAGTGCGCCATAGTAGCATAACTTATTACCAAGTAGTATAAAGTGGGATAACATATTGTTCCGATAAGGGACAATCCACTTATTGAAACAAACCGCTGCGCTATATATAGCAGCAGAATATTTATGCCTGCGGAACAGCTTTGTTCCGCATTTTTTTGTAAAAGCTATTGACAAATTTGCTATGTCGGTGTATACTGTATATACAACACATTAACGCACTGACTTTAACGGAGGTGATTGTTTGAAGATATTGCAAAATTCGGATATTCCTATTTATAAGCAGATAGCGAGCCAGTTCAAAGAGGATATAATGAACGGTAAAATCGCGGCGGGCGAATACCTGCCCTCCATCAGAGGGCTTGCGCGCGACCTTAAAATAAGCGTAATTACCACCATGAAAGCATATGAGCAGCTTGCTGAGGAGGGGCTTGTTGCGGCGGTGCAGGGCAAAGGGTACATTGTAAATCCGCAGGATATGGAAATGATTAAGGAGCAGCACCTGCGCCTGCTGGAGCAGCATCTGCAAAACGCAATGGACTGCGCAAGGCTTGCGGGGATAAGCCGCGAAGAACTTGTGCAGATGATAGATGTGCTGTACAAAATTGATTAAATGGCAGCGAATAATAACAAACGGTAATATATGAGGTTTTTATTATGGATAGTATTTTGGCGGCAAAGGGATTAACCAAGAAATACAGCAAATTTACCTTGGGAGAGCTTGATTTTGAGATACCCAAGGGTTTTGCAACGGCGCTTATCGGCGCAAACGGCGCGGGCAAAACCACGCTTATAGACGCGCTTTGCGGCGTTATTCCCAAAAGCGAGGGCAAGGTTACATATTTCGGACAGTATGATGATGTGGATTTGCCTGCGGTTCGCGAGAAAATCGGCTACTGCGCAAGCAGCGCGTTTTTCCCGCAGGGCTGGACTTCAAGGGATATCGCTGCGTCTATGGAGCTTGCTTTTACAGGTTTCGACAGGGAAAAATTCCGCGCGCTGTGTGAGGAACTTGATGTTGACAGCGATATTTCCAAAAAACCTAAGCCTATGTACAAGCAGTCGGACGGCAACCGCATGAGGATAAGCCTTGCGGCGGTTTTTGCAAGGCAGACGGATTTGCTTGTTCTGGACGAACCCGGTTCGTCGCTTGACCCGCTTATGCGCGACAGGCTGTGCGACCGTCTGCGCGGTTATCTTGAGGAGGGCGGCGGTGAAAAGTCCATATTGTTCTCCACCCACAACATTGCGGATATGGAAAACGCCGCAGACTATGCCATTTTTATGGATAAGGGCAGAATTATAGAGAGCGGCTTTGTTGAGGAGCTTAAAGAAAAATATATGATAGCGCACGGTGCGGCGGAGGATTATGAAAAGGCGCAGCATCTGCTTATGTCCCACAGCCTTAACCGCACCGTGTTTGACGGGCTTATTTTGGCGGAGAATGCAGAACCGCTTGCCGCGCTTGGGGTGGACAGCGAAGCGCCTACGCTTCAGCAGCTTAGCATAGGTCTGCTGAAATATGCGGAGGAAATGCGATGAGGGAATTATATCGTTCGCTGAAAATATTTACGGGCAGAAATCCCGTGCGGGATTGGCTTAAGTGTCTTGTAGCTGTTCTGGCGGCAGCTGTGGCTGTGCTGCTTGAGTTCGCCAATATGCAGGAAGGAAATGATATAGTTGATTTTATGGCGGGACTTTTCAGTGGATTTGTTTGCATAGGACCTGTTTTAGGCGTTCTTATGATAAGCGCGATATATGCGTACAATATTCCCACTACGCAAGGCTATAAATATCTTCATTCCATTGCCGACAGCGATAAGCATTATCTGCGGGCGATAATCGCGGCAAATATCGGCGTGGTTGGTATAGGGTTGATTTGCATTGTGGCGCAGCTTGCGGTTTGTGCGCTGACGCAGGCGGGTAAACCTCCGATTTTGGAAACGCTGTTTATGTTTATGTCAATTGCGGGTATTATCAACCTTATAGGCAGCACAAGCAAACTGTGGCTGAGGGTGCTGTGCATTGCGCCTGTGTGTTTTGCTTCGGGTATGGTTTTCGGAAATTATGCGGCAGACAGCGACAGCGGGATATTCTCATCGGTTCTGGTTATTCCTGCGATTATAATAGCCGCCGCGCTTTATATTGCGGGAATTATTTACGCTCTGCTGACAAGCACTAAGAAATGGAGAAGATGTAATGAAAGGGCTTAAGTTTCTTTTCGGGTTTGGTTTCAAACATATCGTGCTGAATATAATATCCGTTCTGTTTGTTGTGGCTATGCCTGTTGTTGCAATGCTTTTGCATGAGCCGACCGGTTCGGAGGATTACATGATGTGCAAGATAGGCGCGAACATTGGCACAATGTTCGCTGTTGCTGTCAACATAATACTGCTCTGTGCCGAGGTAACAAACAGCCGTTTTGTGCGCAGTATTCCGTTTGCAAAGCAGTTAAGACAGAGCGCAATTCCGCTGTACTGCATAATATTGAGCGGCGCGCCCACCGTGCTGATAAATGGCGCATATGCGGTGTTCTGCATTGCTTCGGGTCTGGATATGTGCAACATCTCGGATATGCTGATTGTTTCCGCTTCCACAATGGTGTGCTTTATCGTCATTGGCACAATTGCGCTTAATACATACTATGGCATATGTCTGGCGATTTTTGCTACATTTCCCGCAGGCGTGGAAATGCTGGCGTTTGGCGGCGGCGTGTGGAGGTACGGTTTTGGTCTGCCCGTTTGGGCAGGCGCGACGATTTTCTTGGGCGCGTTAGCGGTATCCTCCGTCATAGCGTTTGCGCTGGGACGCTTTGTATATTCAAAATCGGATTTTAAGCCGTATATGCAGAACTCCCAATTTACCGCGTAACTCTCACGAAATTTTCACAAAAATCACCTTGAAAATACACAGATGGGGATTATAATAAGGACGTTGAATGAGAGAGGTTCAACACAAACAACGATACCGATCCCTTTTCATATAATTACCAACCAAACCAGCACCAAAGCCCTGCGAGAAATCGTGGGGCTTTGGTGTTTGTGCGTTTTTGACGGAAATGGTTGATTTTCTCACGGTTTTCTGATATACTTCATTTGAGAGAAGCGTAAGATAAATCGGGATTTGAAAGAGAGAAATACTATATGAATTTAATATACAAGAGAGCAACGCTTGAAGATATAGATATATTGACACAAACGAGAATAGAGGTATTAAGAGCAGCTAACAAGCTTTTTCTTAATATTTGCCTGTCAAAAATGCACTTTCATATGATTTTTTTATTGACAATTTTGTGAAAAAGGTGTATAATACAATTCGGTTAGATATCACTAACTTATACTTCGTAAGGATATCGGAATTTTGGAGGAAATTATGTTAATTAAAATTACATTATTGCTTGCATGTGCAGGGCATATTCTTTGCGGTGTATCTGACTGCTTT
>CAZKXB010000090.1:0-4115 GCA_964556595.1 uncultured Ruminococcus sp. | reverse complement strand
ATCGCCCCATGGAACTCCCACGGGGCGGCGTTGCTATAAATCACAAATTATTCGCGGCGCGGTTAAGTTTCAACTTCCACCACAAATCCACTGTATCCGTCAGCCTTTGCTTTGGCAAGGTAGTTTTCGGCATTCGCGCGGCTGCGGAACGCCCCAATCTGCACTCTGTACAGCTTATCCGAGGACTGCACCTGCGATTTGCCGAGGGCTTTCACCTTGGCGCGGAACCAATTCATGTCCTTACCGAATTTGGAGAGCCAATTCTCAGGGTCGCCGTGGTTGTTGGCGTAGCCGAGGGCATGAGCCTCCTTGTGACTGACGATTTTGTCAACCGAGATACCGTAAGTATCGCACCATTCGCGGCAGAGCTTGGCGGCAAGGTCAAACGCTTGCTCAAAATAATCGGGGTTATCCAGTGCGTCCTCGCAAATCTCAAATTGCAGATAGGCGGGATTATAATTGTAGCTGCCCTTTGAGCCGCTCGCGCAGCCCCAACAGCAGATGTTGTACGGCAGCAGCTGAGCTGCGCGAACCTTGCCGTCCTTGTCCTTGCCGACCACCGCGTGAGGGCAGCCCTCCCAATCGGGGCGGTCGTAGTAATTCTTGTTGACGTTCTCGCCGCAGATTTCGGGAGCGTTCACATAGCGCTTCAAATAGGCGTTATTCGCGCCCGTGGAGTGTACCACAATTCCCTCAGCCTTGCCTTTCGGCATGGCTTTGTTGGCTTTATAGCAGGGATTTTTGGTTGCGAGCGCCTTAAATGTTACCGACATAATTATTCCTCCTTGCTGTCTGTTGAGCCTGTGTTGGAGCTGTCCGCAAGTCCCTCACCGATAGTATATGCGACCACCGCCGCGCCTGCCATAATGCAGCCGCTGACGGTTTCGGCGGTGTCGGAATTTCCCCCGAAAGCCACAATAAGACCTGCGACAAATCCCGCAATTGCGACCCACAGTTTGCGTGATGTAAGCTTGCGTTTCCAGTTAATTTTCATGATGATTTACCTCCGTTTCCAAATCCTGAAGCCTGTGGTTGATTACCTTAATCTGCTCCTCAACCACGGGCATTCGTTTTGCAAAGTTGTTGTGTTCCGCTACGCGCTTTTCAAGCTGTTCAAGCCTGTACGCCGTAAGCTTGCTGCTGACGAGTATGCCGCCAAGCGACCCCGCAAGCGTGCCTACAAGCGATATCAGCGCGACTATTACTGTGCTGTCCATTATGTACCTCCTTGTTTTTCTGCGGTTTCCCGCATGATTATTTTAGCTGCTGCTTGACTGCAAATGACTGTATTAACCAACGGGGATTGCAAAGCCTTTCGTGCCGCGCGCGAGTAGCTGCCGTTTCGCTTAGTCGTAAATTGTATCGGCAAGACGATAGTCCGAGCGGACAAATTGGTGGAAATAACCCTCTGCCCGTCAAATTTGACAGGCTTGTACGTCACCGAGGTCGCACCCACCGAGCTTCCGTCAAAATTTTTAAGGTCAAGATGCATTAACGGGTTGTGTAAGTGATTTTGCGCATTGGTTCTCCTTTCTTTGGGATATAAAAAGCGCCTACAAATGTAAGCGCTTTGTGTTATTTAATTTATAATACTGTTAAGAAAGATACCGCTTGGTGTGTTCGGTCTGCTCAAAGGATAGCGTGCCATCGGGTGCTTTTCTTATCCAAAGAACAACAGGTGCGGGCGTTTCATCAAGTAAGCCCATTTTACCTTTTTCTTTGTCGATATATTGCAACGCAATATCATTCTTTCCCCACGATTTACCCATTCTTTTAGCTTTCTCGTAATCAAGTCCGTGAGCAGAACAATATGACTTTATTTCGCTTTCCCAGTCATTAAAAAGCTTGCACATAACTATACCTCCTTTTCAAAAGTACGAAATTGTCCTTTTGAGTTGTAAATTACTGAAACGTTTTGTTCAAAACAATCAAGTATGGCATGGTCACCAGGTGAAGAAATCATGCAATTTATATTCACCCCTGGGTGTGTATGCCCACTCCATCTGTAACCCTTTGCTGCCAACTCTTTTGCCTGTTCTATACCGATATTTACCATTGTGCTATTTCCACGAATAATCAATCGTTCGTTGTTCTTGGTGAACATAGCAAACTCATCACCCGTTTTCGCGGTTAATGCCGAAAGGTCGGTCATATTCACACTTTCACGCGGAACTGTAACGCGACTGTCAAATTCGGGCAGGCTGTCAAGCAGTTCCTGCTGGCGATTATTCAGTGCTGTGTCGAATGTGAGTATGGCGTTAGGATTGCCTTTGCCCGTGTGTTGTTGTTCAATAGGGCTGTCAATGCTCTTTATTGTCACTCCACCACTTCCCACTTTCATTATACCACCGCTGCTGCTCTTTGTCAAGCCGCTCGCGTTGCCGTTGCACGGCAACAGCATTTATTAATGAGTAGAAACAGAAGAGGGGCGGAAAAGGATATCAAGAAAGAGGGCAGGTTCAAGGGCGGCTCTGAACATAAGACACTTTTTGCTAATTCGTTTATATTGAGCCTGAGAAACGAGGTTTAATGCGGTTTTTCTAAGCACATTGAGATTTAGCGGAGAATTGTCCTTTCTAATTCTGGAAGCGTCCTCGCAAAAGATAACGTCAAGACACCAATGAAGCTGATTTTCAATAGACCAATGCTTTCGCACGGAGTAAGAAAATTCGTTAAGGTCAGTCAATGATGTGATAAAATACCTCGTAAACTCGTGGGTTTCACCTTTTTCGGTAATCATTGATTTAACTGAACCAAGAGCTTTCAGCCCAACCCATTCGCTTCTTTGTTCAAGCCAGGATAAGTCGGTTAAAAGGCGATACTCCCTCTTTTCAATTCTCCCATAACCCTTGTTGAGAGTAGTTGTGGAGGGAATCATTTTATAAAATTCGTTGAAATAATCTTCTGTGTCCGTGATCCTGCTTTAATCCTATAACATAATCCGCTTTTTTCGTGGTTATTGTTTCAACGATTTTCTTCTGGCAGCTCATTGCGTCCGCTGTGACAATTGAACCTTTAACATCAATCAGGTCGAGCAGTTCGGGAACTGCTGTGATTTCATTCGTTTTTTCTTCAACCGTCAGTTCACCCAGCGTAAGCTGATTTTCAGCAGCAAATGCACTTATTACATAATATGCCTTGTGCTTTGTGCTTTGTGTTTCCGCTTCCACATATTGTTTTGCCGTCTATTGCAACTATGCCACGCTCTGCTCTTTTGGCTGCCACCCAATCTATCAGGCATGACGATAATTCAGATGGGTCAAGCTTTTCGAATACCCGTCTGAATGTATCACTGTCCGGTATATCATTCGGAAGTTCAAGAAATTTCCCCAGATATTCCTGACGACTTTTGCCAAACGCCTCAATATCGGCAAAATCTTTCCCTCCGCATATTACTGATATAATCCCCTTAGGGTAGACACTCGAAAAACAAAAAATTCGAGACTACACTAGGGGGTTATTTTATGCCAAGGAAAACACACAAGAACAAGAAATACAGCGCAGAATTGAAATTGCAAGCGGTATTGGATTACCTGAGCGGAAGCGGAAGTCAGAAAACAATTTGCAAAAAAATACGAAATATTAGATGCACATTCACTCAGAGATTGGATTTTGTGGTACAATAAACGCAGAGCGTTTATTATACGATTGAAAATCCTCGCACATACGCAAATCAAAGATTTGCTCCGTGCGTATCGGATAATTATACCATGAACTTGCGTTCATGGTATAATGGTCATAGAGAATTTAAAGAGCGCAGCAGCGCAAAAGGAGAGATTTATATGACCAAAGGACGAAAAACAACACAAGAAGAACGTGCGGAAATAGTCGCATTCTGCATTGAACACAACAAGGATTATGGCTTAACAATAGAAATCTACAATGTTTCATACCAACAAATCTATGCTTGGGTACGCAAATATGAACAAGGCGGTGTTGACAGGCTGAAAGATAATCGTGGCAGAATTAAGCCTGTTGAAGAAATGACCGAGGTTGAAAGGCTCAAGGAGGAAATGAAAATACTTGAAGCTAAGAACAGACGGCTTGAAATTGAAAATGCTTTCATAAAAAAATTACAGGAACTGAAAGGTGGTGGTCGCTGACAGGGGTATGGC
>CAZKXB010000089.1:0-4124 GCA_964556595.1 uncultured Ruminococcus sp. | reverse complement strand
TACGCTTTTTGCTTAACGAAATGCCGGTTACCGATGCATCTAAAAAGGTAAAAAGAGTTGTAGAAAGCCGTCAAAATGACGGGAATTGGATTTGTGCCGTGCCTTACGGATACTATTTCATAAACACCAAAGAAATGATTTTCGAAATAGACGAATCAGCGGCGGTTGTAATCCGAGAAATCTTTGACCTATATATTAAAGGGTGGGGCTACAAGAAAATCGCAAATTATCTGACTGAAAAGAATATCCCCACGCCTCGAATGGTGGAAAAGGAACGCAAAGAGGCAGAAGCCTTGAAAAATAAGAGCAAAGGCGAAATCAAAATTAAGGCAAGTCCCGTGTGGGCAGTTCCGACGATTAGCGGTATTTTGCAAAACGATTTTTATATCGGCACGCTGAGGCAACGCAAATTTGCCCGAAAAAACATCAACGGTGCAGACAAGAAATTAGATATCGAAGAACACAAGGTCTTTGAAAATCATCACCCTGCGATTGTTGATGTGAAAACTTTTATGAAAGCACAACAGCAATTAAAATCAAGAACAAAATCGAATTATCGTGGTGTCAAAAAATACGATACCGCCTATTCGGGTTTCCTTTTCTGCGGTGATTGTAACAGCCCGATGTTCTCTATGAGCCGTCCCGATTTGGCACCGGCGTATACCTGTGGTACATACCACAAGCGAGGACTGAAGGGGTGTACTTCACATCATATCCGCATTGATACCCTTGACGAACTGTTGAAAATTTATGTAAGCCGTGTGATGAAAAACTCGGAAAAAATGATTGCGGAACTCGAAAAAGCCATCAAGGACGAACCGCAGATGATGAAAACTTCCGCATCGGCTATTGCAAATTTAGAGGTAGATTTGGCAAAGGCAAGGGAAAGTTACAAGGCTACGCAAAAGCAAAAAATCCGTGAACTTATGAAAGCGGATGATACAAACCGTGAAATCATAGAGGAAACCTATGAGGAAATGGAAACGGAACTTTTGCAGAAAATAGACGGTCTTGAAAAGCAACTTGAAATGACGGTTGAACACCGCAACACACGGATAGAAACAAACCGTATTGCAAAAACGGCGTTGGATATTTTCCGTGAATTTCTTGAAAAAGATAAACTCGACAAAGGCGATTTGGGTTTGATTATCGACAAAATCACCGTGTTTGAAGATAAAGAAAACGACACGAACAAAATAGAGATAAAACTCAAAGCCGATATACACTCACTGCTTGAAAACGGCACACTGACCGAAGAAGAACTTGAAGACGCAGGTTACAGAGGTAAAGTCGTAAATTTTAAGTGGGACATCGAAAGTAACTTACAAGCCACAGTAGTCCAAAAGGTGAAAAACCAAAAGGACAAGGATTTCGGTGTCAATGTTATATGTGAGGGCGACCCACTGGAGATCTACACAGACTCTAACGGCGAGGTAATATTCAAAAAATACTCACCTATAGGCGAGCTCGGGCCCTACACCAAGCAGTACGCGGAGGTTCTCAGCCGTTCTACGGGCTTTCCCGCCGTCATTTGCGACAGAGATCACATCATCGCTTCCTCCGGAATTTCGAAAAAGGAAGCCGCCGACAAACGAATTTCACCGTTTATGGAAAGCTATATGGAGAACCGTAAAAGCTTTGTCTTTGAAAAAAGCGGCGACGCCTTCTCCCCTGCCGACGGAATAACGCTCAATGTATCCGTTATGGCACCGATCATCGGCTCGGGCGACGTTCTCGGCGCGGTGGCTATTCTCAGCGACAAAGATTCCGCTCCGAGTCAGACGAACGTGAAGCTCGTACAGGTGGCGGCATCCTTCCTCGGGAAACAGATGGAAGAATAAAGTCAAAAGCCCGATTTTGTGCTCTTGTACGTTAAATCGGGCTTAATATTTTCGACGCTTTATGAAATTAAATGCACATCATCGCTGTTAATAAAGCTGCAAACTTTCGGATCGTAATATCTACTCTGCAAGTAGTACATTTCAATATCGCTGTCATAGTAATAGCCACGGTATCTGACCGGATTGAGTTCAACTAATTCAACATTGGTTCTATCAACGCTCTATCACCTTCTTTAATACAGATGAAAGTTACTATAATACTTACTAAAAAGTATTTTATTAAAAAAATTCAAAATACGCTTTCATAATATGTATTAAGCTTTTCCGGTATATGAAGTGAAACAAATTCGCCGTTTGTTGTTCGTTTATCTGCTATTGTTTTATCGAATTCGATTAAATCTTCGTAGGCATAAAACATTCGAACCCAATACGGTTTTTTAAGGCATATTTCCGCCAATACTGCGTCAGAAATCCTCGACAGGCGCCAGCCTGTCTTGCGGTTTCTTCCTTGCCTTGACGAAAATCTGTTCTTAAAAAACTGCTTTGCACCCAAAACGCAACAGTTTGCGTGCAATCGGACATTTCTTTGCCGCAGGAATACTGACGTATTTCAAGGCAAAAAATGTTCGAGGGCGCGTGAAATGTTGCGCTTTGGGCGTATTGGGTTCGAATGTTTTATGCCTAAGATTTAAAATATCCATCGAACAAACACCATGTTATCTCTTTACCGTCGTTCATACAAAGATCATATTCGGGAGATATTCCTCTCATTTTTACACCGGAGGATTTGTTGTAGCATAAAACCGCATTATTCAGTTCACTGTAATCGTAAGATATTTGTGCATTGGTGAATAATTGACCGTATAATATATTATCGGTTGTTGCTACCCATACATTTGTATTGAAATAGAAAACAAGAAGAAAAACAATTATACCTATGCCTGAAAAAACAGACCAATATTTTACCGCCTTCATTTTACGCTCTTTTGAAAAGAAATACGATACAACTAAAACTACATAACAGCAGAAAATTATTATTAAATTTTTATTTGAATTTGCAAAAAGAAATCCGTCATATCGCATTTTAAAATATATCCCCAACAATTCTTGATACAGGAAATATATGCATACGGAAATAATAACAGATAATACAAGCATCAATTCAAACTGATTAAATTTTTTGTGTCTATTTTTCATGAAATTGCCCCTTTATCTATTTAGATAAATGATTTCTCCGTTTTATCGTAGATACAGTAAAATATATCTTCTATTTGTGATTTTTGGCTTTCAATTTCTCGCTCAACATCCTCTACTGCTTCATAATTTGATTTTTCGGTTGAATTAGCCGATATGTTTTTACTTAAAAGACCACCTAAACATAATAAAAAAATTAAAACGATTATTAAAAATAATTTCTTTTTCATATTCGCCCCCTCCAATTCCATAATTCATTCAAGTTGTATCCACCGAATCTTTTCATATAATCGATCGCTTTTGTACCGTTGGCGTCAGATGAAGCAATTTTATTATCTTACCTCTATCCAGCCTCTTTCAAAAAAGACAGATTCGTTATGCATACTACTGTTAAGATAATTCAAAAAATCTATTGAATTATTAAATATTACATCGTCCCCAATATATACTTTGATTTTATATGAGTCTAAGTCACCAAAGTTTTCACCATTATAAGTTACAAACATCTGCAATGTCATAAATTCGATATTTGAAAGCTCGCTCAATTCCCCGGCTTTTTTAATTAGAAAGCTAATTGAATTATGACCGGTACCGGTATCAACTGTATAAAAGAATGGAGTCTTAGAATTACGAAGGATGCTAAAAGTTGAATTAGACTTATTTTTTTCTATATCATTTTCAATATATTTGGTAATTAAATATGTAATATCAGATTGCGACCACCGCCCATTTAGATGTGGATATAACATGGAAAAATAATATAAATCATAAAAGTTTTCAGCCGTCACCTTCTTACCCACTATATCGTCAAAGGAAGTTGTTTCTTTCATAGTGTTATTCATTTTATTACTTCCGGCGCAGCTGGTTAATAAGCAAATCAGGAATACGGCGCTCAATACAATACATACAGATTTTCTTATCATAATATAACCTCCTGCTATTTGTTTTTAGACCAAATCAAAGAAAACATTACCGCCTATATTCTTCGAATTCTTACCTAAATATTCAGTCGGATTGCCGACATTATCACAAATAATGCCTTCGCCGTTGTAGCTTATGAGCTTGTCTTTCCAAGTTTCATCGTAAGCG
>CAZKXB010000088.1:0-4191 GCA_964556595.1 uncultured Ruminococcus sp. | reverse complement strand
GTATTCACCTTGCGCTTGTTTTCGAGGGTGGAGAGAACATACAGGTCGCCTGTCATTACGCCGTCCTCAATGGTCTTGACGGTAGCCTTTTCAAGCTTGTCTGCGAATGCGGAAAGCTCGGGAATATTGTCAAGCTCGCCGCGCTTTTTAAGCGCGCCCGTCCATGCAAAGATGGTTGCAACGCTGTTTGTGGAGGTTTCCTCGCCCTTAAGGTGCTTGTAGTAGTGGCGGGTAACAGTGCCGTGAGCGGCTTCATACTCATAAACTCCCTCAGGGGAAACAAGCACGGAAGTCATCATGCCAAGGCTGCCGAAAGCGGTTGCCACCATATCCGACATAACGTCGCCGTCATAGTTCTTGCAAGCCCAGATATATCCGCCCTCGCTGCGAACAACTCTTGCCACCGCGTCATCAATAAGGGTGTAGAAATACTCAATACCTGCGGCTTCAAATTTAGCCTTGTACTCGTTTTCGTAGATTTCGGCGAAGATGTCCTTAAAGGTGTGGTCGTACTGCTTGGAGATGGTGTCCTTGGTTGCGAACCACAAATCCTGCTTGGTATCCAGCGCAAAGTTGAAGCAAGCGCGCGCAAAGGAAGCGATAGAGCCGTTTATATTATGCAGACCCTGAATAATTCCGTCACTGCCGTTGAATGTATGGATAAGCTGACGTGTTTCGTTGCCGTCCTTATCGGTTACGATAAGTTCGCACTTAGAGCCGTCCTTTACCTTCATTTCGGTATTTTTGTAGATATCGCCGTAAGCGTGGCGTGCGATAGTGATGGGCTTTGTCCATGTGGGAATAAGGGAGTTTATGCCCTTGCAGATTATGGGAGCGCGGAATACAGTTCCGTCCAGAATAGCACGGATAGTGCCGTTGGGAGACTTCCACATCTCTTTCAAATCATACTCGGTCATGCGCTGTGCGTTGGGAGTGATGGTAGCGCACTTTACGGCAACGCCGTACTTCTTGGTAGCGTTGGCGGAGTCGATTGTAACTTGGTCGTCCGTTTCGTTTCTGTGAACCAGACCGAGGTCATAGTACTCGGTTTTGAGGTCAACGTAGGGGTTGATAAGGATATCCTTAATCATCTTCCAGATAATTCTGGTCATTTCATCGCCGTCCATCTCCACAAGGGGAGTGGTCATTCTAATTTTTTCTGACATTTCTTTCAAGTTCCTTTCTTGGTAGTGAGCAATGAGTAATGCATAATGCACAATGAATAATGTATAATGAATAATGAATGTGTCAGAGTGTCTGCTTCGCAGCCACTCTTTTAATGAATAATGTATAATGAATAATGAACAATGAATGTGTCAGAGCGTTTGCACTTCGTGCAACCGCCCTGACTTATTTCAAAGCTGCTAATTAACAATGTACATTGTTAATTGTTAATTATTCATTGTTCATTGTACATTGTTCATTGTACATTGTTCATTGTTCATTGTTCATTGTACATTGTTCATTGTTCATTATTCATTGTTCATTGTTAATTGTTCGCCTTGAACACGTCCGCGACGTCCGAGATTGTTATGTAGGCTGTTGGGTCGGCTGAATGCACTACATTCCTCATGCGGGTAATCTGGAAGCGGTTTACAACGAAATAGACAATCGTCTTATCTGCGCCCGAATAGCCGCCCTTGGCTTCTACGCGGGTTGCGCCGCATTCAAACGCTTCGGAAAGCGCTTTGCAGATTTCGTCTGGCTGCACGGTAACAATCATGGCGCACTTTGCGCGGTCAAGACCGTCAACCATGAAGTCAACCGCCTTAATTCCAATAGCGTAAGTAATAATCGAATACAGCGGCAGAATCCAGCTATTGATAAGAATACCCGCCACAACGTAAAGCAGAACATTGTACGCCATAACGAACGTACCCACGGTTATGCCGAGCTTTTTGGCGAAGATAACCGCCATAACCTCGATACCGTCCATTGCGCCGCCGTAGCGTATCGCCGTACCGCTGCCAATACCCGAAATTGCGCCGCCGAACAGCGCGCACAGCAGCAAATCCGTTTCGGCGAGCGGGGAAGCTATGCTGACGTCAATGGGGAACACGTCCGTAATCAGCCATGCCGCCACGGAATACACCACAACCGTATAGATAGCGGAAACGGTGAAAGTAATTCCCTGTTTTTTCAGTCCGTATAGGAACAGCGGGACATTCAGTATAATCAGGAATATCGACAGGCTTATCGGCGTAACCTGCGCCAGAAGCATGGAAGTTCCCGAAATGCCGCTGTCATACAGCTTCACGGGGTTCAAAAAGCAGGTTATGCCGAATGCGTTAATAATTCCCGCAATGGTCAGCATTATGAAATTTTTCAGCTTAAAGGTTTCTTTGAATTTTTTCATCACGCGCCCCCTTTTGGTTACAAAATATATCTTTCAACTTCGCCGTAATATCTGTTCTGCCCCTTTTCTAGGAGCTTTATGAGGCTTGCATAATCGTTATCCACCTGCGCCTTGTGCAAGGCGTGGTAGTAAAGCAGCTTGTCCTCGTCATAAATGATTGCGGGAATAAGGTCGCTGTCCAGACATTGTTTCACGATAATTGCCCTGCCCGTTCGTCCGTTGCCGTCCTGAAACGGGTGGATTTTTTCGTACTCCGCATGGAACTGCGCTATCGCGGCTAAATCCTTATCGCCGCCGTTGTAGCGGCTTACAAGGCTTTCAATTCTCGCGGGGATATTTTCGGGAAGCTCCGTCACGATATCCGACACTTGATTTGCGCGATTTTTGTACTCGCCCACGGGATAGCCGTTGGCGTAGTCCTGAAAAACGCCCGCCTTAAGCTGATAGTGAAAACGCTTTATCAGGTCGGAACTAAGCGGAGCGCCAAGGCTTTTCACAATCTCGTTGAACAGCTTGAAATGCCCGTTCATCTCCTCAACGTCCTTTGCGCGAAGCACAAAGCCGTCCTCTGCAATAACCGTTCCCGTATCGAACAGCGAAGCCGTCTGCTCGCTTGTAAAGGTGCTGCCCTCAAGCTTGTTGGAATTGTACGCCATAGCCTTTTGCGTGTAGGAGTAAACTCCCTTTCGCTCATTGGCACGAAACTCCGATATAAGCTGAACTTTCAGCTTTTCTACAAATTCTTTCATAGACACACCTTTTTAATGAATAATGAATGTCTGCAATTAAATTCGCGCTTTGAGGTAAGCCCTCATCCGGCGCTTCGCGCCACCTTCCCCCAAAGGGGGAAGGCTTTCCCTGCGCGCTTTATGTGTGGTGCTAAATTCAAATCGCGAATTTAACTTCGGAGCGGAAGCCTTCCCCCTTTGGGGGAAGGTGTCACCGAAGGTGACGGATGAGGGCTTTTACCCGTTCTTCGTCATATTCAGCAGACCGCCTGCGAGAATCATCTTCTTGCCGCGCTCGGACAGCTCGCACTTTACTGCGTAGCTTTCGCCCTTGGTCTTGTTTTCTACAACGATATCGCCGCCGTTCTCGATAATATTGCGGATATCGGGGATTTCGAGGGTGTCGCCCTGTGCAATCTTCTCATAATCGGCTTCGTTCACAAACTCAAGCGGCAGAATACCGTTGTTGATAAGGTTCTGTCTGTGGATACGTGCAAAGCTCTTGCAGATGATAGCCTTTACGCCGAGGTAAAGCGGAGCAAGCGCCGCGTGTTCTCTGGAAGAACCCTGACCGTAGTTCACGCCGCCGACAATGATGGACTGACCCGCTTCCTTAGCGCGCTTGGGGAATGTTTCGTCACAAACGGTGAAGCAGTATTCCGAAATAGCGGGAATATTGGAGCGCAGCGGGAGAATTTTCGCGCCCGCAGGCATGATGTGGTCGGTTGTGATATTGTCGCCCACTTTAAGCGTAACGCCGCACTTGATGCTGTCCGCAAGCGGCTTGTTTACGGGGAACGGCTTGATGTTGGGTCCACGGAGAACCTCAACATTCGGAGCGTCTTCAACGCTTGCAGGCGCGGTAATCATATTGTCATTGATAAGGAACTTTTCGGGCATGATGTAGGGCGGCATTTCGCCGATTGTTCTGGGGTCAGTGAATACGCCCGTAATTGCGGAAATAGCCGCGGTTTCGGGGGAAACAAGGTAAATCTGTCCGTCCTTAGTGCCGCTTCTGCCCTCAAAGTTGCGGTTGAATGTTCTCAGCGAAATTCCCTTGGAGTTGGGGGACTTCATCGGCCTGGACATCTGCCTGGCTATTATGGA
>CAZKXB010000087.1:0-4383 GCA_964556595.1 uncultured Ruminococcus sp. | reverse complement strand
GGTTACTATTATTTTCATTTTGCTTCCTCCGCAATTGAAATGATGTACTGACCATAGGCTGTCATCTTCAATTCTTCGCCAAGTTTTCGCAGCTGTTCAGCATTGATAAACCCGCGCCGCCATGCAATTTCTTCAATACATGATATGTAAAATCCCTGCATATCCTGTACTGTCTGCACGAACTCAGCCGCTTTCAGCATTCCCTTTGGTGAACCCGTGTCCAGCCACGCCATGCCTCGTCCCATCAAAGTGACGTTGAGCTTACCCTCGCGTAGGTAGTGGTTATTGATGGAAGTTATTTCAATCTCGCCACGAGCCGATGGCTTAACATTCTTTGCGATCTGCACCACCTTATTATCATAAAAGTAGAGTCCAGGAACAGCGTAATTGGATTTAGGCTTAGCTGGCTTTTCTTCAATGGAAATGACCTTGTTGTTCTCGTCAAACTCAACCACTCCAAATTCCCGCGGATTAGCAACAGGATACCCAAAAATATTAGCTCCGCCATTTTCAATCTGTGGCATTGCTCTTTTGATATAGGCGCTGAATCCCTGCCCATAAAAAACGTTATCTCCAAGTACAAGGCATACGCTATCGTTTCCGATAAAATCAGCGCCAAGAATAAAAGCGTCAGCAAGACCGCGTGGTTTATCCTGAATCCCATACTCAATGTTAATGCCTATCCGTGAACCATCTCCGAGAAGCTTTTCATAGTTGGGTGTATCCTCTAGTGTGGAAATTACAAGAATATCCTTAATCCCTGCCAACAGAAGTACAGACAGCGGGTAATAAATCAGCGGCTTGTCGTAAATCGGCAGGAGCTGCTTGCTTACCGCAACAGTGCTTGGGTATAGGCGCGTGCCTTTACCGCCTGCGAGAATTATGCCTTTCATATCATTGCTTTCCTCCATTTTTGCTATAACAGCTCTGAGCGAAATCCGAACAAATGCAATAGATAAGCGGATTCGCAAGGCGTAAGAAACAAAATTGTCACTAAAATATATAAAAATGAAAACCCCAGGAAAGAGTTGCTGCTATCTATCACCAGGCAGAAACAGTTTTCCGAAAATCTCTCTGATTTGCGCTTTCATCGTTATGAAACTGATTCCGTGGTACTGGACTTTTGACCGATTTATCCGCAATTTGGACAATTCGCTGCTCAAAAAACTTATGCAGTCGCAGGCCCCGAAATTGTCAAAAATGGGCATTGGGGAAACTTCATTTATCCCACTTAAGCTTAAGCTGTCTTGTAGAATCATTCCGCAATGCAGAATTACGGCTGCGTACTATGACTATGATGATTTTGGAAATATGCAACCGTTGTGCAATTTTTGCAAAAGCAACAAACTTTAATTCTATCCAAAACCCATTCAACCATTACTGACCATTGCTTAAGGACGACAAAATAATCGCAGAATAATATTTTCTGCGAAAAATATCGCAATCTAGCGTATATTATATCACTCTTGCGGCTATTTGTCAATAGAAACTAAAAAATTTTGATGAATTATCCTAAAATTCCCATTTGAATGACACATATATTTTTGAATTGCCTGTTGACCTTTGTTTATTGTAATATATACCGTGATAATGAGCGCTGAAAAAATTAAGATAAATGGTCAAAAAACTTGTCGAAGCAATAAACTTCATTGTATAATTTTTTATTGAATAAATATGCAGCTATTCTGCTGAATGGAGGAAAATATGCCAAGGCGAGGAGAAAACATAATCAAAAGAAACGATGGACGTTGGGAAGCGCGCATCCTTATAGGACGTGACAAAACAGGAAAATCGCGCTATAAGTCGCTTTATGCTCACAGTTACCGCGAAGTTAAGCAGAAAAAGAATGATTTTATCATTAGTGGTTTATCTGAAGATAGAGCAGCAAAGACGGTATTGCAAATTTCTGAACAATGGTTGGAAACAGTTAAGGTTCGCTGCAAGCTTTCTACATATTGCAAATATGAATCAATCTGTCGGGTACATATAATTCCACACATAGGAAAATATCGTGTTGACATGGTAGAAACATCTGATATTATTGCTATTTTAGAACATGAAGCAACATCAGTAGAAACCCAAAAGCTGATTTTGTGTGTATTAAAAATGATTTTGAAATTTGCGGACGAGGGAACAAATATCAATTTTTCGGCACTTTCTTTGAAATCCGTACACAAAGAAATAAATGTTTTGACAAGGCAGGAACAGCAAACACTTGCTGCATTTCTGGTTTCCACAGAGGATAAATGCAAGCTGGGAGTTTATTTATGTCTTTGTACAGGTCTTCGTCTGGGAGAATTATGCGCGCTGCGTCGCAGTGATATTTCATTTGACGAGAACATACTCAGCGTCCGTGGAACTATGCAGAGAATGATGTCAGATAATATGAAATCTAAGACCGAAATAGTTATCTCAAAACCTAAAACCGATAATTCCAAACGCGTTATACCATTGCCATCAGTTGTTGTTGAAGTCATTAAATCAAGTTACGAATATCTTCCACAGGAACACTTTTTGCTGTCTGGCACCGCAAAACCTGTTCTTCCGCGAACGCTTCAGAATCGCTTCAAAACTTATCTAAAATCAGCGGGGATAAATATCACGAATTTTCATGCACTGCGTCACACTTTCGCCACGAGATGTATTGAAAACGGCATGGATATTCGCACGCTAAGCGAAATATTGGGGCATTCAAACGTAAACATAACCCTGCAAAGATATGTGCATCCTTCGCTTGAAGCAAAACGTGAAAGCATGGAAAAGGCTGTGAGAAAATTCTTATAAATGGTCAATTTTATTGTCAATATTTTTCTCAAGAGCGCTGTTTTATGAGTTCTTGCCGGTTTGCGCAGAAAATATTATTCTGCGAATGTTTTGCGTCCCCAAGTGAAAAATTTAAGAGGAACACGACATGAGAAAAGGAATAATACTCGCAGGGGGCAGCGGCACGCGACTATACCCTGTCACGATGGTGACATCAAAGCAGCTTCTGCCGATATATGATAAGCCTATGATTTTTTATCCTTTGTCAACGCTTATGCTGGCGGGGATAAGAGATATCTTAATAATTTCCACACCGACAGATTTGCCTAATTTTGAAAGACTGCTTGGAAATGGTTCACGTTACGGCATAAATCTTTCTTATAAGATACAGCCGTCGCCGGACGGTCTTGCACAGGCGTTTATTCTCGGCGAGGATTTTGTGGGCAATGATGAGTGCGCAATGATACTCGGCGATAATATTTTCCATGGTGGCGGATTGAAAAAGCATTTGCGTGCTGCTGCGGAAAATCACGGAAGAGCTACAGTTTTCGGCTATTATGTTGAAGACCCCGAACGTTTCGGCGTTGTTGAATTTGACGGAGAGGGAAAGGCGGTTTCGCTGGAAGAAAAGCCTGAAAATCCTAAAAGTCATTATGCGGTTACGGGCTTATACTTTTATGACAATAAGGTCTGCGAATATGCCAAGAGCCTTAAGCCGTCTGCGCGTGGGGAGCTTGAAATAACCGACCTTAATCGTATATATCTTGATGCAGGAAAGCTTGACGTTGTTACTCTGGGACGAGGCTATGGCTGGCTTGACACGGGTACAGTGGACAGCCTTGCAGAAGCAAGCGAGTACGTGAGGGTTGTTGAAAATCGTCAGGGATTGAAGATAGCCTGCCTTGAGGAAATCTCATACAAGAATGGCTGGATAGACCGTGAAACCTTACTGAAAAGTGCGGAAAGCTACGGCAAAAGCCCTTATGGAGTGCATCTGAAGCGTGTCGCAGAGGGAAATATCATTTATTGAGAGGCGGAAAATGAAGGTAATTCATACGGAAATTGAGGGTGTTTACATAGTTGAACCGCAGGTTTTCGGCGATGAGCGTGGGTGGTTTATGGAGAGTTATTCCAGAATAAAGCTGCCTGAAATTCAAGCGGAATTTGTACAGGACAATCATTCTTATTCCTGCAAAAAAGGCGTTTTGCGTGGTATCCATTTTCAGAATGGCGAGCATGCTCAAGCGAAGCTTGTAAGGGTGTGCAAGGGCGCTGTAATGGACGTTGCGGTTGATTTGAGGAAAGGCTCGCCTACCTACAAAAAGTGGGTTGCAGTTGAACTTTCCGCCGAAAACAAACGTCAGCTTTTTATTCCGAGAGGCTTCGGACACGGCTTCGTTACGCTGACCGATGAAGTAGAGTTTTTATATAAGGCTGACAATTATTACAATCATGAAAGCGACCGCAGTATTCGTTTTGACGATCCTGAAATCGGGGTAAACTGGGGCATTAAAAATCCTCAACTATCCGAAAAAGACAAGAACGCGCCGTCCCTCAAGGACAGCGATTGCAGCTTTACATACGAAAAGTAAGGAGGTTGTTATGAAAATAATAGTAACT
>CAZKXB010000086.1:0-4756 GCA_964556595.1 uncultured Ruminococcus sp. | reverse complement strand
TTCAATAAGGGGCTTGCCCCGTCATTTAACGTGGCAAGGGTTGGCGTAGCCAACCTATGTTCAGTGGGAGATTGTACTCCCACTGAACAGTAAATGGAACCCGCCGCCTTAGAGGCGGGGGACATCTTGCCTAAGTTATATGAAATGCTGCCGCTGTCCTGTTTTACAAGCCCCGTTATCACGCCGATTAAGGTAGATTTCCCCGCGCCGTTCGGACCAAGCAAGCCATAAACTCCTTCCGTCATTTTTAAGGAAAAGCTGTCAAGCGCTTTTTTGTTCTTGTATTGCTTTGTAACGCTGTCGATAATAAGTTCCATATTTTCACCCAAAATCCCACGAAACAAGTTCATAAGAGTTTCCTCTTGTGTTGGCGTATATCTTATCGGAAAAAAGAACGAGATTTGCCGCAACTGTGCCGTTTGCGCTTGCAGAAAGGCTTTTAATCGCAGCGCCGTTTCGATAGGCGTTTATTTTCAGTGAGCCCTCGTTTTCCGTGTATGTCAGTATTGTTTTTCCGTCATTGCAAAGGTAAGCATACTGGCTTTCGTTTGGTTCGGCAGTTTTCATAGGGGAAAATTCTCCGTTGCTGTATACTACTATTTCTCCGCTTGAGGTTTGCGTTAATTCAAGGTGAGCGTCCGCCCATATCGCGGTATTACTGCTTGCCTGCGGCGCTTGAATTCCTTTCTTCTGATAAAGTTCATAATTGCCGTCAAAGCTGACAATGCCGTAAAAGCCTGTCTTTTCGCCGTTGTCGCTGCCAACGGCGGTTACGGCAATTCCGCTTTCCATAAGCGCCGCGCCCGTTATCATGGAGGCTTCGCCGTCCTGTTTTTGGGGAAGCGTCAGCAGCTTTTGCCTGTTTTCGCCGTTTAAGCCGCATACATACAGTTCCGACCCTGTGGAGGAAGAATAACATATCGTTTCAAAATTGAGGTCTATATTCTCCGCAAAAAACATAGCGTCCTCGCCAAGCAATTCGGATAATTCTATGGTATGAACGGGATTTAATTCAAGGTCAAGCAAACAGCCGAGCATTTTGCCCTCGTCCATTTCTTCAATGCCGTTGTAATACAAAACGCAATAGCCGCCATCAACCCGACATATTTTCTGGATAAAGCCTGTTTCGTCAGCCATTCTAACTGACTTATTGATTTCAATTCCGTCATTTGAGCGGTAAATATACATACCGCCATTTTCATATCCCGCAAGAATTATTGAGGTATCGTCCGCTATAAAAACTTGATTATTTCCAAGCCCTGTACTTGTTGAAACAGCGTCCTCGGCGGGAGTACTCTCCACAGCCGCGGAAGTTGTAAACGCGCTTTCGGTTTCGCCTGCGGAAGAATTGCCATCAAGCGAATTGCCGCTTGACAACACAAATGTGCTTTTTGATTTGTAGGGCATTGAATAGCCGATATCCGACAAAGGAACGGCAACGCAATACACAAAATCCCCTGCGGAAATATTCTCTATCTGTATATCGGTAAGCGACATTTTGCCCTTTTCTACAGCAACATCAATATAGTCAAAGCCGCCGCTCAATTTTACCACTTCGTGATTTTTATAAAACGACACACGATAAATGCCGCTGTCAGCCTGCATAGTATATGACAGCAAGGACAATGACAGCACGCCGTTGTCTGCGCGCAGCTTTTTGTCAGAATCGGCAGCATTAAAAAGCACAAATGCCGCATAGCTGTCATCTTCGATGTCATATTTCTTTATATCATCATTTTTGATGAATGTGTTATTGTCATAAACGGGAATATCGCTCAGGTATGCCGTGCCGCTGTCCTCGGCAATGGTGATTTCTTTCGGCAGAACTGTAAGCCCCGAATGATATGTGCCGAATGTTGAGGTTTTGTCGGCAGGGCAATAGTTCGGCAAAAGTACGGATACAAGATTTATGTAATGCTTTTCCTGTGAGCTGTCAAATACTGCGTCCATGTCAACAGAAAATATTGTTTTGGTTTTGGCAGCCGTATCAAACAGGTGCATTGTTTTTTTGCTATCAGAGGCTTCTGTACTGTATGGCTGCAATATTCCGTCTAAATAAATAAGTATTCCCACTTGAGTGGATTCTTTGCCGCCGCTTAGTTCTATGGGAATGGTCAGAGTGCCGCCGCTTAAAGTGAGCATTTCATCAGCAGCATAACCCAGTCCGTAGCTTGCAATGGTGCTTGCGCTCTGACTTTCCCCCGCGTCAGCGGTTTCCTCAAAGGGGTTGTCGATAGCGCCGCTTTCGGGAGCGGACACAGAAACATTTCCCGAACAGCCGCAAAGCAATATCAATGGGCAGATTATGGTGAAAAATCCTTTCATTCTTTTCATTGTATTTACCTCCGAAAAAACATATAATGTGAAATTCATTTATATATACACCAAAAACGGACATATGGTTGCAATAATCAGAAAAATACCCGCACAATAAATGCGCGGGTCAGTATAATTTTCTTTACAGAGTTAAAAACCTATTTTCTCAAGAAGTTCATTTGCTGCTTCAACATCTGCTTTAGATTTATCAAGAGGTATTTCAAACAAAGCTTGTACTCCTGTATATTCTTCGTTAAATGAGATAGTGCCATCTTCCGCAAAAGCAAAAATAGAACGGGTAGGTGCCAGACCATCATATACCGCCAAATATACGGTGTTATAAGCGAATATTTCAATATTATTGCATTCAAAAATATTATATTCCACTCCCTCATAAATAAACCCGCGCTTTTTAACGTCATCTATGGTAAAAATATTTAACAGCCAAGGCTGATAGCCCTTAACCAATGGCGAAACCATAAGACCAGAATAATCCGATACAGGCGTGCCATCGGCATTGGAAATGGCAACCACAAAATATGATTTTTCAGTATCGACATTGCTGTAAACATCTAATATTGCGCCCGACGCTACGCCAAGCATTTTAATATTATAATCACCGCTTTGCTGCGGCGGGATATCATAAATCGTATCCTCATCTGTAAAAAGCTCAGCAAGCTTATACCTTTCAAGAGCCTGTGCCACATCTTTTGGGGTGAGGAAGTATATTCCTGCACAAACTGTAAGAGAAAGCAAACACGCAGCGACAACTGCCGCAATCAGGATTGATATATTCCTCATACTTTTTATAGGCTTAATATTTCCATCACTAATCTTGTTTTTCGTGAGCTTAATTATATCGTCAGGAGATATTGTACAGCTATTTTTGAGGTTGACATTTTCATCTTCATAGCAATCAAATATATCAAATAGGCTCTTTTTCATTTGAAATACCCTCCTTCTTCAAGAATGACCTTAAGTTTCTGTCTTGCTCTGCTCAATATACTTTTGACAGTTCCGATATTTGTGTCTGTTTCCTCTGAAATCTGTTTCACTGTCTGATTATAAAAATAATATCTAATCAACAATTCTTTGTCTTTTGGTTTCATCTGAGATAAAGCAGCGGAGATAACAGCACTTTGTTCTTTTTGCTCAAGTTTATCAAACACATTATCCTCGGAACATACGATGGTATCCTCGCTTATCTCCTCAAACACAATTTTCTGTGAGCGTATGTAATTTTTAGCTTTGTTACGGGCTGTAACGCCAAGCCAGCCTTTTATGCTGGTGGCTACAAATGATTTTCGGTTTTCCCACATTGCAAGAAAAACATCAGATACAAGTTCTTCGACAATCATTCGATTTGCATAATTGCCAAGCTGATTATAGATAACCGTAGATACATAGGCGGTATATTTCCGTATAAGAATTTCGAGGGCTTTTTCACTGCTTTTTTGCAGCAGTGATAATTGCTTTTTTTCGTTCATTATATATTGACCTCTATATTAAAATGTTAAGGGACTCGCCCCGTCATATCACAAAAATTGTGCAAAGGGAACATCTTGTTAGGTTATACTAATACTTATATAGACACCAAAAGACGTTAATTGGTTGCAAAATAGTAAAAAATAATTTTATATTTCATTTGTTTGTTTAGCTTTTTTCATAGCCCCCTTTTCGCTTGACCCCACGGTCAGCGACTTAAACTCCTAAACTCCAAAATGGGTTTGCGGAGAGTTGGGAAGATAAAATCTTCCGCACCTTAAAGTTCATCTTCTTGATTTATGGCTTTGGTTCGAGTGCAGCGGTGGTTTTACCTTGCTTGTAGCGGCAGATAAATTTTGAGCCGATTGAGATTTATCTATCAGCTCACGGGTGCTAATGGTCTTTTGGAGCAGCTCGTTAAAGTCCTTAACTCCACTGTCAGCCAAAACCTTGTTGCACGGAACGAGAGCAAGTCGATTGCGCTCTCAAAGACATAAACCTTGTTCGGTTCGCCGATTTTCAATGCGAACACGCTTTCGCTTGTTCCAGCAGCTACTCCCTTGAACCGCTGATATGTGTTCGTGCCTTGCAGTTCCGCTCCGAGTATTCCGCCGTTATCGTCCATGTGGAGGAACACAGCTTTTCCTCGTTTATCTTGATATAGCAAGCCGTTGTGTGCGAGGTCGCTTACGATTTTGCTGTCTATCTTCCGAGCTTTGCAGAGGTAGGCAAACACATTTCACCATATTAAAATGGCGCACAAGCTTGTCGGAGCTGTCGAAAATATCCGCAATGGGGTAAGGCATGATTATTACAAGGTCGGCGTTGCTGCCGCAGGTGTCCAGTATGCTTGTAATATCGTCCTTAAGCGAGGTGTAGATGGTTGTCGCGGAGGGGTCGTATTCCTTGCCGCCGACAAACTCGCCGTTCTCCAGCCTGAAGCCCTTGCTGCGGA
>CAZKXB010000085.1:0-4780 GCA_964556595.1 uncultured Ruminococcus sp. | reverse complement strand
TCCGCGCCAGTAGCCGCGTCACTGAGTATTATTGTTGCTTTTCCGGTCATGGTGTGTCCTTTCAATTCAATGAACAATGAATAATGAATGTGTCAGAGTGTCTGCTTCGCAGCCACTCTTTTAATGAATAATGTATAATGTATAATGAACAATGAATGTGTCAGAGTGTCTGCTTCGCAGCCACTCTGACTTATTTAAAAGCTGCTAATTAACAATGTTCATTGTTCATTGTACATTGTTCATTGTTCATTGTTCATTGTACATTAGCCTTAATTTCCTCAAAGCTTACTCCGAGGGGGGAGAGTTTAACGGCGGTCATTACGTCATGGGCGGCAATGCGGTTTTTGATTTCGCCGCTGTCGTACTTTCCGCCGTGGATTACAAGCGCCGCCTGCATGGCGTTGGGAATAATATATTCCGTGCCGTTGTTGGTCTGGGCGGTGACGTATAGCCTGTGCTTGCCCTCGGCGGCGAACGGCTGAAGATGATTAAGATGGGTCAGCACCGCGCCCGCGCCGTCGGAGGAGTGTATAATATGCCTGCCGCTGTCCGCGCCGTCACAGTAGATTACAAACTGCACGCCGCCCGCGTTGTTCTGGTTAAGGCTGATGGAAAGGTCAAGCTGGGCGAAGCTTTCCCCCGCGGTTTCAAAGGAGAAATCCGCGATAATCACAGGCTCGGTGGAAATCGCAATCTGCTCCGCATTATCCTGCCGCATACACACCACCGTCTGCGACAGCGCAAGGCGGCGCAGCATTTCCTCCAAATCGTCCATATACACAACATTGTCGGCATAAGTGCGGTTTTTGGAGTAGACTGTCGCGGTAAGCCCGCCGTCATAGTGATACTCAATCTCGCTTAAAAAGATAGCGTATATCTCACCCTTGACTATTATATTGACAATCTCCCCCGCCTCCAGAAAAGGCAGACCCTGCATTTCTATGTCCGCGCCGTAAAAGGGCAAAATACTAAGCTTTGAAAGCAGACCTACCATCATGTCCTCTGTAACAAGCGGGTTGTACATTTCCACCGTGGAAATCTCCGCACCGTCACCGCGCTTGTATTCCCCGTCCTCGGTGGTGACGATAAGCGTTGTTATGACGGAGCGGGTGAGATTTCTGCGGATATCCATGCAGTTCTTTTTGTCGATAAAGTAAATATCGTTAACGGGATTTGAACGCAGCAGGCAAAGCTTTCCATAGCGGTTAAACTTCGCATTTCTGAAATTTATACCCGCAATATAGCCTATCATGTCGCGCATTGTACAGCAGGACGGAAGCTTTTCCACCTTGAGGTCCAGCCCGTAATCCACCGCCTGAATCCCCGCCTTAGTGCAGATATCCTTTAATATCGCGGAGGAAGTTGTAGGAAGCGCGCCGCTGTAAACATACTCCTTATCAAGGCTGTACATTTTATCATATGCGGTAACGCTTACAACTCCGTCCCGCACATATCGCCTTGAAATATAGAACACGCCCAGCGGACACCACTCCTCATTGTCAAAGCTGACGTAAGGGCGAACCTCGGCGTTTACCGCAAACTCGCCGTCAAAGCGCGCCATGAAATGAAATCTGTTGGCGCACGCCGTGCCGATTGTCACCCAGTCGGGGTGAACCACGTCATCAAAGTCAAAATCAATCAGCCTGTCATCAAGGAACACCTCTCCGTCCGCTTCAATGCGGCAATAGACATTGCGTCCGTTTTCCTGTGCAAGCTGCTTGAATTTATCGCTTACTTCAACCATTGCGTTTCACCTCATTTCTGCTGCATAACAAGTTCCGTGCCGCTGTACATTTCCACGCCGTTTACGGTGCAAAGCTGGGGCGCGGGTTCCTCGCTTATGTGGAACTCCGCTTCCACCTCGCCCTCAGGCGCTGTGAACTTCACCGTCACGAAAATCTCCTTTGTAAGCTCGCGCAGCGCTGCAAGCTCCTGCCGCGTCAGCAGCCCAAACACCACGCGCAGCCTGTACTTGCGGTTTACAAGGTCGATAAGCATATCGCCGTCAGTGTTGTAGTTGATTGTGGTGCGCCGCGCAACCCTGTCCGCGGATAATTCAGTAACCTTGTCAAATTCCGTACCATTGATGTAAATTGTCATATCTGTTGCCTTTCTTTAAGACTTCCCCTAAAAAGGCTTCCCCTTGAGGGGAAGCTCCCGCGAAGCGGGTGATGAGGTGGACGAACGACCGCGAAGCGGTCGCTCTGCGCACTTCGTGCGCCCAAAGCTTCGCCCTCAATAAGCGGGGGAATTATAAGATGCAATTCAAATTTCTTGATTGAATTTTATTTGTTGCAACACCTCATCCGGCGCTTCGCGCCACCTTCCCCTCAAGGGGAAGGCTATTTACCTCTGCCGTCTGCTTTTCTTGATGTTAAGCTGGCGTTCAAGTTCCCTGTTCCCGCCGCGCAGAAGCTTGGCAAGACGGTAGCTTTCCTCCTTATCCCCAAGCCCCGAACCCGACATTAAAATCAACTCCTTTCCTTAAGGCTTCCCACAAAGCCTTCCCCCCGTGGGGGGAAGGTGGCAGCGCGCAGCGCTGACGGATGAGGGCTGCCCAAAGCAAATTCAATCGACAATTAAATTCGCGCATTAAGGTACGCCCTCATCAGTCGGGGCTGCGCCCCGCCAGCTTCCCCCAAAGGGGGAAGCCTTTTGCGCTTCGCGCAAACGCTCATTCATTGTTCATTGTACATTGTTCATTGTGCATTGTTCATTGTTCATTGTACATTGTTCATTGTTCATTGTTCATTGTTCATTACTAAACCGCCCTTGCCGTAATTTTGACATGGTGCAGGCTTTCGGCGGCGAATTGGGCGGCGGAGATAATCTCGTAGCGCCTGCCCGCGAAGCTTATCAGCATTCCCGCCGCGAACTCAACGCCCTGCGGCGCGGAATTTTCGCAGTCGTAGTAAACCACAATCTGCGAAATATCCCTCACGGAGGTGGAGCTGTACTCCCTCACCGCCGAGGTCTGCTGCACGCGCACGTTGTAAATTTCCACCTCGTCATAACCGCTGACGGTGGGAACAAGCAGCGTTATTTCGTCATTAAGAAGCTTCGCGGGAATTGCACGGCGCGCATTGAAAACGCTCATTCGCGCACCTCCCTGCCGCCGTAAAGACAGCCCGCCGCGCGAAGCAGCCTTACCGTCTGCATACTAAGGTCGTAGCAGCCGTCATTGTCCTCTGCGGCTGTCTGCGAGGCTTCATCACTGGTGGAATATGAATAGTCCCCTATCGTTACCTTTTCGCTGCTTTGGGTGGAGGAATTTACAATCTCCTCCTGCTTAAGCAGCTTGCAGGTCTGGAACGCCGCCGCCTGCTTTACACATTCCTCAGCCATTCCGCCCACCGCAAGCGCCGCACGGTGGCGACCCTCGCAAAGTCCCGCAATGGTGTATTCCGCGCGCTTAAGACAGCGCTCCAGCGCGGCGCTGTCCTTTGCGTCAAATCCCATATCGCGGTATTCGTCTGCTGTGATTATCATGTTTGATGTCCTTTCTCAAAAAGCCTTCCCCCCACTGGGCGTACCGAACAAGTTCGGCACTCCGCCTTTGGCGGGGGAAGGTGGCAGCGCGCAGCGCTGACGGATGAGGGCTAAATCTAATGCTAAAAATTAAATTATAGATTGAGTTTTATTTGTTTCAACCCTCATCAGTCGGGGCTACGCCCCGCCAGCTTCCCCCAAAGGGGGAAGCCTTACGCTGCGACTTTAATTTCACGCAACCCAAGCCTTCCCCCAAAGGGGGAAGCCTTACGCTGCGACTTTAATTTCGCGCAACCCAAGCCTTCCCCCCGTGGGGGGAAGGTGGCAGCGCGCAGCGCTGACGGATGAGGGCTAAACCTCATGCGCGAAATAAATCGTCATGGCTTAATCAATCGACACCGCAATTGCGGTCTTTTTGTTATCGGGAATGAACAAATCGTGATATTTGCGGTAGTCAACGTCCCATGCGTCCGCGAACTGGTTGAGGTCGGGGGAGATAATCTTAACGTTGTCGGTCTTGGAAACCGCAACAGGCGCGGATTTCGGACAGATAATCCAGTTGATGGACTTAGCCGAAGCCGTGGGAGCAAAGCCTCCATCACCGTCCGCAGTGTAGGTGTAGGCGGTTTTCATTCTCGCTGACGGCACGGGAATAACAGGCGCGCCGTTAATCGTCTTAACCGCGAAATCAAGTTCCCCCTGAGTAAACTGTGCCTGCTCAATGCAGTGCGCGGTTTCGCCCGTCAGCATAAGCTTGTCGTAAACAGGGCGGGACATCATAATCACCACCTCGTCCTCGCCGCCCATCTCGTCACGCACCTGTGAAAGCTGCGCCAGAAGCTGGGAAAGCACGGTCGCCTTGTCGGGGGTGTAGTCCTCCGTAATGCCTGCGGCTTCGGCAAGCTTTGAGTAACGGTAAGCGTCAATTTCGGGGATTACCTTGGTTCTCTGGAACTCGGAAGCCACATTCGCCGCCGCCAGTCCAAAGCCGCTTTCGTCCACATCAATCGCGTCAATGCGGAAACGTCTGCCCCTGTCCTGTGAGAGAGAAAATGTTTCAAAAGCGTAAGTAACCGCGCCGTCCACATAGCCCTCGTCACGGGAATAGCTGCCAAGCCCCTGAAGCGACATCTTGGGAAGCTTAACCTCCGCGCCGCCGTTATAAATCACCTGCGCAGCGTTTTCCTCCATCCAGCCGGAGGTCGCACCCTCCAGTATCTGCTTGTCAAGTTCTTTCTGAAATACCTTTGCATATTCGGTCGTATTTGCCATAGTTGTTCTCCTTTCTGTT
>CAZKXB010000084.1:0-5108 GCA_964556595.1 uncultured Ruminococcus sp. | reverse complement strand
TCAGTTGTGAAACTTGTGATCCACGCCGGGGAGGAACACAAGACAGGCCTTGTCCCAGTGGACGATGATGACAGGGCCTTTGTAGCGGGCGGCTGTCTCATAGATGGGGAGCGTCAATGGAAATGTCACTGTAAATATACGGAAAAATAAGAAGCATTTTTGCGGATTGCAGAGTAAGGTGCCGTCTTGCAGTCAACTTCGGCGGCTTCGCCAGATGATGTAAGTCTCATTCTTGTAGGTGCTGCGGTGGATGTCGGGGGAGAAGATTGTCTTGTCTCCGCCGTAGCCGATGTACCATCCGAAGGAGTAGCGGCTGCCGACGAGGCAGATGGCGTTCTCCACGCCGAGATCCACAAGCGCCTGCGCGAAATCGTGAAATGACTCCTCGGACTCGCTCACGGCCACGAATATCTGCCCGTCCCGGGAGCATAAGGCCTTCCTGATGCTTTTGCCTTTCGGTTCGTTCTCGACAAGAGAGCCGTTGTCGACCAGGGGGTATTGCCTGAAGAAATATCCGCTTTTCTCCGTAGCTTCCTCAAACAGGGGAGAATTCTCGCTCACCCCGACCGTCACCACGCTGTCAATAATTGCGCAGAAACCTTTCTTTGAAAGCCCCCAGGCCAGAGGCTCGCCTTTCAGCACGAAAGCCCCCAGAATCTTCCGGTTGTCCTTCCTGATGTCCGCAGCCTGCGCGGCCAGGATGATTGCGGTGTCATTCCTGTCGGGGACTCCGAGAGTAAGTTCAGGGGAGGCGTTGTGGGGGATATAGAGGGAGAGGATTACGTCATTAATCACCGTGTCAATCTTTTCTGTAAACGAAAGCTCGGTCTGTGCGCCAAGGAGCGCGGTCTCCTTGGCGGGTACGGCCGCTTCTGGGATCTCCTCAAACAAGCCGTCTTCGGATTCTGGCTTTGTAGTATCCGTCTTATGCAGGAGGAGGAATAATATGACGCCTGTTCCTGCAATCAAGAGCAGGGACACCGCCGAGACAAGACGATTCTGCTTATTCCTCGCGGATGACTTGCCGATTACCCTTAACTCGTTATCTCTTATGTCGTTGCCTTTATTCGCCATGTCTTGCTGTTGTTTCAATGTACGCCTTAAGCTTGGCAAGCACCTCCCTTGAGGCGGACAGCTCGTGACGGCAGCTGCCGCAATCGGACAGCACCAGCCTCTGTTTTGCTACATCTATGAAATGCACGTAGTCCTGGTTGATGATCAGGCCCCGCCCGAGCCGTATGAAGTTGCCTCCCGCGTCACCGAGCTGGTCTGCAATCATGTCTTCAATCTGGCCGAGCTGGAATGCCACCAGGGATGAGCGGTTGTCCAGGGTGATGACATTGGAGTAGTTCCCGTCAGCCGAAATGTAGACCAGCCGGCCGGCAGGGACTCTGAGAAGCTCCGTCCCTTTGGATATTACGATGACCCGTTCCACGGATGAAAAGCCAGAGCGAATTTAGTGAATTCTTCCGACAGGGCAACAACTCCCGGCAAGAATGTATGAAATCCGGATATAGTGTATGAACCGGGTGGCGAGGAGACATTTCATACACTGCACAATCCGTCCGTACACCGGACGCTTCCGACTGTTTGCCATGTCATTCCGATTGCTGAACTTTGAAAGAGAAAGAGACAGAACATAATATGGCACGTATGAGACACTTCCGCTTTTTGCTCCCGGCATTCTTGCTTGCGGTGCTGGCCTCCTGTCAGGAGAACAGGACGCCAGCCGCATCTGAACCAAATGCCGCCCCCGTCTTACCCGAGACCGAGAGACTCCGCTGCAACGCCGTCTATCATTGGAAGACGGCGTTTTCCCTTGACAGTGCGGAGCTGTCCTTCCTTGAAAAAAATGATGTGCGGAGAATGTACGTCAGGCTTTTTGACGTGGACTTGAACACATCTCCGATGGACAGTTACGCCAATCCCGTTCCCGTCGGGACGACATTATTCAGAGAGAGAGCGCCCCAAGGAGTGGAGGTGGTGCCCTGCGTATTCATAACCACGAAAGTCCTCAAGTTCCTGAGCGGGCCGTCACTTTCGCATGATGAGCCTTCCGGCCTTGCCTCAAGGATATACAAGAGGGTCAAAAACATGATGGATTACAACGGGCTGGGGCCGTTGACAGAAATCCAGCTTGACTGTGACTGGACAGAATCAACGAGGGACATTTTCTATGGACTTTGCAAAAAAGTCACTGCCCTCGCTCACGCCGATTCGGTTGAAACCAGCGCGACAATCAGGCTGCACCAGCTGTCTTCCACCCCGCCTCCTGTGGACAGGGGAGTACTGATGGTCTACAATACGGGGGCATTGAGGTCATCCGGGACCAGAAACTCAATTCTGGATTATAATGATGTCAAGGCATACCTTGGAGGGAAAACCATTCACTACGGCATTCCTCTCGACTTCGCCTTCCCCACTTATGGCTGGGGCGTGCTTTTCAGGAAAGGGACGTTCATGTGCATTCTCCATGAGACTGACTTCGGGGACGCGAATCATTATTCGGCGAACAGTGACGGGACTTTCACAGTGAGACGGGATCATGTACTCGAAGGGCATTATCTTTATGAGGGGGACATCATACGCCTTGAATATCCTGATGCGGAAGTGGTCAACAAGGCGGCAGACCTGACAGCTTCATCAGTACTGGACTCGCTGCACAGCGTCATCCTCTATCACTTGGATTCCAACAACCTGGCAAAATACACTGATGATGATATCGCGCAGATTTATAGCCATTAGTCTCCTTGTGGCGGCAGCCTGCATGAGAGCCGCCGCGTGCGGGCCCGATTATAACGACCCTGATGATTATTTCATGTACCGGGTCAGCGACCTGTACAAGACAGGGCGGTATGAAACAATTCATTACAACTACGGAGACAGCGACAACTGCCTGCTGTGGCAGGAACAGACCTCAAGTCTCATCCCTGTCGAAGACATTTATGAAATGGTGTATAAGGCTGATATCCACTTGATTGAAGCCATTTGTCTCCATCGGGTGGCCAGTGACGTGACACCCGGTTTTGAAGACAACAAATTCGCCGCCTGGCTGCGGGAAGACCATGAGGCTGCGGAGTTCCTGCTGTTGGCGAAGCAGTGCGAGGCTGTGCGTTCCGAAATGGTATCCCCATGGTACTACCCGTCCAGGAAAGACCCTTCAAAAATGACCCTCGAGACCATTGCAGCCAATGCGAGGGAATATAGTGGAAGACGGTTTGCAGGAAGATATTTTCTCCAGGCGGAGAGGGCGATGTTCAGCCTGCGCCGTTTCGATGAATGCATAAACTATTGGAATGAAAAAGGGGTGTCGCTACCTGACAACATTGTCCGCAGGATGGCGATGAGGTATGTCGCGGGGGCCTATTTCAACATCGGGGACAAGGAAGCGGCGATGAGGATGTTCGGAGAGGCGGACGACATCGGATCTCTCCTGACCTGCGCAGGCAAGTCCGGCATTGGGAAACTGGCGGATATTTACGAATATGCGCCAGGCTCACAGTCCCTTAGGGAGGATGTCGAAAGGATCGTCATCAGAGCCGAAACGAAACTGATGGTATATGGAGGGAGATCTGCTCCGGGAAGCTGCAAAACGGTACTGTCCCAAGACAGCAGGGAAGACCTTGAATATGTATACAGGCTGTCACTCAGGATAGCCCGGGAGGGAAAGGTGGAAGACCCTGATTTCTGGTACTACTCGGCAGCCTTTATCCAATATCTTCTGGGGAATAATGCCGATGCTCTCCGGACTGTAAGGACAGCCCGGGCAAGCGGCGGGAGCAAGTACATCAAGGAATCAGCCCATGTCTTGCAACTGTATCTCGAATCTCTTGGCCCGTACAATGCGTCTTATGAAACAAGGATGCTGGAAGGGGTGGAATGGCTGGCGAGAAAGGTAAAGGAGCATCTTGATGAAGGCCGCGAGGATACAATAATCAGGGGCGTATACCTCACCGGAATCAACTTCAGTTATTATTACTGGAACGACATGCTGCGGAAAATAGTCCATTCCGGGATAGTCCCGAGGCTGGTCAAATCGGACAGGGGAGAGACGGCGCTTGCATTCTCAAATATGGCTGACAACCTGATATTCAATCTGGTCGGAGAAGTTGACGACGGCTGCTGGGACTCGCCCCGGCGCGTCAGTCTCGAGAATTACAGAAAAGAGGGTACATTCAACGGCATTGACTATTCCAACCAGACATTCTCGCTGCTGGACACGCTGGATATTGAGACGCTCATCCAATATGCCGCAAGTCTTGACAATCCGTCCAATGCCATGCAAATGTATTTGAACTCCAACGGATATGTCAACCGGGACTATTTCAATGAGATAATCGGCACGAGACTGATCCGCGACATGAGATACTCCGAGGCGGAGAAATGGCTCGCCAAAGTGCCGTTTTCGTTCCAAAGGCAGCTGAACACATTCAGGAAGGGATGTTTCAAGTTCGACCCGTTCCGCTACGAATGCGCCCGGATCGAAAGCCAGACGGACTGCAAGTACAATTTTGCCCGGGAGATGGCTTCTCTTGAAAAGGCTGTCGCTCAAACAAATGACAGCGACAGGAAAGCTTTGCTGATGGTCAGGCTCGCGACCGGCATGAAGAACTCGTTCGGCAATTGCTGGGCCTTGTCCTTTTACAGGCTCTCCTGGCTTGACAAGAGCGGGTATCCCGCTACTTTTCTGGCGACGCAAGAGCGTGGCTTTGAAAGGGCGGAGACCCTGTTCAGAAAGGCGCTCGCGATTTGCCGGGACGATGAGACCGCCGCGTTAATCAACATGTATCTCGGCAATGCCAAGACGGTTGTCAGCGACTACGGGGACACCCGGGCCGCAGAATATGTCCGGGGACACTGCGACACATATTTTGATTATCACTTCGAGCAACGAAAACACTTCTGGAATTACAGGGATTAACGTGAGTTCGATTTCAGTATTTACCGGCAGGTGAGAGAGTACGGCAAGGCCCTAGCCGACATCCATCAACCGCGCCATCCATCTCAACAAGCCCAAGAAAAAGAAATATGCGTATTCTGAAGCAACTTATTTGCTGAATTCAACTTGATAGTGCAACACTACCGAGGTCAAAGTTATACAATTTTTC
>CAZKXB010000083.1:0-5138 GCA_964556595.1 uncultured Ruminococcus sp. | reverse complement strand
GCCGTCAGATTTTAGTGTCGACCGCAAAGCGGTCGATACGGTCAGAATTGTACAACGAGGACGACGCAAGGCTGGTCTGTCGGTCAGCCCCTCTGGCACTGCGTGCCACCTCCCCCGCAGGGGGAGACACGCCTTGCTAGGACGAATTGTGCAATATGGACGTATGGTTCGTTTACGAACCATACTATGGTTCGCAAGCGAACCACACTAAAAGATGCAAGCAAGGCGCGTACAAAATCCCAAAGATGGTCTTTGTGCGGTGTTGCCTTAATTTTCGGAAAGGAAATTTTATTATGGATATTTTAGTAGTTGGCGGCGGCGGTCGTGAACACGCAATAATCACGGCGCTTTCAAAATCTCCCCGCGTGGGCAAGCTTTATGCCGCACCCGGAAACGGCGGCATTGCGAGCCTTGCAGAGTGCTTCCCAGTCAAGGCGACCGATATTGAGGGCGTGCTTCAGCTTGCGCAAAAGCTTCAGCCCGACTATGTTTTTGTCGCACCCGATGACCCGCTTGTGCTTGGCATGGTGGACAGGCTTAATGACGCGGGCTTCAAGACCTTTGGTCCGCGCGCAAACGCCGCGATACTTGAGGGCAGCAAGGTGTTCTCAAAGGCGCTGATGAAAAAGTACAATATCCCCACTGCGGCGTATGAGACCTTTACAGACGCGGAAAAGGCAATCGAATACATAAAGGCGCAGAACAGCTATCCCGCTGTTATCAAGTGCGATGGTCTTGCGCTTGGCAAGGGCGTTATAATTGCAAAGGATTTTGAGGAGGCAAAGGACGCTGTTAATTCCATGCTGCTGGACGGTAAATTCGGCGCTTCGGGCAGCGAAATTGTTGTTGAGGAATTTATGACAGGCCCTGAGCTTACCGTGCTTGCGTTTACTGACGGCAAGACCGTAAAGCCTATGATTTCCTCTATGGACCACAAGCGCGCGTATGACAATGACGAGGGATTAAATACGGGCGGCATGGGTACAATTGCCCCCAATCCCTGCTATACGGAAGCGTTCAAGGCAGAGTGCATGGAGAAGATTTTCAAGCCCACAATCGCCGCAATGCAGGCGGAGGGCAGACCGTTCAAGGGCTGTCTGTATTTCGGGCTTATGCTTACACCTAATGGCGCGCGCGTTATAGAGTACAACTGCCGCTTCGGCGACCCCGAAACGCAGGTAGTGCTTCCGCTGCTGGAAACCGACCTTGTGGATATTATCGAGGCTGTGTGGGAAGAAAAGCTTGACGCGCTGGATATAAAATGGAGCGATAAAGCCTGCGCCTGCGTTGTTATGGCAAGCGGCGGCTATCCCGAAAAATACGAAACAGGCAAGGAAATTACAGGTCTTGACGAAAATGGTCAGTCCTCGCTTGCTTATGTTTATCATGCAGGCACAAAGCTTGACGGTGGAAAATATCTTACGGCGGGCGGCAGAGTTCTGGGCGTTACCGCTGTGGGAGATGATTTGCAGACGGCGCTTGATAAGGCATATAAGGCGGTGCAGACCATCAGCTTTGAAAAGGCGCACTACCGCAAGGATATAGGCAAAAGAGCGCTGGACGCGCTTAAGCGCTGATTTATTCCGCAGCTGCGTTACGAATTTACGGCAGCGCCGCGATGCTTTGTGCGGCGCTTTACACAGGCTTAGCCCCCGCCACCAAGTGACGGGGGTTCGGCTTTTTATAACTTAGTTAAATAATAACGTCCATAGGACGGCTGAAATCGGTTATTTCGGGCGTAAGCCCCGGCAGCGGCTGATGGGTTATAACGTAGTCATCAAAGCACAGCGGACGTTCAACGCCCCGCCGAAGTTCTGCTTTTACCGTGTTGTAGACAACGTGCGCGGGATAATCGCCGTGTGTGGTGCGGTGTTTCCACATATACAGCCGCTCTATCGCCATGCTTCCCGCGGGACGGGCGGCGGATATATCATCATTGTAAAGCGTAAGCAGCGCGGCTTTCATTTTGGTGGCGTCATAGTCGGAAAAGCCGTTAATCGTGGCATATCTGGCATTTATTGTACCCTTGATTTCATAGAGCGCATAGCGCACTATATGCCTGAACCCCAAGGTATCTCTGCTGCGCCCGCGGCTGTAATCGGCGTTTATGCAGCGCGTTATCGGCAGTTCGATTATTTCTATGGGGTGCAGGCTTACTGCATGGGAAATGCTTACCGCGCCGCGTATGCTTTCGGTGTGTATAAAAGGGTGCCTGAGAGCCAGCACCTGACCAAACATTCTTACATCAAAAAAGCGGCTGCAAAGCTCGTCGCGGTTAAGCGGGTCTGTGTCGGCAATCCGTTTTGCTATGCAGTCCTTGGCGGAGTTCTGCGGTGTGATAAGGATATTTTCGCCCATTGCTTCAAGTCGGTCGCGCATACGGCGCTTTATGCTTACGTCTGTGATTATTCCGTAGCCGTCAAGGTCGGTTCGCGGTCTGCCGCCGCACAGAGGGTCGCCGTTGGGATTTGCGCAGCTTACGGATAAAAGCGCAAGGAAATCAATTCTGCACAGTATTTTCATAGTAGACCCTCCTGTTGCTTCGATAGGGGATTTGCCCTGTGTTCAGCACTATTGAACTTCCCAAAACGCAGGGGACATCTTGCCCAAGCTATATTAAAATTCCGCTGATAAGCCGCTCGTAATAAAATCCCCCGTGCCGCTTGGGAAGCGGCTTATACGGCTGCCGAAGTATATCGCGGTAGCGTTCCTCGGAAATCCGCCTGTATAACGCGACCGAAAGTCTGCCCTTTGTCGCTTCAACAAGGCATAGAACCGTCACGTTTCCGCGCGGCTCGGCGGTTTGTCCCATAAACGGCAGCGGCAGACAGGCTCCGCTTTCATCAAAGGCAATAAAAACATACTGCTGCATATGAACTCCGCCTTGTGAAATCAGCCGCCTTAGCACTGCGTGCGCCTTGAAGCTTAATTCCCGCCCGACGGTAAAGGTCTGCTGCGCGCTATTAAAGCGTCCACAACTGAGCTGAACGCTGCGGCAGCCCGATATAAGCTTTGCGGAGCTGGCTGCGGAAACAATGCGTTTTGGGTGCAGCGTGCTAAGCACTGTGGTTTCTCCGCTTACGCTGCATATGCCCGTTTTGCCGCCAAGCAGACGGGTGAAGTCTATGTGGGATTTAATTATAGCCGCGCTGCCGCAAAGCTCCTCGCCGTCAACGGAAAATCTTATCATGCTGTGCGGGCTGTATTTTATTTCCGACCGTTCAAGGTCAGCCGTAAGCGTCCGATTTTTTGCATACTGAAGAACCGCGCAAAGCTGCTTGCTGCCGTATGGCGAGTGCGCCCATTTTTCCAGATAGGCAAGATATGCGCTAAGACATTCCGAATGGGTGAGATTTTGCACCGTATCGCAAAGCGGGTGCGGCGCTGTGTTGCGCGTGCGGCAGGCGGAAGTTTCGGTAACGGGAATTATGGCGTTTGTTCTGCTTTTCGCTATGGATATAAGCTGTCCGCCGCTGTTGATATCTATAAGGATACTTGTCACCATAATGTCATGAAAAAGCGGGATATCCTGTTCGCCATACAGTGCGGCAAGCTGTTCAAACCAGTGCATTGCTGCTTGTTGTGCGGCAGACGGGGCAATCCCGCGGCGTTGGAAATACTATAATTCCGCGCTGCATACGGCACTGAAAAAGCTGAACCGAGCAGGCGCAGCCGCTGCGATAGCTTATGCTGTGGTACATCAAGCCGAAATCGGCGCTTTCGCCGTCATAATATCCCTCGCCCGTGCCAAAGCGCGTAAGAGCAATTTCGGCAGGGCAGCTTGCCGTTCCCAGATAAATCATGCGCCTGCCGCCTCTTTTCAACATTCGGCGCAGTATGGAGAAATGCTTTAAGCGCGTTTCCCGCGGAACGTCCTGTGCAAACTCCAGCCGAGCCAGAACCTGATACCGCACATCGCGCAGATATGTGTACACCGAGATATCTCTGCCGCTTTTGAAATAATCAAGCCGCGTCAGCGTCATGGTTTCGGTAATTATCGGGTGCATTATTCTCACCGCAAGTATCGTCCAGCAAAAATCGCGGCTGCTGTAAATTCCGCGGGCAGCGCCTTTAAGCGCTTCAAACGTTGGCACGGGCAGCGAGCATTTCTCGCCGCCGCAGCCTGTAAGCGGGTCGGTAAACAGCGCGTATCTTCCCGAAAGTTCAAAATGAACGGTGTTTGTGAAATCCATTTGTATCCCCCTTTGGTCAGTAAGATTATACGACAAAATTCAACAAAAGCGCAATTGGCAGACTTAATAAAAAATTAGAAAGCTAAAATCCGCCGAGCTTGTTAAGCAGGGCGGATTTTGTGGATATAGAACAAATTATCACTGTTGAGTTTTGTGAAATATTTACAATTCGGGGCAAAATGGCAGGATTTCTCGCTGTGTAAACAGCATATAAATTTATGCGATTTTTTATGCAATTTGCTGCTATGCACGGATTTCGCCAAAGGCGGACGAATGTGCAAGGCAATTGAAATAACATATAATAATCGTCTTGTGTTCATTATGTTTATTATATCATATTATTGCACAAAAGTCAAGCATAAATTTACTAAAGTACACTTATAATAATACTGCCATTTGGTATAATTATTCGGGGTGATATCATGATATACGGACTTTACGAGAAGATAAAAAATTTGCGCGTTAATTCGGGAATGAGCCAGCCTCAGCTTGCTGAACGGCTTGGCGTGACCAAAAGCGCCGTTAATGCGTGGGAGATGGGTACAAACTCGCCCTCGCTGTCATATATCATCAGGCTTGCACAGATTTTCGGCGTAAGCACGGATTATTTACTTGGAGTCAATGAGCGCTTGACCGTGGATATTTCCAACCTTGACGAGCTGCAAAAGCAGGCGGTAACGCTTATGATAAAGCTGTTTGAAAGAGATAATGAAGCGATTTCAGAGAAAAATAAAGCGCCTTGACGAAAATCAAGACGCCCAGACCGTCGAAAAAGCCCCGTTGGGGCGAGTGTCGCCTGCAAGGCTTTTCCGCCGAAACATCCGCACTGCCCGCACTCACTGACGGCGAAGCCGTCAGAAAGCATAAGGCGAAGCCGTTGCTGGCGTACAACTTGTGCGGATAGAAGTGTTTTTTGCCTCGGCAAAGCTGAGGCAAAAAACGGAT
>CAZKXB010000082.1:0-5182 GCA_964556595.1 uncultured Ruminococcus sp. | reverse complement strand
CATTGTTCATTGTTCATTGTTCATTGTTCATTGTTCATTGTTCATTGTTCATTGTTCATTCAAAAGTTTCGTTCCGTAAATCTGCTCCAATGCTGTTTCCTTGGAAATCAGCCCCTCTTTATAGAGGGTTACGGCGCGGGTGGTGCGGGTGGAATCGTCGTCGGCTGCGCCGTCGGCGAACATTATCTCTGCGGTTTCCTCGGCGGTATCGGGGAGAAGTCCCCCCAATTTCCCCAGAACACAGATATTGCGGAACACCTGTTTAAGCGCGTCCGCGATAATTCCCCTGAAGAAAGCGGCGGTGCGGTAGGTGCGGCTGTTGCGGCTGACCACCTCGGCGGCGGTTTTGATTGTGCCGTCCTTATAGCTTAACGCGCCCTCGGAAAGTCCCACCTGCATACAAAGCAAATCAAGCAGCGCGGAAAGCGCTTCGGTATGCTCGGTTACGCGGAGTTCGGCGGTGTTGTCGGTGATTTTAAGCTCCTCGGTATCCGATACCGACATTGCCTGAAACACCTCGTCATTTACATCAAAATAGCGCTTTACCTCGCCGTTTTCGTCATATTCCCCGCGAACGGCGTAATATGGCACGATTATGCGCTTTTTGCCCAGTATAAACTCGCGCCCAAGGCTGTCGAACACAAGGTCGATATTTTTAATCGTATCCTCAGCGCCTTTAAGAACCGAAGCGCCCAGCGGGGCAAATTCCCCCGAAAGTCCCGTACTGAAATAAGTAAACAGCGGCTGCGTCATGCCGTTTATCACGGTGGTTTCGTTAAGCGCGGGGAATTCCTCGCGAAGCTTAAGCGGCACACCCGTATCGCTGTACAGACGGTTTTCAATGGTGAGCCTGTCGCCGTCAAGCTGCTGGGATTCCACAAGCAGGCGGGTCTTGCCGTTTATGTTGAACTCCGAGCCGAACGCCGCGCCTGTAATTCCTCTGTTATCCCAACTTGTGGGAACAAAGCGGTCTGCTTCCACCATATCAATCTTAACGCCGTTGTCCCAATAGACCTTTACCGCGCCGCCGCCAAGCGCGAACATCTTTTGCAGAAATGCGGGAAATCGCTGATAAAATCGGTTATCTGCAAGTGTTTTTTTGATAAAAGCGAGCGCCGCTTTGTCCTTGCCGACAGGCTGTGTACCCTCGGTGAAGCACAGGCGGGAAAGCTCCGCGCAGACCGCCCTTGCCGCTCCAAGCGAAGCCACGCGGCGCATGCCGCCGTTAATTCCGCCCTTGCGGGTGTAGCGCCAGTCCCCGCCGCCCCCGTAAATCTCCGCGAACCGCGAAACCTCCGCCGCGTGCCGCTGCAAATAAGGGTCTGAACTGCTTTTCCTGCCCATCAGCAGGCTTTTTATTCCCATTTTTAGTACCTCCTTGGTTTTTTGTTAGCCTTAGTTTATAGCGGGAGGAACTGAAATTTACTGCAAAGGGGAATGAATAATGAACAATGAATAATGAACAATGAATAATGAACAAATGACAAATGACAAATGACAGAACGACCGCGCTAAAGCCTTCCCCTTGAGGGGAAGGTGGCACCGAAGGTGACGGATGAGGTGTTGCAACAAATAAAATTCAATCAACAATTTAATTCGCGCAGCAAAAGGCTTCCCCCCACTGGGGGAAGCTGGCAGCGCGCTAGCGCTGACTGATGAGGGTGGTACAAATTTAACTTAATCTACAATTTAATTCATGCATGAGGTTTAGCCCTCATCCGTCTTAACGACCGCTTAGCGGTCGTTAATCCACCTTCCCCCCACGGGGGGAAGGCTTTTGCTGCGCGAATTAAATTGTGTATCGAAAGGCTTCCCCCTTTGGGGGAAGCTGTCACCGCAGGTGACTGATGAGGGTGGTACAAATTTAACTTAATCTACAATTTAATTCATGCATGAGGTTTAGCCCTCATCCGGCGCTTCGCGCCACCTTCCCCCGGTAGGGGGAAGGCTTTTTTCGCGCGCAAAGCTTATAGTGTACAATGGTACTTTGCCAATTGTCATAGTAGCGAACTTGTTCGGTACGGTCATTTGTCATTTGTCCATTGTCCATTATTCATTGTTCATTGTTCATTGTTCATTGTTCATTCCCCTCCCCTCTCTATATTCAACAAAAATTCAACACGAATGTTGAAAATAATTCATTAAAAGGCTATTGCAAAAACACTGAATTTCTGGTACAATAATACTAACCAATAAGGGAGTAGTCGGCACAGCGCCAAGGCGCAATGTGCGGTGACGTCAACATAATGAACTTTCGAGTTCTGGCTTCATCTTAAACGGCAAGACTTATCTGCGTAAAGCGGATAAGTCTTTTTTTATTATCACTTTAAGTGTGCAGAAATGCTTACAAGCCGCCGACAAATCCCCCAAAAATCCACCAAAGGAGAACGCACAATGAACTACTTCAACCAAAAAGCAGAGGACGTGCTGCGCCAGCTTAACGTAACGCAAAACCTTGGTCTTACCGACAAGCTTGTCAGCTTAAGCCGCGAAAAGCACGGCGCAAACGTTATCGCCGAGGAGAAAAAGAAAAGCATTTTCATGGTTTTTCTGGAGCAGTTTAAGGACTTGCTGGTCATTATCCTTATCATAGCTTCCATAATTTCCATGGTGACGGATAACGCGGAAAGCGCCATTGTTATCCTCGTTGTTATCACCATGAACGCCATTCTGGGAACTGCCCAGCACGTCAAGGCAGAAAAATCCCTCGCCAGCCTTACCGCCATGAGCGCGCCCACCGCCCGCGTTATCCGAAACGGCAAGCAGGCTGAAATCCCCGCAAGCGAGGTTGTTGTGGGCGACATTCTTCTGGTGGAGGCGGGAAATATCGCCGCCGCAGACGGCCGCATTATCGAAGCCGCTTCGCTTCAAGTAAACGAAAGCGCGCTTACAGGCGAATCGCTCAGCGTGCTTAAATCCGCAGACGTTATAAATTCTGAGGAACTTGCCCTCGGCGACAGGCTTAATATGCTGTACTCCGGCTCAAATATCTCCAACGGACGCGGCGTTGCCGTTGTCACCGCGGTCGGCATGGAAACCGAGATAGGCAAAATCGCTTCCCTTATGCAGAACGCCAAAAAGAAAACCACCCCGCTTCAAGCAAGCCTTGACAGCTTCAGCAGGGTGTTGTCTATCGTTATAATCGCGATTTGCGTGGCGGTATTTTTCCTTACGAGATTTGTAAACGGTCAGCCTGTTCAGGACGCGCTGATGTTCGCAATCGCCCTTGCCGTTGCCGCTATCCCCGAAGCGCTAAGTTCCATAATCACCATCTCCCTCGCCATTGGCACTCAGAAAATGTCCAAGCAAAAGGCTATCGTCAAAGACCTTAAAGCCGTTGAGGGACTTGGCTGCGTTTCCATAATCTGCTCCGACAAAACAGGCACGCTTACCCAGAATAAAATGACTGTCCGCGATATTTCCGCGCCTTGCAGTGAAGCCGCCTGTGAACTCCGCCTTGCCATGGCGCTTTGCAATGACGCCGCAAAATCGGGCGAAGCTTGGCTTGGTGACCCCACCGAAACCGCCCTTTCCGCATACGTCACCGAAACCGAATACGACCGTATGAGAGCAAGATACCCCCGCATTGACGAAATCCCCTTTGACAGCGACCGCAAGCTTATGACCACCGTGCATACCATCAGCGGCAAACGCACCGCGCTTACAAAGGGCGCGCTTGATGTGCTGCTTCCCCGCATGAAATATATTCTTAAGGAAAACGGCGTCTGTCCCATCACCAAAAAGGATATTGAGGATATAAAAGCCGCAAACCTTTCCTATTCCGAAAAAGGAATGAGAGTGCTTGCCTTTGCCGAAAAGCCGCTTGAAACAAATTCGCCCATAAGCCTTGCGGACGAGTGCGGTTATACTTATATCGGTCTTTCCGCTATGACCGACCCGCCCCGCGCGGAAAGCAAAGCCGCCGTTGCGGACTGTATCAGCGCGGGCATAAAGCCCATCATGATTACGGGCGACCACAAGCTTACCGCTGTCGCAATCGCCAAGGAAATCGGCATATTCAAGGAGGGCGACAAATGCCTTGACGGCACGGAGCTTGACAATATCACGGACGAGCAGCTTTCCGCGCAGCTTGAGCAGATTTCCGTCTACGCAAGAGTTTCCCCCGTACATAAAATCAGAATAGTGGAACTTTGGCAGAAAAAGAACAAAGTTGTCGCCATGACAGGCGACGGCGTAAATGACGCGCCCGCGCTTAAAAAAGCCGATATCGGCGTTGCCATGGGAATTACGGGCACAGAGGTATCCAAGGACGCCGCTTCCATGATACTGGCGGACGATAATTTCGCCACCATTGTGCGCTCGGTTGCCAACGGACGCTGCATTTACAGCAATATCAAGAACGCGATTAAATTCCTGCTTGCGGGCAATGCCGCGGCAATTATCGTTGTGCTGCTTACAACGCTGCTTAACCTGCCGCTTCCCTTTACGCCCGTACATCTGCTGTTTATCAATCTGCTGACGGATTCCCTGCCCGCGCTTGCCCTGTGTATGGAGCCTATGCAGCGCGACATCATGCGCCACAAGCCCCGTCCCTCAAACGAGCCTATCCTCAACAGGGAAACCAGCATTTATATCGTTCTGCACAGCATAATTATCGCCGCCTGCGTAATGACCGCCTTTATGCTTGGCAATGCCGTTTCTGCGGAACTTGCCAGCACCATGGCATTCGCCACCCTCTGCCTTGCAAGACTGTTTGAGGGCTTCGACAGCCGCGGCAGCCACTCGCTTGTAAAGCTTGGCATAAATACAAATCTGTATTCGCTTGGCGCATTCTGTGTGGGAGCGCTGTTCCTGTCGGCGGCGCTGTTCATCACCCCGCTGCACGGCTTTATGAATATCTCCCCCGACCTCGCCGCCGAGAATATTATCCAGATTGTAGCCCTCGCCGCCGTGCCGTTCGCGGTTACACAGGTGGTGAGAATTATCAAGGAAGCCGTTTCCAAATGAACAATGAATAATGAACAATGAATAATGGACAATTGACAAATGAGCGAGCGAAAGGCTTCCCCTTGAGCGGACTTCGCCCTAAGCTGGCTGCACGAAGTGCAGACTGATGAGGTGTTGCAACAAATTTAATTTAATCAAGAAATTTGAATTGTCGCTCGGACACCTCATCAGTTGCGAACTTGTTCGCTACGACCTTACCCCTCAAGGGGAAGGC
>CAZKXB010000081.1:0-5322 GCA_964556595.1 uncultured Ruminococcus sp. | reverse complement strand
CAAGGTAATGTTAATTCGTTTACTTTACTGTTCAATTTTCAAGGAGCTTGTTCGCCGTCTTTCGCGACAGCTTTTATATTATATCACATCGTTTCGGATTTGTCAACCCCTTTTTGAAATATTTTTTAAAAATTTTTTCAAGCTTTTCAAAACCTATTTCTCTCGGATCTTTGACTTCCTTCGATGTCGCTCGCCGCTTCTCGCGGACAGCTTCTATATTTTATCACTTTCCGGTCAAAATGTCAATACCATTTTTGCAAAAATACTGTCCAATTAAATTCCGGTTTTTTTCAACATTTTGTGACATTTGCTGCTGTCACAAAAAATTCCCCCGAAAATCTTCGGGGGAACGGTATTTTCAGTTTATCCTTCCAGCTCTTTAAGCTCGGAAATAATCTTCATAAAGCTGTCCACATCACAGAAATCACGGTAAACCGAAGCAAACCTGATATACGCAACATGGTCGATATTCTTTAATTTGTGCAGCACAAGTTCTCCTATTTTATCAGAAGTCACCTCGCGCTGCAAGGTATTTTTAAGTTCCGCAGCAATTTCCTCAACCATATTTTCAATAGTTTCAAGCGTAACAGGGCGCTTGACAGTGGCGCGGCAGAGGCGGTCGACCAGCTTTTCGCGGTCGAACGGCTCTATGGAATTATCCTTTTTGATAACCATTAGCGGCACTTCTTCAATTATCTCATAGGTGGTGAAACGGTAGCCGCACTGTATACATTCGCGGCGGCGGCGAACCTTATTGTCGGAGGGACGCGAGTCAATAACCCTGCTTTCCTCACAGCTGCATTCGGGACACTTCATAATAATACTCTCCTCAATTATCGGCTGTTTTGTCTTTGTTATTGTGTATAACAAGAGGCATTTGCCCCTATGCTATACATTATATCACATTATTTTGACTTTTTCAACAGTCTTGATAAAAAAATCCGCCCAAAGCCGCGCACAATCTTAATCAGACAACGCCAGAATTATCAATCGCCGAAATAAGCGCCAGCACGGAGGATACTATAATATCCGTATGGATACCTGCGCCCCAGCTTACGCTGCCGTTGGGCAGAGTTACGCCGATATAAGAAGCCGCCTTGGATTTAGAGGACTGCTCCATAGCGTTCTGGGCAAAGGTGGAGATGGTATAATCAATGCCCATGCCGTTTTTAAGCGCGTCAGATACGGCGTCAAGGCGACCGTTGCCGCTGCCGGTAAAGGTTCTTTCCTCGCCGTTAATCAGCAACGTAACAATGGCGGAAATAAGCTCGCCCTGCGTGTAATGCGCGCTGACAAGCTTTACATTGCCGTTGTTATTGATATAAGTATCCTCGAAGATTTTGTATATCTCGGAGGGCATAAGCTCCTTATGCAGCCTGTCCGAAACGCCCTTGACGGTGTAGCCGAAATGCTCCCTCATCTTTGGCGGCATGGAGATACCGTAATTGCTCTCCATAAGGTAACCTATGCCGCCCTTGCCGCTCTGGCTGTTTATGCGGATAACGTCGCCCTCGTATTCTCTGCCGAGGTCGCGCGGGTCGATGGGGAGATACGGCACATTCCAGTGCTGAGGATTTGTTTCGCTTCTCCAGCGCATACCCTTTGCGATTGCGTCCTGATGCGAGCCGCTGAACGCCGCGAACACCAACCTGCCGCTGTACGGCATTCTTTCGTAAACGTGCATTCTGGTGAGCCGCTCATACTCCTCGGTGATTGCGGGCAGGTCTGAAAAATCCAGTCCCGGCTCAACGCCGTGCGAGTACATATTAAGCGCAAGCGTTATGATATCGACATTGCCTGTTCTTTCGCCGTTGCCGAACAGCGTTCCCTCCACGCGGTCAGCGCCCGCAAGCAGACCAAGCTCCGTATCCGCGACAGCGCAGCCCCTGTCATTATGCGGGTGCAGCGACACAATAACATTCTCCCTGTTGTGCAGGGATTTGCACATATACTCCACCTGCTGTGCGTAAACATGGGACATAGACTCCGCCACCGTTACGGGCAGGTTGATGATAACCTTGTTGTCGGGAGTGGGCTGCCAGATATCAATAACCCTGTTGCATATCTCGGCGGCGAACTCAGGCTCTGTTCCCGTAAAGCTTTCGGGGGAATACTCAAAGCGGAAATTGCCCTCGGTTTTCGCTCTGTACTCGTTAAGCAGACGCGCGCCGACCTCGGCGATTTCTATAATCTCCTCCTTGCTTTTTCTGAACACCTGCTCACGCTGGGCAACGGAGGTGGAATTATACAGATGGACTATCGCATTTTTGCAGCCGCGCAGCGCTTCAAAGGTCTTTGCGATTATATGCTCGCGGCTTTGGGTCAGAACCTGCACCGCCACGTCATCGGGAATGAGGTTGCGCTCAATCAGTGCGCGGCAGAACTCGTACTCGGTATCCGAAGCGGCTGGGAAGCCTATTTCAATCTCCTTAAAGCCAACCGCTACCAGCCGCGTGAAAAACTCCAGCTTTTCATCAAGGCTCATGGGAATTATAAGCGCCTGATTGCCGTCGCGCAGGTCAACGCTGCACCATATCGGGGGCTTATCCGCATACTCCTTTGCCGCCCAGTCCATACAGGGAAACGGCGGCATAAAATAACGCCGTGTGTACTTACTTGCTTGTGTCATGTCTGTTTTCCTTTCCAAATTGCCGGTGATTTTTTCGACCGATTTTGCCGTGTGGCTAAAAATAAAAACAGCCCCATCTCATAAAAGAGATGAAGCTGAAAACTCCACGGTACCACTCTCGTTGGCGGGAAAACCGCCCACTCGTCCACATCAGTCAATGTGTATCTCTGTAACGGGAGAACCCGTGACTGCCTACTGCAATGTTCAGCAGCCCTGCTCAAGGATGAGCTATGGCAATGCCGCGTTACCGCCTTGCACCAAACGGCGGCTCTCTGAAAACAACGGTCAAAGCTTTATTTCCTATCAACGCATTTCAAGATATTACTCCATTATTTTAACACAGCCGAGCGATTTTGTCAACCACCTGCGGCAAATTTTCCTCTCTGCGCATAAAATCCAGTCTTGTCCAATACTATATAATGTACAAAGGGTATTGGAGGTAAAAAAATGAGGATAAACAGATTGATTGCGATAATTTCCGCAGCTTCGTTGCTGCCCGCGGTAACGCTGATTTCGGGCGGCAGCGCCGCTGACGCATTAGCCGCTGCGGGGGAACTGACGCGCAGCGCGGCATATCTCTCTGCGGGAGTACCCATAACCGCACAGACCGCAACGGTACAGACGGCTGTGCAAAATCCGCCTGATGAGCCTGTTTCCACCGAGGAAAAGCCTGACGTTACGGCGCCTTCAACAACCGCGCCGCCCGTTCAGACAACCACCACACAGTCCGCGCAGACAACACAATCCACCACCGCCAAAGCTGAAAATGACGAGCCGACAGTACAAAGCGCCGCGCGAGTGATAACGCAGAACATCACGCCGTTTGATGATGAACTTGACTATACCGCCGAGGGACAGCACAGCGGCGCAATTCAGCGCAAGACCTACAAAGCGAGCGAGGGCAGCCAGTACATAACGCTTGCAAGCGGCGCGGCGGTTCAGAACTGCACAGAGGACAGCAACGAAGCGCTGCTTTCCGCCGCTGCGGAGCTTCCGAAGCTGGAAATAGAATTTGACACGCCCGACCCGCAGGTGCTGATTGTTCACACGCACGCCACTGAAAGCTTTGAGCCGTATCAGCGCAGCTATTTTGACGAGGATTTTCCAAGCCGCACGCAAGACCCGACGCACAATACAATTGCGCTGGGGGAAGCGCTTGCGCAGACGCTTGCCGATAACGGAATTTCGGTTGTGCATGACGGCACGCTTCATGACTATCCCGCCTACACAGGCTCATATGACCGCAGCGAGGAAACGATACGCGCGGCGCTGGAGGAATATCCCTCCATAAAGATAGTTATAGACCTGCACCGTGACGCGATAGCAGACGCGGACGGAACGCGCATTGCCCCTGTCACCGAGATAGACGGCAAAAGCGCCGCGCAGTTTATGATAATAGCCGGCTGTGATGACGGGCGCTTCAATATGCCGGATTATATGGAGAATTTCAAGCTTGCCGCGCTGCTTCAGAACACCGCCGAGGCAATGTATCCGCGCCTTGCGCGCCCTGTGCTGTTCGATTACCGCAACTACAATCAGCACATCACAACAGGCTCGCTGCTTATCGAGGTGGGCAGCCACGCAAACTCTCTTGACGAAGTGCTGTATACCGCAGAACTTCTCGGCGAAATCATGGCTTCAGCGCTGTGGGAATTGTCATAATTTCATGCAGAACGCAGCAAGGCGGTCGCTTATGGTGACCGCCTTTTGCGCCGCAGATAATGCTGCCGCATGGTTTGGGGCACTGCAGCTCAAAAAGCGGTTGAAAAAGATATGGCTGAGTGGTATAATAAACGTAAGATTTTTATTATACTTTTGTTTCAATTGCCAGAGTAATTAAGCACCCCAAAAGGAGAACATTGATGGGATTTAATAATGAACCTATGATTAAGCGAAAAGAATATACCGCAGAAGAATATTTAATCCAAAAAAGAAAAAGCATTAGAGTGGCTAAAAGAACAATTATCATGTCCGAATTAACTCTGATATGTCTGACTAATCTGTTTGTTTCATTGGGGTTGTTTTTGTTGCTGATGTTGGGAACTAGTGCGATACCCTACTTTTGTGATTTTCAAATAGAGTACACGCAAGAAAATTTTTGTCTAAGAGGGGGATATTTTTTGACAATAATAATGGTATTTTTAATACTATTGCCGATATTTGGATTTTGGTATGCAATAGCTTATAAGCGGTTAGAAATAATGTGTATTCACCTTGCCGGAGAACTAAACGGTGCGGCGGAGGTGACCGAGGCTGCTCAAAGGGATAGCATGATGAATAATATCGGAAAATTAACAGGAGTATCTTCCGCAAATTATAATTCAATAGGCGAAGCGGCAAGAGTTACCATCAATTATCTAAAAGGAAACGACACAAGTGCAATCAATGAAAAAATATTTACTTTCATAAATACTTTGATTATTTTGTGCCAAGTAATACTGGCGCTGATATGCGTATTGTTGCTGATAAAATAAATGCCAAGCCTAAGCGCCACGCCTGGGTTGTGTAAGAAATAAAAAAGACGGCTGCCTGTCCGACAGCCGTCTTATTGTAATATTAAGCTGTTTATTACTTCATAGCTTCTTCAACAGCAACTGCGCAAGCAACAGTCATACCAACCATGGGGTTGTTGCCCGCACCGATAAGACCCATCATCTCAACGTGAGCAGGAACGGAAGAAGAACCTGCGAACT
>CAZKXB010000080.1:0-5369 GCA_964556595.1 uncultured Ruminococcus sp. | reverse complement strand
ACGGCTCTATTTCGGTGGGGTGGTTGTGAGTTTCGTTCTTGAACATCAGCAGCCAGTCCTCGTCCTTTCCGTCAACATCAACGGTAATTCTTACGGAGCAGGCGTTGATTTCCTCACTTTCGTCAAGGTCGGGCAGCAGACCGTCAGCCTTAAGCTTCTTTGCGGCAAGAGTAGCGATATCCATAAGGCATATAGGCTTTGCGCCCCTGCCAAGTTCCTCCCTGTCAGCCTTGTACTGCGCGTAGGTATCTGCCACATATTTCGGCGCGATATCTGCGCTGTCTATAATTGTGCCAAAAGTGGTGTGACGGCAGTGGTCAGACCAATAGGTATCTATCATGCGTATCTCGGTGATAGTGGGGTTTCTTTTCTCGCCCTTGAAGTAATCCTGACAGAACTTGATATCGTCATTATCCATCGCAAGACCATATTTTACAACAAAATCCGCAAGCTCTGCATCGGTTTTGTCGATAAAACCGTCCAGCGTTTCAACCTCTGTTGGAATATCGTACTGCACCTCAAGGGTCTTGTACTCCTCAAAACCGCACTCTCTGGACTCAACGGCATTTATAAGGTAATGCTTGATTTTGCCGAACTCCTCGTCCGTAACAGCACCCTTAAGAATGTAGATTTTTGCATACTTTACAACGGGGCGATCGCCCTTGCACAGCATCTGGATACACTGTGCCGCAGAGTCCGCCCTCTGGTCGAACTGACCGGGCAGGAACTCCACCGCGAACATACGCTCGTCCGCTTTCAGCGCGGGAAGCTGCTCAAACACCTCGTCAACGGGCGGCTCGGAAAATACCGTGGGGATAGCCTTGTCAAAATTCTCCCTCGAAAGCTTCTCCGCGTCATAGCGGTTGATGATGCGCACATCTTCAACCGACTTGATGCCAAGCGCTACGGTAAGGTCGGAAAGGGTTGCCTTTCCATCTACCGCAAACTGCGGCTTCTTTTCAACATAGATACGATAAACTGCCATTTTTTAATTTCCTCCTGAAGTTGTTTTATGAAAATGGATATTCCATAAAAGTATCAAATCAATTCTGCGATGCAGTAATCAGCCTCTGCACCGATTATTCTGACGCGCACAAGCGAGTGACGTTCTATCGGCTTGCCGTATATTCTAACGGGAATATAACTCTCGGTAAAACCGTTGCTGTATTCCTCGCTCTGCGGCTTCTCGATAAGCACGGAGTACTCCATGCCTATACAGCTGCGCAGGTAATCCTGCTCTGCCTGCTGCGCAAGCGCCGTCATCTGCTTTGCGCGGGCGGATTTTATCTGCGGCGGAACCTGCTCGGCTCGCATTGCCGCAAGCGTGCCATTCCTTATAGAGTACGGGAACACATGGATTTTGGCGAAGCCTATCTTCCCCGCAAACGCCATGCTGAGCGCGTGGTCCTCCTCCGTTTCGCCTGTAAAGCCCACCATTATGTCGGTGGTTATGGAGCAGTCGGGGAATTTTTCGCGCAGCCTGCTGCATACCCTTTCATAGTCGGCGGTGGTATAGCGGCGCTTCATAAGCTTTAACACCCTGTCGCTTCCGCTTTGCAGCGAAAGGTGAAAATGCGGGCAAAGCTTTCTGATATCGGCAAGCCGCTCAATCTCGCTGTCGGTCATCATATCAGGCTCAAGCGAACCAAGACGTATGCGCTCTATCCCGTCAACGTCCGCCGCCTTTACAGCGTCGCTGAGTGAAAAGCCGATATCCTCGCCATAGCAGCTAAGATTTATACCCGTAAGAACTATCTCCCTATGTCCGCTTTGCGCGGCAAGCCTTGCCTGCCGTGAGATACTTTCGGGCGCAAGCGAACGCACCCTGCCCCTCGCAATTGGTATTATGCAATATGCGCAGAAGCGGTCGCAGCCGTCCTCTATCTTGATAAATGCGCGCGTGCGGTCAAGGTCCGCGCATGAGCATTTCTCGTCAAACTCCCTTGGAAGCTGCGATACACAGCAACAACGCGCGCGGTCGGCGAGAAACTGCTTAACCAGCGCGGGAATATCCGCCTTTGCACCGTTACCTATTATAATATCGGCGCGGGTCTGCTCCGCTTCATCTGGATAGCTTTGCGGAAAGCAGCCGCAAAGCACCACCACGCAGTCGGGAGCGCTGTTCTTACAATGCGATACAAGCTGGCGCGCTTTTTTCACGCTCATACCGGTGACGGCACAGGAATTTATTATATAAACATCAGCCGCCGAGAAAGACTCCGCTTTCTCAAAGCCCGCCGAAAGCATACCCTCAACAATGGCCGCACTCTCGCAGGAATTTACCTTGCACCCAAGCGTACAGACCGAAAACGTCATGGCTTTTCCTCCTAACCAACAGGCTTCACAGCGTTTTCACCGATTTTCCCCTGTTCAAACTGGACATTTTAACTAAAAAGATTTTCAATATGCATTTATTATACTTGATTATTCCGAATTTTGCAAGAAGCTATTGACTATTTTTTGCTTTGTTGCTATATTTATATTGAGGTTAGCAAAAATAACCGAAAAGAAAGAGAAAGACTTGTACACAAAGACAACAAAAGAAAGGCGGCGATTTCATGAAGGAACTGAAAGTTATGCTCGGCACAATTGAAGATGTCAAGGAATTTGTAAACATTACCAACCGTTACAAATTTGACTGCGACCTTGTATCGGGAAGATATGCGGTTGACGCCAAGTCTATAATGGGTATCTTCAGCCTTGACCTCGCAAAGCCCCTGAAAATGGTAATCAGAAGCGAAAACGCTGAGGCAGACGCGCTTGTGGAAGAAATTGCGAAGTTTATCGCATAATAATCTGCGGCGCGACAAAATTCCCGTTGACAAATGAAAGCAAAGCGTGGTATCATACAGAAAAGCCCGCTTGCGCTGCGGCGCGTAAAGCGCGCTGTTAAAAGAAAGGAAAATGTATTATGACAACAACAAAAATCTGCATTAACACAATCAATGACGTTAAGAACTTTGTAAACATAGTGGCAAAGTGCGATTATGACGTGGATATCGTATCCGGAAGATATGCTATTGACGCAAAGTCTATCATGGGTATCTTCAGTCTTGACCTCTCCAAGGAGCTTACGCTTAACATTCACAGCGATGACTGCGCAGCATTCCTTGACGAGATTAAAAGCTATATCGTAGGCTAATCTCAAATTTTTGCGCCGCCCCAAAGCATGGGGCGGCTTTTTTATTTCTGCCCGCGTCAAGTCAATAAAATTCCCCCTCGGCAGGAGGGGGCGACTTTTGTCGGGTCATATGCGGGATTTTGCCAGAAACGCACGCACTCTGTTTACAATAAGCTTGTCATTGTCATAAGCAAGATGCGCCGCCGCCTGACTGATTTCCACCCAGCGCAGCTCGGATATTTCCTCCTCCTGCGGCTTGCAGTCAAAGCTTGTAGCGCGCGCCACAAAATACACAACCTCCTTGCGGGTATCACGGCGCGGAGCGAACACAACGGTTTCACGGAAAGATACGTCATCAATGGAAATATCAACGTTTGTTTCCTCTTTAATTTCGCGTATGGCAGTCTGGGTTTCGCTTTCCCCGTCCTCCATATGCCCTTTCGGAAAAGACCAGTATCCCGATTTGATATGCTTTATCAATAAAATCTCCGTGTTTCCGTAATGCTTACGGTAAACAATAGCACCGCATGATTTTTCATAATTCATGCTGTTTTTCCTTTCATAATGATTCAATAAGGGACTTGCCCCATCATTTAACACAGCAAATGTAACCCCGCCGCAGAGCTGAACTTTATTCAGCACAAGGCAGAGGGACATCTTGCCTAAGTTATATCTGATACTATTATATCACACATTCGGGCATTTGTCACGCTTTTTTTGATAATTATAAAATTAAGGCTATTGCGGGTAAAGTTGACCAATGCGCACAAGAAAACCGCGCCATATTTTCGGCGTTTTTGCCACCGAAAACCAAACCATGATTTTTAGTTAATTTTACAAAAAGAAACTGTGTAAACGCCAGAAAATTACAAATTGCAACCCAAAAACCAAAAGGTTACAAAACGGTTACAAAGGTTTTTTGTGCTTTTTTCACAAAATCGGCAGTTTGTTTTCGTTTGACATTTACGAATGAAAAGGTTATAATACCAAGCAGAACGAAAACAGCGGCGGAGTTGTGCTTAGACACAATACAGACATAACCCGCCAGTGCAGAAGTTTTTGGGAGGAAACATGAAACCACAAATAGTAAATTCCAAGATGAATAAGCTTATAAAACAAAGCAAGCTCATCAAGGCAGTGCTGTTCGTGACATCTATAATGATGATTGCGATGTTAAGCGGTTCGCTTTATTTCCGCGACCGTGTGTACATCACCGATAACGGCGTAACAAAGGAGCTTATGACCTCCGAAACCAATATCGACGCTATACTGGCGTTCGGCGAGTACACCATCGGCGAGCATGACCGCGTGACATACAGAACAACTGACGATAACACCGCCTATGTCACCATATACCGCGCTTTTGACGTGTATGTAAATGTTGACGGCAAGACGCTTACCGTTCCCACAACGGGCGCAACCGTTGCCAATATTCTGGAAAGAGCCAACGTAAGCCTTTATGAGTATGACTTGATTGACTGCGATTTGGAAGCAGAAATCACCGAGGGCATGGAAATAAACATAACCCGCGTAAACTATCAGCTTCGCGCAAGCACCTCGGAAATCCCGTATGAAACGGTTTATATAGACAACTCCAACATGGCGATAGGCACAGAAAACGTTGTAACGCAGGGCGAAAACGGCGTAAGAACTTATGTCGTAAAGGAAAAATACATCGACGGCGTTCTCAGCGGAAAAGAAATGACCGAGGACAACATAGAAAAAGAGTCTGTCACAATGGTGATAGAGCGCGGAACGGCACTTGCAGAGCCTTACGCCAAGATGGATAACCCCGAAACGCTTACGCTTGTTGACGGACTTCCTGCCGAGTATACGCGCGTTGTATCGGGCAAGGCTACCGCATACACCGCAGGCTACAACGCCCGCACGGCAAGCGGCAGGCTTGCAGAGATAGGAACCGTTGCGGTAAACCCCAACGTTATCCCCTATGGAAGCGAACTTTATATCGTTGCGCAGGACGGCTCTCAGGTTTACGGCTACGCAATCGCCGCTGATACCGGTCTTGGTCTTATGGACGGCACCGTTGCCGTTGACCTTTACTTTGGCAACAGATATGACCATTATTATGATAGCTGCCGCTGGGGCGCTGTTTACTGCGATATCTACGTTCTTTCAGAAGGTTCGGGATATTGATAATATGCTTTGTATTCCCTTCGCATACGCGGAGGGAATTTAGACCGTCGAAAAAGCCCCGTTGGGGCTTTTCCGCCGAAACATCCGCACTGCG
>CAZKXB010000079.1:0-5780 GCA_964556595.1 uncultured Ruminococcus sp. | reverse complement strand
ATAGATAAGCAAAAATCCCACAACCGCGCCGCAGGATATAATTCCAGGCTTGAAGCTTATATCCTCGTCGAGCGCCTTTACCGAAATCATTGCGGCAACAAGCAGCGGCATATAAAACCACCTTGCATAATAGCCGCTGTTGAAAGCGGAGAAAACCTGATTAAGCACAGGCACTGCCGCCATAACAACACATATCCAAAGCAGGATATTTTCCCAAGCCTTATGCTTTTTGGCGAACATATACGAAATTACCCCCGCCGCCGAAAACAGCGGCAGGTAAGCGGCAACTGAGCCGCCTAGCGTTCCGTAAGGGTACACATCGCCCGCCGCGGGAAACAGCGACACAAAATAAAAAGTATCCGGCAGCATAAACGCGCTTTGAAGCAGCTTAAGATAATAATAAGCTGTATCATAAACAAGCAGGTTATCCGCCAAAGTGGTTGTAGCCTTAGATGAATCAAGCAGCGCCGCCGCCACGGGCAAAAGCACCGCCATAGCCATGCACACGCCGATTAAAGCCTCGGCGGCAACGGAGAAAAAACTTTTCCACGACCAGCCAAGCTCGCGGCAGCGGACAAAATAGTATATCACGCAGAACACAGCCTGACCGAAGAAGAAATAATAATTCGTCAAAGCCATCATTAACACGGCAAGCGCAAATACGCCCCTGCGCTTTTTTGTGCAAAGCTCCTCCAAAGCTATTAGCAAAAGCGGAAAAAGCGCGAAAACATCGGCAAAATGGAATATAAGATTATATGCCGAAAAGGACGAAAACATATAGACAAATCCGCCGATAACCGCAAAATGCTTATTTTTAACAAAACGCTTTATGTAAAAATACGCAAACATTGAACCCGCGCCATACTTAAGCGCGCTGACAATGGTTATCGCATAAATCAAAAACTTGCGCGGAAAGAGAAAATACAACAAGGTAAATGGGCTGAAAAGATTGTAATAGGCGTAACTGCTAAGAAACTGAGAGCCAAGCCCCGTTGACCAATCCCAGTTAAGCTGACCCGAATGAACCGCGTCATAGATACGATAGACAAACGGAATGGACTGCATACTGTAATCACCGGAAATAGTGATAATTCCACCCGTTTCAATAAGCATGGGAAGGAACACAAGTATATACATAACCGCTCCCATAAGAAATGCAATTAACGGATATTTTATTTTTTTAAGAAATTCCATAATACCTCCCGATATTTGCAATGCAAAGCTAATAGTTATTGTATCACATCAATGGCAAAAAGTCAATAACACAGAACAGCACCGCACAAATACCCGCCATAGGGGCTTTACGCGGTGCTGTACTTTATCATTTTACCAACAACTTTTCTGGATTTTTTTCTGTTTCTCCCTCAGTAAGCCTGCGCGCGTAGACAAGGTAAAGCACCAGCGAAGTTATGGAGGACAGCGTCCAGCCTATCGGCCATGACAGCCAGATACCGTTTTCGCCGAAAATCGGGGTAAGAATATACGCGAAAACCACTCTGAGAATAAGGTCAGAAAAGGTTGTAACCATGAACGCGCCTATTTTGCCGCAGCCGCGAAGCACACCATCGGAATTAAGCTTTATGCCCACCATGATAAAGAACGGCGAAACTATGCTTAAAAAGCTTATTCCCGCCTGTGCTGCGGCGGCATTATCGGCGTCCGCGCTGTCCATAAATATGTAGATGAGGTTATCGGCAAACAGCACATATGCCAGAGTGAAAACCGCGGCGATTGCTGCTGCGACAAGCATTCCCACCTTGAAGCCGCTTTTAACGCGGTTATATTTCATTGCGCCCATATTTTGCGCGGAGAAGCTTGAAACGCTGTTTCCTACCGTGCTGAAGCAGGTGACGGCGAAGGTGTTAAGCTTTATTGCGGAGGAATATCCCGCCATTACGCTTGTACCAAAGCCGTTTACAAGTCCTTGTATAAACAAATTTCCTACCGAAACAAAGCTTTGCTGCAATATGCTGGGAACAGACAGCTTTGAAATACGTCCGAGCATGGAAAGCTGAAACAGGCTGTATCCGCTGCCCTCCATCTTTTTTACGCGCCGCATAAGCACAACAAACGCAAGCACGGAGCATATTGCCTGACAGATAAAGGTTGCCCACGCCGTTCCGGGAACGCCCATTGGGATAACCACAACAAACACTATATCAAGCGCAACGTTTCCAAGTGAGGAAGCTATCAGAAAATACAGCGGCGTTTTTGAGTCGCCAAGGGAGGTGAAAATTCCCGTGCAGATATTATAGATAAACAGGAACACCAGACCGAAAACGTATATATTAAGGTAATCCTGCGCGTCCTTGAATACAGAGGTATCCGTTCCGAGCAGCTCCAGAAAAAGTCCGCTTGTGAAATATCCCACAACGGTCAGCACAAGTCCGATAACAAAACTTGATATTACCGAGGTGAAAACCGCCGTTTTCATGCTTTTCATATCCTTTGCGCCGAAAAAGGTTGAAATAACCACAGAGCAGCCTATGTTCATGCCCGTGCCTATGGCGAGAAAAATCATTGTTATAGGATAGGAAGCGCCGATTGCGGCAAGCGCGTCCTTGTTGATGTAATTTCCCGCAATTACGCTGTCGGCAATGCTGTAAAGCTGCTGAAACACAACACTTATAAGCAGCGGTATTGAAAATTTAATAAGTATCGGCGCAACCGCGCCTGTTGTCATATCTTTAACCATTTTATATTACCTCGCAAAAACGGGCAGCATTACGCTACCCGAAAAAATATTACTTTTTATTTTTAGCTTCCGCTTTAAGACGAAGGTCGCGCTCAAGGATAACCTTGCGGATACGGATACTTTTGGGAGTAACCTCCACAAGCTCGTCGTCCTGAATAAATTCAAGGCTTTCCTCAAGGCTCATTGTTTTCGGAGGAATAAGATGCAGCGCGTCATCAGAGCCGCTTGCGCGTGTATTGGTGAGATGCTTTTTCTTGCAGACGTTGACAACGATATCCCCCGCCTTTGGCGATACGCCGACAATCATTCCCTCATAAACAGGTACGCCCGCGCCGATAAACAGCGTGCCGCGCTCCTGCGCGTTAAACAGACCGTAGGTGATAGACTGACCGTCCTCCCAAGCGACAAGAGAACCAACGGTTCTTCTGGGAATATCGCCGAAATAAGGCTGATAGCTGTCGAATACGGAACTCATAATTCCCTCGCCCTTGGTATCCGTCATAAACTCGCTTCTGTAACCGAACAAACCTCTTGACGGAATAAGGAACTCCAACTTTGTGCGCGCGCCCACAGGCTGCATATCAATCATTTCGCCCTTGCGCTGACCGATTTTCTCCATAACAGAGCCTACGCAGGCTTCGGGAACATCAATAACAAGGCGCTCCACAGGCTCGCACTTAACGCCGTCAATCTCCTTGTAGAGTACGCGCGGAGTTGAAACGGAAAGCTCATAACCCTCGCGGCGCATATTTTCTATAAGGATTGAAAGGTGCATTTCTCCCCTGCCCGCAACATTGAATGCGTCAAGCGTTTCGCTGTCGGAAACGCGCAGAGAAACGTCCTTAAGAAGCTCGCGCTGAAGTCTTTCCCTAATCTGGCGGGAGGTTACAAACTTGCCCTCACGTCCCGCAAACGGGCTTGTATTTACCGAGAATGTCATTTCAACGGTAGGCTCGGAAATCTTGACAAACGGCAGCGGTTCGGGACAGGCGAGAGAGGTTATCGTCTGACCGATTGTAACGCCCTCAATACCCGAAAATGCAACGATATCGCCCATTTTGGCTTCCGTAACGGGAACGCGCGCAAGTCCCTCAAACTGGTTAAGCGAAACTATTTTCGCCTTAAAAGGCGCTGTTCTGCCAAGGTGGTCGCAGACCATTACCTCTTGATTTTGCTTCATAACGCCGCGCTCTATGCGTCCTATGGCAATTCTGCCGACATATTCGTTATAGTCGATAGAGGAAACAAGCACCTGAAGTTCGCCGTCAATATCGCCCTCTGGCGGGTCTATATGCTCCACTATCTTGTCAAACAGCGGCTTGAAATCCGTACCCATATGGTCGGGGGAATAGGAAGCCACACCCATTCTGCCCGAACAGAAAACAACAGGGCTGTCAATCTGCTCCTCGGTAGCGTCAAGGTCGAGAAGCAACTCCAGAACCTCGTCCACAACCTCTTTGTTGCGCGCGTCGGGGCGGTCGGTCTTATTTACCACAACGATAATCTTGTGACCAAGTTCCAGCGCCTTTTGCAGAACAAAGCGCGTCTGCGGCATTGTTCCCTCAAAGGAGTCAACCAGAAGCAGAACGCCGTTTACCATCTTCAGTATACGCACAACCTAGCCACAGAAATCCCAATGTCAGCGGGTATCTACGATATTGATTTTTACGCCGTTGTACATACAGGCGGTATTCTTCGCAAGAATGGTAATTCCGCGCTCGCGCTCTATATCGTTGCTGTCCATAACGCGGTCGTTTACCACCTGATTGTCGCGGAACGCGCCGCCCTGCTTCAGCATTTCGTCAACAAGCGTTGTCTTGCCATGGTCAACGTGCGCAATTATTGCAATGTTTCTTAAATCTTCTCTAAGCAATTTTTTCACTTTCCTTTATCATGATTTAATTTCCGTTTGATATTATACAACTTTTTTCGCCGCTCTACAAGACAATTAGCTAAAAAACGTGTTTTTGATTATAATAACCTATCATGCCGCAATTTTTTTAGGCATTTTCACAACAAAACAACCCATACACGGCGCATTTGCCGCCCGCACAAAAAAGCAGTGCGCAGGAAATTTTCCCGCGCACCGCGCATTTTTATCGGCCGTTGATGGCTTTGTAGAGGTCGCTTGTGTAGGTGTATGTTTTGCCATTGTAGGTGACATATTTCAATTTGCAGTTATTGAAAGCATGCTTGCTAATAGAAGTAACGCTGTCGGGGATTGTTATGCTTTTCAATGATTTGCAGCCATAGAAAGCCTCCTCGCCGATTTTAGTAACGCTATCGGGGATTGTCACGCTTGTCAATGAGGTGCAGTCTTTGAAAGCCTTATCGCCGATTTCAGTAACACCCTTGGGGATTGTTATGCTTGTCAAGGAGTTGCAGTAACTGAAAGCACCCGAACCAATTTCAGTAACGCTATCGGGGATTGTTACATCGCCACCATTGCCATTGTATCCACGCAATGTACCACCTGCTATTAAAAATTCTTGATTATACCATGGCGTACCCTTAAAATCTGATATACTAATATTATCAGGGATTGTTATGCTTACCAATGAGTTGCAGCCAGAGAAAGCTTCATAGCCGATTTCAGTAACGCTGTTGGGGATTGTTATGCTTGTCAATGAGGTGCAGTCATAGAAAGCATAATCGCCGATTTTAGTAACTCTATCGGGGATTGTTATGCTTGTCAATGAGGTGCAGCCAGAGAAAGCATAATCGCCGATTTTAGTAACTCTATCGGGGATTGTTATGCTTGTCAATGAGGTGCAGCCATAGAAAGCCCCATCACCAATTTCAGTAACACTGTCGGGGATTGTTATGCTTGTCAAGGAAGTGCAGTAACAGAAAGCACCACTTCCGATAGAAGTAACACCGTTTCCGATTGTCACGCTTGTCAATGAGGTGCAGCCAGAGAAAGCCTCATAACCGATTTCAGTAACACTGTCTGGGATTGTTATGCTTGTCAAGGATCTGCAGCACTCGAAAGCATAATCGCCAATAGAAGTAACGCTGTTGGGGATTGTTACGCTTGTCAATGAGGTGCAGCCAGAGAAAGCTTGTTCATCGATAGAAGTAACAC
>CAZKXB010000078.1:0-5848 GCA_964556595.1 uncultured Ruminococcus sp. | reverse complement strand
GAACGCCGTGGTAGAATACCAGCCAGCCTTCGCTTGTTTCAATCGGGATAGGACCAGCACCAATCTTCTTGGATTCCCAACCCTTGTTAGGAGCCATAACGTGTCTGTGCTTGCCCCAGTATGTCATATCCTTGGAGTGGGAAAGGTACATATCGCCGAAAGGTGTGTGACCGCTGTCAGACGGACGGGAGAACATAACGTACTCGCCGTTAATCTTTCTGGGGAACAGTACGCCGTTTCTGTTGAAAGGCAGATATGCATTTTCCATCTGGTGGAATTCCTTGAAATCCTTTGTCCAGCCAACGCCTATTGTGGGCTTCCAGCCGTATGCGTTGCACCATGTAATCCAGAATCTGTCCTCAATCCATACGCAGCGGGGGTCGTAGCCATACTGCCAGGGATTTGCGGCTGCGGTTTCGGGGTCGTCGTTAATCCACTCTACCTTTTCGGGGTTGATGTTCCAGTGAATACCGTCCTCGGAGAAACCTGCATGGATAGCCATGTTTCTTTCCTTATCGTCAACACGGAAAACGCCTGCAAAATGACCCTTGTCGCTCTCAAAAGGAACAACAGCGGAGTTGAAAATAGAGTTGCTTGTGGGAAGCAGGTCGCGGGGGATAATGGGGTTAGCGTCAAAACGCCAGATAACGTCCTTGCAGCCCTCGGGTCTGTCCTGCCAAGGCATATTGGGAATGCTCTGTCCGATGATTTCTAAGCTCATGGGTGATTACCTCTCTTTGAAATAATATTATCCGATTTATCCGGCACTGCGGCAAGACCGTCCATGCCTGTTACCTAAAGTATAACAAATAACTTTGGATAATTCAATAGTCTTTTTGGATAAAGATTTCTGAATTTTTTAGTATATGTTTACTTAAAAAATCCGCCCTAAATTGCTATTTATTAAGTAAAAACAGATTAAGCCTTACTCTGCGCCAGCATTTCCTTAACCGCCTTTACAAAATCCGCCTCCGGAACAGGGCGGCAGAAATAATATCCCTGAAGATAATTAACACCCTTGGATATAAGCAGGTCTGCCTGCTCTTTGGTTTCAACGCCCTCCGCGACAATATGCGCGCCCAGACGCAGTATCATGTCAATGCAGCTGTTAAGTATAACCATCGGCTCGGCAGATTCTTCGCCGAAACAAGGCCAGATAAGGCTTTTATCAAGCTTTATAAGCTCAAAATGCACCCTCGCCATCTGCGCAAGATTTGAATAGCCTGTGCCGAAATCGTCCATGGAAAAATGACAGCCAAGCTTTCTGAACTGCTCCATATTGTGCAGAAGCATATCGCCGCCGTCAACCGAAGCGGTTTCCGTTATCTCAAGGTTGAAAAATCCGGGGTGAACGCCGTATTTTGTCATCATGCGGCTTAACTCCGCCACAATGCCCACATCAACGCTCTGCACAGCGGAAAGGTTTACCTCAATATAATCAATGCCAAGCTGCCACAGCTTCTCGCGGGCGGCGAAGCTGCACACCTTTTCAAATACGATATGTCCGATTTCGCCGATAAGCCCCTGCTCCTCCGCAAGCGGAATAAAATACTCAGGCGAAATAAAGCCCACCGTTGTGCTGTCCTGAAGCCGCACAAGCGCTTCCGCCGAAGCATAACGCTTTTTCTCCGCAGAATAAATCGGCTGATAAACAACATTGAACGCCTTGTTTCGCACCGCGTCATTAAGAATTGAAATAACGCTTTTGCGATAATTGCGCTTTTCAACCTCCGCCTCATCTATAAAGTATATCTTGCCGCTTTCGTGGTGACAATGCGCGCCGCCTACACAGTAATCAAGCGTTTCGTATGCTTCGTCGGGGGTTTGCGCATACTTTGGGCACTCTATCACGGTAAGATGATACACGGGTGAATATATGCCGTCGCCAGAGGACGTGCGGCAGCGGAAATCCCACTGCTCGCTGCGGCGTATGATTTTGTCAAGCTCCTCCTTGCTTGCAAGAAACGCCGTAAGCGAATTTGAGCGCGAATGGTATATGCTCATTCTCGGCAGCGCGGAGCCTATCTGCACCGCCGCCTGCTTTATTATCTCCCTTGTCATGTCATAGCCCATGGATTTCTGGATACTTTCAATATCGCCAAGGTTGAAATTTATCATATAGAACGGCTTCTTGCGCGCGAACATTTCGGGCAGCATTATGTGAAAAGCGCGGCGGTTAAGGGTTTCGGTTTCGCTGTCGATGTACTCGCGCGGATTCTCAAAGCGGACGTATACATACAGCACCATCAGCGAAACGCCCGCCGCAGAAATAAGCCAGTAGGAGGTTATATACTGCACCAGCGCCACAAATATCCATATGCAAAGACCGACAATAATCGTTACGCGCGCCTTTTTGAAGTTAGGCAGAAGCTCGCTGTTTTCAAGCCCCCTGCGTTTTCTGCGCAGAAAAAGCATAACAAATATGGCTATTATGTACAGCGCAACGCTCATATACATAACGCCCGCCATGCTTCCGCGCGAATATGCGCCGTTTGCGTCAACAACATATTCAAGTTCGCCGAAAACCACAAAAATCAGCGAAATAATGCACGGCACAGCCGAACCAAGCGTAAGCAGCTTAGGCATTCGCTTCTGTACGCCGCAAAGCAGGCACACATACACAAACAGCAGATATATAATCACATCAAGCGAGCCTATGTAAAGCTGGTGCATAAGCCTGTTAAGCCAGGGGGAAACAGTTTCCATGTGCGTCAGCGTGTAATATGAGCCGATATCCGCGATAAGATTTACAAAACACGCGCCCCAGAACAGCTCAAATGTTCTGGTTGATATCAGCGGAAGCTTCTTGCTGAATATAAAATCCACCATTATAATAAGAAGTATTCCTATCGCCAACATCTGAAATTTAATGCTAATATCCAAAATAATCACCTCGCAGCAAAATTACCATGCGCCTAATGTGTGCGGCAAGGAACTTGCCCTGCTGCCACAAACCCATTATATCACAGACATTAAAATTTTTCCATAGCCAAACAATTATTTTGTATAAATTTTTATTTAGCGGCACAGATATTGCCGATATTTGTTCATTTTTCAGACGCACTTACCGCCTTTTGCCCTATGCGGACTATGCAAGTGTTGAAAACTAATGGATATGTTGGTTATTTTGTTGAAAACTTTTTAGTGAAAGTGTACAACCGCCCGCGCTTTAGTTGGCGATTTATTCTGCAAAAAACAGAAAATCGCCAATTAAAACGACAAAATCCAAAAATGCTGTTGACGAAATTTTCTGTTTTGGATATACTATAAGCAAGAGATTAAGCAGCGCTTGGTCTTGTTTGGCAAATTAAAAGCAAAAGAAGCGTACTAGGTACAGTCGATTATTTTTTTAACGGAGGATTTACACCATGTGCATGAAAGACATCGAAGTAAAAAATCAGGTAGGTCTGCACGCAAGACCCGCAACTTTCTTTATCCAGAAGGCTAACGAATTCAAGTCTTCTATCTGGGTAGAAAAGGAAGAACGCAGAGTAAACGCAAAGAGCCTTCTGGGCATTCTGTCCCTCGGCATTGTTGGCGGCGCAAATATCCGCATTATCGCTGACGGCAGCGATGAGCAGCTTGCTGTTGACGGTCTTGTTAAGCTGGTAGAGAGCGGCTTTGCAGAGTAATCGCGGGCGGTTATATTGTTTTGCATTCAGCTAGGCAGAAATCGGCGCAGGTTGGTTTCTGCCTTTTTGTTTTCGGAGGAAAAATGAAAAAACTTATTCTGGCGGCGCTTGCCGTGGCGCTGACGGTAACGGGCTGCGCCGCAAATATGCCTGAGGGCTACAATACCGTTAAAACGGCGAAATCCAAATACAACGGGCTTGACAGCGCGCACACAACCATGACCGACCTTTCCACAGGCGAGCTGATAATGGATTTCAGCTTTTATATAAACAGCAGCGATGAAATGATACTTTACTACTACGGCAAGGACGGCGGCGACGAAATGTATGCGTACAGCGATGGCGCGCAGTATTTCTATAAAGAGCCGAATAAGGAAATGTGGTCTGTTATCAACTCCTCTGATGAGGATTATTTGTATAACATCTACAACCGCAAAAACCGCTATCCCTATGCCGATGGAGGAATATTTTTCCTTGATGGCGCAAGCGTTTCGCAGGCGGAAATCTCCTCGGACGAGGACGGAGATACCATAATCTCGTATGTATATGATACCCAAAAGCTTAACAAGTCCACAGAGGGTCTGCTTGACGGCGTAAGCAGCTTTGAAAACCTTACCACCGTTTTTGAAATAAACGGCGATGGATATATTATTTCCTTCGCGGAAGTTGGCACAGTCACCGACACCGAGGGCGTTACGCGCGACGTAAATATGCGCATTGATGTTAATATGATGAACGAAGTAACCGAAATTGCGTATCCCGTGGACAAGCTTGACAAAACCACAGCGCAATAACCGCGCTTGACTTTGGGTATTTTCAATAAATTTGCGCCATGTTCACTGTGCAGCATTTACAAATAAATTCCGTCAAAAGTTACAAAACGGTTACAAATGGTTGCAAAACGGTTACAAAGATGATATACTGTAATTACTTCATGCAAAAGTTTATTACAGATTTGATTTTGGTTAGGGATTATCAGCGCTGAAGCGCCTGATAATCCGTGTATATAGAACAGGAGGGAACATGGTTTCCGAAAAAGAAACAATACAGACAAATACGGCAGATGACAGCCTTAAGGGGCTGTACGGCGCCGTTTACCGCTTTGGCGAATATATATTCGGCGTGCTTATAGGCTTGCTGCAAGGTATTGGCGGCGCGTTTATGCGATTTATAGACAATAATGCCGAGGGCTTTGCCAAGGTTGGCAGGGCAATTAAAGGCACGCTGAAAAAAATAGGCGCGGCGGCAGCAAGACCCTTTGTGAGATATCACAAAGCGATAAAGCTTGGCAGCGCCGAAATAAACAAAGCGCGCACCGAAAAAGGCTTTGCGGGCAGGCTCGCCGCAGTTGTGCGGTTTATAGGAAAATGCCTGTTCGGCAAGCGCGGTCTGGCGTATTCGCTGTTTAATTATGCGATATCAATTGTGTGCATGGTGCTGCTTTTCAACATCGTTACATACGCCAACAGCATAACCTACGCGCTGGAGCTTACCGTAAACGGCGACTTTATGGGTTATGTCAGCAGCGAAACGGTGTTTACTGACGCGGAGCGCATAGTTCAGCAGCGTATCAATTACATGGACGACACCACCGAGCCTGTCACATTTGAGGCAGAATATCAGCTTGAAGCGATAAATTACGGCGAAACGCTCACCAAATATCAGCTTGCAGACAAGCTGCTTTCGTCTATGGACGCGGAGATAGAATATGCCTACGGCTTCTATATCGGCAGTTCGTTCTACGGCGCGCTGGTGGACAAAACCGAAATTGAGGACACCCTTGAGGAGCTGCTTGATGTATACCGCACCGACAGCGCCAACGAAACCGTGGCTTTTGAAACCTCTATTTCGTTTGAACCCGGTCTGTACCTCACAGAAAGTATAATGTCGCCAAAATCCATCATAGAGGTAATTACATCAAAGAAAGCTGTCGCTTCTTATTATACCGCAGTTGACGGCGACTCGCCGCTTGGCATTCTGGCAAAGTTGGATTTGACAATGGCGGAAATGCAGCGCCTTAATCCCGAATTTTCGGAAACAATGACGATATATGTCGGCGATAAATTCCTTATAACGCAGGACGAACCGTTCCTTGCTGTTACAGTCACCCGTACCGAGGTGTATGAGGAAGCCACCGCTTATGAAACTCAGTATTATGAGGACAATACGAGATACCAAGGCTCCTCCGCCGTTATGCAAGACGGAATAAACGGAAC
>CAZKXB010000077.1:0-5999 GCA_964556595.1 uncultured Ruminococcus sp. | reverse complement strand
ACCTCATCAGTTGCGAACTTGTTCGCTACGACCTTACCCCTCAAGGGGAAGGCTTTTTTCACGCACAAAAGGCTTCTCCATAAGGGGAAGCCTTTGCTATACATTTGACATTCAAGCCGCCGTGTAATTAACCACCGCTATTTCGGTGAGAACCTTTTCAAATGCGGAAACTATTTCCTCAATGCGCACCGCAACATTGCCGTCAATAACCACCTCGCCGCATTTCTCGCACTTGCAGCACGGAACGTTCTTTATTACCACAATGCAGTTATCCAGCTGCACCGTATGAATGGTGGTGCTTTCTTCCATCTTGCCTTTGCAAAAGAAACAGGTCATCTCAATCAGCCGCCTTTCTGGTAATGTCTGCATGAAATAAATCGCCGCACAAAAGCCTTCCCCTTGAGCGGACTTCGCCCTAAGGTGGCGCGAAACGCCGGATGAGGTGGACGAGCGAGTGCGCTTCGCGCAATCGCCCTGCGCGCCGCAATTCAAATTTCTTGATTGAATTTTACTTGTTGCAACACCTCATCAGTCAGCGCTAACGCGCTGCCAGCTTCCCCTCGAGGGGAAGCCTTTTTGCCCGAAATTAAAATTGCAGCTCCCGCATAGCGGGGGTGATGTACACCGCCATCTTCAACCGCCAATAAATTCCCTAAGCGCCGCTATCAGCGCGTCAATCTCTGCGTCTGTGCCGACGGTAATCCTCAAGCGGTTGTCAATGCGCGGCTTGTTGAAATAGCGCACATAAATATCCCGCGTTTTGAGGAACTCGCAGATATCCCTTGCGGAAAAACGCGGGTGCTGCGCAAATACGAAATTCGTACTGCTGTCGGGAAGTGAAAATCCCATCTCGCGAAGCGCCGCCGTAAGCCGCTCGCGCGTTGCCATAACCTTTTTCAGTGTGGAATTAAAATACTCCTCATCAGCAACGGAAGCTACGCCCGCTTCAATCGCAACACTGTCAAGCGGGTAGGAATTGTAGCTGTCCTTTGCCGCAAACAGCGCGGAAATAAGCTCCTCCCCCGCAAAAGCGCAGCCTATCCTCATGCCCGCCATGGAACGGGATTTTGAAAACGTCTGCGTAACCACAAGGTTCTCGTATTCCTTAAGCAGCGGCAGCGCCGAAACTCCCCCAAAATCCACATACGCTTCGTCCACAATAACCACGCTGTCGCGGTTGTTGTCGAGTATTTCGCGGATAAAATCCAGCCCCCTGCCTATGCTTGTCGGCGCGTTGGGATTTGCGATAACCACGCCGCCGTTCTCCCGCGCATAGTCCGCCGCGTTTATGTTGAAATCCGCGTCCACAGGTATCGTTTCATAGGGGATTTTCAGCATATCGCACCACACAGGATAAAACGAATATGTAATATCTGGATAAACCACAGGCTTCTGGGAATTAAAAAACGCCCTGAAACACAGCGCCAGCACATCATCAGAACCGTTGCCCACAAACACATTTCCGCGCTTAAGTCCCGCGCGCTTTGCAATCGCTTCGGCAAGCGGCACAGCGTCCGCGCTTGGGTATTTTTTCAGCTTCTCGGCATTAAACCGCTCAATCACGCGCATTACACCCGGCGCAGGCGGGTAAGGGTTCTCGTTTGCGTTAAGCTTGATGAAATCCGTCTTGTTCGGCTGTTCACCCGCAACATACGGCGCGATTTTTATAAGGTTATCTCTCCAACTCATTTTGGTGTCCTCTCAAAGCTTCCTCTCAAAAAAAGCGGGACGGCACAACGCCGACCCGCCATTGCATATCCTAAAAGCCCAATCTTGCCCGCGCAGCGGGCATTTGAAATCCATTTTTTGCCTTGGCTCTGCCGAGGCAAAAAACACTTCTATCCGCACGAACTTGTGCGCCAGCAGCGGCTTCGCCTTATGCTTTCTGACAGCTTTGCTGTCTGTGAGTGCGGGCAGTGCGGATGTTTCGGCGGAAAACCCCGCAAGGGGTTTTTCGACGCTTAGGGACGGCACAACGCCGACCCGCCATTGCTTTTTAATTCAACGCCGCATTAACAATCTTGACAAGCCTTAACCAGTCTTGACAAGCCTTATGCGGGTTTAATCAGCACAGCCTTATTCTGCGTCGCCCTCGTCCTCAAGTGAAAACTCAAGGTGCTGACCGCAGTTGGGGCAGTCCATAGCGCCTGTGGCAGCCTGCTCGTAATCGAAGCGGATAGTGTTTCCGCAGGCGGGGCAGACCGTTTCGTACAGCTCGCCGAGGTCGTCCTCAAAATCGTCCTCGTCATCATAGTCGTCATATTCGTCATCATCATCAATGTCGTAAACAACGTCCTCAAGGTCGGAAACGCTTTCCTCCATGTCGGTCATGATGTCGGCAACGTCATTAAGCTCCTCGTCAACCTCTCTCAGATTATCTGCGATGTCGGAAAGTACATCAAGCATTGCGGTAATAATCTTGCCTTCCTTTGTGGACTCGTCAAGGGAAACTCCCTCTGCAAGACCCTTAATGTAGGAAACCTTTTCGCCGATTGTCATAATAATCAATCCTTTCCGTAAATAATTTCAACAGTGTTTTAAGGCATAACGTGCGCAAAACCGCAAGGCGGTCTTTTATGCGGCACTGCCTTAGCTTATCTCAAAACCCGCCGCGGGAATTTTCAGCGCCATGCGCCGCAGACCCGCAGGGGATTTTGTGCCGCTCAGTGCAAACCCAGCAAGGGCTTTTTCGACGTGTTACTTTACACGCTCCATATATTCGCCTGTTCTGGTGTCGATACGGATAATCTCGCCGTTGTCGATAAACAGGGGAACGCGGATTTCAGCGCCTGTTTCAAGCGTAGCGGGCTTGGTAGCGTTGGTAGCGGTGTTGCCTGCAAAACCGGGGTCGGTCTGGGTAATCTGAAGTTCAACAAAGTTGGGAGGCTCAACGCCGAATACCTTGCCCTTGTAGGACAGAACCTTGCACACCATGTTCTCCTTAACAAACTTGAAGTTGTCGCCAAGGTCTGCGGCATTTACGGGAACGTCCTCGTAGGTTTCAGGGTCCATAAAGTGGTAAAGCTCGCCGTCAGAATAGGTATACTCCATATCCTTTCTCTCAACATAAGCTGTGGGGAACTTAGCGGTAGGGTTGTAGGTCTTTTCAACCACAGAGCCTGTAATAACGTTTCTTACCTTAGTTCTTACAAACGCAGCGCCTTTGCCGGGCTTAACGTGCTGGAACTCGATAATCTGCATTACGTTGCCGTCCTCCTCAAAGGTCATGCCGTTTCTGAAATCTCCTGCTGTAATCATAGTAGGATACCTCCAAATTTAATTTAATGCGAAAGCGGACTCTGCCGCCATCAATAATATCATATCTTTTATATTTTACCCTATATTGCGGAATTTTTCAAGTGCTTTTTGCAAATTTTCTTTGTTTTTGCAAAAAAACTTTCAAAAGGCTTTGCTGAGCGGAATAATTAAAAGCCGCAAAGCGCGTTTCGGGAGCGGATTTAGCGCCTTATTGGAAGAATATAGTCTTGACAAAAAAGGGCGGCGGTGATATAATCAAGGTGGGAAGTGATGTTGTGGCGCTTGAATACCAGAGATATGGCAGAAACAAGGCTACCCTGATAAACAAAACCTATATCGAAAGCGGCGAATACCGCCGAAAATTTGATAGCATAACCGATAATTCCGCGGTAAACAAGGCTCTATATGACTGCGCCAAAGCCGCGCTTAAGCACAGAAGCGGCACGGTTTATGAGGATATGTACTGGATTGACGGGGATACGGGGAAAGTTGTCATAAGTGAAATATACAGCACCTCAGAACAGGAAGTTGTATATTCAAATGCCACCAAAAAACAGATGGCTTTGTATGAAAGAAACAGGATTGTGACAATACATACTCACCCCAATAGTATGCCGCCTAGTGCTGCTGATTTTAATTCCTGTTATCGCAACGGTTACAGGCTGGGTTGTGTTGCCTGTCATGACGGAAAGGTGTTTGCATATATTGCCAGACAGGAGTTGAATGAAGAGCTTTATTCCCTTTACATTAGTTCATATGTTTCTGCGGGGTTTTCGGAGTATGACGCGCAGATAAAAACTCTTGAAAAAATGAAAGCGAACAACCTTGTAGATTTCTGGGAGGTGATTTGAATGGAGATGGAAAACTCACTGAACGACCGTGTTATTATCCCTGAACGAATAAAGGCAATGACCCAAGAAGAACGGCAAGCCGAAATCGCGCGCCTTGAAGCAATCGCCAAGGAGGAAAAAAGAAAAATCCTTGAACGGGGTATGGCTGACTGAATTGATTTATCTGAACATTAAAGCGGCTCTGCAACTGAATGCAGAGCCGCATTTTTGTGCTAAAGCCCAACCGCTCGTTAAATCCTAATCAGCTTCTTAGTCGTCAATGTAAGGTTTTCGCAGCCGTTTTCGGTGACAAGCACCATATCCTCAATGCGCACGCCGTACTTGCCCGAAATGTACGCCCCAGGCTCTACCGTGACAATCATGCCCTGCCGCAGCATGGAGCTGCTCTTGCGGGAAAGCGTAGGCGCTTCGTGTATCTCCAGACCCACGCCGTGACCCAGACCGTGCCCGAAATATTTATCGTAGCCGCCCCAGCCGTTAAGCGTGCTGCGCGCAACGCTGTCCACCACCGCGCCGCCTATGTCCGCGCGCACCGCCTGAAGTCCGTCCAGATTTGCATAAAAAACGGCGTTGTAAAGTTCCTCCATTTCGGGAGTTGGCTCGCCGATAACGAGGGTTCTGGTCATGTCGGAGTGGTAGCCGTCCACAATCGCGCCGAAATCAAGCGTGAGGAAATCCCCGTTTTGCAGCGGCTTGTCTGTCGGAACTGCATGGGGCGAAGCGGAATTTACCCCCGACGCCGCAATCGTTTCAAACGAAAGCCCGTCCGCGCCGCAGTCCATTATGAAATAATCCAGCAGCGCCGCCGCCTGCTTCTCGGTCATGCCCCTGCGAAGCCGCTCCAGAAGCCGCTCAAATGCCGCTTCCGCAATGCGCTGCGCCTGTATTATCAGCTTTACTTCCTCTGCGGATTTAATCACCCTCATAGCGGAAATCACGTCCGACAGCCATGACGAGCCGTCAAGCTCCGCATAAAAAAGCTCCGCCTTGTATTTCTCAAACTCCGCCACCGTCATGCACGCGCTCTCCACCGAAAGCTTTGTGATGTTGTGCTTTATCATCAAATCCAGAAGCTGCCTGCGCACGTCCTCCATAAGCAGAACCTCGCAGTCCGCAACACGCTCGCAAGCCTTGTCATAATAGCGCGAGTCTATGATTAAGTAGGAGCAGTCCTTTGTCACCAGAATTACCCCCGCCGAGGACTTGAAGCCGCAGAAATACCGCCTGCTTATATCCGAGGTAATCAGCGCGCCGTGTGTTGTGTCGGAAAGTTTTTCCGCAAGCCGTTGTATATTATTCATCTGCGTCACCCAACCTATTGTGGAGTGCATACAAGCCCAGAATATAGCTGTACTTGCCGAAGCCTGCAATAGTTCCGCAGCAGACAGGCGCGATAACGGAATTTTTTCTGAACTCGTCACGGCTGTTCACGTTGGAGAGATGAACCTCCACCACGGGGATTTTCACCGCCGCGATAGCGTCCCGCAGCGCATAGCTGTAATGGGTGTACGCGCCCGCGTTAAGCACCACGCCCGCGCAGTCCAGCCGCGCCTCGTGCAGCCTGTCGATAAGCCCGCCCTCGCTGTTGCTCTGGAAAAAGCTGACCTCATAGCCGAGCTGCTTTGCGGCGGCGGTTATCTCGTCATTGATGGATTTCAGCGTGTCGCCGCCATAAATATTCGGCTCACGCTCGCCCAGAAGATTAAGATTAGGACCGTTCATAACCAGTATTTTCATATTTTACCTCCGACTGTGAATAATGAACAATGAATAATGAACAATGAATAATGAATAATGAACAATGAACAATGAATAATGAACAATGAACAATGAATAATGAATAATGAACAATGAATAATGAATAATGAACAATGAACAATGAATAATGAA
>CAZKXB010000076.1:0-6108 GCA_964556595.1 uncultured Ruminococcus sp. | reverse complement strand
ACCGACAGACCAGCCTGCCTGCGTCAAATTTGTACAATCTGACGAAAAATCTGACGGCGCAATCCGCGCACAATCTTTGTGCGGTGTTGCCTAAAAAAAATTTTCAAAACCCCTTGACAAATCGGGATTGATGTAGTATAATTACAAGGTAATAAAGCAGAGCCGCCACACTCTCACCCGCCGACGTTTGTTCTGTCAGGCGCGGTTCTTAAATGAAATATCGCCTTCGGGTCTTTCAGTTAAGCGTGAGTAGTGTGTACTCGCGCTTATTTTATTTCATACAAGCTTAAGATTTTATTTATGGAAAGGCGGTGCTTTGATATCGGCACTAAAGAACAGCTCATCAACGAGGAAATCCGCGAAAAGGAAGTAAGAGTTATCGGCAATGACGGAGAGCAGCTTGGCATTATGCCTACGGCTGAGGCTCTCGAAAAGGCGATAGAGTCCGATTTGGATTTGGTGCTTATCGCTCCCGGCGCAGTTCCCCCGGTATGCCGCATTATGGACTACGGCAAATACCGCTTCGAGCAGACAAAGAGAGAAAAGGAAGCAAAGAAAAACCAGAAGCAGACTGAGGTTAAGGAAATCAAGATGTCCCTTAATATCGACACCAACGATTTCAACATCAAGGTCAGAAACTGCATCAAGTTCCTTCAGAACGGCGATAAGGTAAAGGTTACGATACGCTTCAAGCGTGCGAGAGAGATGTCGCACATGGGTCTGAGCGAGGATTTGATGAAAAGATTTCTTGACGCCGTTTCGGAGTACGGCGGTTCTGATAAGCCGTCCAAGCTTGAGGGCAGAAACTACGCGGTTGTAGTAAGCCCTAAGAAATAATTTCGGCGCCAAGGCGCACTGTAAGATAATCTCAAGGAGGATACCAAAATGCCTAAAATCAAAACACACAGCGGAGCTAAAAAGCGTTTCAAGCTGACAAAGAACGGTAAGGTTAAGATGCAGCACTGCGGTAAGCGTCACATTCTTACCAAGAAGACCACTAAGCGCAAAAGAGGTTTAAGAGCAGGCGCATATGCCGACGTTACAAACGTAGCGGCAGTTAAGAGCCTTATTCCGTACAAATAATAGTATCGCGTAAAAATCAGCGCGGAATAGGGTTTTCCGCATAAAATTCAGGAGGTAATGTAACATGGCACGCATTAAGGGCGCACTCGCTACTCGCAAGAGAAGAAATAAAACATTAAAGCTGGCAAAGGGCTACTGGGGCGGCAAGAGCAGACTGTTCAAGACCGCTAAGGAAGCCGTTATGAAGTCCGGTCAGTATGCTTATGTAGGCAGAAAGCTTAAGAAAAGAGATTTCAGAAGACTGTGGATTACAAGAATTTCCGCAGGCTGCAAGGCTAACGGCATGAACTATTCTACATTCATGAACGGTCTTAAGAAGGCAGGCATTACGCTTAACAGAAAGATGCTTTCCGAAATCGCTATCAATGACGCGGCTGGCTTCACAGCGCTGACTGAGAAGGCTAAGGCTGCACTTTAATCGTGATATATCTCACGCCCCGTTTTCGTCGGCGTGAGATTTTCGCTATGTAGGGGGTATATAAAAATGACGCTTACGTCAAGAAAAAATGACGCGGTGCGCCGCTTCCGCGAACTTCAGCGGGACAAAAAGCTGCGCGACGGCGAGGGCGTTTTTATAGCCGAGGGCGACCACCTTTGCGGCGAGGCGGCGAAATCGGGGCTTGAAATCCGCTTTGCGCTGCTGACGGAGCGCGCGGCGGAAAAATATCCCGAAACCGCGCGGGCGCTTATAGCGGCTGCGGCGGGATACGCGGTAATATCCGAGGACATAGCGGAATATATTTCCGATACGAAAGCGCCGCAGGGGCTTTTTGCGGAGATTGCAAAAGCGCCGCAGGGCGATATCCCGAACGGCAGGCTTGTGCTGCTTGACGGGGTGCAGGACCCAGGCAATGTGGGTACGATAATCCGCACGGCGGAAGCGCTTGGGATAAGCGGGGTGCTGCTTTCAGACAAATGCGCCGATATTTATTCGCCGAAAACGCTGAGGGCTTCAATGGGCAGCGTTTTCAGACTGCCCTGCATAATCTGCCCGCTTGCGCAGACGATAGATTTGCTAAGGCGTCAGGGGCGCGAGGTCTACGGCGCTATGCTGGACGATACCGCGAAGCAGCTTGGCGAGGTCGCGTTCGGCGAGGGCGCGGCGGTGGTTATCGGCAGCGAGGGCGGCGGAATTTCGGACGAGGTAAGGGCTGCCTGCACGGGCGGACTTTATATCCCGATAACAGGCGCGGAGTCGCTCAACGCCGCAGTCGCAGCAGCGGTGATAATCTGGGAGCTGGGACAATGAATAATGAACAATGAACAATGAACAATGTACAATGAACAATGTACAATGAATAATGAACAATGTACAATGTACAATGAACAATGTACAATGTACAATGAACAATGAACAATGTACAATGAACAATGTACGAGCGTTTGCGCAGAGCGCAACCGCCCTGCGCGCTGCGCGCGCCAAAGCTTACAATGAACAATTGTTAATTAGCAGCTTTTAAATAAGTCAGAGTGGCTGCTTTGCAGACACTCTGACACATTCATTGTTCATTATTCATTATACATTATACATTATACATTATTCATTATTCATTATTCATTATTCATTGTTCATTATGCATTAAAAAGTATGGGGGAACTTAAGTGGCACACCTTGTTATATTGGAGTCGCCGTCAAAGGCGAAAACGGTTAAAAAATACCTTGGCGAGGGCTATGATGTTATGGCTTCCACGGGTCATATTATAGACCTGCCGAAGTCCAAGCTGGGCGTTGATGTGGATAACGATTTTGAGCCGCAGTACGTCAACATGAAGGACAAGTCGGAGATAATTAAGGAGCTTAAAAAGCGCGCCAAGAACAGCGATATTGTCTATCTTGCAACCGACCCCGACCGCGAGGGCGAGGCGATTGCGTGGCATTTGTCGCATTTGCTGAATATTGACGCCGACGCGCCTGTCAGAGTTACGTTCAGCGAGATTACAAAATCAGGCATACAGGCGGGCATGAGCAGTCCGCGCAAAATAGACACCGATATTGTGGACGCGCAGCAGGCAAGGCGTATTCTTGACCGCATTGTGGGCTACAAGCTTTCGCCGTTTTTGTGGAAAAAGGTGCGCAGGGGTCTTTCGGCGGGACGTGTGCAGTCGGTTGCGGTGCGCCTTATCGTAGACCGCGAGAACGAGATAAGAAGCTTTGTTTCGCAGGAATACTGGAGCATTGACGCTAAGCTTACTGCCGCCTCCTCAAAGCGCGCGTTTGCCGCAAAGCTTGCCGAGGTGGACGGCGAAAAGCCCGAAATCACCTGCGAGCAACAGGCGAACGCTATCCTTGCGCGGCTTGAGGGCGCGGAATTTACCGTAAGCGCGCTTAAAAAATCCCAGCGCAAAAAGCAGCCCGCGCCGCCATTTACCACCTCCACGCTTCAGCAGGAGGCTTCGCGCAGGCTGTCCTTCCAGGCGCGCAGAACCATGAAAGCCGCGCAGGAACTTTACGAGGGCGTTGAAGTGCCCGGCATGGGCGCGGTGGGTCTTATCACCTACATGAGAACCGACTCGCTGCGTATTTCGGACGAGGCGAAAGCCGCTGCCGCCGAACTTATAAAAGAACTTTACGGCGCGGAATATCTCCCCGAAAAGCCGCGCACGTTCCGCAGCAAAAGCAACGCGCAGGACGCGCACGAGGCTATACGTCCCACAACGGTTTCGCTGACTCCCGACAAGGTGAAGTCCGCGCTGACTTCCGACCAGTATAAGCTTTACAAGCTTGTGTGGGAGCGCTTTATGGCAAGCCAGATGCAGAACGCGGTTATGGATACAGTGTCGGCGGATATAGAGGCGGCGGGCTGTCTGTTTAAGGCAAGCGGCTATTCCGTTAAGTTTGACGGCTTTACAAAGCTTTATGAGGAGTCAAAAGACGGCGACAGCGAGCATGGCGGCGCGCTTCCCGCGATAGCAAAGGGCGAGAAGCTTAAGGCGAAAGAGGTTAAGGGCAATCAGCATTTCACGCAGCCGCCTGCAAGATACAACGAAGCTTCCTTGATTAAGGAGCTTGAGGAAAACGGTATCGGCAGACCCTCCACCTATGCGCCGACTATTTCCACCATACTCGACAGGCACTATGTCGAGCGCGAGGGCGGCAGCCAGATTAAGCCGACCGCGCTTGGCGAGGTAATTACCCAGCTGCTTAAGGAGCATTTTGACAATATTGTTGACGTTAAATTCACCGCAAAGATGGAAACCGAGCTTGACAATATCGAAAAAGGCACGGTGAACTGGGTGCAGATACTGAAAAGGTTCTACGGCGGTTTTGCAAAATCCCTTGAAAAGGCGGAAGCCGATATGGAGGGCAAGCGCGTGAAAGTTCCCGATGAGCCGACAGATATTGTCTGCGAGGAATGTGGCAAAAACATGGTCATAAAAATAGGACCGTATGGAAAATTCCTCGGCTGTTCGGGCTTCCCTGAGTGCAAATTCACAAAGAAAATCGTTGTGGAGGCAAAGGGAAACTGCCCCGTCTGCGGCAAGAAAATGCTTGCGAAAAAGTCCAAAAAGGGCAAGCCGTTCTTCGGCTGCGAGGATTACCAGGGCTGCAACTACATGACGTGGGACACGCCCATTGAGGAGAAATGCCCCGACTGCGGCAGAACGCTGTTCAAGAAAACGGGCAAGCTTGGCAAAATATACTGCGCGGGCGAGGGCTGTACCTACGAGCGCCCGCTTGACAACACAAAGGATAAGGCATGACGGTTAAGGTTATCGGCGCGGGACTTGCGGGCTGCGAAGCCGCAGTGCAGCTTGCACGGCGCGGCTTTGATGTGGAACTGTACGAAATGAAGCCGCAAAAATATTCCCCCGCGCATAAATATCAGGGCTTTGCGGAACTTGTCTGCTCAAACTCGCTTAAGGCGGCGCGGGTGGACAGCGCCTGCGGACTGCTTAAAGAGGAAATGCGGCGGTTTGGCTCGGTGATTTTACAGGCGGCGGACAAGACCGCCGTTCCCGCGGGCGGAGCGCTTGCGGTGAACAGGACGGAGTTTTCGGACGAGGTTACGCGCATTGTAAAAAGCTATCCCAATATCAGAATTGTTGAGGGCGAGGTGACGGAGTTCCCCAAGGAGAACGCCGTAATCTGCACGGGTCCGCTGACCTCTGACGCGCTTGCGGAGAAGCTTCGCGCGGTTTGCGGCGAGGGGCTGAGTTTTTATGACGCAGCCGCGCCTATCGTTACGGCGGAGAGCATTGATTTCACGAAAGCGTTTTTCCAGACGCGCTATGACAAGGGCGACGCGGACTACATCAACTGTCCCATGGATAAGGAGGAGTACGAAGCGTTCTACAACGCGCTTATCGCCGCGGAGAGCGCTCCGCTTAAGGAGTTCGACCGCCCCGAAGAAAAATCGGGCATGAAGGTTTACGAGGGCTGTATGCCTGTCGAGGTGCTTGCAAAGCGCGGAATTGAGTGCGTGCGCTATGGCTGCATGAAGCCTGTGGGGCTTACCGACCCAAGGACGGGAAAGCGCCCGTGGGCGGCGGTTCAGCTTCGCAAGGAGAACCGCGAGGGTTCGCTTTACAATATAGTGGGATTTCAGACAAACCTTAAATTCGGCGAGCAGAAGCGGGTTTTCAGCATGATTCCGGGGCTGGAGAACGCGGAGTTCGCGCGGTACGGCGTAATGCACCGCAATACATTCATTGACAGTCCGCGGCTGCTTGACTGCAATTTTATGCTGAAAGGCTCGGAGAACGTATTTTTCGGCGGGCAGATAACGGGCGTTGAGGGCTACGTTGAAAGCGCCGCAAGCGGAATTGTGGCGGGCAGGGCGCTTGCTGACAGGCTTTGCGGGAAAGCTCCGCTTACGCTGCCGAGAACGACCATGCTTGGCGCGCTGTGCGCGTATATCAGTGATGAAAGCGTGACGGCGTTTCAGCCTATGGGCAGCAATATGGGCATACTTCCCCCGCTTGACTATGTGGGAAAGCTGAAGAAGCAGGAGAAATACGCAATGCTCGCCGAGAGGGCGGTTCGCGATTTGGACGGCGCTTTGGCGGCGGAGAGAGCGTGACGGC
>CAZKXB010000075.1:0-6411 GCA_964556595.1 uncultured Ruminococcus sp. | reverse complement strand
TCGAAGGGGTGCAGACCGTCCGCAACCTCTTTGACCGTGGCGTTCGTGTCCACATTCTGAATATGGGCTTGATCGAAAACACCCTGACGGGCAACCTGATTCTCACCGTCATGCTGGCCTTTGCGGAATACGAACGTGGCATGATCGTGGAGCGCACCCAAACCGGAAAAGCCGTAGCAAGGCAAGACCCCAATTTCAAAGACGGCAGACCGAAGAAATATTCCCCGGCACAGATTCAGCTTGCCTTGGAGCTTCTGGAACAGGGGAAAACATATCGGCAAATAACGCAAATGACCGGGATTAGTAAGAGTACGGTGATTAGGGCAAGAAAACTGGGAGCGTGATGCTCCCAGTTTGTTATTCTGTGGGGATGATAGCTGTATAAAGTTCTTTGAGCCAATCATAGTCTACCTTGCTAACGCTGTAGACTTTACAATTCTTTTTACTCAAAATACAAACTTTATTCATCCATGCACTAAAATAAAGCATTGTTTTTTTACAAAGGCGTGTTAATATAATAAAAAGTATTTTCAAAGGGTCGCATTTCATGGCAGAGAATATGTGGGAGAAATACCGTGAGGAGCGGGAAGATAGGCTAAATAAGCCCGCCAAGCATGGCAAGCAGGTGAACCAAAAACTGAAGCCCTATGTTGTCCTGCAATATCTTCTGAAATACACCGATGAAAACCATGCCAAGTCCGCCTCTGATATTATTGGCTATCTGGATTACTGCGGAATTTCTGCGGAACGCCGCTCCATTTATCGGGATATCGATGACATTAACCGTATCCTGCTCATGCTCCAAGAGAATACCGGTTTGGACGATGGAATGCTTGCGGAAGTCGATGAAGAAGAACGGAACGAATTGAAAACCATTCTCTATGATAAGAACAAAAAGGGTTTCTATGTCCGTCAGCGAAACTTCGACCTGAACGATATGCGCCTTTTGGCGGAATGCGTGTATTCGGCCAAGTTCATTGCCGAAGGTCAGGCCAAGCGGCTTGTGGATGTGGTCTGTGATTTCGTCAGCGAGGAACAGGCAAAGAAAATCCGCCACAATGTATTTTTAGTTGATCGAGTCAAAACGGATAACCGAAGTGTTATGAATAACATCGCTATAATCAATGAGGCTATGAGCCATCATTTAGACGGTGCATATCACGCCCCGGAGAAGATCAGTTTCAAATACCTTAAGCATTCCGTTGGGGATATCCAAACATTAGAAGAACAGCGTAAAGGCGCACGGTATACAGTCAGTCCCTTTCAGTTGCTTATCAATGATGGCAACTATTATCTTTTGAGCTATGATGAAAAATACCATGATATGCGTACATACCGTGTTGATCGGATGAAGGATATTCGCTTCACCGGGGAGCCGAGGGACGGCGAAGAAGAATTTCAGGCCATTGACCTGAAAATCTATACCAAACGGGTATTTTCCATGTACGGCGGTAAGGAATGTCTGGTGGAAATCCGCTTTATTAACCCGCTGCTGGATTCCGTGGTTGATCGTTTCGGCACAAAGGACGTTCAGTATGGAAAATACGATGAAACCCACTTCACTGTGACCACCAAGGTAGAAATCAGTGACCAGTTCTTCGGCTGGATTCTGGGTTTCGGCAAAAAGGCGAAACTGCTCTACCCGGAAAACGTGGTGGAGCAGTTTAAGGGATATCTGGATAAAATCCGAGGAATGTATTAAAGCCAAAAGGGTAAGAATCATTTTGATTCTTACCCTTTTTCGCTATTTGATCTCTTTGATAATGTTATCTTTTATATCCTGAATACACCCATCATTTGCACTTGTTTCGCCTATATTTAAATCATCTTGACGCACAGACTGCTCTTCTATTTGTACTGCATGCCTTTCCTTAAACTGCTTATATTGCTTTGTTTTCCTGTATTGAATAAAGATAGGCCAGGATTCTACCAAATCCGGCGAAAGTTGCCCTGATTTAATAGCTTCTTCAAGATAATATGTGCCCAAATCATAGTTATTTAGCAGCATTTCTTTTGCCATTTTTATAGATGCGTTCATTGCACTATAATCAGTCTGCGTTATTTCATCTTTGATTTCCTTGAATTCTCCGCTATTTTTTTTACAAATCCAGAGGTTGATTTGAGATAGAACAATATCAATTTCCTCTTGGTTCTGATCCTTCGAAAGGGTCGAGAAGATGAATTTCCCGATTTTCCAATCGCCCTCCAGCATATGATTAAATCCAGTATTAAATAGAAAGGAAAGGTAAGGCAACAAATCATCGGGATTTGATTTAAGTGTTGCGTAAAGTAAACCGTATATAATAATTATTGCGGTAGAATATGCATTCAATATATACGATTTATCTAAATGAAGTTGTGTTCCAAGTTCGGTTTGACAATCCCTTACATTTGATAAATACATTCGATTTACTTCGCCTTTATTGTGAACAATAATATTGCGACGATAGTATATTTCGTTAAATTCTTCTAAGTATGGATTCAGTGAATCTAGTTTGTATTTATGTGATCTTATGATTCGCAACCATTCTCTCAGTGGTTGACTCATAATCGCATCGGCTGCTTCACGAGTTAGTTGCTGTTTAAGCCCGTCAAAGTCATACTTCAGTATCTCAGAATACTTGATGTTTTTTTCTTGCAAGTATTTATCAGGATATTTTTTTACAAGCCACTCAAAATAATCTTGAAAGAAACTCTCTAATCGAATTAACAGGGAAACCAAGGCGTTGCTGTTGTGAATATCGATCAACTGGCAGTATTTTTCAAACTCTTGGGAAGCTTTTTGAATATTTAGTTCGTTGAGTTTGCTACTCACTAGCTCTCGATTATATTTGACAGAAAAGCTTTTTGATTCACCTGTTACGATTTCTTCGATTGTGGTTGTTTTTTGGATCATTTCGATAATTTTTCTTCCACTTTCTGTTTCAAAGAAAGAAGTGTCGCCCTGAACAGTTTTACACAGATAAAAATCTATCATTGCACCAAGGTAATTATACTTCCTTCCTTTTTTGGAAGCTTGCTCTACATTTTTATATTGCATTATATAGTATGCTCTTGAAATTTTAAGCTGAGAAGAAAAATAATCAGCCATTGCAGAAAACATGAACAGCCCCCCTTAATATTTACTATCAATATTATACTATTATATATAACATTTTTCAAGAGAGTTTGAGCAAAGTAATACACTAATGTCTAAATGATCTAACAAAAAGAGGGCAAGATTCATGCCTGAATCTTACCCTCCTTGTTATGTGACTATTGTTGATGAGTTATAACTTATCAACATTCCCCTGCAACAATTCCACGCCACTTCTCGATATGGCAATATAATATTTCTGCGTAACATGGATATTGCCATGCCCCATTTGGTTGCACAGCAGGTGGGTAGGGGTATTCATTTCTGCCATTTTGGTTCCATAAGTATGTCGCAGAAAATGAAATTTGAAGGAGATCCCCAGCTTCTCCTTGATTTCACGGGACGGATACTTCATAGAATTGACAGTCTGGATTTTGCCATTGGGCAAGCAGTTCACCATATCTGTGGAGAAAATCTTGCTTCCGTCTATATCTTCCATGACCCGACGATTCTGTTCCCGGAGATCAGCAAACCGGATTTCATCTTCTGCACGCTGCTTTGCCTTTTCTTGAAGATGCACTTTCAAAACGTGGCTCATGTAAACCACTCTGTTGGAATTTTTGGTTTTCGGTGCAATCAGTTTGATAACCCCGTCCTGATACTGCATTTGGCGATCAATGGTGATGGTGCCGTTCTGCAAATCCACGTTCTCCCATTTCAGCCCAAAGGCTTCATTGATTCGCAAGCCGCAGTATCGCCCCAGCAGATAGGCGGTTTCGGCATTGGTTCCCCGGAAGTATTCGTCCAGCAATTCAAGCTGCTCCTGATGAAAGGCAATGATTTCAGAATCATCCTCTGATTTCCTCTTGGGCATTTTGATTTTGGTATCCTTGTTGACACAGAGTTTGTTATAATAATCTACATCCAGATAATTCCGGGAATAGGCTTGCCCGAAAATCAGATAGAACATTTTCAAAAACGATTCTGTATACTGATAGGAAAAATTGTGGATATAGTAGAGTTCTGCCAAATAATCCATAACCTCTGCGGAACTGATTTCATCCACGAACCGATTGCCAAACCGGGAAAACAGGTGATTTTCCCACAGGCTGTCCTGCTTGCGAATGGTCTGATAGGCACGATCCTTGCGGCCTTTTTCGCAGTATTCCCCATATACCTCCGCCACCGTGCGACGGGTCATCTTTGGTGCTTCCACGGTGTTGCGGGCTGCGGCCATGGCTGCTTCCCTTGCTTTGACTGCTTCTTTTTTCGTTTTCAGTTTGTTTCCAAAAGCATCCGTGGATTTCTTTTTGCTGATTTGCCGTCCATCTACCATCATAATGAAACGATATTCCCAAAATCCACTGTCCTTCTGGTATACACCTGTACTTTTTGTTGCCATACTATCCTCCAAAATTTGTACTAAAATTATACCAAAGGCATTTTACAGGTGTAAAAAAGATGTATCAATCGGAATGGAAAGATTCAAAAAAGTGTTGCGGCTCTAAGGGAATTCCAAAAGATTCCCAAGCGGAGCGACGGGAATCTGGAATGGCTAAGTGGACGAGGCCCGTCACGGCAAGGCTCTGAAGGGTCTGCTGGAGCGGTATTTCGCTGCTGAAATAGCGCAAAAGCGGCTGGTTTTTCAGTAAACCAGCCGCTTTTTGGATATATAGGGTAAAATCACTGTATCACAGGGCCGTTGGGGGACATTTTCCATACTTCCGAAAAATCAAAGGCGGAAAAGGTTTCCTCCAGAGTCAATTCGCTCTCAGAAAATGCAAAGATGCGTTCTCCTTCCGGATTTAGTCCGGAGCCGGATCCGTTTTCAGAGGCACCGGATAAATAGTAGCAATCTATAAGATAATCTCGGTTGTCACCGCAGATACCGGAGCTGGCTGCACCAATATTATAGCAATTGACGATTCTTGCATTTGTTTCGTTGTTTCCGGCAATTCCACCACTGTCTGCACGTCCTCCCGGCCGAACAATAACTCCCTTATTGAAGCAATTTTCAATGTCTCCGTTTGAATTAAAGGCAACGATACCACCACAGGAGGACAAATAATCCGCATCCTTTGCCGTGATCGTACCCTCATTCCAGCATTTGAAAATCATGCCGCCATTATTGTATGCACATATACCGCCTGCACAGGCAAAGGTGCCATGAATTACATTCCCCAATTCATTCAACTCATAGGAAACAGCAGTTATTTCTGCGTAATTTACACAATTTTCGATCGTACCCTTGTTCCAGCTGACCAAGCCTCCGGCATAAATATCCGCCGCCGTTGCAACGATGGAGCCGCTGACCCTACAATTCGTGACTATACCATAGTTATTCACGACCAGAGCTGCGGCATTTTCGGAAGCAACCAACTGAACGTTTTCCGCTGTCAGATTCTGAAGAATTCCATCGTTATCCAAAACAAGGGGAGCGGAAATGTTGTATATGGTTTTTCCGTTACCGTCAAGGACTCCATTCAACTTCTGAATAGAGGAGGAATAGTTGGATAGATCAATGTCATTTTCCAGAATGTAGATTTTTTCTGCATCATAGTCCATGGTGAACAGCTCCTCGGCGGTATAAATCGAAACAACGCTGCTTTCTTCCGGCTGCTGAATCTCCGTTGAAGGCTCCGATACCGGTTCTGGTTCCGTTATCTCAACATAGTCACCAAAGAAGTAAGGATCTAGGCTACGGATGATCTGCTCATACTCCTGTGCCTTCTGCTCCAATTTTGCTACCTGATTTTCCAGATATTCAATTCTTTCCGCATCTGCATCGGAATCGTCGTCCCCATCGCAGGCAGCAAACAGAAAGCACAGAACCACTGCCAAAAGCAGTGCAAGTATTTTTCTCAATGTCATTATACCACATTCCTCCGTTCAAAGTGACAGGCTTGTCCAGACTGTAAGGATTGATTTGTTGCAGTTTGCGACAATTTCAGGGAAACGTTTTCCGGACAGTTCTGTCGATTTTGCTTATGAAAGCCGATAACTTCCAAGCGATTTTAAGCCATTTCCAGATTCAGCGTTTTGCCACCCAGAATGTGGAAATGCAGGTGGGGCACGGTCTGGCCGGCATCTGTCCCACAATTGCTGACCACCCGGTAGCCATCGTCCAGACCCTCGGCTCTGGCAATTTGGGGAATCACTTCAAAAATATGCGCCACCACGCTGCTATTTTCAGGAGTCACAGCGTCCACAGAGGGAATGTGGGTCTTGGGAATCACCAGAATGTGGGTGGGCGCCTGGGGCGCAATGTCCCGGAAGGCCAGCACCAGTTCATCCTCATAGACCTTGGTGGAGGGGATCTCCCCGTCGATAATTTT
>CAZKXB010000074.1:0-6470 GCA_964556595.1 uncultured Ruminococcus sp. | reverse complement strand
CAGCACTGAAAGCACAAGCCCTATCGAGCTTTTCAGCTTGTCCGAAATATGCATTGGCAACACCTCCACAAACGCTTGCGTTTCCTGCGTTTATTATATCACGACCGCAAGGGCATGATATAATTTGCCGATATGCGCGCAGTGAGCCAGCGGCGAACGAATGCGCAAGGCAATTGAAATAAAATATAATAAACGCTTGCGTTTTTTATTATACCATGAACGCAAGTTCATGGTATAATTATCCGATACGCACGGAGCAAATCTTTGATTTGCGTATGTGCGAGGATTTTTAATCGTATAATAAACGCTTGCGTTTATTATATCATATATCGCAATTTTCGTCAATGTTTGTTTTAAGTTTCCCCAAAATCCCGAAGCAAAGCCTGATAAGCACGCATAACAACAGAGAAATGAAAAGGAGAGCATATTGCATCCGATATGTACGAAGCAAATTACTGATTTGCGTATGTTCGAGGATTTTTAATCGTATAATAAACGCAAAAAGCCACCCCTAAGGGTGACTTTTTCGACAGGCTGTGATGACCGCACATTGTTGTCAGATATGCAAGCGCTTATTCCCGCGTCTGCAAAGAAAATTGGCAGCAAAAGCGCGGCGGGAATTACGCTTCATCAGCTTTTGTCTGTATTACTCTGCGGTATTCGGTTCAAAATATTCAAAGCCGTTCTCCTGCTCAAACTGTTCTCCAAACTGTTCATAGTAGCCCCTGTCGGTAAATTCGTAGGGGCTGTTTTCCTTGCCCAACACCATTTCGGGCAGATTTATCAGCAAAAAGCACAAACCCGCTGTTGCGGCTATTGCCATAATCCATTGTGAAATCTTTGGGCGATTTTCTTTCTTTTTGAACAGGCAGACCGCAAGCCCTATACATACGGGTAAAAATCCAAATAATGATGTAATCAGCCCAGGGGAATACAGCGTGTTCATTCCGTAAGCGCCGAAAATCTGCATATCTTGAATGCCGATAGTGACGTGTATCGCTACTTCAAAAGCCGAAAACAGCATTACCGCAATTCCCGCAGGTTTGCGAAATCCCCATACTTTCAGCACAATGCAGCCGAGAACAACTGCGCCAAAGTTGGTTATCATGTCCGTCAGTCGGTTCATGGGATATCTGCTTAAAATCGTTGAGCCGTGGGATATGTTGTAAGAATAGTGCAGCCCGCCCGGAAGCACCCATTCCTCCAGCACATGGAGAATAAGAACAATGATAGCCAAAGCGCAGAGAATGTTTATTTTGTCCCATTCTTTGCGGTTTTTCCAAATGAAAAATCCCAGTATAATTCCTATTGCCGCCATGACATAAAGCCAAACAGCAAGCCAGCCTTGTATAATTGTTTCCATAAAAAACGCTCCTTTTAAAAAAATATTTACGATACTATTGTATCATAAATGAAAATGTGATACAATAGTATCGGAACAAGTGATACATTGTCCCCAAAAAATGTAGCGAAACGAGGAGTGCGTTATGAAGAAAATAGGGAAACTTTGGCTTTCAGTGTGGCTATATATTATGATTATGGTAAGCGGGTTCATCATTGGAGTTGCAGTCTGCAAATGGCAGGAATGGGGTTTACAGCAAAAGCTGTTTGCCGCCGCAACCGCGCTGCTTCCGCTTCATGTTCTGGAAGAATGGCATTTTCCTGGCGGCTTTCATACCATGTACAATCTCATGGCGAAATCAAGCTGTCCCGACCGATATCCCATGAACCGAATGAGCGATATGTTCACTAACCTTATCGGTGTAGTTTTCGGGTGCATTGTGCTGATTATCGGGGCAAATCCATTTTTCTGCGTTATGCAGCTATTTCTGTGCGGCGCGGAGGCTTTCGGTCATTTTTCGGGCGGAATTTATCTCTATCGCAAATTCAAGAACAGCGGCAAACGGACGATTTACAGCCCAGGAATGGCAACGACAATTTTCGGATATATCCCTATTGCGGTAGGAATTATTATTTCGTTTTTTACACAGTCCGCGCCGACTTTTCGGCAATTTATTCTTGCCGTTTTCAGCGGAATTGCTTTGGGCGGAATTTCGTTAAATCTGCCCGAAAAGCTGCTGAAAGATAAAAACACGCCTTACGGCTATACATGGGGTGACGGATATTTGGGCAAATACATGGAGGACAGAGAAAATGTACCACATCAACAAGGATAAACGCTGCGCGCAATCGGCGGATTTGATATACAAGGGCTTGCGTCAATGCCTTGAAAACAAGGCGTTTGAGCAAATTACCGTGACAGATGTGCAAAAAGCGTCGGGCGTAGCGCGCACAACAATTTATCGCTGCTTTGACAATTTGTCGGATATTCTGTATTGGCGGTGCGACCTGTGCTTTCAAGACGCGCTTCATTGCGCTGAACCTCATCAAATGCAAAATGAATGGGATTTGATATTTGGGTACTTTGACTATTGGACGCAGCAGGGTGATATTCTGAAGCTGCTCATCGACATCAATCGGCAGGATATTATTTACGCCTGCCACATGAAAAACGCCAAGGCTCTGGAGCAGTCATTCGGAAAGCTTTCGGGATTAGATGAAGCGAACGCGAAGTATTTTATGGCAATCCGCACGGGCGTTACTATAAGTGTTCTTAAAGCGTGGCTTGACGGAGGAAGAAAAGAAACCGCAGAAGAACTTCTGGATATTCTTAAACAACAGTTTGCGTTTTTGTACAACAGCTTATGATTTTGTGGAAACAGAAAAGGCAGGCTGTTGGCAAAGTCTATTTTGCCCGCGCAGCGGGCTTTTGGAATACATTTTTTGCCTCAGCTTTGCCGAGGCAAAAAATACTTCTATCCGCACAACTGTACGAACAGACGGCTTCGCCGTCTGCGAGTGCGGGCAGTGCGGATGTTTCGGCGGAAAAGCCCCAACGGGGCTTTTTCGACGGTCTGAAAGGGCAGGCTCTACGCCTGCCCTTTCTCAGAACTTCCACTGTATCTCCAATCTGTCCTCCCACAGCAGGACTTTTTGGATAAACTCCCCCGCTATCTGCCGCTGAACGTTCACCGGCATTTCGGCAAAGCTGTCCAGCATGGGAATAACCGTTTCGTAGGACTGCCGCGGTTTGCTTTCACCAAGCTTGTCCAGTTCCGATTGAACGCTGCCGCGTTCCGAAATCAGCTTGCCAAGCTTTTCTTCAAGCACCTTTCCTATGGCTTCCGTTGTCTGCGTGATTTTGTCAACAAGATTATCTATCTGGGAATTAAGCGTTTCCAGCTGCATTTTCAGCTTGTTTGCCTTTGGCGAGGTCGGCTTTTTTTCCTTGGGACAGATATTGCGTATCTCATCAAATTTCTTGGTCAGCTCGCAGTACACGGCCTGCTCAACTTCCGCTATCTGCGGCTTGCCGTTAATTCCGTCACAAACCGAATGGTTTGCTTTGCCCGAACAGTAGAAGTAACTGCCGCCCATGACGCGCATTGCATAACCGCAATTTCCGCATTTAATCAGTCCCGTCAGCCATGAATATGTACCGCTTCTACCCTTTTTGACCTGTGTGTTTGCGTCAAGCTTTCGCTGAACATCAAGCCATTCTTCCGCTGAAATTACGCCCTCATGAAGTCCTATCGACAGCACATGGTCATGAACATCGGTATACTTGCGTTCATTCGCTTCACGCTTTCCGTAAAGAAAACAGCCATGTTCCCCCGTGAAATCCTCAGCAGGATTGGAAATACGCGCGCCTTTCTGCTTAAAATAACGGTAAACTTCCATATCCGCGCGGACATATACAGGACTTCTCAACAGGCGGGAAAGCTTGCTGCTGTCCCATAAAGTTCCCGCAGGCGAGGAAATTTCGCGCTCATTCAGCACACGAACGATATCCCCAAGCGAACAGCCGCTTTCCTTATAAGCGCTGTAAATATACTCCACAGTACTCATATCGCCATTCGGAACAAGCACGGAAGTTTTTATTCCGTTCAGCCTTGTGGGAATTTTGTCAAATCCAAACACAGGCACACCGCCGAGATACAGCCCTTTTTCGCCGCGCGCATAATAATTATCCTTAACTCTCTGAAGGATATTTTCGCGCTCAAGTTCCGCAAAAACCATAATTATGCCCAGCATTGCCCTGCCTATTGCGGTAGAAGTATCAAATGTTTCGACAGTTGAAGCAAACTCTACGCCGTGCTTTTTGAATGTTTCCATCAGGTTTGAAAAATCATTCAGCGAACGTGAAATTCTGTCAAGCTTGTACACCACAAGCTTGCTTATTTCCCCGGATTTTATATCCCTCAGAAGCTGCTGGAACTGCGGTCTGTCAAGGTTTTTACCGCTCCAGCCCTTGTCGGAATACACGCGATATTCGTCATCAGTGCAGCGTTTGCAAGCTTCAATCTGGGTTTCGATAGAAATACTGTCTTTTTTGTCGATACTCTGTCTGGCGTATATTGCCGTCATTCAGCGCGCCCCGCTTTCAGACAGATTTTTCTTTCGCACTGTTTATGTAACGCAGAAGCTCCTCATAAACCAGCCGAGCTGCTTCAAGGCGAAGCTGGTCATTTTGTACATCGGGTGAAGTTGTGGTTATTTTGTATGTCATATCTGTTGTCCTTTCACAATTAAATTCCTTTGGCAACATCGCATTTTCTGCAATGCCAACCTTGCTATAATATATTAGGTTTAATCAAAAATATTACAGCTTGTACGAGTAAAAAAAGTCGAAAAATCACTTTGGTTTTGTGGGTGAATTTGGGTTCTCCTGATTTCGATAATTATTTCCGTGTGATTACAAATTTAATATTGAAATTTCTGCGTTCAAACGGGTAGTGAAATGCCCCGAATTTTACAAAACGGGGCATTTGCTGATTTATGCTCTAACAATTTCACCATCAAAGGGCTTTAAGTCTGAATAATGTTTTATAACCCTTAGCAACACATCTGAGCATGACCCTGTCGCCGTTCAAAAACTCGTCCTTAAGCGTTTCCAAAAAAGCGTCATAGTACATCTCCGTAGTACTCATAGTCCGTTGGTTACCGCCTGCTTTCTGTGTGAAAAGTCTTGTTGTCGGGAAATTTGCTCCGCTTTAACCCTGCCATTGCTGTCAGAACGCATAGCTGCACTTGTTTCTGTCACAAAATCAATTCCTTTGGTGCAGTATATTTTTCCTATAATAATATTGTACATCAAAAGCCTTGCCACGTCAATGCCAAGTAAAAAAAAGGATTATATCACACAGGCATTTTTGCAACACTTTTGTAACATTTTTGTTGCAGAAAAATATGTCGATTTATCGACAGGTCAATGATAATAATTTCGCTTCAAAGGGCGTGGACACACCGCACATATAATAAATAAGACGAGTTTTGGCTATGTCAGCGAACAAATTCTATCAAGTTCGTCGAGGTTTATCAGATAGTGATACTTCTTTTCGGATTTGTCAATTATCAGCAAGTTCTGAGGTATTTCCTTCAGCATCTCACGCAGAGTGTTCAGCGAAACATCAAGATATTCTGAAAGTGTCTGTATAGTTACTCCGATGTCAGAAAACAGAGCAGCTTGAACGAGAATGTAATATAGCGACTTCACGCGGCAAGTTTTATCGACGAACATTTCCTCAAGCAGGGATTTGTAATGCTCCAGTTCACTTACGCGCGTTTGAAGAGCAGAAAGAAGTTGTTTGTGTGAGATGTCTATAATATTCAGAAACATTTCTGCAAACGGAGTGAGGTCGCCTTTGTTGAGTGGATGATTGCAAATGTCAAATGCTTTATAGTATTTACCGATGTTTTCCTTTATCGTGTAGGAGATACGGTAACCGATAAGCTGGTCGAGTTCCTGCGAAAGCAGATAACTGCTGATGAAGCGGTCAGTTCTACCGTTTCCGTCGTAAAATGGGTGAATATACCCGAACAGGTAGTGGAATAGCGAAATTCTTACGAGAATGTCAAGACTTTTGTTTTTGAGCAGTTTCAGTGCGCTGTCCATTGCCTCGATTATTTTCTCTTCGGGGCAAAGCCCCTTGTGTATCTCCTTGTCCACAGGCGAATACACGCTAACGCTGTTTTTGCGAAACAATTTTCCGTCAGGTTCGTTCTGAGGATCGTTGTGCTTTATCTCGTCAAGGAAAATGTCATCGTATATTCTTCGAATATCAGCGCAGGTTTCAAGCGGTATTTTGTCAGCGGTCATCAGCGCTTTGTATTTGTTAACCAAACCATAAAAGCGCTGACGCTTGTTTTTTTGAGATAGGTCGTTCAGAATAACGCTAAGTTCTTTTCGTGTACTATGAACACCCTCGATGTTGTTTGATCAAAAAACGTTGTATTTGGTTAGATTATGATTATTACATCATATAAAAAACGCAAAAGTCAAGCTTTTAGGACAGGCAGAACGTGGAGGCGGCAATTTTTTTATTTCTTACAAAAATGCTTCTATTGAGTTTTTTCTTAGATCAAATTACTCGGAATGAAGCAATTATCCGCATCAATCGGTATCGGCT
>CAZKXB010000073.1:0-7532 GCA_964556595.1 uncultured Ruminococcus sp. | reverse complement strand
AATTATCCGATACGCACGGAGCAAATCTTTGATTTGCGTATGTGCGAGGATTTTTGATTGTATAATAAACGCCTTGCGTTTATTATACCACATATTTTCCGCAATGTTAAGCCTTTTTTGAAAAAATAATGTGTTTTATTGCTGAAAATGGAATTTTCGCGTCCGACAGGCTGGATAACCGTATCCGCAAAACAAAACCCCGACCGAAGTCGGGGTTGTTTTCTCGTAAACGAAGTGTCTGGTTTTACATGAGATATAATTGATTATGCTTCCTTAGCGATAACAACCTTATCATTGTAATAACCGCAATTTCCGCAAACTCTGTGAGGAAGCTTAAGCTCGCCGCACTGCTTGCAGCGTGAGAAAGCAGGTGCGGATAACTTCCAAACCTGGGAACGTCTTTTATCACGTCTTGCACGAGATACTTTTCTCTTCGGAACTGCCATTATTGCACCCCCTTAATGTAGTGTTAATCGTTTAAGAATCCGCCAAACCGAATTCTCTTATAGGCACGAATAACATTATATCATGCGGAAATCGATTTGTCAAGAGTTTTCTGAAAAATCAGCCGACAAACTTTTTAATATTGTCGGAAAGTTCAGAATTATCGGCGGAAATAGTGCAGGTGATTGTGGTATCTGCTGAAATCTTCTCCAGCTTTTCAAACATCTCGCCAACCTTTTCGTAATCTCTGCCTGTAATTCTCAGTGTTGCGTCAACAAATATGTCGGTGCAGTCATGGTCGGAAGCAAGGATACCTGCGATAAAGCCATAGAAAGCGTCATAGCCCTCAACGTTGTAGTCCTCAACATTTACCAGACGAACCTTGTGGGTGATGTCTGTGTTGAGAGAGGAGCCTTTCTGGATAGCAACAACGTTGCCCTTGGTAGCCTTTTCGGCTGCATGGATAGCGTCGATAAGAATCTTGGTCTTGCCCGAACCTCTTCTGCCTGTGATAAGTTTAATCATGGTGTGACCTCCGTGTGTTTATTTTGAATTAAGGAGCTTAATGTGACCTTAATTGATGCCTAATTTTGCTTCAAGCTCTGCCTTTGCAGCCTCGTAGCCGGGCTTGCCGAGCAGCGCGAACATATTTCTCTTGTAGCTTTCAACGCCGGGCTGGTCGAACGGGTTTACGCCCATCAGATAGCCGCTTATTGCGCACGCCTTTTCAAAGAAATAAATAATGTAGCCGAGGTTGTACTCGTCAAGGGTGGGAACTTCCAGTACCATGTTGGGAACGCCGCCCTCTGTATGTGCTATAACAACGCCCTCAAACGCCTTTCTGTTTACAACAGACATATTCTGGTTTGAAAGGAAGTTAAGTCCGTCTATGTTGTCAGGCTCGTCCTCAAGGAAGAACTCCTTTTGGGGCTTGCTGAACTGGATAACGGTTTCAAACAGGATTTTTGAGCCGTCCTGAATAAACTGACCCAGAGAGTGCAGGTCGGTGGAGAATACGGCAGAGGTGGGGTAAAGACCCTTGTTGTCCTTGCCCTCGGACTCGCCGAAAAGCTGCTTAAACCATTCGTTCATCATTGCGAAGCTGTTCTCATATGCGACAAGCATTTCAACGCTTTTGCCCTTGCGGTAAAGAATATTTCTCAGTGCCGCATAGCGGTAGCAGGAGTTCTTTTCAAGGTCGCATACGGAGTATTCCGTGCGCGCGTCGGCAGCGCCTTTCATAAGCGCGTCTATATCGCAGCCTGCGCAGGCGATGGGCAGCAGACCAACCGCTGTAAGCACAGAGAAACGTCCGCCAACGTCATCGGGAACGACAAAGGTTTCGTAGCCTTTCTTGTCGGAAAGCTCTTTAAGAGTGCCTTTTGCCCTGTCGGTTGTGGCGTAAATACGCTTGTTGGCTTCCTCCTTGCCGTAGCGCTTGATAAGCAGGTCACGGAATACGCGGAAAGCCAGCGCAGGCTCGGTTGTTGTGCCGGATTTGGAGATGATGTTTACAGAGAAATCTCTGCCCTCAACAATAGAAACCAGCTCGCTGAGATAGGTGGGGCTGATGGAGTTGCCCGCGAAATAAATTTCGGGCGTGTCCTTTTTGAGGTTATTGTACAGGGTGGACTTTATCGCCTCTATAACGGCTCTTGCGCCGAGGTAGGAGCCGCCAATGCCAATAACAATCAGCACTTCGCTGTCGCTTTTTATTTTAGCGGCTGCTTTTTTGATGCGGGCGAACTCGTCCTTGTCATAGTTTACGGGAAGGTCAATCCAGCCAAGGAAGTCATTTCCCGCGCCTGTTTTGGTTTCAAGCAGGTCATGCGCGGTTTTAACCTGCGGCGCGATGTTTGCAAGCTCGTGCGCAGAAACAAAGCGCGCAAGGTGCTTGTCATCAAATCTGATGCTCATTTCTTTTGTTCTCCTTTCAATACTGCACGAAATTTATATGTTTGTAATCGTACTAGCATTTCTTAACTTTAACTTCGAGATATTCGCCTTTCCAGATTGCTGTCCCTCTTATAACAGACATCATATTGGTTATTTTCTGTGGAACATCTCCCATTTCGCCTTCAAAAAGAATATTGCCTTCAGAGTCCAAAATTCTTATTTTGTTGGTTATTTCAAAATTCTCCAAAAAGGAAAAGAGTTTGCTCATGCTATGACACCTCCTCATGGCACAATATGCATTTAACTTGGTTAAATATCGTGCAGGTGATTATGTAATTCTATTATATATTATATTTTCTTTTTTTGCAACAAGTTTTAAGCCAAGCTGTCAAATTTGGCAAATCATCACGAAGTTTCTGTGAATTATATGGGCAGTTTTCACAAAAATTCATTTGCGGATTTAGATGGACTTTTTCCTGTTTATATGATACAATAATAAAGACAGCATAATTCGGAGGGAATTTATATAATGACAAAATACAGATACATGGCGCCATGCCATTTCGGACTGGAAAAAACGCTTTCGTTTGAGGTGAAGAAAATCGGCGGCGAGGATATTGCCGTAAGCGATGGACGGGTGATGTTCAGCGGCGGAGCGGACGTATGCGTTAAGGCGAACCTGTGGCTTTCCACGGCGGAGCGCGTGGGCATAGTTCTGGGGCAGTTCAGGGCAAAGACCTTTGACGAGCTTTTTGAGGGAGTGAAAAATCTGCCGCTGTCGGAATATATCGGCAGATATGACGCATTCCCCAATACGGGACATTCGCTTAATTCAACACTAAAAAGCGTTCCAGCCTGCCAGAAGATAATAAAAAAGGCAATGGCGGTAAATCTCTGCAAAGCCTACGGTTTTAGTACAATGCCCGAAAGCGGCGCAGTGTGCCAAATTCGCTTTTCTATAATGAAAGACGAGGTTGTGCTTATGCTTGACAGCAGCGGCGCTGGACTTCACAAGCGCGGCTATCGCAGGGAAAGCAACGCCGCGCCAATCAAGGAAACGCTTGCGGCGGGAATTATAGATATCGCAAGGGTGCGCGGGAATGATGTTATCTGCGACCCGTTCTGCGGTTCGGGAACGTTGCTTATCGAAGCGGCGCTGAAAGCTCTTAATATAGCGCCGGGACTGCGCAGGGGCTTTGCGGCGGAGAAATTCGGCTTTATCCCCGAAAAGCTGTGGCAGACAGAGCGCGCCGAGGCTGCGGAGCAGATAAAGCGCGGCACGGAGTTCAAGGCGTTCGGCTATGATATTGACGGCGCCTGCGTTGAGCTTACCGCCGCCAATGCGAAAAAGGCGGGCGTTAAAATAAGCTGCGAAAGGCGCGCGATAAGCGAGTTCTCCGCGCCTGCGCAGCCGATTAAGATTATCACAAATCCGCCCTACGGCGAGCGTATGCTGGAGATATCACAGGCGCGTGAAATCTATCGCACAATGGGTGAAAAGCTGCTTCCGCTTGACGGAAATCAGCTTTACATCATAACCCCCGATGAGGAATTTGAGGATATTTTCGGACAAAAGGCAGACAAAAACCGCAAGCTTTACAACGGAATGCTGCTCTGCCGCCTGTATTCATATTTTAGATAACCTATGAAGAAAGCAAGAAAAGCAAAGGTAAGATATGACGGAGGGCAGCCGATAGGCGTGCTTCCATATATATGCGCGGTCAGCATTGCGCTTATGTACACGGTTTGCCGCAGTCAGGCGGTGATTTGCTCGGCGCTTATGTGCGCGGCGGCGTGCGGGGTGTTTATGCTTATCTGCGCAATGCAGAAGCGCCCTGTTGGTTCTGCGGTGGTTACCGCGCTTGCAACGCTGATGTGCTTTGGCGGAATTGCGGCAGTGTCGTGGTCATTTGTGGGGTACATAGGACAGGTTGAAGCGGCGGGCAGTGCTGCGGATTTGCACGGCTTTGCGCATTTCCTGTTCTCCGCTTCCGCGTATTTTGACTGGATATACGCGATAGGCACGGTGCTGATGTTTGCGGTTATTATCGGGTTTATTTGCTGTTATTTTTCGGTTGTTATGCCGAGGATTTACTATCTGCTGCTGCCTGCGTTTATTCCGATAATTCTGTCGGCAAGAACGGCTGGAGGTCTGCCGCTGCCGATTACGGCGCTGTTGTTCGGCACGTTTATACTTGCTGTATGCAGTTCCGCTGTTCCGTGCGAAAACGCCGACGCCGAGGTGTTTGAGGATAAAAGCGCGCATAAAATGCGGCTGTTTTCGGCTGCGATTATCAGCGTGGCGGCGATGCTTATAGCGGTCGCAATTCCGCGCAGCGAGGCAACGCCTTTCGGGCAATATCTGGATTCCATGCTGCAAAGCAACCATGGTTTTTATGGCGGCGCGCAGAATTTGGGCAGCTTTGCCGCGTCCTCCTCAGTGAATAACGGCGCGAACAAGCCGTCAGACGAGGTGCTGTTTGTGGTGCAGACGCGCACGCCTATGCTGCTTGACCGTTGGTCGTTTGATGTATATAACGGAGAGCAGGGGTGGGCTTCTGTCCCCTCGGCGTATAATACGGGCTATGCCGATTGGGAATACAGCGCGGAAAAGCTGAGTTATGCCCGACTTTTTGAGCAGCTTATTGCGGGCGCGCGAGAGGGAAAGCTGAGTGAATATGCTGACGGCTTGCTCGGTCTTGATAAGCGCGGCGCGGTTAAGGATAATATGCTTATAAGAATAATATCGGACGGGGCTTCCAAGGTGGTTATGCACCCCGTAAGCGCCTGCGGCGTGGATATAATTGATTTCAGCGGCAACGTATACCGCACCGTCAAGGGTGAAACGTTTGTTACAGAGTATATGCCCGCGCAGGCGCGGTATATAATAGATTTCTATGCCGACGAGCCGCGCGCGGAATACTGCGCGGTGGTACAGCGGTATGGGCTTGTGTCGCTTGTCAGCAACGCATATCTTGAGGGCGTTATTGACTATTCCACCATGCAGGCGTTTCTTGATGAATATTCAAATGCGGGGGAGTATTGTGACCTCACAATGTATGACGGAATAAGCAATGAGATGTTCAGGCTTGCCAAGGAGATAACCGCAGACTGCGAAACGGATTACGAAAAATATCGGGCGATTGAGCAGTGGTTTGGCGAGAACGGCTTTGTGTATGACCTTGATTTTGTTCCTGAAAGCGCCGAAACGGAGTATTTCGTGTTCGAAAGCAAGCGCGGCATTTGCAGCGATTTTGCGACGGCGGCAACGCTGCTGGCGCGTGCAGCGGGACTTCCCGCACGGTATACAGAGGGCTTTGCGCTGACGGAGGACTGCCGTGATGAAAATGGGGTTTATAATGTCACTGCGGCGCAGGCTCACGCATATGCGCAGGTGTATGTGAGAGGCTGCGGCTGGCTTAATCTGGACGCAACCGCGTATGTGGAGCGCGCCGAGGGCATTTCTGCGGCGGGCATAGCGCTTGCGGCGCTTATTGCTGTGGCGCTAATAATTGCGGTTGTGGCTGTGATTATGGTGTTCCGTAAAAGGCTTGGCTTGCTGTTTTTGGCTATGGGATATCGCTTGCGCGGAACAAGGTCGCGCATAAAAGCGGTGTATCTGCGCACAAGGGTGATAGCGTGCGAACTTAGCGGCAGCAGCGCGGCGGCAGTCACCTGCGGCGAAACACGCACCATAATAACAAATATGCTTTCCATGCCCAAGGAAGCGGAATTTATCTGTACCGCTGCTGACAGGCTTATGTATTCCGACAGCGAGCCTGATATTGATACAATGGAACTGTATCGCAGCTTCAAACGGATATGCAAGAGAAAGAGGGTGCTGAAGCGGTGAAAAATCTTTGGGGGCTTTTTTATAACGTCCTTTTTGCGGCGGCGGTAATGCTTTTTATTGATGGCGAAACAGGCTGGCTGTTGATATATGTTATCGTAATCGCGGCACTCGCTTCCGCGGTACCTGTTATTTTGTCGCGCGGAAAAATATCGGCAGAGATGGACGGATTTATCGGCATGGTGTCTGTTGGGGAAAAGACAGCGGCAAGGCTGACTATAAGTGCGCAGGGGTTCTGCTTTGCGCCGTTTGTGCGCGCCTGCGGCAGCGCGGGCGGGCAGCCGTTTGTGGCAAAAACCTCGCTGGCGCTTAGAAATCGTTCGCAGATAGAGCTGCATTTCCGTCCCAGACAATGCGGACTGCATGAGATTGAGATAAACGAGCTGTGCATTTCCGACTTTTTCGGCATAGTGCATTTCAGACAGCCCGTCAGCATTAAAGCCTGTGCGGGAGTGCTGCCGCGCATTGTGGATTACAGCGGCCCGCGTATACAGCCTGCGAGCATACCGTCAGATGATGAGCGCGAAAGCAGCGGCAATGCTTCGCTTTTCGGCGGGGCGGCGGGATATGAACATAGGGAATATGCTGCGGGCGACTCGCTGCGCCGTGTAAATTACAAACTGTCCGCGAAAAAGCGCAGACTTATGGTGCGGCTTGACGAGGGCGCGGGTATGCAGACGACTAACATCATTATCGCGGCAGACGCGGACGGAAGCTGCGTCGAACAGGCGCTTGCGCTTGCAAAGCTGCTTGTTGAAACGGGTGCGCCTGTTGTGGTGTACCACGCGGGCGAGCATTGCGAAGTTTCTGTCCCAAGCGGAATTGATAAGCTGCGCGAGTGGTTGGCGTTCAGAAACTTTGGGGCGGGGGAGGTCTGCCGATATCCGCTGCCGCGCGGAGGGCTGAATGTTTCTGTTTGCGCAGAGGGAATAAGCGTTGTGGGCGGGTAATATTTCAGCGTTTTGCACAAAAAATTGAAATATTTCGGCTTCTCATGAAAAGTTTATAAAAAATTCAAAAAACACTAGCAATTTTTATAAATATCTGCTATAATAGAAAATGTGGCGGATTATGCTCTCTGGGGGCATGGGTTCGGCGCAGACAATGTTAAAAATGCCGCGCCCGTCCAAGCGGCGGACAAGGCGTAAATTAAATTCAGGAGGAATATTCCAATGGCAAACAAGTATTGTTATCTGTTCTCCGAGGGTAACGCAGATATGCGTGAGCTGCTCGGCGGTAAGGGCGCAAACCTTGCTGAAATGACCAAGATTTTTGGCGCAGAGAGAGTACCTCAGGGCGGCACAATCACAACAGAGTCCTGCACACAGTACTATGAGGACGG
>CAZKXB010000072.1:0-7573 GCA_964556595.1 uncultured Ruminococcus sp. | reverse complement strand
GAGCGCCAGAGGGGCTGACCGACAGACCAGCCTGCCTGCGTCAAATTTGTACAATTCTGACCGTATCGACCGCTTTGCGGTCGACACTAAAATCTGACGGCGCAATTCTGCGAGGTACAACGCAGTTGTTCCGCAATCTTTGTGCGGTATTGCCTTTATCGTTACAGCGCAGCTTGTGCGCACACTATCTTTCATTATAGCATATCTCGGCAAATTTTGCAAGTGGCGGAAAAAGCGTTTTTTCTTGACAATGCGCCCTGTGTCTGGTATAATAAACATAAATAATAGGTGAGGAGTGATTTTTATGAGCATTAAGAACAGATTTCTCGCGGTTATAACGGCGGCTGTGCTTTCGGTCGGCGCGTTCAGCCAGCCTGTGCAGCAGCTTGTCGGGGCAAATATTACCGCCGAAGCGGCAACAACGGTGGCAGCTCCCACCGCCTCCAAAAAATCAGCGGCGTATTACTGCACGGGCACGTTCAAGGTGAACCTGTCCTGCGCGACAAGCGGCGCGACCATTTATTACAGCGTTGACAACGGCAAGACCTACAAGCGCTACACAAAAACGCTAAGCCTTACGCGCACCACTACCGTTAAATTCTACGCGCAGAAGAACGGCGTTAAAAGCTCGGTAGTTACCCGTACATACAAGCTTGTGCCGAAATTTACGGTAAGCCTTGCTTCGGGAACTTATGACGGCGCGCAGAAAGTGTATATTTCCACTCCCGTTTCGGGGGCGAAATTCTACTACACCCTTGACGGAACTACGCCCACAACCTCCTCAAAGCTGTACACGGCAAAGGGCATTGACATAACGGAAAGCGCAACGCTTAAAATCCGCACATACAAAAGCGGCTGGTCGGCTACCGTTGCGACAAGGAAGTACACGATAAACACTCCGCAGGAGATTTCCCGCGACTATGGCGAAAGTATTCTGGAAAATTACAAGGTAAAGTACGGCTACAACACGCTTACCGCAAAGCAGAAGCAGGTTTACGAGCTGCTTTACAAGGGTGTTGAAAATCACTCGGCAAGCATTGATATCCGCAGCGTGGGCGCTTCCGTTTCGGATTTGGAAACGGCGTTTTACGCAATGGACTATGAAAATCCGCAGTTTTTCTGGCTTAAGAGCGGGTACAGTTACAGCTATTACGGCAGCACGGTTTACAGCGTAACGCCAAGCTATGGCAGAACCGCTTCGCAGGCGGCAAAGCTTCTGCCGAAACTTGAAGCGGCGGCGGACGAAATCGCACAGGGCGCGCTTGAGCAGGAGAGCCTGTTTGAAGCGGTGAAGTATATCCATGACGAAATTGTAAATATGACGGACTACACGCTTACGGGCGGGGAATATATCCGTGACGCGGACGGCGCTTTGCTTAACGGAAAGGCGCTGTGCGAGGGCTATTCCAAGGCGTTTTCGTATGTGTGCCAGCTTATTGGCATTGAGGCGGACTGCATTGTCGGCACGGCGAACGGCGGCTCGCATATGTGGAACATTGTAAAGCTTGACGGCGAATGGTATCACATGGACGTTACCTTTGACGACCCCGTGGGCGCAGGTTCTGTCTGCGAGTACACATATTTCGGGCTGACAACGGCGGAAATCCTAAAAGACCATGTGATAGAGGGCAATCCCTGTGCCGTTCCCGAATGCACGGCGACAGACTACAACTATTACAACGCTATGGGAATTAACGTCTACACTGACGCTTCCGCGGCATACAGCGCGCTTATTTCGCAGGCGGCGAAGAATTATTCAAGCGGCGTTAAGTATACCGAGATAGTCTGCACGGACGAGTGCGTAACCAAGCTGTACGCGCAGGTTCAGTCCAAGGGCAGCGGAATATACACCGACCTTAAGAAGTATAGCTGCAACCCAAGCGGGCTTTCCTATGGTTATAGTGGAACAACGTTCTACATCACCCTTTCGTAAGGGACGGATTTCAATTGCACAAATGACCCGCGCGGTATTATGCTGCGCGGGCTTCAGCTTGTTGAAAAAAAGTCTATTTTGCCCGCGAAGCGGGCTTTTGAAATCCGTTTTTTGCCTCAGCTTTGCCGAGGCAAAAAACACTTCTATCCGCACAACTGTGCGAACTGACGGCGAAGCCGTCAGTGAGTGCGGGCAGTGCGGATGTTTCGGCGGAAAAGCCCCAACGGGGCTTTTTCGACGGGGCTTCTTGTCCCGTATTTTCGGCAGAAAAACCGCATATATTGTCCCAAGGCGGTGATAATATATGGTATACGGATTTAACGACATACGCTGCAAGGAAATAATAAACGTAAAAAACGGCTGTCGGCTGGGATATCCCGATGATATCGAGTTTGATAGCTGCACCTCCAAAATATGCAGGCTTGTGATTTACGGCAGGGCGAAGTGCTTCGGGCTGTTCGGCAGGGGCGAGGATATCTGCGTGAAATGGTGCGATATAGAGGTAATCGGCGAGGATACTATTCTGGTTTCCTGCGACAGTCCGTCAAATCCACCAAACGGAAAGCGCAAATTATTCGGAAATTTGTTCAAATGACAGGAAAATTGTACTTGAAATATTATGAATTTTGTGATATAATATTTCAGTAAATGTGTGCGCGGCTTGCGCTGCGCCGCAAATACGCACACGGAAACAGCCGCCCTCGGTGCGCTTTTCGGCGTCAGGCAGGCGTTTTTCCGTGGAGGAAATTTTATTTTTATAACCAAATTCAGGAGGAAAACACAAATGGCAGTAGTATCTATGAAGCAGCTTCTCGAAGCAGGTGTTCACTTCGGTCACCAGACCAGAAGATGGAACCCTAAAATGGCTCCCTACATCTTCACAGAGAGAAACGGTATCTACATTATCGACCTTCAGAAGACTGTAAAGAAGCTTGACGAGGCTTACAACTTTATTCACGAGGTTGCAGCTAACGGCGGCGAGGTTCTTTTCGTTGGCACAAAGAAGCAGGCTGCTGATTCCATCAAGGAAGAAGCTATGCGTGCAGGCGCTCACTATGTAAACGCTAGATGGCTGGGCGGCATGATGACAAACTACAAGACAATTCAGAGAAGAATTGCAAGACTTGAGCAGCTTCACACAATGGAAACAGACGGCACATTCGACCTGCTTCCCAAGAAGGAAGTTATCAAGCTCAACCTTGAGATTGAGAAGCTTGAGAAGTTCCTCGGCGGTATCAAGAACATGAAGAAGCTCCCCGGCGCGCTGTTTATCGTAGACCCCCGCAAGGAGAAGATTGCGGTTGCAGAAGCTAAGAAGCTTGGCATTCCCGTTGTTGCAATTGTTGACACAAACTGCGACCCCGATGAAATCGACTATGTAATCCCCGGCAACGATGACGCTATCCGCGCTGTAAAGCTTATCGCTGGCGCTATGGCTGACGCTATCATTTCTGCTAACCAGGGCGCAGCAGAGGCTGCTGCCGAGGCTGAGGCAGAGGTTGAAGCTGCTGAGTAATCGTAATAAATTGACCTACATTTAGTTGTAAAGGAGATTGTTAAAATGGCTAACATTACAGCAAAGGACGTTGCAGAGCTGCGCGAGATGACAGGCTGCGGCATGATGGACTGCAAGAGAGCGCTTGTTGAAGCTGACGGCAACAGAGATGAGGCTGTTAAAATCCTGCGCGAAAAGGGTCTTGCAAAGGCTGCCAAGAAGGCAGGCAGAATTGCTGCTGAGGGCGTTGTAAAGACCAAGGTAAACGGCACAAAGGGCGTTATCGTTGAAATCAACTGCGAGTCCGACTTCTGCGCTAAGACAGACAAGTTCCTTGACCTTGTTGAAACTATCGCTGACACAATTCTTGCAAATGACGCTGCCGATGTTGAAGCGCTGAGCGCTTGCACCGTTGCAGGCGGCACACAGACCGTTGCAGAATATATGACCGAGAAAATCGCTACAATCGGCGAAAACATGAATATCCGCCGCTTCACAAAGATGGAGGGCGTGCTTGTTCCCTATATGCACGATGGCGGCAGAATTGGTACTATTATCAAGCTTGACACTGACAAGGCTGATAATGAGGAAGTTCTGGCTTGCGGCAAGAACGTTGCACTTCAGGTTACAGCGCTGAACGCTCAGTTTGTTTGCCAGCACTGTATTCCCGCTGACAAGCTTGCAGAGGAGAAAGAGGTTCAGACCAGCCTTGTAAAGAAGGAAAACGAGGAGAGCAAGAAGCCCAAGCCCGACAGCGTGCTTGAGAAGATTATCGAGGGTCGTATGAGAAAGTACTTCGAGGAGGTTTGCCTGCTCGACCAGAAGTACTTCAAGGACGATTCTATGAGCATTGCACAGTATGTTGAGTCCGTTGCTAAGGCAACAGGCGCTTCCATCGCTATCGACAGCTTCGTTCGTTACGAGCGCGGCGAGGGTATCGAGAAGAAGGCTGACGACTTCGCAGCAGAAGTTGAGGCTATGGCAAAGGGTTAATTCCCCGCGCCGTTGGCTGAATAGCTTAATAGGAAATAAAAATCGGAGGACTGTGGTTCTCCGATTTTTTATTGAAAAAGTCTATCTTTATACTTCGCCGTTTTTGCCGTTTTCAAGGGCGGCTATGGCGGCGGGAAGTTCTGGGCGGGAGGAAATGCCAAGCTTTATGTAGGTGCGTTTAAGGCTGCTTTTTACGGAGTCCTCCGTGGTGCCGAAAAGCTGCGCTATCTCGGCGTTGCTGCTGCCCTCGGAGGCGAGGATGGCGTATTTAAGCGCGTCCTCGGAAAGCTTGATTTTTGCGGCGCGGTGGATTTGCCTTGCGCGCCTGTTTGTTATCGCAATGCGCAGCGGGCGCACCTGCGCGCGGCTGATGTCTGTAAGCTCCTGCGTGCGCATCATTTCCATTTTCTCGATACAAGGCGCGGCGGCGGAAAGTATCCGCTGCGCGGCTGCGGCATGGTCGCCCGAAAGCTTTTCCGCCGCACAGCGGAATATATACGGAAAGCTTATGCAATGCTCTACCAGCGGCATAATCATTTCGGATTTGCCGGTAAAATCCAGTATTTCCTCAAGCGTTTCAAGCGACTTGCCGATATGTCCCTGCAAATAAAGCGCGGTGGCAACGGTGAGCTTCATCAAAATTCCAAGCGTGTCATTCTGCACATCGGCGGCGGTCTGAATATATTCCTCGCTGCGCTTAATCAGCATTTTGTATTCCTCATGGACAAGCATAAAGCAGCACCTTACATAGCAGTAGAACGGCGCGGTATAGCGGTTGTTCCTTATATCCTCGTCATGGGTGGAGATTACAGACCACGCGTCCTCATCTCTGCCGCCCCTCAGACAGGCAATCATTGCCATTGTAAGCAGCGCCATATCGCCTATTTCCGTTGAGGAAAAGCGTCTGGCTATATCGGCTATCTCGTTGAGCGTTTTATAATACTGCTGCTCGTGACCTGCCAGCATGGCGCATTTCGCGGCGGTTTTAAGCGCGACAAGCTGCGTTGGGATAAACCTTAGCTGGGTGCAGCGCTTTGCCACCGCAAGCGACTGCGCAAGGCTTTTTTCAAAATTGCCTTTGTAGTAATACATTTCGCCGATATAGACAGCCTCTATATACTCGCCGTGGTGGACTATTTCGGAATACATACGGTGATAACGGGTGAACTGCTCGAACTGCGTGGTGGTGGATATGGAATATCTGTAAAGCATTGCGAAAACAGAGGGCGTATACAGCGTATATGAATAAAACGGCGGGTCAAATTCAAAGGTCTGCTTGCCCGTATACAGCTCATAGGCGCGTTTTATGTGTATGCCCATCTTTTGTATAACATAGAAATCTTGGTACATACTCAGCGCATAGGCGTAGCATAGCATATTGCGGCGCTCGGCGGGGGTGTAATCGGGGGAGTTTGAGATATACTCGATAACCTCGCGCAGGCGCGGCTTGGCGCGCTCGCGGTAGTCTGTAAGCATAAGCAGCGCAAGCATCTGGATAAGCTTTATCATCATGGGCTTGCAGTCAAGCGGCACGGTTGTAACAATCTCATATATCGAGGGCTTGTGGGTAAGAATATAGTTGAATGTAATTACCCTCTGCATTGGCAGCGCGGCGGCAAGCTGATATTCGCCCGCCTTGCAGTATTGGCAAAGCGCGGTGAAGGTTTTTCCAAGGCGCAGATAATCTCTTGCGCAGCAGCGCAGAAAGGCGTTTTTAACCTCGCTGTCAAGCAGATTGAAGCCGTTAGATGCCGCCATTCTTATAAACAATGGCGTTGTATAGGTCTTTTTGTAGGTATTTATCCAGAAATTGGGCAGTATACGGTTTATCAGATTAAGCCCATCATATATTGAGGACAGCTTAAGGATATCCGTGCCGAAAAATTCCACAAGCGCGGGTTCGCTGTTGAGGTCTTTGCAGGTTTCCTTATCTATGGTGTTGAATGCGCACGCGCACAGCGCGGCAAAGCGTGCGCCGCGCGGAAGGCGCTTTATTATGCTGTCCTTAAGCAGACCGTCCAGCGAAAAATCAACAGGCTTGCCGCCGTTTGCTATTATTTCGGCGCACAGCCTTGTGCGCAGCATTTCGCCTTCCGTGCCTTTGTGTATAAGCTTGGCGCTGACGTTTGTTATTCCGCGCAGGGAGAGGTATTCCTCCGTTTCGTCGGCGGTAAGCAGAAGTTCATGCTTGTCGATAAGGTTTGTGCTGTGCCGCTCCAGCAGGCTGCGGCAGTGCAAGGTTATGCTTTCGCGCGTGGTGACGGTAAGCGCGGGCGAATGCTCGGAAATAAGACGGAAGCAGTACAGATTATGCAGCAGCATTTCGGAGGCTGCCGGAAAATCCATAACCACAATCATAGTATCATTCTGCGGCTGCGCATGACGGAATTTATCCAGCAGCGTGCAGTATTCCACCTCTGTTATGGGCAAACGCTCGCTTGTGCCTATGACAAGCTCGCAGTAGTTTCTGAAACATTCGCTGGCGCTTTCGCAGGGCTGCATAAAGCGGCAGGTGCTTCCTTTCGGGCGGGAGCGCCTTATAAATTCGTGCAGAAGCGTTGTTTTGCCATAGTTTTCGGGCGCGCATATAACAGTAAGCTTGCTGCTGTATATGCTTTTAAGCCTGTTATAAATCCGTTTGGGGATATATATTGCGTTGCGTCTGGTCATATCGGTGTTCCTCCACAAAATCGGCATAGCTTGATTATAGCACTTATTTCGGGGGAAGTCAATCGCTTGCGGCGGGCTTGACAATCGCGCGGGAAAGGTGTACAATATCGGTAAGTAATTCGCGAAAGGGGCGGTGAAATGAATTTTTCGGATATAAAAAGCGCTATGCAGCGGCTTAGGGACAGAAATATCCCCGCGGGAGTACTGGAAAGTTTTGAGCTTGCGTTTGATATAGAATACACGCACCATTCCACCGCTATGGAGGGAAATACCCTCTCGCTTGTGGAAACCAAGGCGCTTATTGAGGACGGAATATCGGTAGGCGGCAAGCGGCTTCGCGAGATATACGAGGTAACAAACCACGCAAAGGCGTTTAAGCTGGCAAAGGCAAAAATCGCCGAGGGCGCTCCGCTTGATGAGAAGCTTATAAAGGATTTCCACGAAATACTGATGGAAAATATAATTCAGGGCGGGATTTACAG
>CAZKXB010000071.1:0-8548 GCA_964556595.1 uncultured Ruminococcus sp. | reverse complement strand
CAACGTGAGCGTAGTGACGGTTGTCAGTCTCGTACTCAACGTGAGCGGTGTTGATTGTGATACCACGCTCTCTCTCCTCGGGAGCCTTATCAATCATGTCATAAGCCTCAAACTTAGCCTTGCCCATCAGAGCGAGGTACTTTGTGATAGCGGCTGTTGTAGTGGTCTTGCCGTGGTCAACGTGGCCGATAGTACCGATGTTAACGTGGGGCTTGCTGGAATTATACTTTTCCTTTGCCATTGGTTTTATCCTCCTTAAAGGTGTAATTTTCGGCTTCCCCCTGCTGGCAGGGGGATAACCATAGTTTAGTAATTATATTGTATCATTATTCCGCAAAAAAATCAAGTGCTTTTCGCAAAAATTATGATAAAGGGTATGCGATAAACTCGCAGTTAAAGCGTGGAAATTAAGAATTTTCCTTGCGCTTGTTCATAATGCCCTCTGCAATGCTCTTGGGAACTTCGATATAGTGGCTGGGCTGCATTACATAGTTGCCGCGACCCTGCGTCTTGGAACGAAGATCGTTGGAGTAGCCGAACATCTCGGACAGAGGAACGCCTGCGGTAATCTGAACAGTACCATTTCTGGTTTCCTGATTCTGAATCTGACCACGGCGGGAGTTAAGGTCGCCGATAACGTGACCTGTATAATCATCGGGAGTTACAACGTCAACTCTCATGATAGGCCCAAGAATACCTGAATTAGCATTCTTGAGGGCTTCCTTGATAGCCATAGAACCAGCAATCTGGAATGCCATTTCGGAGGAGTCAACCTCGTGGTAAGAGCCGTCGTACAGCTCAACCTTAACGTCAACAACGGGATAGCCTGCGAGAACGCCCGCATTGAGCGCGCCCTGAATACCCTTATCAACAGCAGGGATATACTCCTTGGGAATAGCACCGCCGACAACGGCGTTGACAAACTCGTAGCCCTTACCAGACTCGTTAGGCTCAACACGGATTTTAACGTGACCGTACTGACCCTTACCACCGGACTGACGCGCATACTTCATATCAACATCTGCGTTGCCTGTGATTGTTTCCTTATATGCAACCTGAGGTGCGCCGACATTAGCCTCAACCTTAAACTCACGAAGCAGACGGTCTACGATAATCTCAAGGTGAAGCTCACCCATACCGGAGATAATGGTCTGACCTGTTTCCTGGTCGGTGTAGGTTCTGAATGTGGGGTCTTCCTCGGCAAGCTTTGCAAGTGCAAGCGCCATCTTCTCCTGACCTGCCTTGGTCTTAGGCTCGATAGCGAGCGAAATAACAGGCTCAGGGAACTCCATGGACTCAAGAATAACAGGATGTGCGGGGTCGCACAGAGTATCGCCTGTTGTGGTATTCTTCAGACCAACAGCGGCAGCAATATCGCCGCAGGGACAAGCGTCAATGTCCTGTCTGGAGTTTGCGTGCATCTGCAGGATACGACCCATACGCTCGTTCTTGTCCTTGGTTGCGTTGAGTACGGTTGCACCTGCGTCAACATAACCGGAGTAAACTCTGAAGAAGCAGAGCTTACCAACGAACGGGTCAGTAGCGATTTTGAATGCAAGAGCGGAGAAAGGCTCGTCATCGCCTGCTCTTCTCTCGGTTTCCTCGCCTGTTTCGGGGTTTACGCCCTTGATGGGAGGAATGTCGAGGGGAGAAGGCATATAGTCTACAACTGCGTCAAGCAGCTTCTGTACGCCCTTGTTTCTGTAAGAAGTACCGCAGGTAACAGGTACAAACTTGTTGTCGATTGTGCCCTTACGGATAGCCTTTTTGATTTCCTCAACGGTGAAATCCTCACCTTCGGTTTCAAAGTAGCGCTCCATCAGGTCATCATCAAGCTCTGCAACCTTTTCCAGCAGCTCTTTTCTGTACTGCTTAGCCTTTTCAAGCATATCTGCGGGAATTTCTTCAACACGCATATCCTTGCCAAGGTCATCGTAGTAAACGTCGGCGTTCATCTCGATAAGGTCGATAATGCCCTTGAACTGAGCCTCAGCGCCGATAGGAAGCTGAATCGGAACAGCATTACACTTAAGTCTGTCCTTCATCATGCTTACAACGTTGTAGAAGTCAGCACCCATAATATCCATCTTATTTACATAAGCCATTCTGGGTACTTTGTAGTTATCTGCCTGACGCCATACGGTTTCCGACTGAGGCTCAACGCCGCCCTTTGCGCAGAATACAGTAACGGAGCCGTCAAGCACTCTCAGAGAACGCTCAACCTCAACAGTGAAGTCAACGTGTCCGGGAGTATCTATAATATTGACTCTATGGTTCTTCCAGAAAGCTGTTGTAGCGGCAGAGGTGATTGTGATACCTCTCTCCTGCTCCTGAGCCATCCAGTCCATTGTCGCGCCGCCATCATGAGTTTCACCCATCTTGTGGTTTACACCGGTGTAAAACAGGATACGCTCGGTTGTGGTGGTCTTACCTGCGTCAATGTGCGCCATGATACCAATATTACGGGTCATTTCGAGAGTTACGTCTCTTTTCATAAGTTCCTCCGTAATTTCGGGAATATCGCCGCAGCGTTATGCTGCGGTCAATTCCGTCGGTTTCTGATTACCACTTGTAATGAGCAAAAGCCTTGTTAGCTTCAGCCATCTTATGAGTATCGTCACGCTTCTTGCAGGAGCCGCCCTGACCATTCAGTGCGTCAAGGATCTCGTTTGCAAGTCTTTCCTTCATTGTCTTTTCGTTGCGCTCACGGCTGTACTTGGTTATCCATCTCAGACCGAGTGTGCGTCTTCTTTCGGGGCGAACCTCCATAGGAACCTGGTAGGTTGCACCACCGACACGGCGAGCCTTAACTTCGAGCTGGGGCATGATGTTCTCCATTGCCTCCTCGAAAGCTTCCAGAGCGTCCTTGCCTGTCTTTTCAGCAACGATCTCAAATGCGCCGTATACAATCTTCTGGGCTACGCCCTTCTTTCCGTCAAGCATGATGTTGTTGATAAGTCTTGTTACCAGCTCGGAACCGTACATAGGATCCGGCAGAACCTCACGCTTGGGAACATTACCTCTTCTTGGCACTTTACTTCCCTCCTTCATAAAAAATGAAAATCATAGGTACTCGAAAGCATAACTTCCGCCGTCCAAACAGAGGCAGTATCTTAAAAAATAATGCCTTGCCTTGACAGCATAATGTTATATATTACGCTTTCTTTCCAGCCTTCGGACGCTTTGCACCATACTTGGAGCGTCCCTGCATTCTCTTGTCAACACCCTGTGCGTCGAGCGTACCGCGAACAATGTGGTAACGCACACCAGGAAGGTCCTTTACACGACCGCCTCTGATGAGTACAACGGAGTGTTCCTGCAGTTTGTGTCCGATACCGGGAATGTAAGCAGTAACTTCATAACCGTTGGAGAGTCTTACTCTGGCAATCTTTCTCATTGCGGAGTTAGGCTTCTTAGGTGTGCTTGTACGAACTGCTGTACACACGCCTCTCTTCTGGGGAGAGTGCTGGTCGATTTCCTGCTTATGCAGTGTGTTCATACCCTTCTGAAGTGCGGGAGACTTGGACTTCTTAACCGCTACCTCACGTCCCTTGCGGACAAGCTGATTAAAGGTTGGCATTATTTCACCTCCAATAAAATTTCCGTGCTTTAGTGTACCCTTTTTTATGAGAATAATTCCCCCAAAAATACACTGCACGCAATTATGTATTATAAACGAAAAAACGGCATTTGTCAAGGTTTTTTTCAAAACTTTGTAGCAAACACCGTTTGAGTTTTATATATAATATTTGTTTTTGTGCATTTTAACCTAAGTCAATACCGCACAAAGACCATCTTTTAGATTTTGCACGCATCTTGCTTGCATCTTTTCCGCCATATTGCACAAAATTCGCTTGACGGGCGTCAGCCCGCCTGCGCTCAATTTGCACAATCTGACGAAAAATCTGGCTGCGCAATCTGCGCACAATCTTTGTGCGGTATTGCCTTAGACCCGCCGCACCGCTTTATTACGGCAGTGCGGCAGACCATAGCGGTTTATCATACATTCTCGGAAGGAGAGTCATTTTCTTCCTCTGCGGCAGTTTCGACTGCGGCTTCCTCCTGTGCGGCAAGACCCGTACCTGCGGGGATAAGCTTACCGATAATTACGTTCTCCTTAAGACCAAGCAGCGGGTCAACCTTGCCCCTGATAGCTGCGTCTGTAAGAACTCTCGTAGTTTCCTGGAAGGACGCTGCGGACATGAAGCTGTCTGTTGCAAGAGAAGCCTTTGTGATACCAAGCAGTATAGGCTCGCTCTCAGGCAGCGTAAGCTGCTCGCCTGCGTCTATGCGCTGCTGAAGCTCCTCGCAGATAGCGATAAACTCGTTCTTGCCGACAACCGCACCGGGAAGCAGGAAGCTGTCGCCCGGCTCTGTTATACGGAGCTTTCTCATCATCTGGCGCACGATAACCTCGATATGCTTATCGTTGATATCAACACCTTGCAAGCGGTAAACCTTCTGAACCTCTGCGATTATATAGTTCTGAACCGCCTGCTCGCCCTTTACGAGAAGCACGTCATGCGGGTTTATAGAGCCTTCTGTCAGCGGGTCGCCTGCGGCAACAACGTCACCGTCATATACCTTGGGACGATATCCGAACGGAACGGCGTAAGCCTCCTCCGTACCGTCCTCGGCGGTAATTATTGCATGGCGGGTCTTTTTGATTTCCTCAAAACGAACCTTACCTGCAATCTTTGTGATGATAGCCGCGTTCTTGGGACGGCGGCTCTCAAACAGTTCCTCGACACGGGGCAGACCCTGTGTAATATCCTCTGCGGAAGCGATACCGCCCGTATGGAACGTTCTCATTGTAAGCTGTGTACCGGGCTCACCGATGGACTGCGCCGCGATAATTCCGACAGCCTCGCCGATGTCGATAAGCTGACCGTTGGCAAGCGAAGCACCGTAGCAGTGTGCGCAAACGCCGTTTTTAAGTCCGCAGGTAAGCACAGAGCGAACCTTAATTCTGTCCACGCCTGAGTTTACTATTCTCGCCGCGTCGGAATCGCTCAGCAGCTTTTCTTTGGAAATCAGGATATTGCCGTCAGCGTCCTTGAAATCCTCCACAAGGAAACGTCCCGAAAGGCGCTCTGTCAGCTTTTCAACTATCTGATTGCCCTCGCGGATTTCGTAAACCTCGATACCGTTGGAAGTGCCGCAGTCCTCCTCGCGGATAATAACCTCCTGCGATACATCTACCAGACGTCTTGTAAGGTAACCCGAGTCTGCTGTACGCAGCGCGGTATCTGCCAGACCCTTACGCGCGCCACGGGAGGAAATAAAGTACTCCAGTACGTTAAGTCCCTCACGGTAGTTAGCCTTGATAGGCATCTCGATTGTAGCACCCGATGTGTTTGCGATAAGTCCACGCATACCTGCAAGCTGTCTTATCTGGTTGATAGAACCACGCGCACCAGAGTCCGCCATCATAAAGATGTTGTTGTACTGGTCAAGGTTGTCGGTAAGCGCCTTACCAACGTCCTCTGTTGCAGTGTTCCATATATTGATAAATGCGGATTTTCTCTCGTTATTGGAAATAAAGCCGCGCGCAAACTGCTTGTTGATTTTGTCAATCTTTGCCTCTGCGTCTGCCATGATTTCCGCTTTCTGGGGCGGAATTTCCGCGTCGCACACCGCAACGGTGATACCGGAGCGTGTGGAATACTTATAGCCAAGCGCCTTGACTTTATCCAGCACCTGTGCTGTTGTTGCCGTGCCGTGAACCTTAAGGCAGCGGTCGATTATCTGACCAAGCTGCTTCTTGCCAACCTTGAAGCCAATCTCATAGTCGAGCTGGTGTTCGGGATTGGTACGGTCTACATAGCCCAAATCCTGCGGAACGTGTTCATTGAATATGATACGTCCGATAGTTGTATCAACAAGGCGGGAAATTCTTGTATCGCCAAGGTCCTTTATTACGCGAACCTTGATTTTAGCGTGAATGGAAATTATTCCGTCCTGATATGCCATCAGCGCTTCGTTAGCGTCACGGAATACCTTGCCCTCGCCCTTTTCTCCGTCCTTTTCGATGGTAAGGTAGTAAGCGCCCAGAACCATATCCTGCGTAGGAACGGCAACAGGACGTCCATCAGAGGGCTTAAGCAGGTTCTTTGCGGCAAGCATAAGGTTTCTTGCCTCGTCTTGCGCTTCTGCGGAAAGGGGAAGGTGAACCGCCATCTGGTCGCCGTCGAAGTCGGCGTTGAACGCGGTACAGCACAGGGGGTGCAGCTTGATTGCGCGACCCTCTACAAGCACGGGAGAGAACGCCTGAATACCCAGTCTGTGCAGCGTAGGCGCACGGTTAAGCAGAACGGGGTGATCCTTGATAACTCTCTCAAGGGAGTCCCAGACTCTGTCCTCTGCGCGCTCAACCATCTTCTTTGCCTGCTTGATGTTAGCGGCGGCGTTGTTGACAACAAGGTCATTCAGCACAAACGGCTTGAACAGCTCAAGAGCCATCTCCTTGGGCAGACCGCACTGGTCCATTCTGAGGTCAGGACCTACTACGATAACGGAACGTCCCGAATAGTCAACACGCTTACCAAGCAGGTTCTGACGGAAACGTCCCTGCTTACCCTTAAGCATATCGGAAAGCGACTTAAGCGGTCTGTTGTTGGAACCTGTGTAGGCTCTGCCGTGTCTGCCGTTGTCGATAAGCGCGTCAACAGCCTCCTGAAGCATACGCTTCTCGTTTCTTATGATAAGTTCGGGAGAGCGCATCTGGATAAGCTTTGCCAGACGGTTATTTCTGTTGATAACGCGGCGGTACAGGTCGTTAAGGTCGGAGGTTGCATATCTGCCGCCGTCAAGCTGTACCATAGGTCTGATATCGGGAGGAATAACGGGAACGCAGTCCAGTATCATCCACTCAGGGCGGTTGCCCGAAATACGGAAAGCTTCAATAACGTCAAGACGCTTAAGCAGCTTAACGCGCTTCTGACCCTGCTGGGTTGTGGAAAGTTCCTCTTTAAGTTCCTCGGAAAGCTTGTCAAGGTCGATTTCCTTAAGCAGTTCCTTTATAGCTTCTGCACCCATGCCTGCCTTGAAATCATTGCCGTACTTTGTGCGGAAGCCTGCGTACTCCTTTTCATCAAGAAGCTGATTTTTGGAAAGCTCCTTGGTTTCTCCGGGGTCGATTACTATATACTTTGTGAAGTACAGAACCTCCTCCAGTCTTTTCGGGGAGATGTCAAGCACCTGACCTATTCTGGAGGGCGTACCCTTGAAATACCAGATATGAGATACGGGCGCTGCCAGTTCGATATGACCCATACGCTCACGTCTTACCTTGCTGCGCGTAACCTCAACGCCGCACTTTTCGCATATCTTGCCCTTATAGCGGATACGCTTGTACTTGCCGCAGTTACACTCCCAGTCCTTCTGCGGACCGAATATCTTCTCGCAATACAAGCCGTCCCTTTCCGGCTTCTGGGTACGGTAATTTATTGTTTCGGGGCGAAGGACTTCGCCGTAAGACCACTCTCTGATCTGGTCGGGAGAGGCAAGTCCGATTTTCATTGACTCAAAAACATTAAAACTCAATTTAATACCTCATCTCTCTTGAACTGCGCCGCGGCGCGGTTCTCTGATTTTAGCCGAATGTATCAGTTTCCGTGCGGAGGTTTCCCCGCATGGGAGCTTTATGGCAATGCCGACAGACCGTATACGGTCTGCGCGGCACAGCCGTTGATTATTCGTCGTCCTCGTCGAAGCCGTCGGCGTCATCGTAATAATCGCCATCGTCCTCGCTGTACGCCATATCGTCCTCGGAGGGTTCGGAAACTATCTCCTCGCCTTCCTCGTCAACGATACCAAAGCCCTGAAGCTCGTTCTCGTTGGTCTGATAATCTGCTTCAAAGGTGTCATTGGGAGCATAAGAACCCTCATACTCGTCCTCAAGGTCCTGCTTAAGGTCAATCTCCTCATTATTCTCATCGAGAATTCTGATATCAAGACCAAGACCCTGAAGTTCGCTTATCATAACCTTGAACGACTCAGGCACGCCAGGCTTCGGAACAGGCTCGCCCTTAACGATTGCTTCGTAGGTTTTCTGTCGACCCATAAGGTCATCGGACTTAACGGTGAGTATCTCCTGCAAGGTATAAGCCGCACCGTAAGCCTCCAGCGCCCAAACTTCCATCTCGCCGAAACGCTGACCGCCGAACTGGGCTTTACCACCCAGAGGCTGCTGAGTAACCAGCGAGTAAGGACCTGTCGAACGCGCATGGATTTTATCATCAACAAGGTGATGAAGCTTAAGGTAATACATATATCCGACAGTAACGGGCGCGTCAAACTTCTCGCCTGTTCTGCCGTCCGTAAGCAGCGTCTTGCAGTCGGAGGTAAGCGGCAGCTTTGTAAAGTCAAGATCGGGCGAATCCTCGCCGATAAGCTCGCTGCGCTTCTCGCGTGCGATATCGTAAAGCTCACGGATATCCTGCTCGTGTGCGCCGTCAAATACGGGGGTGGAAATCTTCCAGCCAAGCGCCTTTGCAACATAGCCGAGGTGAACCTCAAGCACCTGACCGATATTCATACGGGACGG
>CAZKXB010000070.1:0-8930 GCA_964556595.1 uncultured Ruminococcus sp. | reverse complement strand
CAAAAAAGCCTTCCCCCCGTGGGGGGAAGGTGGATTAACGACCGCTTAGCGGTCGCTCTGCGAAGCCGTGACGGATGAGCGAGCGAGTGCGCTTCGCGCAATCGCCCTGCGCACTTCGTGCGCCGTGACGGATGAGGGCGTAACTTAAATCACGAATTAAATTGTTGATTAAATTAAATTTGTTGCAACACCTCATCAGTCGGGGCTACGCCCCGCCAGCTTCCCCTCAAGGGGAAGCCTTTGGTGCAACCGCTCTGTCATTTGTCATTTGTCAATTATTCATTATTCATTGTTCATTATTCATTGTTCATTATTCATTGTTCATTGTTCCTTAAAATGCACCACCACTGAGGAGAAATCGCCGTGGAGATTTACGTTTATGCCGCAGTTCATGAGGGCTGCGCCGCTGTGGACTTCGCCTGTCTGGCTGCTGAGATAGCGCTTTGCGGGGTCAAGACCTTTCAGCTTTATGCGGCGGCTGCCGTAGTTCGGTCTGCCAAGCACCTGCACAAAGGTGAACACGGCTTCGCTCTTGTCCTTGGCGACAAAAATCCACGCGTCCCACATATTGTCCTCAAAAACATTGCCAATGCGGTACTGGTCGCCTGTGCGCACAAGCGGGTTGAATTTCTTGAACATCTCCACCTGCGCGGGGATTTCATTGCGGTCGGCTTCGGGAATTCTGGTAACGTCCAACTCATAGCCGAAAGTTCCCACCATTGCGACATTTCCGCGGGTGGAGAACGGCGTGGTTCTGCCAACGGTGTGGTTGGGGCAGTCCGAAACGTGCGCGCCCATTGCGGAAGCGGGATAGCAAATAGAAGTACCATGCTGAATTTTAAGGCGCTCTATTGCGTCGGTGTCGTCCGAAGTCCAAATCTGGGGGGAATAGAACAGCATTCCCGCGTCAAATCTTGCGCCGCCGCCCGAGCAGTTCTCCAGAAGAATATAGGGATAATCGCGGGTCAGCCTGTCCATAACATCATAAACGCCAAGGACGTATCTGTGCCACAGCTCACGCTGACGGTCGGCGGGAAGCGCGTTTGAGCCTACCTCGGTAAGCTGGCGGTTCATGTCCCACTTGATGTACTCGATATTTGCGCTGTCGAGGATTTTCCTCATCATGCCGTAGATATGGTCGCGGACTTCCTTGCGGCTGTAATCAAGCACATACTGCTGACGGCTTTGGGTAAGGGACATTCCCTCTATCTGGATTGCCCAGTCGGGGTGAGCCTTGTACAATTCGCTGTCGGGGGAAATCATCTCCGGCTCAAACCAAACTTCATGCCAAGCTTGTTTACCTCGTCCACAAGGTATTTAAGACCGCCCTTAAGCTTCTTTTCATAGACAAACCAGTCGCCGAGGGAACTGTTGTCGGCGTCCCTGTGACCAAACCAGCCGTCGTCCATAACCAGCATTTCAATGCCAAGCTGTGAAGCCTGCTTTGCGATATCAATAAGCTTTTCGGTGTCGAAATTGAAATAGGTAGCCTCCCAGTTGTTGATGAGGATTGGGCGGCGCTTGTCCTTATATTCACCGCGGATAAGATGACCGCGGTACAAATCGTGGAATGTGCGGGACATTTCTCCGATACCATTTGCGGAGTACACCATGACAAGCTCAGGCGCGGTAAACTCGGCATTGGGGGCAAGCTTCCAGCCAAAATCAAAATGATTTATACCCATAACAAGGCGGGTTTTCTTATGCTGAGTTACTTCCGCCTGCGCAAAGAAATTTCCGCTGTATACCAGATTAAAGCCGTAAGCTTCGCCGATATCCTCGTCGGCGTTGTGCGACACAAGCGCCACAAAGGGGTTGTTCTGGTGGGAACTTTCGCCCTTTACGCTGTCAACGCTCTGCTTGCCGTGGTGCAGGCGGCAGCGCTCCATAACACGCTCACGCGCCCAAGAACCGTTGAGGGTGATAAAATCAAACTCGTCATTATCAAAATCCACACAGCCCGAAAGTACGCGGCGCACGTCAAAGGCTTCCGCGCCCTTATTTACAAGCTTTACGCTGCGGGTGATTACGTCAAGGTCGGCAAAGACGGTGTAATAGAGGATTACGTTAAGTCCCGTGCGCTTGTCGCAGAGGGTGACGGCGAGGGTCTGCGCCTCGTTTTCGTCAGCAAAAGTGGCGGGAAGCTGCACGGTGCAGTCCTCTAAATGCTGGAAAAGCTGCGGCTTGCCCTTGATTACTTCATGGGAAACATAGCGCAAATCAAGGCTGCTCATGCCCTTATTATCCATAAGCATGATGGCAGGCTCGCGGTAGTCGCCGATACCGTGGCAGGGGTATTCAAAAGGCGCGGAGTCCATAAAAGTACCCATATCGCGCTCGTTTACCTTGGGGGTATAGGGGTTCTCATACAAGCGCAGCAGGTAGGACAAATCCTCATCATCAGCGCGCTTGCCGTAATAAACGTGCGCCAGATGTCCGCTTTCAAGCGCGGCGAGGGCATAGGTTACATTTTTGCCCGTCAGGGTGAACATTGTCATTTCCTCGGTATAAGGGTCGCTGCCGTTTATCTGCCAGCGGTAGGGGGAATATTCCTTGGTGATTTTTTTGATGTTGATAAGCTCCATAGCGGAAGTCCTTTCTGTTTCAAAGTGATGAGTATAGTATAGCATATTCCGCGATTTTATTCAAGGGGGAAATGGATAATGAACAATGAACAATGAATAATGAACAATGAATAATGAATAATGAACAATGAACAATGAATAATGAACAATGAATAATGAACAATGAATAATGGACAAATGACAAATGACAAATGACCGAACGACCGCTTCGCGGTCGCTCTGCGCACTTCGTGCGCCCGCTTCGCTGAGCGAGAAATTAAAGTCGCAGCGAAAGGCTTCCCCCTTTGGGGGAAGCTGGCAGCGCGTTAGCGCTGACTGATGAGGGTGGTACAAATTTAACTTAATCTACAATTTAATTCATGCATGAGGTTTAGCCCTCATCCGTCTTAACGACCGCTTAGCGGTCGTTAATCCACCTTCCCCCCACGGGGGGAAGGCTTTTTTCGCGCGCGAAATTAAAGTTGCAGCAAAAGGCTTCCCCCTTTGGGGGAAGCTGGCGGGGCGTAGCCCCGACTGATGAGGTGGTGCAACAAATAAAATTTAATCAACAATTTAATTCGCGCAGCGAAAGGCTTCCCCCTTTGGGGGAAGCTGTCACCGCAGGTGACTGATGAGGGTTGCTCAAGGCAAATTTAATCGACAATTAAATTCGCGCGCTAAAGCCTTCCCCTTGAGGGGAAGGTGTCACCGAAGGTGACGGATGAGGTGTTGCAACAAATTTAATTCAATCGACAATTGAATTGTTGATTAAGTTTGAACTGTTGCACCACCTCATCAGTCGTGGCTTCGCCCCGACAGCTTCCCCTCAAGGGGAAGCCTTTTTGCGTGCAACAAATTTGCCCTCCGAGCGCTTGACAAATCTGCGATAGTGCGGTATAATTATGTATAGAAGCACAGGCTTTGAAATTAGGGGGTGAATATATGGGACAGACTGATAAGCAATATGACGGCTATCTGATTGATGAATATGCAATGCTGAAGCGTATTCTGAAATCAGCTATGGAGGAAAATGCGGTTGAAACAGCTAAAATAATCGAAGCAGAAATGAATTTGATTAAGCTTAAATTGCAGCCTACCGAACTCCCAGTTTGATATTTATTCCCCGCCCCTGACGGCGGGGATTTTTTTGTTAAAAAAATCTCAGAATAATTTCAAAAAGCCCTTGCAAAATATAATAAAATGTTGTACAATATATCTTGTGGGCGTATGTTCTGCAATTGCGCCTTAGAATGTTCAATATTTCAAAACGAAAGGAATATATACCATGAGCAAGCTTAACAAAAAACACGTAGAGGATTTGGCGGTAAAGGGCAAGAAGGTTCTTGTCAGAGTGGATTTCAACGTTCCCATGAAGGACGGAAAAATCACTAACGACAACAGAATTGTCGCTGCTCTCCCCACCATCAACAAGCTGACCGAGAACGGCGCAAAGGTTGTTCTTTGCTCCCACCTTGGCAAGCCGAAGAACGGCCCTGAGGCTAAGTTCTCCCTTAAGGCTGCTGCTGACAGACTGGCAGAGCTGGTTTCCGCAAAGGTTACATTCGCGCCCGACGACACAGTTGTCGGCGACAACGCAAAGGCTGCTGTTGCGGCTATGAACGATGGCGAAATCGTTGTTCTGGAGAACACACGTTTCCGCGGCGCTGACGAAACCAAGAACGGCGAGGGCTTCTCCAAGGAGCTTGGCGACCTTGTTGACGGCGAGTTCTTTGTTATGGACGCTTTCGGTTCTGCGCACAGAGCGCACGCTTCCACAGCGGGCGTTACAAAGTTTGTTAAGGAAACCGCTGTCGGCTACCTTATGAACAAGGAGATTGACTTCCTCGGCAATGCCGTTGAGGACCCCGTTCGTCCTTTCGTTGCAATTCTGGGCGGCGCTAAGGTTGCGGACAAGCTGAATGTTATTTCCAACCTGCTTGAAAAGTGCGATACGCTGATTATCGGCGGCGGCATGGCTTACACATTCCTTAAGGCTAAGGGCTTTGAGGTTGGTACTTCTCTTGTTGATGATGAGAAGATTGACTACTGCAAGGAAATGATTGCAAAGGCTGAAAAGCTTGGCAAGAAGCTGCTTCTGCCTATTGATACCACAATCGCGAAGAATTTCCCCGACCCCATTGACGCTCCTATTGAGGTTAGCGTTGTTGATTCCGACAAGATTCCCGCTGACATGATGGGTCTTGACATTGGCACAAAGACAATGGAGCTGTTTGCGGCTGAAGCTAAGGCTGCCAAGACTGTTGTATGGAATGGTCCTATGGGCGTATTTGAGAACCCTGTTCTTAAGAAGGGCACAGTTGCCGTATGCGAGGCTCTTGCGGCTGCTGACGGCGCTACAACCATTATCGGCGGCGGCGACTCCGCTACTGCTGCAATCAACCTCGGCTATGCTGACAAGATGAGCCACATCTCCACAGGCGGCGGCGCTTCTCTCGAATACCTTGAGGGCAAGGTGCTTCCCGGTATTGATGTAATTCAGGACAAGTAATCGAGCATTTGCACTTCGTGCAACTGCCCTGCGCGCTGCGCGCGCCCTGTGTCAAATGTACAATGAACAATGAATGAGCATTTGCACTTCGTGTGCGGTGGTGCGAATTAAATTCGGCGCGAAAGGCTTCCCCCCGTGGGGGGAAGCTGGCAGCGCGTTAGCGCTGACTGATGAGGGCGAACCTTAATCCGCGAATTAAATTGTTGATTAGATTAAATTTGTAACAGCCCTCATCAGTCACGGCGCACGAAGTGCGCAAGGCGATTGCGCGAAGCGCACTCGCTCAGCCACCTTCCCCCCACGGGGGGAAGGCTTTTCTCCACCCCAAGGCGGTAAGCCTTTTTAAGAAAGGAAATAATCATGAACAAGTCTACAAGAAAAGCAATAATTGCGGGCAACTGGAAGATGAACAAGACCCGTCCTGAGGCTAAGGCTCTGCTTACCGAGCTTGCGCCTATGGTTAAGGACGTAAATTCCGTTGAAATCGTTGCCTGCGTTCCCTTTACAAACCTTGAAACTGCTCTTGCTGCTACCGAGGGCACAAACATCAAAATCGGCGCTGAGAACTGCCACTTTGAAAAGAGCGGCGCTTTCACAGGCGAGATTTCCGCAGATATGCTGGCTGAGATGGGCGTAGAGTACGTTGTACTCGGTCACAGCGAGCGCAGACAGTACTTTGCTGAAACAGACGAAACCGTAAACAAGAGAACCAAGGCTGCTCTTGCAGCAGGTCTTAAGCCTATCGTTTGCGTTGGTGAGCTTCTGTGGGAGCGCGAGTGCAACATCACTGAGGAAGTTATCGCGCGCCAGATTAAGCTTGATTTCTTCGGCATTTCCGCAGAGGACGTTAAGAAGTGCGTTATCGCTTACGAGCCTGTATGGGCTATCGGCACAGGCAAGACCGCTACCGCTGACCAAGCTGAGGAAGTCTGCGCATTTATCCGCGCTACTCTTGCAAAGCTGTACGGCGCAGAGGTTGCAGAAGCAATCACAATCCAGTACGGCGGCTCTATGAACGCAGGAAACGCAGCCGAGCTTGTTTCCAAGAAGAACGTAGACGGCGGTCTTATCGGCGGCGCGTCCCTCAAGGCGGCTGATTTCACAACGATTATCAAGGCAGCGGAAAATAATTGATAATGAACAATGAATAATGAACAATGAATAATGAACAATGAACAATGAACAATGTACAATGTACAATGAACAATGAACAATGAACAATGAACAATGTACAATGTACGAATGTCTGCGCTGCGCGCAGACAATCTGCGCGCTTCGCGCGCCAAAGCTTACAATGAACATTGTTAATTAGCAGCTTTGAAATAAGTCAGGGCGGTTGCACGAAGTGCAAACGCTCTGACACATTCATTGTACATTATTCATTATACATTATTCATTAAAAGAGCGGTCGCTCCGCCTTAAAGAAAGGAACAAAATAATGTCAAAACCCGTATTACTGGTTGTAATGGACGGCGTTGGATTTTCCAAGACTGGACTTGGCGACGCTGTTACCGAGGCTAACACGCCTACTCTTGACAAGCTGATGGCTACCTGCCCCATGACACGCCTTAAGGCGCATGGCGGCGCGGTTGGTCTGCCCACCGATGACGACATGGGCAACTCCGAGGTTGGTCACAACGCGCTGGGCTGCGGTCAGATTTACTCGCAGGGCGCTAAGCTTGTAAACGAAAGCATTGAAAGCGGCAAGATGTACGAATCCCCCGCATGGAAAGAACTTGCCGACAATGCCAAATCCAAAAATTCCACCATGCACTTTATCGGACTGCTGTCGGACGGCAACGTTCACTCCAACATCAGCCACCTTATCAGCATGGTTAAGCGTGCCAAGGCGGACGGAGTTTCCAAGGTGCGCGTACACGCTCTGCTTGACGGACGTGACGTTCCCCCAATGACCGGAAACACCTATATCAAGCAGCTTGAGGACGTTTTCGCCGAACTTAACGGCGCTGATTTTGACGCGCGCATTGCTTCCGGCGGCGGACGTATGAAAATCACCATGGACAGATATCAGGCTGACTGGGAGATGGTTAAACGCGGCTGGGATACCCATGTAAAGGGCGAGGGCAGACAGTTTGCTTCCGCGCTTGAAGCGTTTGACACCCTTGCGGCTGAAAGCGGAGTTTCCTCCGACCAAGACCTGCCCGCGTTTGTTATCGCCGAGAACGGTGAGCCTGTGGGCAAGATTGTGGACGGCGACAGCGTAATTCTGTTCAACTTCCGCGGCGACCGCGCTATCGAGCTTTCCATGGCTTTCGATATGGAGGAATTTGACTACTTCGACAGGGGCAAGAAGCCTGATGTTTGCTATGCAGGTATGCTTCAGTATGACGGCGATTTGAAGCTTCCCGCGCGCTTCCTTGTAAATCCCCCCGAAATTACCAACACGCTGTCCGAGGTTTTCGTAAATGCGGGAATGAAGCAGTTCGCTATTTCCGAAACCCAGAAATACGGTCATGTTACCTATTTCTGGAACGGCAACAAGAGCGGTAAATTCAGCGAGGAACTGGAAGATTATGTGGAAATTCCGTCCGACAATGTAAGCTTTGACCAGCGCCCGTGGATGAAGTCCGCGGAGATTGTGGACGCGCTTATTGAAGCTATTAAGTCCAAGAAGTATGACTTCCTGCGCTGCAACTTCCCGAATGGCGACATGGTGGGACACACAGGCTCTATGGCGGCAACGATTGTCGGCGTGGAAGCGGTTGACCTCGGTCTTGCGCGCCTGATGGAGGTTTGTGACGAGTACGGCGTGACCATGCTTGTTACGGCTGACCACGGCAACGCTGACGAGATGCTTGAAAAGAACAAGAAGGGCGAGATTAACGTAAGAACCGCGCACTCGCTGAACCCTGTTCCGTTCATCATTTATGATAAGGACGTGAAGTACTCCATCAAGGACGGCAACTACGGACTTGCGAACGTTGCGCCCACGGTGGTGAAGATGTTCGGTCTGACCGCCCCCGACTGCTGGGAGGACAGCATGATTTGATTGCTCACTATGCAGCGGCGCATTGCGCCGCTGTTTTTGTATTTGATTTCTTGACTTTTTTAATTGTATGGGATATAATACAGACAGGAGGATTTATGGATACATCTTCTGAAAAAGCTGAAGCTTTTAATCGTATTACGCTGAATGAAATATCTGACGCTTTTGCCCAAAGCAGATTTATAGTAAAGAAGCATTGTCAGGAGCGTTTTGAAGAAAGACTGTTTACAATTTCAGATTTGATTTATTCGTTAGGCAACGCGGAGATAATTGAATATTATCCTCCCGATGGGGACAGCAATTCCGCATTGGTATGCGGGCGTACTTCTGCCGGAAGATACATACACTTTGTCGTTGTGATAGACGATGGTGTGTTGTCTGTTATTACTGTCTATGAGCCTGACTTGGAACACTTTAATCCTGATATGAAAACGAGGAGGAATAACCATGAGATGTTGTGACTGCAAGACTGATTACATTGCTTCCACCACCACGCATACCGTCAATTTCGAGGACGGCACGGTTATCGTCAAGAACGTTCCCTGCCTTAAATGCCCCGACTGCAACGATATCGCGTACACTGCCGAGGTTGCGGTAAAGCTGGATAAAATAGTGCAGTTCTGCCGTGAGTTTTTAATCGCACATTCCCAGATGATTGCAAAAGAGATTGAAATTTCATTTGCGGCTTAATAAAATGACCGAGCGTTTGCGCAAAGCGCAACCGCCCTGCGCGAAATTAAAGTCGCAGCGTAAGGCTTCCCCCCACTGGGGGAAGCTCCCGCGAAGCGGGTGATGAGGGTCGCTCAAGGCAAATTTAATCGACAATTTAATTCGCGCATGAGGTTTAGCC
>CAZKXB010000069.1:0-9295 GCA_964556595.1 uncultured Ruminococcus sp. | reverse complement strand
GATGCAAGCAAGGCGCGTGCAAAATCCAAAAGATGGTCTTTGTGCGGTGTTGCCTAATGATGAAAGGATTGGCATAATGGAAAAGGTGCAAAAAAACGGCGGTACGCTGCTTGCCCCCGTGCCCGCGGTGCTTGTAAGCTGCGGTACAGTCGAAAAGCCCGCGGCGCTTACCGTAGCATGGACGGGAATTATAAATTCCGACCCGCCCAAAACCTATATTTCGGTAAGACCTAGCCGCAACAGCTACGGCATAATAAAGGAGAGCGGCGAGTTTGTTATAAACATGATGCCCTCAAGCTTCGTGCGGCAGGTTGACTACTGCGGCATAAAAAGCGGGCGTGACGAGGATAAGCTTGCAAAGCAGCGCCTTACGCCGCAGAAATGCAATGTAATCTCCGCGCCGCAGATTGAGCAGTGCCCCATTTCGCTGGAGTGCAAAGTCACCGATATTCTCCCGCAGGGCAGCCACGATATGTTTATTGCGGAGATTGTTTCGGCGAACGTTGCGGAATACCTGCTTGACGAAAAGGGCAGGCTGATGATAGAAAAAGCGGGACTTATGACCTACGCGCACGGAACTTATTTCGCGCTTGGCAAGAAAATAGGCAGCTTCGGCTTCTCCGCAAAGCCCAAAAGAGCCAAAAACCCGCACTACAAAAAGAAAAAGAAGTGACGCCATGGTTAATATAGGAAACGAATGGGACGCGCTGCTTGGCGGCGAGTTTCAAAAGGATTATTACCTGCGCCTGCGCGAATTTCTTAAAGCGGAATACGGCAGCCGCAATATATTCCCGCCCATGCAGGATATATTCAACGCGCTGCGCTACACCTCGTACAGCGATGTAAAAGCGGTGATAATCGGGCAGGACCCCTATCACGGCGCAGGACAGGCGCACGGGCTTTGCTTCTCGGTAAAAAAGGGAGTTCAGCCGCCGCCCTCGCTGCAAAATATTTTTAAGGAGCTTAACGCCGACCTCGGCATACAGCCTCCCCCGCACGGCGAACTTACCGCGTGGGCGAAAAGCGGCGTACTGCTTATGAACACCGTGCTTACGGTGCGCGAGGGACAGGCGAACAGCCACAAGGGACAGGGCTGGGAAATCCTCACCGACCGCGTTATCGAGCTGCTTAACGAGCGCAAGCAGCCGATAGTATTTCTGCTTTGGGGCGGAAATGCGCGCGCAAAGGCAAGACTTATCACAAATCCCGCGCACCTTGTGCTTCAGTGCGCCCACCCAAGTCCCCTTTCGGCATACAACGGCTTCTTCGGGTGCAGGCATTTTTCCAAGGCGAACGAGTTTCTCTCGGCAAACGGCATAGCGCCGATTGACTGGAATTTGACCTAAAGCAAAAAATCAACAAAATCAACGGAGTAAAATTATGATGCTAAATCTTATTTCAACAGCGGCGGAAGCTGCGGAGGAAAAGGCGTTCTCCATAATGGACGTGCTTTCTTCCATAGACGGAGTTATAGCGATACCGCTTATGGTGCTTATCCTTTTCGGCGGAATTTTTCTGACAATCCGCACGCGCGGCGTACAGTTCCGCAGACTTGGCAGGGCGCTTAAATTCATGGTGAAGAACGAGGAGGGCGGCGACGGTGACGTAAGCAGCTTCGGCGCGCTTTGCACGGCGCTTTCCGCAACCATCGGCACAGGAAATATCGTGGGCGTTGCGCTTGCAATATCGGTAGGCGGCGCGGGCGCGCTGTTCTGGATGGAGCTTGCCGCAATTTTCGGCATGGCGACCAAATACGCAGAGGGTCTGCTCGCCATAAAATACCGCATCACCGACCGCAACGGAAACAAGCTGGGCGGCCCGTTCTACTACATAGAAAACGGCATGGGCAAGCGCTGGAAATGGCTTGCAAAGGTGTTTGCGGTGTTCGGCGTGTTTGTGGGACTGTTCGGTATCGGTACGTTCTCCCAGATTAACAGCATAAGCAGCGCCGTGGGCGGCTTCTTCAAGAGCGAAATGATTTCGCTGCCTTGGGGAGATTTCTCGCTCTCCACAATAATCGCGGGCGCGGTTATCACAATCGGCGCGGCGCTTGTAATAATCGGCGGCATACAGAGAATTTCCTCCATCTCGCAGGTGGTAGTTCCCTTTATGGCGATACTGTACGTTATCAGCGCGCTGACAATCCTCGGCTGCAATATCACCAAAATTCCCGCCGCAATCGCAGAGGTATTTGCGGGCGCGTTCAGCTTTGAAGCAGTGGGTGGCGGCGCTCTGGGCGGAATTTTCATCGCCATGCAGCAGGGTATCAAGCGCGGAATATTCTCCAACGAAGCGGGACTTGGCTCTGCGCCTATCGCTTCCGCAGCCGCAAAGACAAACGACCCCGTCCGTCAGGGTCTTGTAACCATGACCGGTACCTTTATCGACACCATAGTAATCTGCACCATGACGGGACTTACAATCCTCGTCTGCGGCAGCCACAAAAAGGGACTTCAGGGCGTTGAAATAACCACTGACGCATTCCAGAACGGACTTTCCTTCCTGCCGCCCGAAATCCCCGCGTTTATCCTTATGATTTGCCTTGTGTTCTTCGCGTTCACCACAATCCTCGGCTGGAATTATTATTCCGAGCGCTGCCTTGCATATCTTGTAGGCTCAAAGCCGATAGTAACAAAGATATTCCGCTGGGTTTACATCGCCGCTATCGCCATAGGTCCGTACATGACCATTAAAGCTGTGTGGACAATTGCGGATATCGTAAATTCCCTTATGGCAATACCCAATATGTTCGCGCTGATAATGCTTTCGGGCGTTACCGCCAAGGAAACCAAGGACTACGACCAGAAGCAGCACAGCCTTAAAAAAGCTGCCGCTGCCGCAGAATAAAGGAGGATACCGACAATGCCGTTTATCAACACAAAATACTCCGCTTCCATCACACAGCAGCAGGAAACCGCGCTTAAATCCGCACTTGGCAAGGCGATAAGCCTTGTGGGCAAAAGCGAGGGCTGGCTTATGCTGGGCTTTGAGCAGAACTGCTCCATGTACTTCAAGGGCGAGAAAAGCGAAAAGCTTGCCTTTGTGGAAGTAAGCCTGTTCGGCGGCGCTTCTTCTGATTGCTATAATAAGCTTACGGGGGAAATCTGCCGCATTTACGGGGAGGTTCTGGGCGTTCCCGCAGACAAGATTTATGTAAAATACTCCGCCACTGATGACTGGGGCTGGAACGGCAGAAATTTCTGACAGGCAATAATATGCAGGCAACGGCGCTCCCCATTATGGGGAGCGCTTTTTTGCCGCACGCATTTCGTACAATTTGCGGTTGACTTTTTCGTAAAATTATGATACAATACATTCAGCACGAGAGGAGTTGATATGTAATGCCAAATATTAAGCCTGTTTCGGATTTGCGCAATTACAACGAAGTTTTGCGTGACGTTGCAAACAGCGAGCCTGTGTTTCTCACCAAAAACGGCAGGGGTCGCTATGTTATCATGGATATTGATGAGTACGAAAAAATCAACGCAGCCATGAAGCTGATGAATGAACTTGAAAAAGGCGAACGCTCAGCGAGAGAAAAGGGGTGGATTCCTTTTACGGAAATTGAAAAGGAGTTCCTGAATAATGATGTATAATCTTTTCATAACAGATGAAGCGAGAAATGATTTAAGAGAAATTCGGGAATACATTTCTGTTGATTTGGACAACGCAAAATCTGCCGCGAATATTATCGGTGATATCGTCAGAAAAATGGGGCAGCTAAGAGATTTCCCCGAAATCGGCACACCGCTTTCCGCTCGGATAAATATCAAAACCGATTACCGCCGTATCGTCTGCGGCAACTACAACGTATTCTACCGTGTGGAAGCCGATACAGTGAAAATCATTCGAGTGCTTCACGCGCGGCGAAATTTTATGGCAATCCTCTTTGGAAAAGATTGAAGCAACAGCGCTCCTCATAATGGGGAGCGCTTTTTTGCCCCCAATTCCCGACATTTTTCATAATTCTACTTGCATTTTATTCCGAAATATGCTATAATGTCAAATTGAAAGTGATAATCAAAATCAATTTGCGAGGGAGCGTTATGGATAAAAACAGCTACAACACAAAGCAGCGCGATGAAATAGTCGAGTTTTTCTCGCGCCACAGAGATGGCTGCTTCACCGCAAAGGAGCTTATACACAGCGGCGAGCTTACGGTGGGCGAGGCTACGGTATACCGCACCCTGCCGCGCCTTGCAAAGCAGGGCGTGCTTAAGCGCTACACAGGCGATGGCGGCGGCGCTTCGTATCAGCTAAGCGAGGAGAACTGCAACACCCATTTCCACCTTAAATGCGAGGGCTGCGGGCAGCTTATCCATATGGAATGTAGCTTTATGGCGGACGTCAAGCGCCATATCGAAAGCAGCCACAGCTTCTCGGTGGATATAGGCAAGACGGTAATCTACGGACTGTGCGAAAGCTGCGCAGACAAAAGAAACGAGGGACGCAAATGAAAAAAATACTTGCAATTATAACGGCAGCGGCGCTGCTTTGCGGCTTTGCGGGCTGCGGCGCGGCGGAACAGAAATCGGGCGAAAAGCTGAGCGTTGTCACTACGATATTCCCCGCGTATGACTTTGCGCGGCAGGTGTTCGGCGATACGGCGGAGGTTACGCTGCTGCTTAAACCGGGCATGGAGAGCCACTCCTACGACCCCTCCGCAAAGGACGCGCTTACCATCAGCGAGTGCGACCTGTTTATCTACAACGGCGGCGAAAGCGACCAGTGGGTGGAAAATATCCTTGACGGCGCGCCCGAAGTGAAAACGCTGCGCATGACCGACTCCGTGCAGCTTCATGAGGAAGTAATCGCCGAGGGTATGCAGCATGACGAGGACGAAAGCCACGACCATGAGGAAGTCGAATATGACGAGCATATCTGGACTTCCCCCAAAAACGCGGAAAAAATCGTTGCCGCGATAGCCGACGCCGCCTGCGAAATCTCCCCCGAAAACGCGGACGCGCTTAAAGCCGCCGCCGACCGCTGCATAGCCGATATCGAACAGCTTGACGCGGATTTTGCGCAGCTTTTTCAGAACGAGCAGCGCTGTTTTGTGTTCGGCGACAGGTTTCCCCTGCTGTATTTCTTTGAGGAATACGGACTTTCGTACAGCGCCGCTTTCCCCGGCTGCGGCAGCAATACCGAGCCTTCCATCAGAACAATGACCTATCTCAGCGATAAGCTTAAGGAGAACGACACCGTTCCCGCCGTGTTCTGCATAGAGCTTTCCAACCGCGATATCGCGGACAGCCTTGCCAAGGAAGCGGGGCTTCCCGTGGTGGAATTTCACTCCTGCCACAACATAACCGCGGACGATTTCGCGGCGGGCGAAACCTACATATCCCTTATGCGCAGAAACTATAATTCACTTAAAGAAATATTAGGATAAATATGGCACTGATTAAAACAAACGAAATAACGCTGTCATACGAGAATATGACGGTTATCGACAAAATGAGTTTTGAAGTAAACGCGGGCGATTATCTCTGCATTGTCGGCGAAAACGGCAGCGGAAAAAGCACGCTGATAAAGGCGCTTTTGTCGCTTAAAAAGCCCGTTTCGGGCAGTATTGATTTCGGGGAAGGGCTTCGCCGCAGCGAGATAGGCTATCTTCCCCAGCAGACAGGCGCGCAGAAGGACTTCCCCGCAAGCGTGGGCGAGGTGGTGATTTCGGGCTGCCTTAACCGCAGAGGGCTGCGCCCGTTTTACTCCGCAAAGGACAGGGCGCTTGCCATGGAAAATATGATGAAGCTTGGCATATGGGAGCTTCGCCGCCGCTCTTACAGGGAGCTTTCGGGCGGACAGCAGCAGCGCGTGCTGCTTGCAAGGGCGCTGTGCGCCACCAGAAAGCTGCTGCTTCTGGACGAGCCTGTGTCGGGTCTTGACCCCATGGTAACAGCGGAACTTTACGGGATAATTTCGGGCATAAATAAAAGCGGCGTTACGGTTATCATGGTAACCCACGATATCACCGCCGCAATGAAATACGCAAGCCATATCCTCTGCCTGCGTTCGGGAAGCTGGTATTTCGGCACAAAGCAGCAGTTCGCCGAAAGCGAAGCCTCCGCGTTTATGAGAGGCGGTGAGCGCGAATGATTGAAATGTTTACCGCAATGTCAAGATTTCCCGCCATAGGCTATATGCTGATTGTGGGCGTGCTTGTCAGCCTTTGCGCCGCGCTTCTTGGCGTGTCGCTGGTGCTTAAGCGCTATTCCATGATAGGGGACGGGCTTTCCCATGTGGGCTTCGGCGCGCTTGCGATAGCCTCGGTTATGAATATCGCGCCAATGGCGGTGGCAATTCCCGTGGTGGTCGCGGCGGCGTTTATCCTGCTGCGGCTGTCCGATAACGGCAGACTTAAGGGGGACGCCGCTATCGCAATGCTTTCCACAGGCGCGCTTGCCGTGGGAGTTATGGCGAACTCCCTTTCGGGCGCAAATATCGACCTTGAAAGCTACCTTTTCGGCACAATAGTATCCGTCAACGCTGATGACGCGGTTATCAGCATAATTCTTGCGGCGGTGGTGCTTACGGTTTTCGTGCTGTTCTACACCAGAATTTTCGCCGTGACCTTTGACGAAAGCTTCGCCAGAGCCACAGGCACAAACGCGGGCGCATACAATATGCTTATCGCGCTGCTTACCGCCGTTACCATTGTTGTGGGAATGCGGCTGCTTGGCAGTATGCTTATATCAAGCCTTATAATTTTCCCGTCGCTGTGCGCTATGCGGGTGTTCAAAAGCTTCCGCTCGGTGACAATATGCTCGGCGGTTATTTCGGTGATAAGCGTTGTCGCGGGCATGAGCATTTCCTTTTCGGCGGAAGCCCCCTGCGGCGCAAGCATAGTCTGCGTAAACCTTGTAATCTTCGCGATTTTCTACATAGCAGGAAAGCTGCTTCAGCGTTCTAGGAAATAAAACCTCTCCTCACAGGCTTCCCGAAAATTAAAAAAATTTGAGCGGCACTTAAAAATGCCGCTCATTTTCTGTCTTATAACAAACTCTCATTCATCAGGGTGATTTTTTCTGTAAGCCAGATACCCTTCCAGAATTATCGCCGCCGCAACCGCGTCAAGGCTCTCCTTGCGCTTTTTTCCGCGCTTGTTGTTCTCGTTCATAATGCCGATTGCGCTGACGGTGGAGCTTCTCTCGTCCCACATCTTCACCTCGACATCAACAAGACCGCGAAGCTTCTCCGCAAACAGGGTGCATTTCTCGCTGCGCGCGCCGTAAGTTCCGTTCATGTTGATGGGATTGCCCACCACCAGCATTTCCGCGCCGTTAAGCTTTGCCTCCTGTGCGACCATTTCAGCGCATTTATCAAAATCCCGCATGGTGATTATCTTAAGCGGTGTTGCCATAAATTCGCTCTTATCGCACATCGCAAGACCCGTGCGGGTGTCGCCGTAATCCACTGCCATTATTTTCATAGGCTGCACCTCACCACGGCTTAACCTGTCCCACAAGCTCGGAAAGGGACTTAATTCCGTTATCGTCCATGTATTTTTCCAGACCCTCTATCACCTTAAGCGGCGCGTAGGGGTCGGTGAATATCGCCGTACCCATCTGGATAGCGGAAGCGCCCGCAAGCGTCATTTCCACCGCGTCCTGCCATGTGGAAATACCACCCATGCCGATTATCGGGATTTTAACCGCGTTGAAGCACTGCCATACGCAGCGCACCGCCACGGGGAATATAGCGGGTCCCGAAAGTCCGCCCACATTGTTGTGAAGTATAGGACGGCGGTTTCTGATGTCAATTCTCATGCCAAGCAAGGTGTTTATTACAGAAATGCTGTCCGCGCCCTCGGCTTCAACCGCCTTTGCGATATCCGCAATGCTTGTGACATTGGGCGTAAGCTTCACTATCAGCGGCTTTTTGGTGACCGCCCTTACCGCCTTTGTTACGGCGGAAGCGCCCTCGGTGGTAACTCCCCATGTAGCGCCGCCCGCCTTGACGTTCGGGCAGGAAATGTTAAGCTCAATCATATCAACCGCGCTGTTTTCCAGAACCTCGGCTGCCGCGATGTAATCGTCAAGCGTTGCGCCCGCAACGTTCGCGATTATTACAGTTCCCTCGCCCTCGTCCTTAAGCGCGTCAAGGTAGTAGTCCACAAAGCCGCGCACGCCGATATTCTGAAGTCCCACGGAGTTAAGAATACCCGACGGCGTTTCCGCAATTCTTGGGGGAACATTGCCCATCTTCGGCTCAATGGTCATGCCCTTGCAGGAGATACCGCCAAGCCTTGAAATCGGGTAAAGGTCGGTATAGCACTCGCCGTTGCCATAAGCGCCGGAAGCCATAATAACGGGGTTCTTAAAATCCACCCCCGCGATTTTTACAGATAAATCAGCCATCAAACCTTACCTCCTCCGCGTTGAATACAGGGCCGTCCTTGCACACTCTTGAATAATGCGGCTGCCCGTTTCTTACCGTCATGCAGCTGCAAACCACGCACGCGCCCACGCCGCAGCCCATACGCTGCTCAAGCGAAATTCTGCACGGAATATTGTTGTCCGCGCACTTCTCAACCACCGCCTTAATCATAGGCTCAGGGCCGCACGCGCACACCATATCCACGCCGCCCTTTGCGATTTCTTCCGCAAGAGGTGTGGTAACAACTCCGTGATATCCGACCGAGCCGTCATCTGTGCAAACAATGGTCTTTGCGCCAAAAGCGGCAAACTCCTTGTCAAGTATAACCTTGTCGTAGCTTCTAAAGCCGAGAATAGCCGTGCAGTCCGCGCCGTGGCTCTTTGCAATGCCAAGCAGCGGCGGAACGCCTATTCCTCCGCCCACAACGATAACTTTCTTGCCCGCGGGCGCTTTGAAGCCGTTGCCAAGCGGCGCAAGTATATCCAGATTTTCGCCCACGTTTACATGGGAGATAGCCTCCGTGCCCTTGCCGCGAACCTCAAACACAAAGCGCAGCGTGCCCTGCCCTTTATCTATCTCACAGATGGAGATAGGGCGGCGCAGCGTATAGCCCTCAGCCAGTATATTGGCGAACTGTCCCACCTCGGCAGCCGCTGCCGCGTCGGGCGCTTTCACCGTGACCGAAAAGATACCGCCCGCAAGCGCTTTCTTCTCTATAACCTGATATTTATTGCAGAAATAACTCATGCTTCCTCCTTGTTTGGTCTAAGGCAACACCGCACAAAGACCATCTTTTAGATTTTGTACGCGTCTTGCTTGCATCTTTTCCGCCATATTGCACAACTTTCGCTTGACGGGCGTCAGCCCGCCTGCGCTCATTTTGTACAATCTGACGAAAAATCTGACGGCGCAATTC
>CAZKXB010000068.1:0-10043 GCA_964556595.1 uncultured Ruminococcus sp. | reverse complement strand
GAATTAGTTTTTACAACCTTTGATGAAGCAACAAGCCTGTATCCTAACGCAAAGCATTATACCCACTGTACTATTAAGCGTAGTAATAACAAGATCCATAACTGAATAAAGCGAAAAGGGATTTCGAAGTCAACATTTGACCTCGAAAAACCCTATTTGGGAGCTTTTGCTCACTCTGAAACTATTCCTGCTACGAACAGTTTCAGAATGATTTCTTTTCTCTCTAATCCACGAAAACTTAAGCCGAAAATCCATACCACAACCCCACAATGAAACTATCCATAAAAAGCAAAAATGCCCGAAAGTCCTTTATTAAAGGCTTTCAGGCAAAAAGAAAAAGCACGGTAGTTTCAGATACTCTCGTATCAAAATTACCGTGCTTATTTGGTCTGAGTGACAGGATTTGAACCTGCGGCCTCTACCACCCCAAGGTAGCGCGCTACCAATCTGCGCCACACCCAGATATCCAACGCATATAATTATATCACAAGGTTTTCGATTTGTCAATAGCTTTTTCAAAAAAATTTTGCGAATTTTGATATATTTCAGAGGATTAAAAATCTTGCGACAAATTGCTGCAAATATTTTTTAATTTTTTTCAAAAAAACGCTTGACAAATCGAAATCCTTGTGATATAATATACTAGTCGTCAGGACAAAGAGATGCGCTGGTGTAGCTCAGTTGGTAGAGCAGCTGATTTGTAATCAGCAGGTCGGGGGTTCGAGTCCGTCCACCAGCTCCACTTTCTCTCTTGCCTGCTAAATCAAATATTTATGGGAGCGTTCCCGAGTGGCCAAAGGGGGCAGACTGTAAATCTGTTGCGTTTCGCTTCGGTGGTCCGAATCCACCCGCTCCCACCAACAAAAACCGCTGAGTTTAATAAGCCCAGCGGTTTTTGTTTATCCCGTATTTTTTTATGAAACCCTTTCTGGAGCGATATCGCAAACGATTACAAAGGCAAGTGAAACATGATGAAAATAATAGCTATCGGAGCTGTAACCGCGGGCGGAAAAACAACAGTTGTAAATGCGGTTAAAGACAAGCTTCCAAAAGCGGCGGCGCTGTATTTTGACGATTACTCGTTTGAGGGTGAAGTCGAGGACTTTTCAAAATGGGTGTCAGAGGGCGCAGATGTTTCGGTGTGGGACTTATCCCCGCTGAAATCCGATATCGAAAAAATCATTCACAGCGGCGAATATGACTATTTATTGCTGGATTATCCCTTTGCTTATCAGCATAAAATGATTAAAGACTATTTGGATTGCTGCATATTTATTGATACGCCATTAGATATAGCAATGGCTCGCAGAGTTCTCAGAGATATGAAAGGCGCTGCGGCAGATGAAATTCGCAATGAAATGTATACATATCTGAAGTACGCAAGAACCGCCTATACTCAAATGGTGAAGGAGCATTTGTCGGCTTCCGATTATGTGATTGACGGCGCAAAAGAGCTTGAGGATATTATCCATGAAGCTATGGAAATAATTCTAGCCCGCTAAGCTTTCCCTGATAAATAAAAAATGCCCCGCAGTCGGATTTGAACGCTGTTCAATCCCAAACGGGGCATTTTGCTGTGCTATAATTACAGTGCGCCGAAATTTCTAAGATAGAGCATATTCTTCAGCGCAAACTTTGCTCTCCACATATTCGCCGCAACTTCATACTCCTTGTAATCCGTACACCATTGCCAAGTAACATTGAAGCCGCCGTCCGCAAGTTGCGAATTCTTGATAAAATCGCACTCGTATTCGGCAAGTTGCGCGTTGTCCTCATAGAACATACTCTCCCTTGCCATTATAAAAGTGGAGGGAGTTGCCACATATTCCGCCGCCCACTTTTGCGTGTCAGCGCAGATGGTACGCTTTACGCTCTCGCGCAGCTTTGACGCGAACTCGTCCATATCGACAGGCTGAAAGCCGCTTATCAGCATTTCATTGTAAAGCGCGATAAAGCACGGCATATCGTGCATATCGTCATACGGCGCGGTGCTTATAAACCACCTTGCCGCTTCCTCGGCAATGACCTTTGCCTTTTCATAAAGCGCGGATTTTTCGTCAGCCACGCAAAGCGCGAACCCCGCAAGCGCCGCCGTGGGATTGTACCCGACAGGCGCGCCGTCCTTATGCTCCCACCATATAGCGTGGGGGTAATCGTTGTTCGAGGGAATTGTCCAAAGCCATTTGCGTTGCTTTTCATCAAAGCCGCTGCCGCTGTCCAGATATCTCAGCAAGCCCGCCACAATTGGGTGATTCCTGTCTGTAACGCCGATTTGCACAAGAATTTCGGTCGCCGCCCAAGCGCCCAGCGGAATTGAATTGGGATTTAGATTGTCGGGTTCAAGCCCGTGACCAAAGCCGCCGTCCTCGTTCTGATAGAAGCTAAGCGCGTGAAGAACGTCCTCCTTGCTTCCGTTTTCAAAGTGAAACTGCCAAAGCGCCAAGTCCAAAGGGCGCGCGTTTCTGTAAACGAACGCCCTTGCCTTTTCAAATGTATCCATGTCAAAACTCCTTTCGCTTTCACCGCTGAATTGCGGTATTTTTATTATAGCAAAAGGAATTGCGTTTGTATTGCAAAAATCCGACATCATCTGATTTTCATAGCATACCGCACCGCCTCGTTCGGCGTCATAAGATGGCGGCGCTTGAAGTCATTAAGCAAATGCGACTGGTCAGTATATCCGAATTTCTCCACCGCGTCAAGAATATCAATCCCGCGCGGCTGCACAAGCTGCTGCCACAAAAGCTGATACCGCATAAGCGAACACAGCGCTTTGGGCGACACGCCGATATTTGCGGCAAAAAGCCGCTCCAACCCTCTTTCCGACACGGCGGTATACCCGCAGATATCCGACACCCGCGCCCTGCCGCTCGTTTTCAGCATACAGTAAACCGCGTTCAGCAGATTGTCGTTTGCTGCGTTTGGGTTCAGTTCTCGGATTAGCAGCGTTTCTGCAATTGCCGCGCGCTCCTCAAGCGTTTGAGCGTACACCAGCCGCCGCGAAAGCTCCCCGGTCAGCCTGCCGAAAAATTCCTCAGCGGGAAACGCTTTGTTCTTGCTGTCCGAAAAACCCCGCCTTGTAAAAAGCGCCGCCGTCCAAGCGTAAAAGCGTATCGCGAAAGTTTCGGAAATATCTCCCGTCTGTCCGCTTGTAAAATGTGAACGCTCGTCCAAAGCGCAAAAGGCGGCTGTGCAGCCGCCTTTCACGGGATTTATGCGGAATATGATATCCATGCAGGTATCGGGAATAACAATACTCTCGCCGTCAGAGCCGCCCCCTCCCCAAAAGCAGCGGATATAGGGCTTCAGCGCCGCACAGGGAGAAATCTCGCGGTAACACGCGCTGTTGCGCAGCGGCGCGCCCGTTATCGGGCGGTAAATATCACAAAGCGTTTTCACTTGCCCATATCCGCGATTGACCTAGTAACAAGCCGCTTGAACAGCGGCGCTACTCTGTCGGCGGTTTCCTGAACCTCTGCATGAGAAAGCGGGTTCGCGGAAATTCCCGCCGCAAGGTTTGAAATGCAGCTTATGCCGCACACTTCCATTCCCATGTGGCGCGCCGCCATAGCCTCGATAGCCGTGGACATTCCCACCGCGTCAGCGCCCAGTCTGCCGTAAGCGCGTATTTCTGCGGGAGTTTCATAGTTAGGGCCCGTTGTCTGAATATAAACTCCGCGCTGAAGCGGAATACCCTCTGCCGCCGCGCTGTTTTCGATAATCGCGCGCAGTCTGCGCGAATAAACCTCCGACATATCGGGAAACCGAACGCCAAGCTCGTCAATATTCTCCCCGATAAGCGGCGAGGGAACAAGCGCGCTTATGTGGTCGGTAATCAGCATAAAGTCGCCCGCCTTGAACGCGGGGTTAATTCCGCCCGCCGCGTTTGTAAGAAACAGCTTGTCCGCGCCGAGAAGCTTCATAAGCCTAATCGGCAGCACAACGTCTGTAACGGGATAACCCTCATAATAATGCACTCTGCCCTGCATTGCAACAACAGGCACTCCGCCCGCGTACCCAAAAACAAACCGCCCCTTGTGTCCCGCGACCGTGGATATAGGAAATCCATCCAACTCGCGGTAGTCAAGCGTTTGCTGTATATCCATCGTGTCCGCGTAATCGCCCAGACCGCTGCCGAGAACCAGCGCCACCTTTGGCTTAAAGCTGATTTTCTTTTCCGCGCTCTCATAGCATTTCATAAGCTTTTCATATGCTGCGTTCATAGTTATCTCCCATCTCTGACCGCCGTAAAAAGCAATCGCGGAAATCTGAAAATAATCTCCCCGTTTTGCTGCGGCGGGTATTCCTTTTTGACTTCTTCAAGCACCTCACGCTCAAAAGCCGCTCGCTTCAGCATATCCGCGCTGTTGTCCGCGCCCGTAATGTGCGCCATAGGAAAGCGTTCCGCAAGAACAGCCGTGCTGTTGGCAGGTCCGCAGCCTATATCAATAATCTCGCGAACCTCCGCTTTTGTCTTTATCATATCGCAAGGTCGCGCGCGGGCTGTGTGCGTTCTGACTTGAATTTGATATACTGCGCGCTGTTCCAGTCGGACATTATTATACCTCCCAGCCGTTAAGATACTTTTCCTGTTCGGGGGTAAGCTTGTCCACCTCAATACCCCATGCGTTAAGCTTACGCTGAGCCACCCTTCGGTCTATCTCGCGCGGAACGTTCACCGTGAGGGAACTGCCGCCGCGCAGCTTTTCGCCGTTTTGCGCAATGTACTGCGCGGACAGCGCCTGAATAGCAAAACTCATATCCATAATTTCTGCGGGGTGTCCATCTCCCGCCGCGAGATTTACCAGTCTGCCCTCTGCGATAACGAACACCGTTTTGCCGTTTGCAAGCTTATATCCCATAATATTGTTGCGCGCCTGATAGCTTTCTGTGGCAATTTCACGCAGCTTTGCCATATTGACCTCAACGTCAAAATGCCCCGCGTTGCAGCAGATTGCGCCGCCCTTCATGTTGAGGAACGCTTCCTCGCCGATAACGTCCGCGCAGCCTGTCACCGTGACAAAGAAATCGCCAAGCTTTGCCGCCTCGCGCATTGGCATAACGTCAAAGCCGTCCATAACTGCTTCCATAGCCTTGATGGGGTCTATTTCTGTCACGATAACCTGTGCGCCAAGACCCTTTGCGCGCATAGCAACGCCCTTTCCGCACCAGCCGTAGCCCGCGACAACAACGGTTTTTCCCGCAACGATAAGGTTAGTCGTGCGGTTAATTCCGTCCCAGACGGACTGACCCGTGCCATAGCGATTATCGAAAAGATGCTTGCAGTCCGCGTCATTTACAAGAACCATCGGGAACTTAAGCGCCCCCGCCTTATCCATAGCCTTAAGGCGGATTATGCCGGTTGTGGTTTCCTCGCAGCCGCCGATAACCTCAGGAATAAGCTCCGCGCGCTCGTTGTGGATAAGGTTCACAAGGTCGCCGCCGTCATCTATTATTATGTTGGGACGCGCGTCTATCACCTTTGAAATGTGGCGGTGATATTCCTCCTCTGTCGCGTTGTACCACGCGAACACGTTAAGTCCGTCATGAACAAGCGCCGCCGCAACATCGTCCTGCGTTGAAAGCGGATTGCTGCCCGTAACGTACATTTCCGCGCCGCCTGCCGCAAGCACCTTGCACAGATACGCGGTCTTTGCTTCCAGATGAACCGACAGCGCAACACGCTTGCCCGCAAAAGGCTTTTCGCGCGAAAAATCCTCTTCTATTCCGCGCAGCAGCGGCATATTGCGCTTTACCCACTCTATTTTTCTAGCGCCGCTCTCCCAGAGGTCGGCGTTTCTTATTTCACTTGCCATATTTTTATTCTCCCTTGTTTTAATCGGCGCGGCGAATACTGCCGCGCCGTACTTATTGCTGATATTCCTGCGCGCGGCGTCAAAGGTTTTCCGCCAGTATGCCGCAGGCTATGCGTATCCCCGAATTTCCCGCAGGCTGGGTGGTAAAATCGTCCCTGCCGCCGTGGATAACAACCGCCCTGCCCGATATATCGGATACTGTTACGCGGTCAAGATACACGCCCATAACGGCTGTGCCGTCCTCGTCCGAAAACAGCGGCGGCAAATCGCCCGCATGATACGGGTGACGCGCGCACCATGTTCCATCAGGGCAAAGGCTTAAATGCGCGCCCGCTTCGGCAAAGCCGTCCTGCGCAGCGCCGCACACAAGTCCGTCATGAATGTGAAAGCCGAAAACCTCGGACGGGGGAAGCCCGTAAACCTGCGCCTCAAAATAAACCGCCTGCGGCAGCCAGAACACCGCCGCAGTTCCGTTTATCCCGCTGTGTCCCACGCCGCCGCTTATTGTGCCAAGCAGCGCGGGACGCTCAAACGCCATGTAGGAATAATCATGTATATGCTGCATAAAAACACCACCTTCGGTAATATATATGCAGCACCGCCTGTACTTTTTACTTTCTTATGAACAGCACGCCAAGCGTGTCCTCTCCGCAGTGGCACGCAACCGTGCAGCCTGCGTCCGTTATAGCTATCTCCCTAAAATGAGATTTCTCCTTAAGCTCGCGCGCGGCAAGCTTTGCCGTTTCGGGCGCGGTGGTATGGGTAATGAATATCAGGCTGTCGTCATAGTCCTCAACCGCCGCAAGTCTGTCGGCAACGTAGTCTTTAAGGCATTTTTCCATATTGCCGCGATATTTTTTCGTAACCTTCATCTTGCCGTCAATTACGTCAATGCAGGGGCGAAGCTTAAGCAGATTTGCGCCCAGCGCCGCAATAGACGAGCAGCGACCGCCCTTGTGCAGATACTCCACATTGGCAACGAAAAAGCTTGCGTCTACCTTGGGGATTATATCGTTTTTCAGCTTCTCGACAATGTCTGCGGCATTCATGCCCTGCTGCGCAAGCTTTGCCGCCGCAACAGCCACCAGTCCCTCGCCTGTGGAAAGATTGCGGGAGTCAACAACATACACATTGCTGTAATCCTGCGCCGCAATGCAGGCATTCTGATAGCAGCTTGAAAAATCCGAGCTTATAGTCACCATGATAAGCTCGTCGCAGTCCTTAAGCCTGCTTTCAAAAAACTCCGCAAAATCCGCAACATTTATCGCCGCTGTGGAGCAAAGCTTTCCTGTTGTGCGGTAATGCTGAAAAACCTCTTTCTGCGATATCTCAACGCCGTCGCGCAGCATTTCGCCGCCCTTGTTGACATAAAGCGGCAGCGTTTCTATATCGTAACGCTGCTTAAATTCCTGCGAAAGGTCGCATACGGTGTCTGCTGTGATTTTAACCATGTCCTTTACCTCTCAGTATAAATTTTATTTTGTGCTGCCGTCAGCCTGCTTTACGCCTTTGCCGACAGCGCGTTAAGCACGCGGGTAAGCTCCTCCTCGAGACAGCTATGAAACAGTGTAAACAGTATATCGGCGCTGCCCAGAAGCAGGAGATTTTTGTTTGTTATCGCGGCAAGCTGCGGCACATAGGTGTAGATATATCCCTTGTACCACTCCGCGTCATAAGTAGGAACAGGCTTGCCCGCCTTAACCATGCGGCGCACTTCCTCAAAATCAAGCGTTATCACGTTGTCATAGTTGCCCGCGCCTTTTTCAATAACCATATCGTAAATTGCCTTTATCTGCTTATCGGTAAGATAGCCGCCCTGCGTTTTTACGTTTTTAAGCTCAGGCAGGCGCACCGCAAAGGAATACACCATAAGCGCCAGAACCCTCTCGTATTCGGGGGTGTTCATCTCGGCGCAGCGCTCCTTTTCAAGCCGTATGCCCGTATTGTGCAGCGCCGCCGTATCCGTAATATTATTGAGAGCGATTTTTATAATATCCTTTATGTTGACATTATAAAAATCCCTGTCGGATATCATATAGATATATTTTACGGCATTAAAAAGCGACACACCCGCTTTTACCACCGTTTCCGAAAGCAGCGTAAACGCCGTGCGCTCGCTTAGAAATTCCATTGCATCAAATCCTTTCAACAAAATAATAATCCGTGATAAACTGATCTGTTTTTATTATACCGCTTTTTCATATTTTTTTCAAGTATGCAAAGCTTTGTCTGCGAAAATATTTTCTTCCACAAAAAAATCTATTCTTTACAGACATTGCCATGGCGCGCGACAAATCCCGTGATTTTTGTGCATAATTCATAAAAATCAACGCGCTATTTGTCACTACGTAGGCTGTTTTTTACACAAAATCCGCTTGATTTCTTGAAAAAATTATTGTATAATTATCATAACATCTTTTGAAAGGGGTCTGCAAATGGATACCGAAAACATCAATCTGCTTGATATTATAGACAGAAAAACATTACAGGAGCTTCAGGACGCTTTTGCCGACGCAACCAATATGGCCGCGCTTACGACCGATGACAGCGGCGCTGTGACCGAGCTTAGCAACGGCACGGATTTTTGTATGAATTTCACGAGAGCCTCAAAGGTGGGCTGCGAGCGCTGCAACCAATGCGACCTTATGGGCGGCGAGCAGTCCAGCAAGACGGGCAAGCCTGCGGTTTACTACTGTCACGGCGGTCTTGTGGATTTTGCCGCACCCATCATTCTTAACGGAAAGCATATCGGTTCGCTTATAGGCGGTCAGGTTCTTCCCGAACCTCCCGATGAGGAAAAGTTCCGCAAAATTGCGAAGGAAATAAACGTAGACCCTGACGCATACATAGAAGCGCTGAGAAAAATCAAAATCATACCCAAGCAGCAGATTGACGCTGCCGCAAATTTGCTGTATCAAATGGCGAACGCTTTGTCGGAGGTCGGCTATCAGCGTATGCTTGCCGTGCAGAAATCAAACGAAAGCGCGGCAAACCTTGAGCGCATAAACGCAAAGTTTGAGGAAATAGACAAGAGCATAAGCAGGGTTACGGAAAGCACCGCCGCGCTTAATACCGTGTGTGATGAAATATCCGCAGCTACCGAAAATTCCGCAAACGCGGTAAAGAATACCGACAGCATTGTAAAGGCGATAGAAACCGCCTCCACTCAGCTTACGCTTATCGGCTTCAACGCTTCTATCGAGGCGAAAAGGGCAGGCGGCATAACGGGCGCTGGCTTCAACGTTATCGCGCAGGAAGTGCGCACGCTTGCCGATAAAAACACAAAGCAGACGGGCGATGTTGAAAAAACTCTCGGCGAAATCAAAGACGCCATCAAGGGCATAAATGACAGGCTTGACAGCGTTAAAAACGCCGTTGCCGCAAACAACGCCGAGGTTGAGGAGCTTCGCAAACTTCTTTCCGAAACAGGAGAACTGGTGCGCGTTCTTACATAATTCTCAACCAACATCGCACAAAGCTATGCGGACTTACTGGGTAAATTTAGAGCCGTGTGCGCAAACGCGCGGCGGCTCTTAAACAAAGACAACAATAATTCACTGAAAGGAACGGAAAAAACTATGGCAAATCGTTTTATACTTAACGAAACCTCCTACCACGGCGCAGGCGCTGTTGCGGCTGTTGCAGACGAAGCAAAGAACAGGGGCTTCAAAAAAGCGCTGCTCTGCTCCGACCCCGACCTTATAAAGTTCGGCGTAACCAAGAAAGTTACAGACGTACTGGAAAACGCAGGTCTTGCATATCAGCTTTACTCTGATATCAAGCCCAATCCCACAATTGAAAACGTGCAGAACGGCGTTGCGGCATTCAAGGCAAGCGGCGCAGACTACATTATAGCTGTGGGCGGCGGTTCTTCTATGGATACCGCAAAGGCAATAGGCATAATCATCAACAACCCCGAATTTGCCGATGTAAGAAGCCTTGAGGGCGTTGCGGATACCAAAAAAGCGTGCGTTCCCATAATCGCAGTTCCCACAACGGCTGGCACAGCGGCAGAGGTTACAATAAACTATGTAATCACCGATGCCGAAAAGGACAGAAAAATGGTATGCGTTGACCCGCACGATATCCCCATAGTTGCCGTTGTAGACCCCGACATGATGTCCACAATGCCCAAGGGACTTACCGCCGCAACAGGCATGGACGCGCTTACCCACGCTATCGAGGGTTATATCACCAAGGGCGCGTGGGAGCTTTCGGATATGTTCC
>CAZKXB010000067.1:0-10346 GCA_964556595.1 uncultured Ruminococcus sp. | reverse complement strand
CTCGCACATACGCAAATCAAAGATTTGCTCCGTGCGTATCGGATAATTATACCATAACCTTGCGGTTATGGTATAATCCTAGTGTATGCCGAGGTGCAGCGCACGTTGGCAGTATGTAGAACAATAATCAACAATAATCAGGAGATAACACCATGCGTAAGACAAAAATAATATGCACCATAGGTCCCGTAAGCAATAACGAAGAAACGCTGACCCAGATGTGCCTCAACGGCATGAACGTTGCAAGGTTAAACTTCTCTCACGGCACGCTTGACGAGCATAAAAAGACTATCGAGCTTATAAAATCCGTAAGAGATAAGCTTAATCTTCCCATTGCGATAATGCTTGACACCAAAGGTCCTGAGTACAGAATAAAAACCTTTGAAAACAAGAGCATAACCCTGTCTGACGGCGACAAATTCATCTTCACAACCGATGATGTTGTGGGAAATCAGCAGCGCGTTTCCGTAAACTACAAGCGCCTTACGCAGGAGCTTAAAGCGGGCGACAGGATTCTTGTAAACAACGGTCTGGTTATTTTTGAGGTTGATGAGATTTCGGGCAGCGAGGTAATCTGCACCACCGTTTCGGGCGGCGTTCTGTCCGACCGCAAGAGCATGAATTTCCCCAACAAGCTGCTTAGCGGCGACTATCTCAGCGAGCATGACAAGCAGGATTTGCTGTTCGGCATTGAAAACGAGGTTGATTTTGTGGCGGCTTCCTTTGTTTCCACAAAGGGCGATGTACAGGCGCTGAGAAGCTTCCTTGACGCAAACGGCGGCGAGGCTATCGACATTATAGCAAAAATTGAGAACCGCGCAGGCGTTGACAATATTGATGAAATCTGCGAAATCGCGGACGGAATTATGGTAGCGCGCGGCGACCTCGGCGTTGAAATTCCGTTTGTGGAAGTGCCGTCGATACAGAAGTTTCTTATCCGCAAGTGCCGTCTGCTTGGCAAGCGCGTAATCACCGCAACCGAGATGCTGGAGTCTATGATACACAATCCCCGTCCCACCAGAGCCGAGATTTCGGACGTTGCCAACGCGGTTTATGACGGTTCTTCCGCCGTTATGCTGTCGGGCGAAACCGCAGCGGGCAAGCACCCTGTCGAGGCTGTGCGCAACATGGCTGAAATTGCTGAACACGCCGAAAAGCATATTGATTATAAGCACTGGTTCGCAACCACCGAGTATAAGATAAAAAGCAACCTTGACGCGATTTCCCATGCCACCTGCGCAATGGCTATTGACGTCAACGCAAAGTGCATTGTGGTAAACTCCATGTCGGGCATTACCGCGCGAATGGTAAGCCGTTTCCGCTGCCCCGCGCAGATTGTGGGCATAACCACCAACAAGCGCGCATGGCGTCAGCTTAATTTAAGCTGGGGAGTGCTTCCTGTTCTGGGTGAGGAATACAACTCGCTTGACATTGTGTTCTATCAGGCGGTAAACCGCGCTAAGGAGATACTCTCGCTTGAGTCGGGCGACAACGTGGTGCTGACAGGCGGACAAATCAACGGCAAATCGGGCAACACAAATACCATAAAGGTTGAAATAATCGCTTAACGAATGGCGGCTGCACTACGTTCGGTGCAGCCGCGTTTTTGTGTCGCAGGAGTTTCGGCAGATTTACGCGCGGCTTACGCCTGCGGTGTATTTTGCATTTTTGGGGGACTGTTATGGATATCGGCGCGGTTGGCTATAATTATGAGCATAGAGAAAATTTCGTCATGGACAGACCCGATGGCACGGGTTGCTTTCTGCTGCTGATAATAAAGCAGCCGTCCATATTTGAGATAAACGGCGCGGCGCAGAATGTTGCCGCAAACTCGTTTGTGCTGTTTTCGCCCGAAACGCCGTACAGATACTACGCCGCGGGAGATGTGTATACCGACGACTGGCTTTACATGAACCTTGACGCAGCCGAGCGCGAAAGGCTTGCGCAGCTTGGTATTCCCTGCGACACCGTATTGCCGCTTGTAAACGCGGAGGAATTATCCCAGCTTGTGCGCACAATCGCGTATGAATTTTATTCCACCGACCGCTACAATGCCGAGATACTGCGTCACTATGCCGAAATACTGCTGCTTAAGCTCAGCCGCGATATAGCCATGCTTTCGCTTGCGCGCAGCAAAAGCGGTTCGGACAGGTATAACACGATATTCTATCTGCGCAATAAGATATACGCCGCGCCCGATGAAATCCCCGATGTAAACGGACTTGCGCAGCTTGCGGGCATGAGCCGTTCGGGATTTCAGCACCTGTACAAGCGGCTTTTCGGCGTGAGCGTGATAAGCGATATAATAGAAAGCCGCCTTAACAGGGCGAAGCGGCTGCTGCGTTCCACCGATCTTGGTATATCCGATATCGCGCTTAAATGCGGATATTCCAACGAGTATAGCTTTATGCGCCAGTTTAAGGAGCGCCTTGGCGTCACCCCGACCCAGTTCCGCAGCAGGATTTAGGACTTTGCCTTAATATATCACCGCCGCACGGAGTGTAAATTCCGCGCGGCTTTTCTGCGAAATGCACAAAATGTCACTTTAATCGGCATTTGCGGCTATTGAGAAAGCGGGCGTTTGCTGGTATAATTAAGGCAACACCGCACAAAGACCATCTTTGGGATTTTGCACGCGCCTTGCTTGCATCTTTTCCGCCATATTGCACAAATTCTCCTTGACAGGCGTCAGCCTGTCTGCGTCAAATTTGCACAATCTGACGAAAAATCTGACGGCGCAATTCTGCGAGGTACAACGTAGTTGTTCCGCAATCTTTGTGCGGTATTGCCTTAAACCAAAGCATACAAAGCGACACAAAAGGAGTATTGCCATGAGAAAGCTTATATCGTTGATACTGGCAGCCGCCGCGCTGCTGACGGGCTGCGCAAAGCAGCCGACCGAAGCCGAAACCGCATTGCAGCAGAAAATATCGGAGGGATACATTGAAAGCATGGAGAACGCCACAGCCTTTACGCAGATAAGCAACAGCTTTTATAAATCCGATGAGAATGCCAATCCCATATCGGGCAATATCTTCTGCGCCGACCCAACCGCTGTGGAATACAACGGCAGGCTGTATGTCTACGGCACAAACGACCATCAGCAGTATGAAACAGTCGGTGACAACGGCAGCAATACCTATGAGCATATCAAGTCCTTTGTGATATTCTCCACTGACGATATGGTAAACTGGACTTACCACGGCAAGATTGAAACAGGCGAAATCGCCCCGTGGATTATAAGCTCGTGGGCGCCCTCGATAACCTCGCGCGTTGAAGCGGACGGGCTTACCCATTTTTATCTGTATTTCTCCAACAACGGCTGCGGCGTTGGCGTGCTTACCGCAACCGACCCCTGTGGCCCGTGGAGCGACCCGTTGGGACAGCCGCTGATTTCAGGCTCTACCGAGGGGCTTAAGGACTGCCCCAACCCTTTCGACCCGGGCGTGTGCATTGATGACAACGGCGTGGGCTGGCTAAGCTTCGGCGGGGGAAAGGCGGCGAGCGGCTCTAATTATATGCCGGGCACGGCGAGAATTGTGCAGCTTGGCGAGGATATGCTGTCGCTTTCGGGGGAGATTGCGGAAATTCCCGCGCCGTATTTCTTTGAAGCAAGCGAGCTTAACTACATCAACGGCACATACGTCTACACCTACAACACAAGTTGGGACAGCCGCAGCAAGTGGGAGATTGACGGCGTGTCAAAGCCCTCGACTTGCAGCATGGCTTACATGACCACCAAAACCCCGCTTGACAGCGATAGCTGGCAGTATCGCGGCGATTATTTCTATAATCCCGGTGAAAGCGGCATGGATTACAGCAACAACCATTCCCATTTGCACAAGTACAACGGCAGGTATTACCTGTTCCATCACAATATGCTGCGCCAGTCCATGATGGAAACTCGCGGCGGCTTCAGAAGCCTTGCCGTGGTTGAAATACAGGTGGACGAGCAGAAGCTTGAAATCACCAAGACAGGCTCAACCGCGCAGGGCGTACAGCAGGCGGGAAATCCCAACGCATATGCCGAAAATCAGGGCGAAACGCTGTTTACAAGCGGCGGTATCGGCTATGAGTATGACGGCGCGCTTGTAAAAGCGGCGAAGTCCGAGGAGGACGGCGCGTGGATTTATATAAAGGGCGTTGACTTCGGCGAGCGTGAGGCGGAGTTCTTTACGGCGGTTGTAAAGGGCAGCGGCACGATTGAAGTCCGCGCAGACGATATGACAAATCCCGCCGCAGCCGTAATAAGCTTTGAAAACGGGGAATACACCGGCGTTTACGGCAGCCTTTCCGAAAAGCTTAGCGGCACGCACGATTTGTATATCATGATTTCCTCAAAGGATATCTGTCTTGACAGTTGGAGCTTTCTGTAAATTTCGATAGATGAAATATACCTCCCACGGGGCTGACCTGCAACGCAAAAAGCGGGTCAGCCCCGCAGCTTACCCCCGAAAAAACGCAGCTTACCGAGAAACGCTTGCCGCGCCCAAATTTTTGTGATAAAATCCAAGTATGAAAGGACGGTGCGGCAACAATGACCATACTTGATGTAAAACAGCTTACAAAGCGCTACGGCGAAACCACCGCCGTTGACGGGATTTCTTTCAGCGTACAGGGCGGGGAACTGCTCGGCTTTCTCGGCGTAAACGGCGCGGGAAAATCCACCACCATAAATATGCTTTCCACGCTGCTTAAGCCCGATGGCGGCAGTGCGGAGGTCTGCGGCTTCGCGCTTGGAAAAAATGACGCTCAGATACGCAGAAATATAGGTATAGTGTATCAGCAGAACTGCCTTGACGGCATACTTACCGTGCGCGAAAATCTTCTGTTCAGGGGAACGCTCTACGGCGCTTCAGCCGCAGAAGCGCGCCAAAGGCTTGCGCAGCTTTGCGAAATTCTCTCGCTTGGCGATATACTTAAAAAGCAGTATTCCCAGCTTTCGGGCGGACAAAAGCGCCGCTGTGAGATTGCCGCCGCGCTTATGCACGCGCCGCAGCTTCTGTTTCTTGACGAGCCGACAACGGGTCTTGACCCCGCAACCAGAAAAGAGGTATGGGCGGCTGTTGAGGAGCTTCGCAAAAACGGAGGCATGACGGTATTCCTCACCACCCATTATATGGAGGAAGCAGCCACCGCCAACCGCATCATAATACTTGACAAGGGTACTATACGCGCCGAGGGAACGCCATTTGAACTTAAAGAGCGCTATGCTTCGGATTTTGTGCGGCTTTACTGCGATAATGCAGAAGCGGTTCAGCAGAAGCTTTCCGCGCTTGGCATAGCGGCAAGCCGTGAGGATTACGGACTTAGCTTCCGCGTGAAAAGCACCTCGCAGGCGCTGCCGCCGATTAACGCCGTAAAGGACGATATAAGCGGCTTTGAGGTGATACAGGGAAGCATGGACGATGTGTTCCTTGGCGCTTGCGGAAAATCGTTGGAGGAGGTATAATTATGAAGCAGTATTTTGAGCTTGTTAAACGCAACGTAAGGGTATATATACGCGATAAAGGTTCGGTATTTTTTTCGCTGATGACTATGCTGATTGTGCTTGCGCTTATGCTGTTTTTCCTTGGGGATATGAATATAGACTCCCTGACGGAGTGCTTTGAAAATCTCCCCGACAGGGACGCCGCTGCGGACGCAGCAAATGCAAAGCTGTTTGTTACGCTGTGGACTTGCGCGGGTATTATTTCCATAAACGCGGTAACGGTAACGCTCGCGGTTTATTCCACCATGATTAAGGACAGAACGGAGCGGCGCTTGTGCGCAATTTATACCGCGCCCGTAAGCAGGCTTTCCATATCCGCCGCCTACATAACCGCGGCATGGATATCCTCTGTAATTATTTGCGTGCTTACTCTTGCAATTTCTGAAATTTATTGTATAATACAAGGTGGGGAAGTTTTTTCCGCGCTTGCACATTTTCAGCTTATCGGCATGATTGCGGTAAACTCCTTTACCTATGCCGCGCTTATGTACCTTGCGGCGGTGCTGGTTAAAACCGAGGGCGCATGGAGCGGACTTGGCACGGTTGTGGGTACGCTTGTAGGCTTCCTTGGCGGAATTTATATCCCCATCGGCTCTTTTGCGGAGGAAATAGCCACGGTGCTTAAATTTACCCCCGTTATGTACGGCACAAAGGTGTTCCGCAGCATAATGACGCGGGATATCTGCACCGAGCTTTTCAGCGGCGCTCCCGAAGCGCTGCGCAGCGAATATCTGGAATATATGGGCGTACAGCTTGATTTTATGGGCATGGAGGTAAGCAGCGCGGCTTGCGTTGTGCTTATGCTTGCGTGCGGCGTGGTATTTCTTGCGGCGGGCGCGTTTGCCACAAAGTACGCTTCGGCGACAGAGTGATTTGGGTCGCCGCTTCGGGCAGGCTGCGCAGCAACGGCATGGTCAGAGGGCGGGTAAGCCGCGCCTTGGCTTTGCGTTAAAAAAAGTTTTCAGAGGTGACTTGATGAAAATAATAATTGAGCAGCTTCCCGAGGGCGCGGAGGAGGAAATTATAATCCGCTCAAACGACCTTGACCCCGAACTTATGCAGCTTATATATGCCGTAAAGTCGGGCAGAAGCAGGCTTGCCGCATACAGCGGGGAGGAGATATTCAGGCTTGACCCAAAGGATATTTTCTATTTTGAGTCGGTGGATAACCGCGTGTGCGCTTGCTGCGAGAAAAGCGTTTACGAGGTTAAGCAGAAGCTTTACGAGCTTGAAAATATGTTTGAGCGTTCCGATTTTCTGCGTATATCCAAGGCTATGATTGTAAATGTGGCTAAGATACATAAAATAGTTCCCGTGTTCAACGGGCGGCTGGAGGCTGTGCTGCTTAACGGCGAGCGTGTGGTGATTTCGCGGCAGTATGTTCCCGACCTCAGAAAAAAGCTTGGCGTTTAGGAAGGTGTGTGTATGCTTAAATTTATAAAATGCTTTATCCAGTTTTTCACTACCATAACAACCGCCGTGCTGCTTGTGGTGGCGGTTACAATGCTTGTTATATCCGAGCCGCCGGGGGATATGATACTGGTTCAGATACTTATTTCGGGCGGGGCGACCGCGCTTGTAACGGCGGCGTTTTTCTTTAAGGAATACAAAACCCGAAAGGGCTACCTTATCGCGAGCGGTATTCATTTTCTGCTTATCTGCGCCATTATGACGGTTATAGGAATATGGTGCGGCTGGATTTCTCCCGATATCGGCGGAGCGCTTTCCATGGCGCTTGACGTGGTTATAGTCTACGCGATTACATGGGTATCCGCGTATATCGTGGCAAAAAGCGACGCGGACGATTTCAACCGCGCCCTTGAAGAAAGAAAACGAAGATAGTAAAAAAAATTAGAAAAAACTATTGACAAAATCAAATGAATGTGTTATAATAATCATGCTGTTCTAAAGACAGCAGGCTGCCGAAAGGCTATAATGGTACGTCCGCCTGCCGAGGAATGGGATATTACAGAGATTTTCTGAATTCCTTTCTGTCTTTGCGCAGAAGGGATTTTTTATATATCCACTTCTTTTGAAACAGCAAAATTCTATAAAGGAGTGAATTAAATGCCCAGTAAAAGCATACTCGAACAGAAGCAGGCATTCGTTGCAGAGCTTACAGAAAAGCTTAAGGCTGCTGCGGGCGGCGTTCTGGTTGACTACAAGGGTATCTCCGTAGAGGACGACACAAAGCTTCGTAAGGATCTGCGTGAAGCAGGCGTTGACTACTTCGTAGTTAAGAACACACTGCTCAAGCGCGCTGCCGAGGCTGCCGGTATTGAGGGACTTGAGCCTGCACTTTCCGGCACAACTGCTATCGCTCTCCACACAGAGGATATCATTGCGGCTCCCAAGCTTCTGAACAAGAAGGCTGAGGCTTCCGATGGCAAGTTCGCTATCAAGCTCGGTTTTGTTGACGGTAAGGTTATTTCCAAGGAAGAAGTTGAGCAGTACGCTAAGCTTGCTTCCAGAGAAACACTGCTTTCTCAGCTCGTATTCATGCTGCAGTCTCCCATTCAGCGTTTCGCTATCGGTATCAACGAGATTGCCAAGAAGAACGAAGAACAGTCCGCATAAGCTGCGGAAAAACGCTTCCGCTGCGTAACGCGGAAAACGTAGGCGCTGCGTCTTAACGCAGTAAACTTAAATTAAAACATATTTTAGGAGGAAATTAAAATGGCTTCTGAGAAGATTTTAGCTATGATTGAAGAAGTTAAGGCTCTGTCTGTACTTGAGCTTAACGAACTGGTAAAGGCTCTTGAGGAGGAGTTCGGCGTATCCGCTGCTGCTGTTGCTGCTGCTCCCGCTGCTGGCGCAGGTGCTGCTGCCGCTGCTGAGGAGAAGTCCGAGTTTGACGTAATCCTCGCTTCCTTCGGTGAGAAGAAGATGGACGTTATCAAGGCTGTTAAGGATATCTGCGGTCTTGGTCTTAAGGAGGCTAAGGAGCTCGTTGAGTCCGCTCCTAAGGCTCTTAAGGAAGCTGCTCCCAAGGCTGAGGCTGAGGAAATCAAGTCCAAGCTTGAGGCTGTTGGCGCAACTGTTGAGCTTAAGTAATTCTGCGGCTCACGCGACATAAGATTTAAGGCTGCTCCCTCGCTGTATACGGCGGGGGAGCAGTTTTTTTGCGCGGGGGCGGTATTTTGAAAAATATTTAATTTCCGCGGAAATGCTGTTACAATTTCAAGGATTATGCGTATATAATTATGTACGATGACGGATATGTACAATGACAAGTGGAGGAAATTACAATGGCTGATAAAATCGTGATAAATACAGTAGAGGAGCTTATGGCTGCCCATTTTCAGGAGCAAATACTTCCCATTGAGGACAGGCTTGACAGGGAATATAAATATACGGCGCAAAAACGTATTGAATCAGGCGCTTATGTAACAGACGGCAGGGAGATGTTCGGTCTTTCCAAAGATGATATATATGCTGTGGATTATACTGACGACGGCGTTTTTGGCGCTTCGCACGCCGAGCTTTTCGCTAATTATGAACTGTGGACAAGGGGAAAAGCCTTTGATATCGCTTCCACAATCAGCGATATGTCGCTTAGAAGCAGCGATATAAACAACGCCGTATTCTTTGCGGGCTTGTGCGCAATAGGCATTGACTGCACTAAAAAGGACATCAGCGAATCCGTTATTGCGAAAATGGACGCCGACAGCATAAATAATCTTCCCGCAGAGAGGTATGAAATTTCCCCCGATATGCAAACTACTCTGGAAAAGGCAAAGGCTGAAATTGCGCGTAAAAATCAGACCGCTGTGCATCAGCTTGGTCAGAACGTGCGTTTCGGCGACCTTTCGACCGACTTGCAGTCGCAGGTGGCGCAGCAGGCTATATCGGCGTTTTTCGATAAGCAGAGCGCAGATTTCCTGACAAATGACCCCAAAAATCCCATGCCCGTGTATATGCGTGATTTTTATTACAAGGCGATTACCGAGGGCGTAAAGTACCTTGAGGCTGCGTTTGAGCCAGATGATTCCAATACTTTCACGCCCGATACCGTGGAAAAGCAGCAGATGCTCGACCATCTTAAGAACCTCGCAAAGGGCAGGAATAAGGAATTGTTCCTTAATAATCGCCTGTTCCATTATACAATTCTGGGCGACCATATGAATCTTGAAGATTTGCATGACCAGACCACCAAGGACGTTGTTCAGCTTATCAACAGCTCTCAGCCTCACCGCACAGACGATATCTCGCTTGATTTTGTAAGCAGCGTTGTGCTTAAGGATATGACCCCCGAAAAATTCTGCGCCCATGCGGCTTCAGCTCCGACATTTGTTGAGCGGGAATACAGCGAGGGCGTGGTTAATAAAATGCTCAGCCGCCTTTACAGAAAGGACGAGCTGCGTGAGATTATTGACGCGGGACTTAATCCTCTGGAGCATATCTATATTGACGGCGTAAGCGCAATGGATATGACGCCCGGAGCAGGCAGAAAGTCTTTCCGTCAGAGCCTGCAAAATCGTCAGATGAGCCTTTCCGATTGCGTGGATATTGAAACCCAGATATGCGCAGCCGCGCTCAGCGGAAAAAAGATTGATGTCTGCAAGTATACTAAGGGGGAGAACGGCGATTTCTCCGTTTCCGACCCGATAAACGTCAAAGCCAATACGGAAAAGCTTGTAAAGGAGCAGCCCGTTTCCTTGTGGAGAAGAATTCTGCGCTTCTTTGGTCTTGACAGCGCGTATAACGCGAAGCTTGAAAGAGAACGCGCCATGGCTGACCACACCGATACCCACAGACAGATTAAGGAAAGAATTAACTTTAACGAGCTTGTCGGCGGCGAAGCTGATAATACGCGCAGCGTGGAAAGAGCCAACGCCCCCGAAAAGGAAAAAGA
>CAZKXB010000066.1:0-10535 GCA_964556595.1 uncultured Ruminococcus sp. | reverse complement strand
AATGAACAATGAACAATGAACAATGAATAATGAACAATGAATAATGAACAATGAATAATGAACAATGAACAATGAATAATGAATAATGAACAATGAACAATGAATAATGAATAATGAACAATGAACAATGAGTAATGAATAATTGTCTATCGTTCATTTTGCATTTTACATTTTACATTGTGCATTTTACATTGTGCATTTTACATTGTGCATTTTACATTGTACATTCTACATTGTACATTCTACATTGTACATTCTACATTGTACATTCTACATTGTACATTTTACATTGTACATTGTTCATTATTCATTATTCATTGTACATTGTACATTGTTCATTGTACATTGTTCATTGTTCATTATTCATTGTACATTGTACATTATCAAGGGGTAGTAGATGTTTTTTAAGTCACTTGAAATTCACGGGTTCAAGTCCTTTGCGGACAAGACCGTACTTAATTTCGACACCAAAACCACCGCCGTTGTGGGAAGCAACGGCAACGGAAAAAGCAATATTTCGGACGCGCTGCGCTGGGTTATGGGAGAGCAGGGCGCTAAAACTCTGCGCGGCGAAAAGATGGAGGACGTTATTTTCCACGGCACGGTGGAGCGCAAGCCCATGGGCTTCGCCAAGGTTGTGCTTACCGTTGATAACTGCGACAGGGCGCTTGCGGTGGACGCGGACGAGGTGGTTATCTCCCGAAAGCTTTACCGTTCGGGCGAGAGCGAATATCTGATAAACGGGCAGAAATCCCGCCTTAAGGACATACAGGAAATGCTGATGGGCACGGGTCTTGGCAGGGACGGATACTCCATTGTCGGTCAGGGCAGAGTGGCGGAAATTGTAAACGCGCGCGGCTCTCAGCGCAGGGAGATTTTTGAGGAAGCGGCGGGTGTTTCGCTGTTTCTGCACAAAAAGGCGGAGGCGGAGCGCCAGCTTCAGCACGCGGAGGAGAACATCACCCGCCAAAAAGACATTATCCGCGTGGACGAGGAGCGGCTTCCCGTGCTGAAAAGGCAGTCCGAAAAGGCGGCGCTTGCGGCGGAACTGTACGCCGAGAAAAAGGGTCTGGAAATTTCCGTAAGCACGGCAAGGCTTGCAAACAAGCGTGAAGCGCTTAAAAAGCTTGATGACGACCTGCTGCTTAACCGCGCGGAAAGCGAGCATTACGAGCGCGACATTGAAAAGCTGGAAGCGGGCATTGAGGAAAGTTCCGACACCCGCATGAGGATACAGGCGGAGCTTGAGCGCTTCCGCAGAAGCCGTCAGGCGGTGAATGATGAGATTGCGGAGCAGCGCGCAAGCATACAGGTGCTGGAAAACGACCTGCGCCACAATGCCGAGCGCCGCGAGGAACTTACAAGCCAGATTGCCGCCGCGGAGCAAAGCACGGGCGGCTTTGAGGAAGCCATAAAATCCGTGGAGCAGAAAATTTCCGACAAGGAAGTTGCGCTTCGCGATATCGCCGAAAAGCGTGACGCGGCGGGGCAGCAGCTTGCGGAAATCGCGGGCAGAAGCGCCGAAGCGGACAAGCAATACTCCGCGCTGGAAGCGCAGCTTGCGCAGCACTACCGCGACAAAAGCGAGGCGAGCATAAAATCCGCGCAGGCGGAGCGCGCCGCAGAAGAAGCCGAGGAGCAGAAGCGGGTTTTCCTTGAGGGAATAAGCGACAGCGCGGCAAAGCTTGCGGAATACAACGCCGCAAAGGCAGAAGCCGAAAAATCCCTTAAGACGATAGCGGAGCGCCGCGCCGAAACCGCGAACAAGCTTGCGGGCTACGAGCGGCTTGGCGGCGGCAAGAAGCGCCGCACCGAGGAGGCAAAGGCGGCTCTTGACGAGGTAAGTTCAGCGCTTGGTTCAAAGCAGCAGCGCTACAACGTTCTGCGGGACGTGGAAAACAGCATGGAGGGCTACTACCGCAGCGTTAAGGAGCTGATAAAGGCTTCAAAATCGGGCAGAATAAGCGGTATACACGGCATTGTGGCGGATATAATCGGCGTTGAGGAGAAATACGTCACCGCCATTGAAACCGTTTTGCAGTCGGTTATGCAGCACATAATCGTAGATAACGAGGACACCGCCAAGCGCTGCATAAGATTTCTAAAGGAAACCAACGCGGGACGCGCAACCATGCTGCCTATTTCCAGCATGAAAGGGCGCAGCCTTAACGAGCCGCGCCTGTCTATGGAGCAGGGCTTTGAGGGCATTGCGAGCGACCTTGTGCAGTGCGACCCCGAATATGCCGAGATTGTACGCTATCTGCTGGGCACAACAGCGGTGGTGGACGATATCGACACCGCCGCGTTTATAGGAAAGCGCTACGGCAACAAATTCCGCATTGTTACGCTTGACGGTCAGGTGGTTAATGCGGGCGGTTCGTTCACGGGCGGAAGCAAGGTGACGGGCAGCGGCATAATCTCCCGAAAGCAGGAAATTGAATCGCTGTATGCGGAAATATCCGCGCTTCGCAAAGCCCAAGAGGAAAAGAGCGAGGAATACCGCCGCTATCAGGCGGAGGCGGCAAAGTTCGCCATAGAAACCGAGGGTATGCAGGAGGAACTGCGCAGCCTTGACAACGAGGAAATCCGCGCAAATGCGGAGCTTTCGCGCTTGGACAGCCTTATTTCGCAGCTGTCCGCGCAGGGAGAAGCGGCAAAGCAGACCACCGCGCGCTTTGACGGGCAGATTAAGCAGCAGCGCGAGATTATAGAGCAAAGCGCAAAGATTATCGCAGACCTTGACGGCAAAATCGCGGCGCTTGATGAGCAGCTTTCGCAGTCCAATGCGGAAAGAAGCGGCGCGGCGGAGCAGGTGAAATCGCTGTCGGACGGCATTGCACAGCTTAATCTGGACGAGGTTGCGGCGGCAAAGGATATAGACGCGCTGAAAGCCGAAATCCGCAGCATTGAGAGCAGCCGCAAGGCGGCGCTTGAAAACAGCGGCAGCTTCAAGGAAGCTATAAGCAGACTGGACGACAGCGACAACGAAATACGTCTTGAAATAGAGCGGGTGAAGCTGTCGGTTCAGCGGCAGACCGAGAGCCTTTCGGAGAATGACGCGGACATAGTTCGCTGCACCGAGGAGGTTACTCAGCTTGAAAAGCGCATAGAAACCATGCACCGTGATGTGCGGGAAGCCACCGACAACAAGGAAAAATTCAACCGCGAGGTTGCCCGTCTTGAGGAGCGCCGCGCGAATGTTCAGGCTGAGTATGACAGCGTTGTGAAGCTGCTGTATGACAGGTATGAACTTACCGTTTCCATGGCGGTGGAGCAGGCGCAGCCGCTTGAAAATCTGATGGCGGCGGAAAACGACCTTGCGGAACTCAACAAGCGCATAAGCGCGCTTGGCAGCGTAAATATGGACTCCATAGAGGAATACCGCACGGTTTCCGAGAGGTATGAGTTCCAGACGGCGCAGCTTTCGGATATAGAAAACTCCAAGCGGGAGCTTGAAAAGCTGATTGAAACGCTGACAGGCGACATAAAGACGCGCTTCCTCAACAGCTTTGAGGATATAAACAGGCACTTTGGCGAGATTTTCGTAAGCATTTTCGGCGAGGGCGCACGCGCGGAACTGGTGCTTACCGACCCTGATGACGTGCTTAATTCCGGCATTGAGATTAACGCCGCTCCCCCGGGAAAGGTTATAAAAAATCTGATTTCGCTGTCGGGCGGCGAGCAGACAATGGTGGCGATTACCATTTATTTCGCCATACTAAGACACCGCCCCACGCCGTTCTGTATGCTGGACGAGGTGGACGCGGCGCTTGATGATGTAAATGTGGATAAATACATATCCTATCTTAACCAGTTTAGCAACCACACGCAGCTTATGGTTATCACCCACCGCCGCGGAACTATCGAGGGCTGCGAGGTGCTTTACGGCGTGTTTATGCAGGAAAAGGGTGTTTCCCGCCTGCTGCGCAGAGAGCTTACGGACGAACTTGATGTAGAATTGAAATAAGGAGCGTATATGGGACTATTTGACAAATTCAAGAGGAAAAAGCATGAGGACGAGCAGGACGAAGCTTTGCAGCAGCAGACCGAAGCGGAGCAGCAGGATATCGCGGCTGACGCTGATATTTCCCAAGAACAGGGGGAGGACGCTGCGCAGCCGTCTGCCAAAGCTGAAGCAGAAGCCGAAATCATAGCGCAAGCAGACGCGGCAGAGCCAGAAATCGAGGTAACGGCGGAAGATAATTCCACGGGGGAAGCCGAGGGCGAGCAGGAGGAAAATTCCCACGAAACGGCGGAGGAAAGCGAAACCGCTGAGCAAGCCGAGGGTGAGCAGGAGGAAAATTCCCCCAAAAAGGCGGGACTGTTTGAAAAGCTGAAAAGCGGTCTTAAAAAGACCAAGGACGGCTTTCTGGGCAAGCTTGAACTGCTTGTAAACAGCTTCACAAAGATTGACGAGGACTTTTTTGAGGAACTGGAAGAAACGCTTATCCTGTCGGATATCGGCGCGGAAACTTCCTGCGACATCTGCGACAGGCTGCGCGCCGAGGTAAAGCGCACGGGAACCACCGACCCCGCAGAGGTGAAGCAGCTTTTGAAGGGCATTATTTCCGAAATGCTGACGGGGGAAAATCAGCTTAAGCTGGACACCTCTCCCGCGGTTATCATGGTTATCGGCGTAAACGGCGCGGGCAAGACCACCACAATCGGCAAGCTTGCCGCAAATTTGAAGTCACAGGGAAAGCGGGTTATTGTGGCGGCGGCGGATACGTTCCGCGCGGCGGCGATAGATCAGCTTAACGTGTGGACAGACCGCGCGGGCGTGGAAATAGTAAAGCACAGCGAGGGCAGCGACCCCGCCGCTGTGGTGTTTGACGCGATAAGCGCCGCCAAAGCGCGCGGCGCGGACGTGGTGCTGTGCGACACGGCGGGCAGGCTTCACAACAAGAAGAACCTGATGGAGGAACTTAAGAAAATCGCGAGGGTGATAAACCGCGAACTTCCCGAAGCTTCCATAGAAACGCTGCTGGTTCTGGACGCTACCACAGGGCAGAATGCCGTAAATCAGGCTAAGCTTTTCAGTGAAACCGCCGAAATTACGGGAATTGCGCTGACAAAGCTTGACGGAACGGCAAAAGGTGGTATAATAATACCTATAAAGAACGAGCTGGGTATTCCCGTTAAGCTTGTGGGAGTGGGCGAGAAGATTGACGATTTGCAGCCGTTTGTTCCCGCAGACTATGTGAATGCGCTGTTTGAATAATCAGCGGAAATCCCTGTGGTTTAATAAATGTTGAATAATTCCCCATTGGGGTAATTTACGCGCCTTTGGCGCAGGAAAGGACTATAAATGAGTACAATTCATGATGACAAACCTGCCGCGAGTACGCCTGACCGACAGCGGCTGATAATCGCTTCAAACAACGGCGGCAAGCTGCGCGAGTTTGCAAAGCTGCTTCAGCCGTTCGGGTTTGAGGTTATTTCTATGCGTCAGGCAGGCTTTACGGACGAAATTATCGAGGACGGCGATACCTTTGAGGAGAACGCGCACATAAAGGCGCGCGCCGTGTTTGAGGCAACGGGGCTTCCCACAATCGCGGACGACAGCGGGTTGGAGATTGATTTTCTGGGCGGCGCGCCGGGTATATATTCCGCGCGCTATGCGGGCGAAAACGCCACTGACGCCGAGCGCTGCCAAAAGGTTCTTGACGAGCTTAACGGCGTTGACGTTTCACTTAGGGCGGCAAGGTTTGTATGCTCAATCTACTTTATTTATGCGGAGGACGATGAGTATTCCGTAAACGGCACGGTTGACGGCTACATAGGCGAAGAACCTGTGGGCGAGAACGGCTTCGGCTACGACCCCATTTTCATGCTGGACGAGGACGAAAGCATGGCGACAATCGGCGAGGACGAGAAGAACAGGATAAGTCATCGGGCAAAGGCTTTTGAGAAGCTTAGCAATATTCTTAAGGAGAAATTCGGTAATGCTGACAAGTAAACAGAGGGCGCACCTGCGCTCCATTGCGCAGGGCTATAATGCTATATTTTTCGTGGGAAAGGGCGGTATCAGCGAGGAACTGGTAAAGCAGCTTGACAACGCTATTGAGTCCCGCGAGCTTATAAAGGTGGGCGTGCAGGAGAACTGCGACTACTCCGCGCGGGAGGCTGCGGACGAAATCGCCGAGCAGCTTTCGGCGGACGTGGTTCAGGTTATCGGACGCAAATTCGTGCTTTGGCGCAGAAGCAGCGACCCGAAGAAAAGGGTGATTGAACTTGACTAAGACAGGAATTTTCGGCGGCGCGTTCAATCCCGTACACAATGGTCATGTAAGGCTTGCGGAGGAAGCGGTGAAGCAGCTTAAGCTTAAAAAGCTGCTTATAATTCCCACATTTGTTTCGCCGCACAAGAACACCGCGCTTGCCCCGTTTGAGGACAGGGCGGAGATGTGCCGCAGGGCGTTTTCCCATATAGAGGGCGCGGAAATCTGCGACATAGAAAAAAGGCTGGGCGGCACAAGCTACACGATAAACACCGTGCGCGCGCTGAAGAATGAACGTCCTGACGAGCAGCTTTTTCTGCTTATCGGCGGGGATATGCTGTTTAGCTTCGGCGAGTGGTACAAGTACGAATCGCTGCTTAAGGAAACCAAGGTGTGCGCCGTTGCGCGCGACAATGACAGCCTTGTAGACATGATGGAGTTTGCAAACGAGATGGGCAGGGTTCGCGTTCTGCCGACAAAGGCGGTGGAGGTAAGCTCCACCGAAATCCGCGAAAGGCTTTTGCGCGGCGGGGATATTTCGCAGCTTGTGCCGAAATCCGCGGCGGAATATATCGCGGAAAAAGGCTTGTACACGGAGGGTGCGCTTTGAGCAGATACGAGGAATTTGACGGATACGAGCGCCTTATAAAGCAGCGGCTTTCCAAAAAGCGCTTTAATCACAGCATGAACGTTGCGGAGGAGTGCTTTAAGCTTGCGGAGAAATTCGGCGCGGACAAGAAGCGCTGCTATATGGCGGGGCTGCTTCATGATGTCATGAAAGAGGAAAGCAAGGAGCTTCAGCGCGAAATGACGGTGAACAGCCGACTTGCCCCCGACCCCGCGGAATGTGGCTGTGCCGCGCTTTGGCACGCGGTGGCGGGTGCGGCGTACTGCCGCGATACTCTGGGCATTGCTGATGAGGAGATAATTCGCGCGATAAGATTTCACACGATTGGCTGCACGGAAATGTCGCTGCTTGAAAAAATTGTGTATCTTGGCGATATGATTTCGGCGGAGAGGGATTATAAGGACGTTGACAAATTCCGCAAAATCTGCTATGATAATATAGATGTGGCAATGTCCGTGGCGCTTATCTACAATATAGAGAGCGTGTGCGCGAAATGCACGGCTCTGCCGATTTACACGGTGGAAGCGTATAATTACTATCTGAGATTTAATGGGGATAAGGTGAGATTATGACAGATATACAGGAACTTGAAATAGCCGTAAAGGCGCTTGACAGCAAAAAGGCGCGCGATATAAAGGTGCTTAAGGTGGAGGAGCTGACTACGCTTGCAAGCTACTTCGTTATCGCTTCCGCGACAAGCACAACGCAGGCTAAGGCGCTTGCGGACGAGGTGGAATTTAAGCTTGGCGAACAGGGCGTACAGGCAAAGAGCATTGAGGGCTACCAGAGCAAGACGTGGATTTGCCTTGACTATATCGACGTGATTGTTCACGTTTTCACCGAGGGCGACCGCGATTTCTACCAGCTTGAACACCTCTGGGCAGACGGAACACCGGTGGACGTAAGTCAATGGACGAGCGAATGCTGAAGCATTCGCCCTGCGCGCTTCGCGCGCCGCTTGCGAAATGACAATTGACAAATGACAAATGACCGAGCGGATGCTGAAATTAAATTGTAGATTAGATTAAATTTGTGCAGCCCTCATCAGTCAGCGCTGACGCGCTGCCAGCTTCCCCCAGTGGGGGGAAGCCTTTTACTGCGTGAATTTAATTGTGGAGCGAAAGCCTTCCCCCTACTGGGGGAAGGTGTCCGAACGACCGCTTCGCGGTCGCTCTGCGAAGCCGTGACGGATGAGGGCTTACCTTAATGCGCGAATTAAATTGTAGATTGAATTTTATTTTCTAGAAAAATTTTCTTAAAAATTTGCTTTACCTACTTGACAAAATTGCATTCGTGCTGTATAATAAGATATATACTTTTTGTATAACTACTATTTTGTAGAATAACCTGTGCCGCACGGCAAAGGGAGGGAAATATAGATGGCAGAAATTCGTCTTGGTAAAAATGAATCTCTTGATACCGCGCTTAAGCGTTTCAAGCGTTCATGCGCAAGGGACGGCGTTCTTGCTGAAGTTCGTAAAAGAGAGCATTACGAAAAGCCTTCGGTAAAACGTAAGAAGAAGTCCGAAGCTGCTCGCAAGCGCAAGTTCTGATTTTACGGATTTGCTACTTATGAGGCAATATCGCGCGCGAAGTCGTGCGGTGCTGTCTTAGAATCAAACGGTTGAAGCGGACATTGCGGTGTCCGCTTTAATTGTTATGTGGAGGAATTTATGCTGTTTAAGCCCACATTCTGGCTGAAAAGCGTTCTGGATATAGATGAAAAATTTCTGCGCGCCAACGGAATAAGCGCGCTGGTGCTGGATTTGGACAACACGCTTTCCATGCACGGCAATCCCGCCGAGGAAGCGGGCGTTGCCGACTGGCTTGACGAAATGCGCAGGCTTGGTATTAAAATGCGCATTGTGTCAAATAATACGCAAAAGCGGGTTCAGCCGCTTGCGGAGAAGCTTGGGCTGCCGTTCACCGCGAACGGCGCAAAGCCGCTTACGTTCGGCGTTACCCGCGCAATGAAAGCCATGGGCAGCACAAAGCGCGACACGCTTGTGGTGGGCGACCAGATATTTACCGATGTTATGGCGGGGAATTTCAAGGGCGTGAGGACGGTGCTTGTTGAGCCGTTCCACCTTGAAAAGACGTGGACGTTCCGCTTAAAGCGCAAGGCGGAGAGCCTTGTGTTCCACAGGGATTATTCAAAGCTTGAAAGGAAATAATATGGCAATTTCATTCGGACCTGGGGGAAATTCGCTGAGCTGGGGCAAGAGGAAATTCCCCGATGACCTGCCCGATTATCTGCGCGCAATGGGACTTAACGGCTACGAGGTGGAGTGCGGCAGGGGCGTAAGGCTTGGCGCGCGGGCGGGAATGCTTCCCGAAATCGCGGAGAAAAACGGGATTTGCGTCACGCTTCACGCGCCGTATTACATTTCGCTTTCCTCAACGGTGGAGGAAACGCGGCTTAAAAGCGTGGACTACATTTTGCAGTCCGCACAGGCGGCGCGGACGGTGGGCGCGAAGAAAATCGTGGTTCACTCAGGCTCATGCGGCAAAATCAGCCGCGAGGAGGCTTTGGCGCTTGCCGCGGACACGCTGAAAAGGGCGCAGGCGGCGCTTGATGAAGCGGGCTACGGCGACATCATAATCTGCCCCGAAACCATGGGCAAGATAAATCAGCTTGGCACGCTGGAAGAAGTGGTTTCGCTGTGCGGCGTGGACGAGCGTTTTCTGCCCTGTGTGGATTTTGGGCATCTCAACGCGCGCACCCTCGGCGGCATAAAGGGGAAAGCGGAGTACGCGCAGATTTTGGACTATATAGAGCATAAGCTGGGGCATGACCGGCTTTCGCGTATGCACATACATTTCAGCAGGATTGAGTTCACGGCGGGCGGCGAGAAGCGCCACGTTACCCTTGCGGATAAGCAGTGGGGTCCCGATTATGAGCCGCTTATGGAGGAACTTCACCGCCGCGCACTTGCGCCCTCCATAATCTGCGAAAGCGACGGCACGCAGGCAGAGGACGCGGCGGAGATGAAGCGGTACTACGAACAATGTACAATGAATAATGAATAATGAACAATGAATAATGAACAATGAATAATGAACAATGTACAATGTGCAATGGGTATTGGACATTAAGTAATGATTTTTGGGGGGGAAATGATGGATAGGGATAATATTGTTTTTGCCAGAAGTAAAATGTTTGCCGTAAGAATAGTAAGATTATATCAATATTTGAATGAAAGCAAAGAATATGTAATGTCAAAACAAATTTTAAGAAGTGGAACAAGTATTGGTGCAAATATTGCAGAAGGTAACTACGCTCAAAGCCATGCAGATTTTATCAGCAAAATGAATATATCCCTCAAGGAAGCCGGAGAAACCGAATACTGGCTAGAACTGCTTCGAGATACAAAGTATATTACAGAACAGCAATTCACGGATATAAATAATGATTGTTCAGAAATCATTAAGCTTTTGATATCCATTATAAGAAGCGCCAAAAAATAATAACGTCCCATTTATTCATTATTCATTATTCATTATTCATTGTTCATTGTTCATTGTTCATTGTTCATTGTTCATTGTTCATTATTCATTGTTCATTATTCATTGTTCATTGTTCATTGTTCATTATTCATTATTCATTGTTCATTATTCATTGTTCATTGTTCATTATTCATTGTTCATTATTCATTGTTCATTATTCATTGTTCATTGTTCATTAT
>CAZKXB010000065.1:9222-10977 GCA_964556595.1 uncultured Ruminococcus sp. | reverse complement strand
CTCAGGCAAAGAAAAGACCTTCGTTTATGAAAATGATTGCCGACGCTGAAAAAGGAATGTTTGACCTTATCGTGACCCGTGAGGTGTGCCGTTTCGCAAGAAATACCGTTGACACACTTACCCATACCCGTGCATTAAAGGGACGTGGAATTGAAGTTTTCTTTGTTGATGATAACATCTGGACTATGGACGGTGATGGAGAGCTTCGTCTGACAATTATGGCAACACTCGCTCAGGAAGAAAGCCGAAAAGTATCTGAGCGTGTCCGTGCAGGTCAGCGTATCAGCCGTGCCAATAAACAGCTTTACGGTAGCGGTAACATCTTAGGTTACGACAGAAAACCCGGCGAGACCTACACCATCAATTCCGAACAGGCTGAAACAGTCCGTATGATATACGACCTTTACGAAGAAGGCTACGGAACGCTGAAAATCGCAAAGATTTTAATGGAGCGTAAACGCCTTACTGCAACAGGTACTACAAAATGGACTTGCCACAATGTAGGTCGTATACTGCAAAACGCCACTTATAAGGGATATATCGGCTACAACAAGTCGTACAGCAATAATTACCTTGAACAGAAGCGTATTCATAATCTTGACAGAGATACCTATGAATATGTTAAGGGTGATTTTGAGCCGATTATTACCGAAGAACAATGGGACAGATGTCAGGCTATTCTCAAAGAGAAGCGTAAAACCACACTCGTTGAGAACGGCGAAGAAAAGAAAAAGAGCAATCGCACTTCCAAAGACATTTGGGTCAAGAAGTTACGCTGCTCTTGTGGCTCATCTTTCAGAAAAAACCGTTATCATAAGAATAAAGAGGGCGTTACCTCGTATAATTACGTCTGCTACAATCAGGTGAATAACGGCAAGGCTTCTCAGCGTGAGAAAATGGGACTTGAAACTGACGGATACTGTAACGAACATTCCGTTACAGACTGGAAAATGGAAATGATGGCAAAATACTTCCTTAATGAAGCTTGGAAAAATCGCAAAGAAGATTTGATGATAGCTCTTGAATACATTAAGAAGTATTATACCGACGCTACTCGCAATAATACTCAGCACAGTGAGCTGTTCCTTGACGCACAGATTGACAAGGTAGAAAAGAAACTTAAAAACCTTATTGACCTCTACACAGACGGTCAGATTGACAAGGAAGAATTTGCAGAGTTCAAAGCAACCTACAATGCTGAGTTACAGAAGTTTAAAGACGAAAAATCAAGGTGCGGAGAACAGCAGGAACTCTTTGAAAGCTGTATGTGCGATATGACAGCAGTTTCTCAGGCTCTCGCCGGAATGGTGGATATGAGTTCACCTGAATACACTTCCGACCTATTTGATGAAATCATAAATTCCATATTAGTTGAAGATAACCGCTTTATATGGAATTTCAGCTATAATAAAACCGCCAACGCTGATATGAACATTAGCGTAGACGGAAACAAGAGATGCCCTGTAATTTCGATTGACGGCGAAATTATGGGGACTCCTTCGGGAGTTCCCGATTTTTTACATATATCGGAGAATAATTCTTTGAATTTACCTGCGGAAATCCGCAATAATCCGCTGTTTGCCAAAAACTTATCCCTAATACTCCACCTGCACAGGCTGCACTTCGCTAAGATTGGCAACAATAGATTAGCATAATTACTAAGGACGGAGTTAACGCTCCGTCCTTTACTTTTTGGAGAAGATGTGGTATAATAATTGCAGAGCGATTATTATACCTTTATTTTAATTGCCTTGC
>CAZKXB010000065.1:0-9122 GCA_964556595.1 uncultured Ruminococcus sp. | reverse complement strand
ACATACGCAAATCAAAGATTTGCTCCGTGCATATCGGCAAATTATACCATGACCTGCGGTTATGGTATAATAAACGCAGAGCGTTTATTATACCTTTATTGCAATTGCCTTGCACATACGCAAATCAAAGATTTGCTCCGTGCATATCGGCAAATTATACCATGACCTTGCGGTTATGGTATAATAATCGCTCTGCAATTATTATACATTGATTTTAATTGCCTTGCACCATATGTTCGCCTTTGGCGGGAACTATGTTCAGAACAAGAGTACATTACTTTAGAAAAGGCTTTCTTTGACAAAGAAAATAATTTGAAAAAGTAAGCAGCCTTAAGTCTGTGAGGAAAAATATGAAAATAGACCATATCGCCATGTATGTTAATGACTTAGAATCCGCCAGGGAGTTTTTCGTCAAATACTTCGGTGCTGTTTCAAATGCGGGATATCATAATGCAAAGACTGACTTCAGGTCTTATTTTTTGACATTTGACTGCGGCGCAAGACTTGAAATAATGCACCGCCCCGTTATGGAAGATTTTGAAAAGTCGGCGGCAAGGACGGGATATATCCATATCGCTTTTAGCGTTGGCAGTAAAGAAAAGGTTGACGAATTAACGGCAAGACTTAAATCTGATGGTTATGAGGTTATCAGCGAACCAAGAACTACGGGAGATGGCTATTACGAAAGCTGCATAATAGCTGTCGAGGGAAATCAGATAGAAATTACCGTTTAATCAACCCGAAAAGCAAACAAAAAAGCCGCAGCATTTTACACGGCGCGGCGGTGAGAAATGCAAAGGAGATAACCATGGAAATCATACAATACAACCCGAAGCAATTATCTGCTTACAGCGCGGAAATTGTTACAGATGAAACCGTTCAATATGTCGCAATGTTTTACGGCAATAATATTGCAGCCCTGCATGGTGAAGAAATTCCATACAGCGAATGGCGCAGTCTTATTTCTGCGGGAGATACCGACGAGCGGCATTTTCTGATACGAGAGGGCGCTGTTCCGTGCGCTTATCTCAAAATCAACGGGCTTGAAAGCGGCGATGAAGTCGGCTGGATTTCAATGCTTGCGGTTGAGCCTGCGTTTCAGCGCAAAGGCATAGGCGCATTTGCCGTGGGATTTGCGGAGGAATATCTGCGAAGCGTGGAGAAAAGCAGGGTGAAAATCCACACAACGTGTGATAATATTCCCGCGCAAAGGCTCTATGAAAAATGCGGGTACGCGCTGTCGGACGAGGGCGGCGACAAGCTGACCTACACCAAGAAACTGGCTTGAACGGCGGTTTGGATTTTGCTTGATTTTTTGCCGCGAATGTGATATACTCAAAGCATAAGACAAATACTGACAAACGGGGTATTTTTATGACAAAGTATTATCTCTGGCTTGTACAGCTTTTTCAGCCCGCAAATCCGCAAATTCACCGCGTGCTGCGGCATTACGGCAGTGCAGAGGCGGCTTATCGCGAAATTTCGGGCGGAGATACCTCCATGCTGGAGGAGGCGCAGCTTCGCTGCCTTAATGACGTGACCATAGAGAAAGCGCAAAAAGCCGAAGCCTATTGTGCCGAAAACAGTATTGATATAGTCACTATTGATGATGAAGCATATCCCGCGCTGCTTAAGGAGATTTACAATCCGCCTGTGCTTTTGTTTTACCGCGGCAGTCTGACCTGCCTTGAAAGCCTTTGCATAACCGTTGTAGGCGCGCGGAATATTACGCCGTATATTGCCAAGCTTTGCACGCTTGTTTCGCGCAGCCTTGCACAAGCGGGCGTTACCGTGGTAAGCGGAATGGCGCGCGGCGTTGATTTTACGGCGCACAGCGCTTGTGTACGCGCGGAAAAGCCGACTGTTGGCGTGCTTGCCTGCGGCATTGATTATGATTATCCTCACAACAGCGGCGAAATGCGCAGGCGTATTGTGACGAATGGCGGCGCGTATATCTCCGAGCTTTTCCCGAAAGCAAATCCCTCGAAGGAGTATTTTCGTGCCAGAAACCGCATACTTGCGGGACTTTCAAGCGGCACGGCGGTATTTCAGGCGGGCGCGGAAAGCGGTGCGCTGATTACGGCGGGATATGCCGCTGATGAAAACCGTGATGTTTTCTGCGTTCCCCCGCCAGATGTTTTTGACCCGCGCTATTGCGGCGTGGTAAGTTTTTTGCGTGATGGCGCAATCCCCATTTACAACCATGACGATATTCTGATTAGATATATCAGAAATTTTTGATGAATAATTAAACAGCGACCCGCCTTAATTCGTTTTAAGGCGGGTTTTCGCGTATTAAATCGCTTGATGTAAATTCTTGCGTTTCTCTATTGACAAACGTTATTTCGTTTGCTATAATAAAACAGGTGGTGCAAAATAGCTGCTGCGGAAAAATGCAGTACAGTTAAGGAGGAATTTGTGGTTGTGGAAATTCGTCAGGCAGAGGATTTAAGAGAGATATACGAGTATTATTGCGGGATTAAAAGCGCCGTTCCGTATTGGTTTGACGCGGATTATCCGCTTTGGCTGGAGAGCTTTGCAAACGATACCGATTATGACGGCGAGAAGATGTTTTCGCAGCTTTTGACATATGCCGCGTATGACAAGGATTACGTTGTGGGCTTTGTGCAGTTTGGCATTTCGCGCTACATCTATGACAGCAATGGTGAAAAGGACCATGACCAAACCTGCGGAGTGATAAGGGCGCTGTATTTCGATAAGGAGTATAACTGCGGCGACAGCTTAATTTCGTTTGTGGAGCAGTATTTTGCAAAGCAGCGGATTACCGCAAAATCCGCGTTTTTCCACGCTTTGGGCATGACCTGCAACGCGGGGCATGGCAAGCTGTTCTGTAAGCTTTCACATATTGAAGCCGCGTTGCTGCGTGCGGGTTACACCAAGGAACACGAAAATGTGTACTACAAGCGTACACTGACGGAAAATGACAAATCCGACAGCGCGGTCGAGGTGGAGTATAGCGGCAAAAATCCCAAGGGTTTGCAGGAGTTTACGGTTAGCGCCGCGGGAAAACCTGTCGGCGCGGGCGCATTGGTTTACCTGCCGCAGGGCGGAATTTGCTATCTTAAGTGGATTTATATTTACGATACCGAGCAGGGAAAGGGTTATGCTTCATCGGCGCTGCGCCGTATTTTTGCCGACCTTTACCGCAATGGCATACGCAGACTTGACACCGATACGGCGGACGGGAACATAATCGCACAAAAGCTTTATGAAAAAGTCGGCTTTGCCGATATGGGACGAACCAGAAGTTATCTAATGATTTTAGGCACAGAGAGGAGAATTTAATCATGAACAGCAAATCAATCTGCGGCGCAAACTGCGCTGAATGTCCGTCAAAGGAGATGTGCAAAGGCTGCGCCGAAACAAACGGCTGCCCGTTTGGCAGGCAGTGCTTTTTTGCAAAGTACATACAGCTTGGCGGCATGGAAGCCTATCTTGCTTTCAAAAAGGGACTGATAGATGAAATAAACGCTTTAAATGTCGAAGGCATGGAAAAGGTTACGGAGCTTTATCCGCTGGTCGGAAATTTTGTTAATCTTGAATATCCGCTGCCTAACGGCGATAAGGTAAAATTTCTGGATAATGAGGAAATGTACCTTGGCGCACAGGCGGCAAATCTGTTTGACGACAGCCGAAAGACCTGCTTCGGCATAATTGCGCGGGAAAGCTTTTTGCTGATATGCGAGTATGGGGAGAACTGTGCAAATCCCGAAATTGTGGTTTACAAAAGACGGTAAAGGAGCGCTCAATGGCAACTTCGAAGGAATATCTTGCCTATATTCTTGAACAGCTAAGCCTGCTTGATGGGATATCCCACCGACAGATGATGGGCGAATATATGATTTATTATCATGGCAGAATAGCGGCGTATCTGTGCGATAACCGCCTGCTGATAAAGCCTGTTCCAAGTGCTATAAGGCTTATGCCAAACGCGGCTTACGAGCCGCCCTATGAGGGTGCAAAGGATATGCTGCTTTGCGATAACATTGATGACAGGGAGTTCCTGAAAACACTGTTTGAAGCTATATTTGACGAGCTTCCGGAACCTAAGAGGAAAAAGTGATTATGAAAACAGAAATATTACAGCTTGAAAGCGAGATGTGGCGCTGCGCCAAGGCGGGCGATAGAGCGGGCTTTGAGCAGATTGTGGCAGAGAGCGCCGTTATGGTTTGCGGCGGATATCGCTGCACAGGCGCAGAATACGCCGCGCTTATAGCGGATTTTGGCATTGCGGATTTTGAGATAACCGCCTTTGAAATCGTCTGCGAAACAGATGAAATGGTGCAGGTGCATTATATTGTAAGAACGACAGCTTCCGCGCCCGAAAATGCGGATTTGGCGGGATTGTTTCATGCCACTTCCACATGGAAAAAACATGGCGATAAATGGTGGCTGGTGTTCAATATGGACTCACGGATTAGGGAATAATTTTATGAAATCGTTACTGAAAAAGCGCTATAATCTTGATGTTACAAGCATAGAAAAATCTGCTGTCGGCGCAGGTTCGGATACATATTTTGCGGATTGTGCCAATGGAAAATATGTTGTTAAATTCCCCTCTGTAAGCGAGATAAATAACCCCGAATCAGAGTCGAAGCTATGTGAATTTCTGCTTCAGAATGGCATAAGCGTTTGCAGATTTATTAAAAACACTGACGGTGAATATGTTACCGCTGACGAAAACGGACGGATTTTTCATGTTCAGAAATTTATAGACGGCGCGCTTTATGATTGGAACACTGCTCCCGACTGGCTTTTATGGCAGTCTGCCGAGGTGCTTGGGAAAATTCATACGGCGCTGAAAAATTACAGTGGTCTGCCTGTCGGTATAGGCGCTGATTTCTTTAGGTATATGACGCCCGAAAACGCTCTGCTTTCCTATAAATCCACGCTTGACACAGCAAGACTAAACGGCGATACCGAAATTGAAAATGATTTGCTTTACAGGATTGAGCTTATGAAGCGCTTCCCGAAGTTCAGCTTTGATTTGGAAAGGCTCACCCTCGGTGCAACTCACGGGGATTATTTTATCAGCCAGCTTATCTGCGGCGAGGATAAAATAAATGCCGTTATCGACTGGACAACCGCCTGTATTCACCCCGTTGTGTGGGAAATTATGCGCTCTTATGTCTACGCCGCACCAGAATGTGCAAAGGGCGAAATCGACATAAACAAGCTTTCGGAATATTTCAGAAGCTATTGCAGTTTCGCACGGCTTAACAAGTATGATTTGCAGAATGTGGTAAGGTTGTTTTACTATCAGATAGCCGTTTGCGACTATTATAATCAATATTACACATCAACCGCCGCAAATCGTGAAATATATCTGCGGCAGGCAATGTTTTCGACAAGGCTTATGAAATGGTTTGAAAAAAATATTGATGATGTTGAAATATTTATCACATAAAAATGTTCGGAAATGACAGACCTGACTGTGCGGTTTACAACGAAATATGACAACTAAAGGGGGAGATATTATCAGTGGAAATAATCGAATATTTTGAAAATCAGGACAAAGGTTGGATTGAGAAAATCCGAAAATGCGACTGGGGAAGTGCGTGGTTTCTTGCCGATTTATTGGAGCGGGAAAAATTTCAGGAAACAGTTGGCGGCGGTGAGCTTTTTATTATGGCTGACGGGGACAGGCTTGCAGCCTTTGCAACGCTGAGTCAAAAGGACTGCATGAAGGACGACAGCCTTTTCCCGTGGGTAGGTTTTGTATTTATCGCTCCCGAATATCGGGGACACAAATACAGCGGCAAGCTTATAGATTATGCCTGCAATAAAGCTAAAAATCAAGGCTATGACAAGGTTTATATCGCAACAGACCACATTGGATTTTATGAAAAATACGGCTTTATTTATATGGAAAACCGCATTGATATTTACGGTGAGGACGGCAGGATTTATTACAAGGATATTTAGAGTGTGTTCACATTAACCGAAATGCTCGGATTTTGAAACGGATTTTTTTGCAGAACAAGGCGAAAATTCGCAGACGTACTTTATGTACTTCAAGAATTTTCAACGCAGTTATGCGAAAAAGACGTCAAAAGACGGGCGTTGAGCGTTAATGTGAACACGCTCTAGCAGCAGGAGGAAAGCAAATGCAGGAAATAATTATGAACCCTATCGGCTATGTTGAAAACAACGTACAGGCTAAAAAGGACGTTTCTTGGGGTGAGGATATTTCAAGAATTGTGCTGGAAAAAGAATATTGTAATGGCTTGTCGGGTCTTGAGGATTTCTCCCATGCTATCATAATCTATTATTTGGACAAGGCGGAATATAAGCGCGAGGAGCATTTGCAGCGCAGACCTCAGAACAGAGAGGATATGCCCTTAGTCGGCATATTTTCTCAAAGAGGAAAGGACAGACCTAACAAAATAGGAATGACAGCGGTTCGGATTGTTGAAGTGTGCGAAAAGGCATTAGTGGTTAAGGGTTTGGACGCGATAAACGGAACAGCCGTACTGGATATCAAGCCATATTATCCCGTTTATGATAAGAAAGAAGCCGCTGTGCCTGATTGGGTAAATCGGTTAATGGAGCATTATTTCTAACCATAGCAACCTTAAATAGGGTGTTTCTGGAGATGATTTTTAAGGAGGAATTGATATGCGAAAGCTTTACATTATAGAGGGACTTCCCTGTTCGGGTAAAAGCACGACATCTGCCTTTGTTGCGGAACAGCTCAAAGCAAACCACGAGGTTTGCTTTTTTGACGAAGGCACGGGAAATCACCCTGCGGATTATGAGTTCAGTGCCTTTGTCGATAAGGCGGCTTTTAACGGCTTTTCCACGGACGAGCAGGCGGAAATCACAGCGGCGGGAACGCAGACGGCGGGCGGAATTGTTGTGCCGCTCTCTGTATTTGGCGGGCAGCTTTTCGATAAGCTGCTGCAATACAAAATATACGATTTTCTGCCTTGGGAAACCGAGTATCCCGTTATGCTCTCCAAATGGCGCAGCTTTGCGGAAAATGCGGATAGAAACGCGGTTTATGTGTTTAACTGCGTATTTATGCAAAATCCCATGTGCGAAACTATGATGAGGTTTGGTTTTCCCTTAAGCAAATCGCTGGAATACATATCTGCAATTGCGGATATCATAAAGCCGCTTAATCCTGCGGTGATATATTTGAAAAATGATGATATCGCAGGCGCTGTTGAAAAAGCGGCAAAGCAGCGCGAGGGCTGGCTTGACGGAGTTATTGACTACCACACAAACGGCGCTTATGGAAAGAGCATAAACGCAAGCGGCTTTGACGGATATATCCGTTGCCTTGAGGAAAGGCAGCGGCGCGAGCTTGAAATCTTGTCGCAGCTTCCCGTTGAGAGCATTGTTGTCGATAATCCACAAAGGGATTGGGAAAGCGCCTATCGGCTGATAGGGGAGTTTTTGCAGGACTAAAACGGCTGTTTCAGCAGCCATAAGGTATTGTAAACAGGAGATAAAAGATGATACAGTATAAAAGATTGAATTCCACCAACTTTAACAGCAATTCGCTTGACAGCTTTATAAGACATCAAGAGGTCAGCGAATGCTGGAGATGTACAGACGGCAAATGGGCACTGGTACCGACCCCTTTTGTAGAGGACTGGTCGCAGGAGAAGTGCAGAGAAATCGCGGCAGATATTCAAACGCATATGGAAAATGACCAAAGCGCGTTCGGAGCGTTTGACGGAGAGAAAATTGTAGGCTTCGCAATACTTATGCATAGCATTTTCGGAGCAACAGCGAAATATATCCAGCTTGATTGCTTTCAGGTTTCCGAGCCGTATCGGAAAAGGGGCATAGGAAAAGCCCTGTTCGCTATTGTCTGCGAAGAAGCAAGGCATTTGGGAGCAGAGAAGTTATATATTTCGGGACAATCCTCAAAAGAAAGCCAAGCCGCATACAAGGCGCTGGGCTGCACTCACGCTAAAGAAATCAATCAAGAGATAGCAACGGCAGAACCATTCGATGTGCAGTTGGAGTTTGTGCTGATGGATAGCGTTAGATAACATTGACAACTGTCGAAATTTGTGATATACTGCTTGTGTAGGGAGAACTCACAAGTATTTTATCCTTAAAAGACGTAAAACAGGCGGGTACGCCTCTTGACCGACACGGCAAGGGTTGGAAAGGAGGTTGATATCTGAACCTTTGCTGAATTTATTCGGTAAAGGTAGGTGCAATATTTTTGATTGGTACAATATGTGCAATAGTAAGCTGCGGCATTGCCATAGCGAGCTTTGTATTTTACTTAATTGACCGCAAAAAGAAGTAACCGCCTAGGACCAGTAGGCGGTTACTCTGTGCAATTTGTTGTATAGAAATCGTCAAGAGGTACTCGTCTGTGAGTTCTCCTTACATCTTTTATTGTAGCACAGAGGTTTGGTTTTGTCAAGGACTTTGCATAACAGAAAGGCAATTTATGAAAAAGGAAAAATCCAAGTATTCCGCCGCGTCCAACGTGGCGTATATGCTTAAAACCATGTGGCAGGGCAGCGGGGGATATGTCCTGTACACGTTCATTAAGGAATTCAACGAAAACGTATTCTGGACGATTTTTTCGGTTTATTTAACGCAGTGGATATATGAAGCAATTGAGAACGAAACGCCTTTTGCCGCTCTTGCGGCTTTTGTTGGCGCAATGTGTATCGGGCATATCTGCATACATATAATCTCGGCGCTTCACCAGCTTTGCGAAAAGCAGTTCCTGCCGAAAATCTACCAAAGCTTCTACAAGCGCGTGATAAATAAATCCATCTCAATGGAGTACGCGGAGTTTGAACGCCCCGATTTTTACGACAAATACACCCGCGCGCTCAACGAGTGCCAAACGCGCGGCAGTACAATTTTGTACTATTCGGCTTATTTCGTGGCAAGCATTGCCGGCGTTGTTACGGCGGCGGTGGTTGTTGCGAACGTTGACCCCGCGCTGCTGCTGTTTGTTGTGCCGATGGTGGCGATATCTATGTTTTTCGGCAAGATGGATGGAGATCTGTACTACTCCCTTGATATGTCAAACACCCGTGACGGGCGAATAGGCAGCTATGCAAAGCGCGTTTTTTACGAAAAGAAATACGCGGGCGAACTGCGCCTTTTCGGGATAG
>CAZKXB010000064.1:0-11142 GCA_964556595.1 uncultured Ruminococcus sp. | reverse complement strand
TGCGGGAACGGTGATAACAGCCTCGGTTACAGCTTCGCCGAGATATGCCTCTGCATCGGCTTTAAGCTTCTGAAGAATCATTGCGGAAATTTCCTGCGGAGTGTACTTCTTGCCGTCAATGTCAACCTTATAGTCGCTGCCCATATGGCGCTTGATGGAAATAACGGTCTTATCGGGATTTGTTACAGCCTGGTTCTTTGCAAGCTGACCTACAAGACGCTCGCCGTCCTTTGTAAATGCCACTACGGAAGGGGTTGTTCTGCTGCCCTCAGGGTTAGTGATAACAACAGGCTCGCCGCCCTCAATAACGGATACGCATGAATTTGTTGTACCCAAGTCAATACCAATAATCTTAGCCATGATATATTCCTCCATTCTTTTGTTTGCGGCTTTGCCGCGTTTGTTTTGAATGATTTTTGCTTTTTATCAGTTAACGACCGCTACCATAGCGAACCGTATAACCCTGTCACCTATTTTGTAGCCCTTTGCAAAGGTTGTGGCTACCATACCGCTTTCAAGCTCGTCGCTTTCAACGCGCTGCACTGCCTGGTGCATTGACGGGTCGAACATTGCGCCGTCGCTCTCGATTTCTTCAACGCCAAGCTTTTTCAGTATCTCCATAAAGCTGTCGTCAATCATCTGCACGCCCTGCTTGTAGGCGGGGTCTGCGCATTCCGCTTCAAGCGCTCTTGCAAGATTGTCCATAACAGGAAGGAACTCCTTTACAACGTCCGCAATAATAACCGGACGAAGCTCCTGCTTCTCCTTTGCCACGCGCTTGCGGAAATTATCGTACTCCGCCATGGTGCGCATAAGCTGGTCTTTCATTGCGGCAAGCTCGTCAGCAAACTGCTGCTCTGCGGTTTTCTCCTCTGCCGCTTCTGCGGTTTCGGCTGCTGTTTCCTCCTGCCCCTCAAGCTGCTCAACGTCAAGCTTTTCCTTTTTCTCGTCACTAGCTGTCGCCATTTTGTTCTGCCTCGCTTTCTATCTGCTTAAGCTGCTCGCTTTCCTCCTGTGCGGACAAAAGCTGAGTAACCTTGCTTGTAAAATATTCTATATATGGTATCACCTTGCGGTAATCCAGACGCATGGGACCTATAACGCCCAGCGTTCCCGCGGGCTTGCCGTCCTTGTAGTAGCTTGCGCTGACAAAGGTGGAATTGGATATCGCAAACGTGCCTTCCTCCGCGCCGAATTTTATGTTTATCCCCGAAAACGCACTGTCAAGAAGCCTTGAAAGCTCATTCTTGCGAGAGAGAAACTTCATAACGTCCATCATAGGAAATTCCTGACAGCTAAGCAAATTCTGCTCGCCCGTTACGTCAATGCTGTCGCGCATCGCCTCGCTTGAAAGCTCGCAAACCGCATACAGCAGCGGCGACAGCGTAATCATATAGCTGCCCAAAGCCTCGGCAAGCTGCTGCACATATTCGTCCGTCATGTTGGAAATATTAACGCCTTGAAGATGTGAATTTACAAACCGCGTAAAGAACTCCATCTGCTCGTGCGAGAGGTCAAACTCCATTCTGCACACGCGGTTCTTGACTTCGCCGTTTGAGGTAATCAGCAGCAGGACGTACATACGCCTGCCCGTTGGAATAACGTCAACCTTTGTAATCACCGAGAACTGCGACACATGGTTTGTGGAAAACGACGCGCACTGCGTAATCTCCGCAAGCGCCGCCGAAGCGTTTCTTATAATATCGTCATCTGTAACCGCGTCACCGAATATCCTGTCGTCAAACTCCTTAAGCGCCGCGCTGCTTACAGGTTCGGGACTCATCAGATTGTCTATATAGAACCGATATCCCTTGAATGTAGGCACGCGCCCCGCCGAAGTATGCGGGTGGTCAAGATAACCCTCCTGCTCCAGCGCAGCCATGGTGTTGCGTATGGTCGCCGAGGAAACATTTATATCCGGCTTCTGCGCCAGCAGCTTTGAGCCGACAGGCTCGCCCGTTTTTATATACTCGTCAACAATCGCCGCGAGTATTTTCATTGCTCTGCCGTCCACAGCGCACCTGCCTTTCCGCCGACTTAGCACTCACCGCTTATGAGTGTTAGCACTCAATCTCTCTGAGTGCTAAATATAATTTATCATGTTTTGCCCAAAATGTCAAGTGTTTTTTGAAAAAAAGTACACAAAATTGAAGCTTATGTTAATAAATTCGTTGTGCAAAAATCAAATCTCCCCAAAATCCATATCTAAAAACGGCGCTAATCTGCCGCGGCTAAAGCGGGGCATTGACATTTTCCCAAATAAGATATATAATGCAGACTATGGACATCTGCCCGTGAAACGGGCTGCAAAAAAGCGAGGTAAAATATGGGACGAATGAACAGCTTCAGCGCACTCGACATAATAAAGCGCGTAATTGACGAAACCGTAAAGGATGGCGACCTGTGCATTGACGCAACCGCAGGCAGGGGCAACGATACCCTGCACCTGTGCCGACTGGTAGGCGACAGCGGTCATGTAGCCGCGTTTGATATCCAGCAGGCCGCGGTTGACAGCACGAAAGCGCTGCTGGAAGCAAACGGCATGGCACATCGCGCAGATGTAAGGCTGCAAAGCCACAGCGAGATGGACAGCCTTTTCGGCGAGGGAACGGTTTCCTTTATCACGTTTAATTTCGGCTGGCTGCCCAAAGGCGACCACAACATCTTCACCCGCAAGGAAACCAGTATCGCCGCAATTGAAAAGGGGCTTAAGCTGCTTAAAAGCGGCGGCATAATGTCGCTTATCATCTACTACGGCAGAGAAACAGGCTTTGAGGAGCGCGACGCGCTGCTTGAATATCTACCCACGATTGACAGCAGCCGCTTCACCGTGGTTGAAATGCCTTTTGTAAACCGCCCCAACTGCCCGCCGATACCGATTATCATAATAAAAGATTGAAAATACTGTAATAACAAAGACTAAAAAATACGGAATTTTTATCAAGGAATATTATCTGCCGCCGCGCCGAAACTATTCGCGGAGATGATTTTTATGAAGCTTTTTTCAGCGCTGCTTGCCGCGGTTGTGATATCCGCGGGCGCAGCATCTTTAAGCGAATATTCATATTTATACGATTACCCCAACGACAAGCAATGCTACGGCATGGGCGTGCAGTGCGACAGCGAAAACCGTCCGCTTGGCGCGATAGATTTTCAGCGGCAGTTCGGCGATATGGGCGCGCTTTTTATAGGCGAAGCCGAAAACAAGCGCCTGTGGCTTACCTTTGACGAGGGCTATGAAAACGGCTACACCGCCGCCATTTTGGATACGCTGAAAGAAAAGCAGGTAAACGCCGTGTTTTTCGTAACCTATGACTACTGCCTGAAAAATCCCGAACTTGTAAAGCGCATGATTGACGAGGGGCATACAGTAGGAAATCACACATGGAGTCACCCCTCGCTGCCCGACTGCTCCGCAGACGAACTTTATGCCGAGCTTTCGCTGCTGCACAATTATGTAAAGGATAATTTCGGCTATGAAATGTACGTTATGCGCCCGCCTATGGGGGAATTTTCGCAGCGCGTGCTTGCCTGCGCAAAGCAGCTTGGCTACACCACCGTACTGTGGAGCTTCGCCTACCCCGACTGGGACGTGAACAATCAGCCGCAGCCCGAAGCCGCATTTGAAAAAATAACCGCCAAAACCCACAACGGCGCGGTTTATCTGCTTCACGCGGTATCCAAAACCAATACCGAAATACTTCCGCGCGTTATAGATTACTGGCGCGAGAACGGATATGCAATCACGCCGATGTAATTTCGGCAAAATAGCACAGAAAAGCCGCCGCGCAAATCGCACAGCGGCTTTAATACTTATCCGACAGCTTCCTCATCTGCCGCAAGCAGACCGAATACGTCCGCCGTGCGCAGCGAGGGACGCTCAAAATAAAATGACGGAACAAAAATCACCTCGGCACCGTTATATATCAGCACGGACAGCACCTCGTCATAGCTTACATCGCTTACCGAAAGGCTGCCGCTGACGATTATCCTGTCGGGGGAAATATCGGAAAGCGCGGCAAGCTCGGCATAACCGTCCTGTGTGCAGAGATTTTCACCGCACAGCGAAAGCACGACGCTTTCAAACGTTCCCGCACCCGCCACTGTAAGCGCGTCTGTTACATATATAAAGCTGCCCTGCTCTGTTTCTGCGGCAGCTTTTTTCAGGCGGTTTACCGCCTCCTCGCCGTAAGGCTGCGCCGCCTTAGTTCCCATAAACGCTGCCGCAATGCTGCTGTAAAGGCTGCCGTACTGCTCAATGCTGCGCGGCGCTTCAAGCTGTATAACGGTGCAGCCTGCGTCATTAAGCGCGTATATATCACGCTCCGCAAGCGCTGACAGCGTGAACACGACATCGGGTTTAAGGGCGATTATAGCTTCAATATCGGGATTTTCGCTGCTGCCTGCGGTGGGCAGAGATAATTCGGGATAATCGCAGTAAATGCTTACAGCGCACAGCTTGTCGGCAAAACCAAGCTCCGCTATAATCTCGGTAACGGAGGGCGAAAGGCTCACCGCCCTTTGCACGGCAGCCTGCACCTTAACGCCGCAAATCTCCGTGGGAAACGCCTGTTCTGCGGATTCGGAAACCTCCCCGCCCGATATCACAAGCTGCGTCGGCAGCGAGCTTTCCTCAGTCTGCCCCGCGCAGCCCGACAGCGCAAGGCACAGCGCGGCAATAATCGGCAAAAATCTTTTCATATCAATACTCCAATCCCAGTTCAAGCCGCGCGCTCAGATACTCCACAAAACGGCGCGCAGTGCGCGGAGAGCGCCCGTTCTTTCTCAGCGCGTAGCGCTCCGCAGCCGCAAAAAGCTGCTGCCGCTCAAGCGTTATGCCGCGCTCACGCGCAAGCTTTTCAACTATATCCAGATAAACCTCACGCGTAGGTCTGCTGAAGGTTACAAACAGTCCGAAGCGGTCGGAAAGGCTCATGCTTTCATCAACTGCGTCGGCGTTTGCGCCGTTGTCGCCAAGCTGCTCGCCTGCAGAGTCCTTTATAATCCTGCGGCGGTTTGTGGTGGCGTATATCAGCACGTTTTCGGGACGCGCGGCAACTCCGCCCTCAAGCGCGGCTTTAAGCACGCCGTAGCGGTCATCGTCCTCGGCAAATGTAAGGTCGTCAATCATAACAATAAAGCGCAGCGGGCTTTCCCGAAGCATAGAAAACAGCCTTGGCAGCAGCACAATTCCGCTTTTGGGAAGCTCCACAAGGCGCAGATTTTCATACTCGTTAAGCAAAGCCTTTACTGTGCTGGATTTTCCCGTACCCCTGTCGCCGTAAAGCAGAACGTCCTGCGCCGCCTTTCCGTTTACAAAGCAGTATGTATTTTCAACCACCTGTGTGCGCTGCGCTTCATAGTTTTTAAGGTCGCAAAGCCGTATGGGGTCTGTCTGCGCTATGGGACAAAGCTTGCCGTCCTCAAACGTGAACGCCTTGAAGCGCGCAAGGCTTCCCTGACCGCAGCGCGCCGCGCAATCCAGAAAATACCGCGCGGTATAATCGAACGCTCCGCGTTTGTAATCGGGAAGCGCAGCCACAATTTTCTCGTCACAGCAGCCGCCCATCTGCGCCTTAAGCCTGTCCGCGCCGTATTCCGAAAGCGCCTTTACCGCGGCAATATCGAACTCCACCGCCCTCACCTGCTCCGCAGTCGGGGCAGCGGCAATTCTCGCTATAAACTCATGCTCGCCATACATCAGCAAATCATGCAGATACTGCGACAGACTTTTGTCCTGCGAAAGAAGCGTGCGGCAGATTAAGCCGTAGCTTTGCAAATACTCCTCGGCGCTGTCCGCCGCCGAAAACCGCGCAAACGCGCCGATAAGCGGGTCGCCCTTTATATCAAACGCGCAGCCCGCGCAAAGCGCCGCTATAAGCTGTTTCATATATTTTCCTCCTGCTGCCGTGATACTTCCTCAATCAGCCGTTCAAGGTCGTCAAGGGTGTTCATTGTTCCGCACATATTGCGGAATTTTGCCGCACCGTTCATTCCCTTAAGATACCATGAAGCGTGGCGGCGCGCTTCCTTCATGCCCACGCGCTCGCCCTTGTCCGCGACAAGCAGCGCGATATGCCGCCGCATTATCTCAAGCTTTTCGCCCGCCGTTGGTTCAGAACGGATTGGCTTGCCCTCATAAAAATCCTTTATCTGCCCGAAAAGCCACGGTCTGCCATAGCTTCCGCGCCCTATCATCACAAGGTCGCAGCCTGTGCAGCGGTACATCTCCTCGCACTGCTCCACCGTTGAAACATCACCGTTGCCGATAACAGGAATGTTCACCGCCCTTTTCACCTCGCGGATTATATCCCAGTCAGCGCAGCCCGAATAAAGCTGCTCCCGCGTTCTGCCGTGAACCGCTATCGCCGCCGCGCCGCTTTCCTCGGCGATTTTCGCCATCTCCACCGCGTTTACGCTGTCATTATCCCAGCCCTTGCGGATTTTAACCGTTACGGGAAGCTCGGTCGCCTGCACTGCCGCCCTTACCAGTTCGCCGAACAGCTTGGGAGTTTTCATAAGCGCGCTGCCCGCGCCGCCGCCGACAATCTTGGGCATGGGGCAGCCCGCGTTGATGTCTATAATTTCGGGGCGGTATTTTTCTGCTATTTTTACCGCTGCCGCCATAAATTCAGGCTCTGCGCCGAAAAGCTGCACCGCCATGGGACGCTCCTCGCCGCTTACCGAAAGCAGTTCCGCCGTTTTTCTGTCGCTGTAACAAAGCCCCTTGCAGCTTGCCATTTCCCCAACCACATACGCCGCGCCGTACTGCTTTGCCATAAGGCGGTAGGCTTTATCCGCAACGCTTGCCATTGGCGCAAGCGCAGCAGTTTTTTCTATTCTGACGCCGCCTATGCTAATATATTCCATAGATGTTTCCTTTCAACGTTTCATATATATGTTATTGTACCACAAAATTGAAAACTGTTCAAGATGTTGTTGCAATGTTGTTGTAATTTTCACAAAAATATGATATAATCAAAAATATGCTATAAAATGAGTAACAGGAGGCAGCTATGACATCTGCAAGCAAAAAATCCTCAAGAGTGGGATTTTTCGACGAACTGAGAGGCTTCGCCATAATATGCATGGTGGTTTACCACGCAATGTACGATTTGAAATATCTGCACGGAATTAACGTACCCGTTTTCTTTGAAAGCTGGTTTGATATTATCCGCGACATCTTCGCGGGAATGTTTATGTTTATTTCGGGCGCGGTGTGCAAATATTCCTCGAACAATCTAAAACGCGGCGTGCAGTGCTTCTTTATCGGCATGATAATGACGTTTGTGCTGCCGTTCTTCACAAGCGGCACGATAATGTTCGGTATTCTCCACTTTATGGGCGTGTGCATGATGCTGTACGGTCTTGGGGAGCGGTTTCTGTGCAAAATTCCCTCTATCATCGGCATTGCGGCGTGCGTGTTCCTGTATATATTCACCATGAATATCGGCAGCGGCTACCTTGGCTTCGGCAGCCTTGCAATCATAAATATCCCGCAGCGCGCGTATGATGTGGGCGTGCTGTTCCCGCTTGGTCTTAAAAACGCTTTCTTTGCAAGCTCAGACTACTTCCCGCTGCTGCCGTGGGCGTTTGTGTTCTTTGCGGGCAGCTTCTTCGGTGTTTACGCCAAAAACGGCGACCTGCCAAGGTGGGCTTACAATACACGTTTGCCGTGGCTTGCCTCGGTGGGCAGGTATACCATCTGGATTTATGTGCTGCACCAGCCCGTGCTTTATTTCATATTTAACCTTATATTCAAATAACAGGCATGGCGCGGCTCATAAATTGGTCTGATAAAGGGCTTGCAAAAAATCAAGAAATGATATATAATAATATTTGCGTCTATCATAATGACCGATTAACCCGAAAATTCATCTTATTGACATACAGCGATATACAGACAGAACGAAAGGAGATAATTGCATGAAAAACAATAGAGTATTGCCCGCGATATCACTGCGCGGACTGGTTGTGTTTCCCTCAATGGTGCTGCATTTTGATGTCGGCAGAGAGCGCTCCGTAAACGCGCTTAAAGCCGCAGCAGAGGGTGACGGATATATTTTTCTGGTGGCACAGAAAGACCCTGCCGAAACCGACCCCGATATAGACAATCTTTACGAGGTTGGCGTTATCGCCGAGGTGCGCCAGCTTCTTACAACTCCCGACGGCTCTACAAGAGTACTGGTTGAGGGCGTTGGCCGCGCAAAGCGCGTGAAAACTGTAAGCCGCACGGAATATCTGAAATTTGAGGTAAAAGAACTTTCCGCAAGAAATACCGTGCTTTCGGAAACAACCAAAACCGCGTGTCTGCGCGCGCTGAAAGAAGCATTTACAGACTACGCGCAGATTACCCCCAAAATGCCGCGCGAACTTTATGACAGCATTGTCGGCGAGGAGGACTGCGAAAAGCTGTTTGACAAGGTTGTGTTCAACACCGTGCTTAAGCTTGAGGACAAGCAGCGCCTGCTTGAAACAAACGGCACGCTTAACAGGATAAAAACGCTTATTTCCATGCTGAGAAGCGAACTGGAAATTATCGAAACCGAAATAGATATACAAGAGCAGGTCAAAGAGCAGGTTGACAAAAATCAGCGCGAATATTATCTGCGCGAGCAGCTTCGCGTTATTTCCCGTCAGCTTGGTGACGGCGACAGTCCGCAGGAGGAAGCCGACAGCTACATAGAGCGCATTTTGGCTCTGGAGCTTTCCGATGACGTTACCGACAAGCTGATAGGCGAAGCGGAAAAGCTGATAAAGGTTTCCAATTCCTCACAGGAGGCGGGCGTAATTCGCGGCTATCTCGACACGGTGCTTGAGCTGCCGTGGAACGTAAAAACCAAGGACAAGCTTGATATAGACAAGGTGCAAAAGCAGCTCGACAAAGACCATTACGGTCTTAAAAAGGTCAAGGAGCGCATAACCGAAACCATCGCTGTGCGCGCGCTTGCCCCCGATATAAAGGGACAGATAATCTGCCTTTACGGCCCTCCAGGAGTCGGCAAGACCTCGATAGGCAAATCCATAGCAAAGGCGCTTGGCAGAAATTACGCCCGCGTTTCCCTCGGCGGCGTTCATGACGAAGCAGAAATACGCGGTCACAGAAAAACCTATATCGGCTCTATGCCGGGACGAATGATTGCAGCGCTTAAGCAGGCAAAATCCATGAACCCCGTTATACTGCTTGACGAAATAGACAAAATGGGCAGCGACTACAAGGGCGACCCCTCCTCCGCAATGCTGGAGGTGCTTGACAGCGAGCAGAACAACGCGTTTGTAGACCACTATCTTGAAATCCCCGTGGATTTAAGCGATGTGCTGTTTATAACAACCGCAAACTCGCTTGACACTATCTCTGCCCCCCTGCTTGACCGTATGGAGGTTATAGAACTTAACAGCTATACGCGCGAGGAGAAGTTCAACATTGCCAAAAAGCACCTGCTGCCAAAGCAGCTTAAAAAGCACGGCGAAAAGGCTTCCACGCTTAAAGTAACCGATAAGGCGCTGTACAGCATTATTGATTTCTACACAAGAGAAGCGGGCGTCAGAAAGCTGGAAAGAAAAATCGCCGATATCTGCCGCAAAAGCGCGAAACTGCTTGTTTCGGGCGAAAAGAAGATCACGGTCACCGATACCAATATATCCGATTTTCTCGGCGTAAAGAAATATCTGCCCGAACATCTTGCCGCACAGGACGAGGTTGGTCTTGTAAACGGACTTGCCTGGACTTCCGTTGGCGGAACTATGCTGCCGCTTGAAGTTCTGGTTCTGGACGGAACGGGCAAGACCGAGTTTACGGGCAGCCTTGGCGATGTGATGAAGGAGTCCGCAAAAATCGCCGTAAGCCTTACGAGGGCGCTTGCCGATAAATATGGCATAGACAAGGATTTTTACAAGAACAAGGATATCCATATCCACGCGCCGGAGGGCGCTGTGCCAAAGGACGGACCCTCTGCGGGCGTTACGCTTACAACGGCGCTTGTTTCGGCGCTTAGCGGTATCCCCGTGCGCCGTGATGTCGCAATGACGGGAGAAATAACCCTGCGCGGCAAGGTTCTGGCTATCGGCGGACTTAAAGAAAAATCCATGGCGGCTTACCGTGCGGGCGTTAAAACCGTGTGCATACCCAAGGAGAACGCCCCTGATATCGATGAGCTTGACGAGGTTGTTAAGCAGAACGTAAGATTTGTGGCGGCTGAGGATATCTCCACGGTGTTGGAAACGGCGCTTGTAATGCCAAACTGCTCCGCAAAAACGGGCAGCATACGAAAAAAGAAGCTGGACGGCACGCCCGCCGAAAACGGCAAAAAGCTGCCCGTCCTGTCAGCAAACTGAGGTACGCATGAATTTCAACAAAGCAGAATTTTATACTTCCTACGGAAGCTTTAAGCAGATACCGAAATCCACCCGAACCGAGATTGCGTTCGCGGGGCGCTCAAACGTAGGCAAATCCTCGCTTATCAACAAAATATTCAACAGAAAAAGCCTTGCAAGGGTGAGCGCTGTGCCGGGCAAAACCGCCACGATAAACTTCTACTCGCTTGAGGACGTGTTTTTTGTGGATTTGCCGGGCTACGGCTACGCCAAGGTTTCCAAATCCGAAAAGGAGCGCTGGGGCGAGCTGATAGAGGGCTACCTCAATGACGACAGAAAGCTTGCGCTGGTGTTTCAGCTTGTGGATTTCCGCCACCCGCCCACAAAGGACGATATCATGATGATAAACTTCCTTATCGACAGCGGACTGCCGTTTATTGTCGTGCTGACAAAGGCGGACAAGCTTTCCAAAAAGCAGCGCGCAGAACGCCGCGCCGCGCTTATGACGGAGCTTCCCTGCGCGGAGGATATCACGATTGTTGAGTTTTCGGCGCAGACGGGCGAGGGCGCGGAGGAAATCCGCGAAATTATCACAGAGCTTGCCGAAAGCGAGGACGCTATCGCGCAAAGCGATGAAAATTAAGGCAATACCGCACAAAGATTGCGGAACAACTGCGTTGTACCTCGCAGAATTGCGCCGTCAGATTTTTCGTCAGATTGTATAAATTTGACGCAGGCAGGCTGGTCTGTCGGTCAGCCCCTCTGGCGCTCCGCGCCACCTCCCCCGCAGGGGGAGACACGCCTGTCAAGGAGAATTTGTGCAATATG
>CAZKXB010000063.1:9441-11258 GCA_964556595.1 uncultured Ruminococcus sp. | reverse complement strand
CCACGCCTATTGTAAAGACCTCGGACAACACGCTGAAAATCGTGTATGACATAACCAACTAATTCCGACAGTGGGATAGAAATTCCCCCAGAAAGACAGAGTTGGCGGCAAGACATAATTCCTCCTAAAATATAGAAATCCGCCCGCAGAGGAAATCCTTTGCGGGCGGGAAGCTTGAAAGGCTGTAAGGCAACAGCGCGCAAAATCCAAAAGATGGTCTTTGTGCGGCGTTGCCTAAGCGCTTTCAAAGTGGCTGCAAGCGCCGTTTTGGCAGTCGGCGCGGGTGAGGTCGCACAGGGTGCAAAGTCCGTCCCGCTGCCAGCGGCAAGGCTCGGCGCAGAGTACAAGGTTCATAAAAATCCCCCCGAAACAGTATGCGCAGGCGGCGCGGAATTATTTGCGCCCGCCGTTTGCCGAAAAGCCTTGCAAAGCGCGCGGATTTGTGCTAAAATGTATATATCAATTGTGAAAGGAACAAACATCATGACCGCATTTACAACAGCCGATATACTTTTGCCGAAGCTTACGGCACAGCAGATGTCCAAATGGGCGGTGGTTGCCTGCGACCAGTACACAAGCGAGCCGCAGTACTGGGAAGAAGCCGCGCGGATAGTCGGCGGCGCGCCCTCTGCGCTTAAGCTGATTTTGCCTGAGGTTTACCTTGAAGCGCCTGATGTAAAGCAGCGCATTGCCGCAGTCAACGCCGAAATGCTGAAATATCTGTCTGATGGTATTTTTGAGGAATATAAAAACTCCCTTATCCTTACAGTCCGCACACAGGCGGACGGCAGAGTGCGCGCGGGACTTGTGGGCGCTGTCGACCTTGAAATGTACGATTACGCCAAGGGCAGCCATTCTCAGGTGCGCGCGACAGAAGCTACCGTTGCCGAGCGTATTCCTCCGCGTATGGAAATCCGCCGTGACGCGGCGCTGGAGCTTCCGCACATCATGATTTTGATTGACGATACCGAAAAGACCGTTATAGAGTCGCTTGTGGAGATAATTCCCCAGCTTGAAAAGCTTTATGATTTTCCGCTTATGCAGGGCGGGGGAAGCCTTTGCGGCTATCTCGTTCGTGATGAGCAAGCGGCGGCTGTGCTTGCGGCGCTTGATGATTTGGGAGGTAAGGACAGCTTCAACAGGCGCTACGGGCTTTCGGGGGAGGACGTTCTGCTGTACGCCATGGGTGACGGCAACCACTCCCTTGCAACGGCAAAGGCTTGCTATGAGGAGAAAAAGGCTGCGGGCGACCCCAACGCGGCTCTTGCGCGCTATGCGCTTGCGGAAATAGTAAATCTGCACAGCGCGGCGCTTGAATTTGAAGCGATACACCGCGTGATTACGGATACCGACCCCGACCGCCTTATGCGGGAAATGACGGCGGCTCTGGCTCTTTCCGAGGGCGGAGAGGGGCAGTGCTTCACGGTGGTTATGGGCGGCGAGGAAAGGCGGTATTCCGTAGGAAAGCCATGCTCAAACCTCACTGTTGGCAGCCTGCAAAGCTTCCTTGACGGCTATCTCAGCGAGAACAGCGGCGTTATAGATTACATTCACGGCGAGGACGTTGTGCGCTCCCTGTGCAAAGCCGAGAACAGCATAGGCTTTCTGCTCCCCGCAATGACCAAGGCGGAGCTGTTCCCCACCGTAATCAAGGACGGCGCACTCCCCAGAAAAACATTCTCCATGGGTCACGCGCACGATAAGAGGTTCTACTGCGAGGCGAGGAAGATTAAATAATGAACAATGAACAATGAATAATGAATAATGAACAATGAACAATGTACAATGAACAATGAATAATGAATAATGAACAATGT
>CAZKXB010000063.1:0-9341 GCA_964556595.1 uncultured Ruminococcus sp. | reverse complement strand
ACAATGAACAATGTACAATGAACAATGTACAATGAACAATGTACAATGAACAATGTACAATGAACAATGAACAATGAATAATGAACAATGAATAATGAACAATGTACAATGTACAATGAACAATGAACAATGTACGAATGTCTGCGCTGCGCGCAGCCAATCTGCGCGCTTCGCGCGCCGCTTATAAAAATGAGCGCGTCAAAGGCTTCCCCCCACTGGGGGAAGCTGGCAGCGCGCAGCGCTGACTGATGAGGGCTGCACAAATTAAACCTAATCTACAATTCAATTTTAGCATTAGATTTAGCCCTCATCCGTCACGGCTTCGCCGTGCCACCTTCCCCCCACGGGGGGAAGGCTTTCGCTCCACAATTAAATTCGCGCGCGAAAGGCTTCCCCCTTTGGGGGAAGCTGTCACCGTAGGTGACTGATGAGGGCTGCACCAAAGCCAATTAAATCGCAGAATGATATAAGCGCAGCTTTGAAATAAGTCCGAGCGATTGCGCGAAGCGCACTCGCTCGGACACATTCATTGTTCATTATACATTATACATTATTCATTATTCATTAAAAAATTCGGAGGGTAACATCAATGAACATGATAAAGCTTGAACGCATTACCGACCTGCTTAAGGGGCAGGTGGAGAGCGGCGAGGTAAAGGGCGCGGCTGCCTGCGTGCTTAAGAACGGTCAGCCGATATACAAGGGCTGCTGCGGCATGGCGGACGAGGCGCGCGGTATTCCGTGGACAGAGGACACGATAGTGCGCCTGTACTCCATGACAAAGCCGATTACGGCAGCCGCAGCAATGCTGCTTCTGGACAGGGGACAGCTTGATTTGCAGGACAAGGTAAGCTGGTTTATCGAGGGCTTCAAAAATCAGCAGGTGCTTGACGAGAACGGTCTTGCTCCCGCCGAAAGGGAAGTGACGATAGAGCATTTGTTAAGCATGACTTCGGGGCTCTGCTATCCCGACGACTGGTTCCCCGCGGGCAAAGAGATGTCAAAGCTTTACAGCCGTCTTGATGAGGAATACAAGGCGGGCAATCCCTCCGACACGCTTGCCTACGCCAACCTTATCGGCAAACAGCCGCTTGCGTTTCAGCCGGGGGAGAAGTGGCTTTACGGCACAAGCGCGGACATTCTGGGCGCGGTTATCGAGGTGGTTTCGGGAAAGAAGTTCGGCGATTTCCTGCGGGAGGAATTGTTCGAGCCGCTTGGAATGACCGACACGGATTTTTATGTTCCCGAAGAAAAGCTGTGCCGCTTCGCGGAGAATTACGAGCCGACCGACAAGGGGCTTGTGCCTTGCGAATGGCAGCATTTGGGACTTACATACCTGTGCAGAAAGCCGCCGAAGTTTCAGTCGGGCGGCGCGGGACTTTGCTCCACAATGAACGACTACGCGGCGTTCGCCACAATGCTGCTGAACAAGGGCGTGTACCACGGCAGACGGATTTTAAGCGAAAACGCGGTGCGCTATCTGACTATCCCGCAGCTTACCGAAGCGCAGCGCCTTGCCATTGACTGGGAGAGCATGAAAGGATACAGCTACGGAAATTTCATGCGCATATGCAAAGACGAAGCGGACGGCGCGGGAATAAGCGTATTCAAGGGCGAATACGGCTGGGACGGCTGGCTTGGCTGCTTTTTCGCCAACGACCCGCTTAACGGCTATACGTTTTTGTATTTTATTCAGCGCTGCGGCGGTCTTGGTCAGCGCCCGATACGCATGATTAAGCAGATTGTGTATTCAGCAGAATAATTCGCGCTTTTTCCCCTTGAAAAAAGCGCGCGGGCGTGGTAGAATTAGATGTGGAAAATCCGCGCGGGGGAGCGCGCTTAAATGCAGAAAGGCATCACATTATGGAAAATTTTCTTGTTGGCAGAAAGCACATACATTTTATCGGCATAGGCGGCAGCGGAATGTACCCGCTGGCGCAGATACTTCATTCGCAGGGATATTACCTGACAGGCTCGGATAATAACGAAACCGCAACGCTTCAGGCGGTGCGGGATATGGGAATTCCCGTGTTTCTGGGTCACTCGCCCGAAAATATCAAGGGCGCGGATTTGATAGTCCACACGGCGGCGATTATGGCGGATAATCCCGAACTTTGCGCCGCAAAGGCAAGCGGCGTTATGACCATAGAGCGCAGCGAGCTGCTTGGGCTTGTCACCTCGTGGTACAGCAAGGCTTTCTGCGTATCGGGAACTCACGGCAAAACTACCACCTCCTCCATGCTGACCTTGATACTTCTTGCGGCGGGAATTGACACCTCCGCGGTAATCGGCGGCAAGCTGCGCAATATCGGCGGCAGCGGCAGAGCGGGCGGCAGCGATTATATGGTGTGCGAAGCGTGCGAATTTGTGGATACGTTTCTTAAGCTGTTCCCCGATATCTCGGTTATTCTGAATATCGACCGCGACCATATGGATTACTTCAAAACCATGGATAATCTCAAGCGCAGTTTCAGTAAATTCTGCAAAAAGACCACCGATATGATTATCGCAAACGGTGATGACGAAAACACCATGCAGGCGGTGCGGGAAAGCGGCTCAGCGGCGCGGGTGATTACGTTCGGCAAGACGGACAGCAGCGATTTCTACGCGGAGAATATACAGGTTCTTGGGGATTTTGACACCCGCTTCGACCTTATGCACCATGGCGAAAAGCTTTGCACCGCCGCAATCCATGTGCCGGGAATACACAACGTGTACAATGCGGTGGCAGCCTGCGCGGCGGCTTACTCTGCGGGAATACCCGCCGAAGCGCTTTGCGCGGGACTGGAAAGCTATCACGGCACAATCCGCCGATTTGAGCGCATTGCCGAAATCAACGGCATAACCATTGCGGACGATTATGCACATCACCCCGCCGAAATCGCCGTTACCCTTAAAACCGCAAAGCAGATGAGCTTTAAGCGGGTGTGGGCGGTTCACCAGCCGTTTACCTATTCCCGCACGGCAATGCTGCTTGACGAGTTTGCCGAGGCGCTCTCCATTGCCGACAGGGTGGTGCTTACCGAGATTATGGGCAGCCGCGAGAAGAATACCTACAACATCTACGCCAAAGACCTTGCGGAAAAAATCGACGGCTGCGTGTGGTTTCCCACCTTTGAGGAAGTCGCAGAGTACGTCACCCAAAACGCGCAAGAGGGCGACCTAGTAATCACCCTAGGCTGCGGCGACGTGTACAAGGTGGCGGAGAGGATTGCGGAGATAATGAACAATGAACAATGAACAATGAACAATGAACAATGAACAATGAATAATGAACAATGAATAATTGTGCGCCAAAGGCTTCCCCCTCTGGGGGAAGCTGGCTGCGCGCAGCGCAGACTGATGAGGGTTGAACAAATTTAATTCAATCTACAATTTAATTCGCGGATTAAGGTACACCCTCATCACCCGCTTCGCGGGAGCTTCCCCCAGTGGGGGGAAGCCTTTCCGTTCTACAATTTAATTCGCGGATTAAGGTACACCCTCATCACCCGCTTCGCGGGAGCTTCCCCCAGTGGGGGGAAGCCTTTGGCTCGCAATTAACAATTGTCATTTGTCATTTGTCAATTGTACATTATTCATTATTCATTGTTCATTGTACATTGTTCATTATTCATTGTTCATTGTTCATTAAAAAGGAGACCCCATGCTTAACGAAATCAGAAACTACATATACAGCCAGAAATCCGAAATGCTTTCGGCGCTTGGGCGGCTGATTGAAATTCCAAGCGTAAAGGGCGAAGCTTGCGAGGGCGCGCCGTTTGGCGCAGAGCCGCGCCGCGCGCTGGACGAAATGCTGAAAATCTGCGCGCAGCAGGGCTTTCCCTGTGCCTGCCATTATGACGTTGTGGGAACTGCCGACCTTTGTTCCGCTGACGTTATGCCCGCGCTTGGTATTCTCTGCCATCTGGACGTTGTTCCCTGTCAGCCCGAAAACTGGGCGAGCGACCCGTATTCCCTCACCGAAAAGGACGGAGTGCTGTACGGGCGCGGAGTTATTGACGACAAAGGACCTGCGATTTCCGCGCTGTTTGCAATGAAGTGCGTGAGGGAACTCGGTATTCCCCTTAAAGCGGGAGTGCGGCTGATATTCGGCACGGACGAGGAAAACGGCAGCGAGGACATGGAATTATACGCCGCGCGTGAACAGCTTCCCAAAAACGTATTTACGCCTGACGGCAGCTTTCCCGTGATAAATGTGGAAAAGGGAATGTTGCGCGGCTATTATGCGGGAAATTACAGCGGCGGGGTAATCCGCTTCCACGGGGGAACTATCCCGAACGCCGTTCCCGATTTCGCCTGTGCCGAGGTAAAAGCGCCGCTTGACCGCGTTATTGCGGAGATTTCGGCAGACAAAAGCGGGGCGCGGTTCTCCGCCGAGGAAATTGACAGCGCGGTAAAAATCACCGCCGAGGGAAAGGCAGCTCATGCTTCCACGCCCGAAAGCGGAATAAACGCGGTGACTGCGCTGATTGCGCTGATAGACAGGCTTGGCGCGGGCGGGGAAGCTTTTTGCGCGCTTGCGCAGAAATTCCCCCATGGCGAAACAAACGGCGCGGCGGCGGGACTTAAGGCAAGCGACAGCACAGGCGCGCTTACCGCCGTGCTTAGCATTATGGATATTGAGGACGGCGAGTGCCGCGCTACGGTGGATATTCGTTTCCCTAAGTGTCTGTGTCTGGACGAGGTTGAAGCGCGCCTTGGCGAAGCGCTTTGCGCCGCGGGGCTTACGCTCTCCCGTTTTATGGGAGATGAGCCGCACTGCGTGGACGAAAACAGCGATTTTGTACAGGCTCTGCTGCGGGTGTACGAGCGCGTTGAGGGCAAAAAGGGCGAGTGCATAGCAATCGGCGGCGGAACTTACGTCCACAATATCGAGGGCGGCGTAGCGTTCGGCGCAGAACGCGGCGACACGGATTACCATATGCACGGCGCGAACGAGTTTCTGCCCGTTTCGGAGCTGCTTGAAAACGCCGTGATGTACGCCATGGCGATAGCGGAGATTTGCGGGTGACTAAATTGCATAAAAAAGACTTCCTCTTTCGGGGAAGTCCTTTTTTATTTGTTTATTGACTTAATCAAAGCGACTTGATAATCTCGCCCATCATGTTGGGAGTTGCGCCGATAGCGTTGGATTCGTCAGTGTCGATATGCATAGCGTCAGCGAACTTCTCGCTTACTCTTACAACAACATCGCCGAGGATAGCGGTTCTGCCGTTGGTTACGCACTTAACCCATACGATATCCTTGTTCTTAATGCCGAGCTTTTCTGCGGTTTCGGGAATCATGTGGATATGGCGCTGTGCTACGATAACGCCCTCTTTAATCTCAACTTCGCCCTCAGGACCGCGCAGGATACAGCCGGGAGTACCCTTTACATCACCGCTCTCGCGTACCGCAATGCCAAGACCGATGGAACGCGCGTCTGTCGCGGAAAGTTCAACCTGGTCTGCGGGACGAACGGGACCCAGAATGCTGACGTTTGCAAGCTCTTTCTTAGGACCTACAACAGTAATGCGCTCCTCACAGGCGAACTGACCGGGCTGGGACAAATCCTTTTTCTTGGTAAGCTCGTGACCCTTGCCGAACAGGATTTCAAGTGTTTCCTGTGTAACGTGAACGTGACGTGCTGATGTTTCGATAAGTATTTCTGCCATTTGTATTTCCTCCGAATATACGCGGAACGCAAGCTTTTTGCACCCCGCTTATTTTTGTACCATTCCATTATACACCTTTTGTACAAAAAAATCAAGAGCTTTACTTCATAAACACCATTTCACTTAAGAGGAAGCCTTTTTGTTACTTCATAAACACCATTTCACTTATTTGCAATAGCTGTCTGCCTTTCATTTCGCCTGCGAACCAGCCGTCATAGCCCGCTTCCGCTCTGATAAACAGCGCGTGTCTGCCTGTCACGGCTTTCACTCTGCCGCCGATTACGCCGCTGTTCTGCGCGAAATCAACCGTGCCGATTTCCTCGCCGTTTTCGCTGTCAAGCAGGATATGCAGCTTTCCGTGGCTGCCAAGACCGTGGATTTTAAGCCGAATTTGCATGGTCTTAGAGGAATAATCCTCGCCGAAATCGAAATATTTCCACCCAAGTACAGCGCCGTCCGTAATGCCCGTAACCACGCGCTCGAACACGTCAAGTTCCGTCACAAAACAGCCGCCCTTAAGCACGCAGGCAGTTTCCGCCGCAGTCGGCTTGTAGGGATTGAGATAATCCTCAAAGCCCAGAGAGGTCATTTCCACCTGCGGAATTGTGCCGTCAGGGAGAATTTCAATTTTCTCCACGCAGGCGCGGCGGGACATAATCGTGCCGTTTGTCATGCGGTGGTAGAATATATACCACTGCCCGTTGATGTTGGCGATAGAGCCGTGATTGTTTCCGCCGGGGTAATCTATGCCGTTGTCCACAATAGTTCCCCTATAAGTGAAAGGACCTGTCGGCTTGTCGGAAGTGGCATAGTCAAGACAGCTTCCACGCTGGGGGGAATATATCATGTAGTATGTATCGCCCACCTTGCGGGGGGAGCAGGCTTCAAAGAATTTGTGCGGCTCTGCTGTGGGAATTATATCGGGCTGATATGTGCCGTCCACCATCTCGTACATATTGTCCTTAAGTTCGCACATATAGCTGCCCTGAAAACCGCAGTAGACGTAAACTCTGCCGTCATCGTCAACCAGTGTTCCGGGGTCGATAAAAGTACCGTTGTCGTAGTGATTTTCCACGTTGTATTTATATTTCGACAGCAGCTTAAACGGACCTTCGGGTCGGTCGGAAACCGCAACGCAGCCCTTTGCATTTACGATATAAGCATAGAGATAATACTTGCCGTCACGCTCCACAACATCCGGCGCAAACAGAAGCTGGTCTGTCCAGTCAACGTCCGAGGGCGCGTCAGCGCCGTCACGGGTGCGGAAAATATCGCCGTGACACGTCCACTCGTTAAGATTGCTTAACGGCGCAGACCACACCTTAAGCTTGCAGTCGCAGAAATCAATGCTGTCCACGCGGTCATGCGAACCGTAGACATAAACGCGGTCGCCGAACACTCTCGGCTCGCCATCGGGGATATACTCCCAAGTGGGAAGATACGGATTTGCCATGATAAGTCCTCCTGTGTGATTTTATTCTTTCCTCTATTTTAGCCCGTTTAAGCAGATTTTTCAATCACCCCACGGACATATTTCAGCACAAAAGGGACAAAAAAAAGTTGCAGCGAAAGGCTTCCCCCTACTGGGGGAAGGCTTTTTGTGCGTGAAATTAAAGTCGCAGCGTAAGGCTTCCCCCTACTGGGGGAAGCTGGCAGCGCGTTAGCGCTGACTGATGAGGGTGTACCTTAAATCGCGAATTTAATTGTAGATTAAATTTGCTTTGTGCAGCCCTCATCCGTCACCTTCGGTGCCACCTTCCCCCCACGGGGGGAAGGCTTTTTTGCGCGCGAAATTAAAGTCGCAGCAAAAGGCTTCCCCCTACTGGGGGAAGGCTTTTTGTGCGTGAAATTAAAGTCGCAGCGTAAGGCTTCCCCCTACTGGGGGAAGCTGGCAGCGCGTTAGCGCTGACTGATGAGGGTTGCCCAAGGCAAATTTAATCGACAATTTAATTCGCGCACTAAAGCCTTCCCCTTGAGGGGAAGGTGGCTTGCCGTAGGCAAGACGGATGAGGTGTCCGAACGAACGCGAAGCGGTCGCTCTGTGCCGCTGCGTGCGTAGCAACAAATAAAAACTAAATCTACAATTTAATTCGCGGCTAAATCTAATGCTAAAATTAAATTATTGATTAGGTTTGAATTGTCGCAACACCTCATCAGTCAGCGCTGCGCGCTGCCAGCTTCCCCTCAAGGGGAAGCCTCAGCAATGTTGTTTTTAGTTAAATAGTTCCGCTGACGGTGAGGACTGCCGTGCCTGCGGTTACAGTCCATTCGCCCGTTTCGGAGTTCTGCGAATACTGCGCGGCGGGAACTGTCAGCACTCCCGCGGCGGTAGCAAACGCGCCTGTTGTTTCGTCATAGGTGTAGCCTGTACCCTCGCTGAGCGCCGTGCCGTTAAGCGTTACCGTGATGTCGCTGAGCGCGGGGTCGAAGGTGTCTGTGATAACCGCGTTGTCGGCTGCGGTAAGCGCCGCGCTGCCGTAGTTGCTTACGGTAAAGGTGTATACAATACGGCTGCCGCGTGTGGCGGTCTGGGGCGACAGCGCCTTAACAATGCCGATATCGGCGCGGCTTTCGGCGGTTATAGTTTCCTCGGCGGTTATGGGGGTGGTAATTCCCGCGGTGGTGATTGTTGCGGTGTTGGTGATTGTGCTGTTCTCAGCAAGCGGCGCAAAGCTGTTGATATCGGCGGTGTACACAATTACCGCATTTCCGTTTGCGGGAACTGTTATCCCGCTGATAACCAGCGTGTTGTCCGCTATAACCGCAGGCTGCGCCTGAAGCACGCCGTTTGCATAATAGCGAACCGCGCCCTCGCGATAGGTCAGCGGAACAAGCGTGCGCTCGTTAAAGCTGTACGCGCCGAGGTTATCCGTAATCGTCACACCCGTGACAGCCGCCGCCGAAGCGTTGACAAGGCTGATGACATAGGTCACTGAGCCGCCCGCGCCGTAGTTTTCCGAAACCGCAGTCTTTGCGGCGGTAAGGCTTTCCACAATCTCGCCCGTTACTGTATTTGAACCCGTAACAACGCCGTTATAGCTTAGCGTTGCCTGATTTGTAAAGGTTGCCATAAATATATTTCCTCCTAATTGCAAGTTAAAAAAGTTTGTTTTGCCCGCAAGGCTTTTTCGACGGTGCGAAAGTATTCGCCCTGCATTGCATTATATGCATGAGGGCGGGGAATGGATATTCCCGAATTTCCCCGCATATATTGTACACGGGTGATGAATTATGCGCAGGGCAAAAAAGGAGCGGCGGCTGCTGCCATTCTGGGCGGGGCTTGCCGTGGGATATGCGGCAACGCTTGCGCTGTCGGCAGCGGCGGGACTTCTGCTGTTCCTTACGGACAGCGCCGAGGGATTTTCGGGGCTTGCCGCCGTGATAATACAGGCGGTCTGCGCGTTCCTCGCGGGAAGAACGGCGGGGAAGCTTCGGCGGCGCGGCGGGCTTAAAACAGGTCTGCTGTGCGGGGTTATGTATTCCGTGCCGTTCGCGGTGGTGGCGGTTGTATGGGGAACTTTCGGCGGCGCGCTGCTGTGGATTAAACTCGCGCTGTGTATTACATTCGGCACAGCAGGCGGAGTGAGCGGGGTTAATTCTTAATGAACAATGAACAATGAACAATGAATAATGAACAATGAACAATGAACAATGAACAATGAACAATGAACAATGAACAATGAA
>CAZKXB010000062.1:0-11409 GCA_964556595.1 uncultured Ruminococcus sp. | reverse complement strand
CTTGTATATGTCAAGCACCCGCCATAGTGCCATTTGTATGTTTAACGTTTTGCTCAAATCCATATATTTGAGAACTGCGATCAAATATTTTTGTTTTTATATGACATTACATCTTGATTTTTCGTGGAAAAAAGTGTATAGTATTATCAACGAGGTGCAATGATGAATAGACCCACATATCTAAATGAGATTAAAACACGAATTTTATCTGCAACAAGTGATGCTGTCTTTGTTGCTACCGATTTTGCAGATATAACAGATAAAAAAAGTGCAAGCGTTAGCCTATCTCGTCTTGAAGCTGACGGAATAATAAGAAGGGTATTGCGAGGCGTATATGATAAGCCTGAATATAATGAATTTTTAAAAGAATATGTTGCGCCTATTCCAAACAATGTTGCACATGCACTTGCCCGTAATTACGGTTGGACAATTGTTCCGTGTGGCGATGCGGCATTGAATTTGCTCGGATTATCCACTCAAGTGCCGGCAACATGGGTTTATGTATGCGACGGAACATACAAAGAATACTCCTACGATAATACTATTATTCAATTCAAAAAAACAACCAACAAAGAGGTGTCTAAACTTTCATACAAAACAGCGCTTACCATTCAAGCACTGAAAGCGTTAGGAAAAGACAAAGTAGATGATGTCGTTCTTAATAGTTTGTGCAAATTGCTTACTGCGGATGAAAAACAAACTATGTTGATGGAATCAAAAATAGCTACTTCTTGGATTTATGAATATATAAGACAAATTTGCAGGAGATAAAAATGAGAAACATCGCAATAATAAACGAAACCGACAGGAAAGCACTATTCCATAATACTGCCGCAAAAATGGGCATGACGGATGCCATTGTCGAAAAAGATTTTTGGGTATGCTATATGCTTGACTACCTTTTTCATCGTTCAACATGGAAGGAAAATATCGCTTTTAAAGGTGGCACGAGTTTGTCTAAAGCGTATGGGCTTATCGAACGTTTTTCGGAAGATATCGACTTAATACTTGATTGGCGAGTTCTCGGCTATGGTATAAATGAGCCGTGGCAAGAAAGAAGCAATACAAAACAGGATATTTTTAACAAAGAAGCCAACGCCCGTGCCGAAATCTTCCTGCGTGATACCTTTTTACCTGCCACGCTTGCAGATTTAACAGCTGAACTCGGACAAAAGGTCAATTGTTTTATTGATGACAATGATCCGCAAACAGTAAAAATTATATATCCAAACAGTTTTTCTGATTCGTCTATCTTGCAAGAAATACGACTCGAAATCGGTGCGCTTGCGGCATGGACTCCTGTAAAAGAAGCGACCATTACCCCGTATTCGGCGCAACTTTATACAAGATTATTCACACAATCGTCCACCGAAGCGTTGACGGTTTTGCCAGAGCGCACATTTTGGGAAAAGGTCACTATTTTACACAGAGAGGCATTTCGTCCCGAGGAACGCCCGTTTCCCTCGAGATATTCACGTCACTACTATGATTTATACAGAATGATGAAGTCATCGGTAAAAGACAATGCGCTTGCAGATAAAGAGTTATTGGAGTGCGTGGTAAAATTTAAAGATAAGTTTTATCATTGTCCATGGGCAAAATATGATCTCGCAAAATGCGGGACGATGAAATTATTGCCACCCGACTATAATATGGTAAAACTTCGTGCCGATTATGAGCATATGCAAAATATGCTTTTCGGCGAAAAGCCAACCTTTGATGAAATTATGAACGCAATGGCAAAACTCGAAGAAGAGATTAACAACAATTAAGACGACCATGTTTTATAGAGTAACAAACTATTGTCGCACAAATGGGGAAATGTTATGGAAAAGTTGTTACAAAAGGTAAATGATGCAATGAAGTTAAGCTTTGTTGGAAATTGTGTGTTTTCCGATGAGGAGTTGGCTCAATTATATGATTTTACATCGTGTTTGCTTCGCAATTATGATAGCGGCTGGGGAAATGGCATCTCGCAAAGATATGATGAACTTGTTTTTGTGGCCATGGTAAATGCGGCAAAAGATTGGCAGTCTGACGAAGACACGTTTTGGAACCACATCTATAAAAAATTAATTGGAACGTATGGTGCCTCTCAAAAAATATACACATATTTTACCAATCTTATTGATAGGCTTGGGAAACAAGGGAGGATTGTATATTTGTCAGGATGTGTCAAGCGTTATTATGCAACCATATTGGCACATGCATTTTCTCCACTAAAATCCACAAAATCATTTTTGGAATTGTGTTGGGCTTTATATTCCGAAGATATGAATTTTACATATGCGAGAAACGATGAAGTATTCTTATTGGTTGCATCAGAACTTAAAAATCGTTTTTCAAATGAAAAGTCACTAGAGGATGACCTCCAGCTTGGTAGTGTTGTGTATTCATTGCGTGCTGGAATTAAAAGAATGGCAATAGATTGTTCGGAAGGCATGGTTTGTTTGATTGACGATACAATTTCTTTATTGGAACGAGTCTTTTGTGGCGAAATTCTTAATAACGATCTATATTACAATAGTGTCGTTCGAGACTGGTGGGCGGAAAAGGAAAAAACCTTTGGTACGATTAAACCACAGAGAAAAGCTTACGGAAGAGCAATTACAGACTATTCGATTATTAAACCCAAATATAATTGCAATGACAAACATGCTGTCTTAACCATACCGAGCATCCGTTTAAAAAATAATTTTTATGACATGCCTATCCTAAACATTTATCGCAACGGAGAACTAATTGCTTGGCGGGAGATGTATACTTTCGGTTCGGGGCTCACAATGGCAACAAAAGAACTATCATTGTCGATAGATGACCTTGTTTCAAAATGTGGCACAATCGATTTTTCCTTGAAAATTACACATTGTAATGATGTGATATATGACTCAAAAACGGCTTTATTTAGAGAGTATCTTTTATTCAAAGACAATAGAGAAATTGCGCAAGATGAGTGCCTTCCTGGAAATTATATTTTATTCACCCCAAAACTTGAGGAATTTTCTGCATATCCCGAAAATATAAAAAAGATTCCCGGTGAGCAATACGCGTATATTATACATTCTCAAGAGGGTGAACTGATACAAAATGCAAAGCAAACAATATTTTTTGTATTAGAAAAGCAAAAACGCAACATTATAATTTCTGCAGATAGAAAAAATAATGCGAAGTTAATACGCGATGGCGATGAATTTGCCATAATTGATGGGGAATTGCAAGTCATAGTAAAGTCCGACATTGATATATCTAAATATGGCGTGCGCTATGAACAAGTTAGTTTTAGATTAGAAGAATTTACTTCTTTTGAAAAGAATGGGTGCAGATTCTTTTTTATCACAGAACTTCTCAATGTGTGTGAACCACAAAAAATTACCGTTTTCAGTTATGCCGACAACAAAATTGAAGCGACATTTAATGTTGTCAAATTTAATAGCATTAATATCATTTATGATAAAAAACTCTATTTTGATAAAAACAATCTTGGTACGGTACGTTTTTTAACAGAAAAATATGATAAGCGCATGACATTTGACATAAACCAAGGAGATATTATCATTTCGTTTGATGACGGAGATGTCGTTCTTTCTCCGCCCGTGTTAAGGTGGAAAATTGACGACGGTGATTTTTCAATGCAATATGGGGAAAATTTGTGGTATAAAAATTACTCAAATTCGGCAGAGCTTGTTATTGATTTGCCTACAGAAATGGGGTATCAAGTGTTCTTAAATAACAACACGGTTTTATCAGAAAGCGCATCATTCAATTCCTTTAAACTCGGCGAAACCGTCTGGTCAATGATACAAGATAGTGGAAATGAAATCACTGTGTTCGTAAAGGTTGAAGATGTCGGCGTTATTCCGGTGTTGACGGTTTGCTTGAAAGAAAAATTCAAGTTTGCACCTTTTATGATAAGCGGAAAAGATTTGTTGTGGGATGTAAGCAGATCTTTTGTTGGGGATAAAAAGTCTAAATTTAAAGTTTGTTTTTATAGGAAAAACAGTATCAAACGTTGTTTTGATATAAACGAAAATATTGGCGAAAACTATAAAGCGCAGCATTATCCACTAATGTTGAATGATGGCAGCTATAATATAACCATTGATCTTGTAAAACATGTTGCATTTAAAGAAATCTTTATTCGTTTATTTGAGCAAAGAATAGTGTTGGGCGATATTACTCAAATACGCTTCCAAAATAAATGTTTGCATTTTGAACAAGTAATGCAAACTGGGAAAGCGTCATATACAGACATCAAACCATTCTATGTTGATCATATTAGGTTTGTTGAAGAAAAAGAAGGCTGTCAATATTATATAGGCCGTGCCTATATTATTAATCGAGATGGCTGGAAAAAATATTTGAATACAATGAAAAACGAACAAGGAACTTTCGATGTTATTAATCCTATCAGGATTGAATTGCGGAGTGAAAACTCCTGTTTTATAGTTGCTAGTGCAGATATAAATGATATTATGTATGGATTCTTAGGTGAATTCACCCTTGATGAAAGGAACCAAATTAGCAATTTTAACAAAAACACTAGAGGAATAGACTATTTCGTCTTTTCGACAGAAGATGAGGAGGTAGAATAATTATGTTCAATCCGGCGAAAGCATCGTCAAACATAAAAGAAGAATTTATAGACTATATAGCAACAACGCACGCATTTGCTAATCCATCTCTGCAAGATCAGTTTGTGAAAGAGTTAAGTGCAAACATTGCACGAGGGCCTTTCCTCGAAATCAAGGATGTGTTTAAGAGTGGCAAATCTATCGAAGAAATGATTGAGGATGCCGATTGTCCTCTTTCTCCGCTATTCAGAGAGCTTGAATCGGGCAAGCCGAATGATAAACTGCACCAACACAAGCTCCCGATAACTCGCAATCTGTATTTACATCAGGAAAAAGCTATTCGCGCTATCGTTGGTGGTAATAACGCCATTGTTTCTACAGGTACAGGTAGCGGTAAAACAAACTGCTTTTTGATTCCCGTATTGAATGAGTTGTTGCGAGAAAAAGAGCAAGGTACACTTGGCAAGGGTGTCCGTGCATTGTTTATTTATCCAATGAACGCTCTTGCAAACGACCAAATGAAGAACATCAGAGAAATTTTGATGTGTTATCCCGACATAACCTTTGGTGCATATAACGGAGGCACGGAAAATGATGAGGAAAGTGCCATTGCCGTGTATGAAGCGATGTTCGCAAAGGAAAAAGTGTCCGAACTTCGCCATAGATTGCCGAACGAAATTCTTTCTCGTGACGAGATGAAGAAGAACCCGCCAAACATCTTATTTACCAACTATGCGATGCTTGAGCATTTGCTGTTACGTCCAAAGGATGATGTGCTTTTCTCCAATGCGGATTTTAAATTCGTTGTTTTGGACGAAGCACATATTTACACAGGAGCAACCGGTATTGAAACATCTATTCTTCTTCGCAGATTAAAAGCAAGAATCTCAGCCACAAAAGATACACGCTTTATTTTAACGAGTGCAACCTTGGGTAGTGATAGTAGCGTAGACGATGATATCATCACCTTTGCTGAAAATCTGTGTGGTGTAAACTTTGAAAAGAAGTATATTATCAGAGCTGAACGAGAGCCGTATATTCCAAATGTAACAATTAAAAAGTATCCGAATGAATTGTATGAGAAATTGGCTGATGACGAAAATTATGTATGGCAGGTTCTTAACGAATACGGATTTGTTGCAGATAAGGATACGGACGAAAAAGAATTATTGTATGACTTCCTGCTAACCTCCGATTTATACCATACATTGCGCCTTCGACTCGGCGGCATTTGTGAGTTATCTGAGATTGGCGAAAAACTATCTGTTAGCATGGATGTAGCAATTGCGTTCATTTCGCTTTGTACTCGTGCGCAGAAAAACAAAAAATCCTTGATCGATGCGAGATATCACTTCTTTATTCGCAGCCTTGAAGGGTGCTATATTACCTTGCATAACAATAAGCGGTTGTTCTTGAATCGTCAGAGAACTTATTTGGAAAATGGAAATGAATCTGCCGTATTCGAAGCAGCGGTTTGCGATGATTGCGGAAGAATCGCCTTGGTGGGCAAAATTGAAAATCGTAGACTGGTTCAGGCAAGCAAACTTGAGGAAGAAGTAGAGTATTATTATCTTGATGCAGATGACAATGTCGATATAGAAGATGACGACATTGAGGATGAACCCGATGGAAAGAAAGAAGTCTTTTATCTCTGTCCAATCTGCGGGGCAATCGTTGCAGAAAACGAGATTCATAATCCGCCTTGCGATTGCGGGAAAGGAAATTATATCAAGGTTATTAAGGCGAAAATCCTCAAAATAGGAGCGAGATGTGGAAACTGTCACACTGGACATTATAAAAGATTATATCTTGGTAATGATGCCGCAACGGCTGTTTTGGCAACATCTTTGTATGAAGAACTTCCAGAAATCGAATATGTTGAAAGCGAAGACCAAACCAAAACTAAAAATATTTTCGCAAAAGCAATTGCGGCCAACAAAAAAATAGCACGAAAGACCGGTAGACAGTTTTTGACATTTTCCGATAGCAGACAAGAAGCGGCAAAGTTTGCGTGCTATTTAGGTAAGAGTTATAACGAGTTCTTGCGTAGACGTGGCATCTGTCGTATTATTGCAGAAAAAGGAGACGAAATCGTATCACACGAATATTCGATATCCGATTGTGTGATCTTGCTTACAAACTATTTTACTTCAAAGAAAAGCTTCGCAAAAAGTAATACGGATGAAACCAATCTAACAATGGAAAGCCGTAAAAATGCTTGGGTTGCTCTCCTTAACGAATTGGCTCGATATAGTTCCTCTACATCCCTTACGGCATTAGGACAAATTCAATTTGAATATAAGGGAAATTCTTCGGAAATTGTTCAAATGATTGCGGATGAGTATAATGCTGATCCCGTTTCAGTAAAGGCATTACTTGATTTGTTAATCTTTGAAATTGTAAAAATGGGAGCAATATATACCGATTCCGATAGCGATATCGACGATAACGACCGAGAATACATATTCTTCACCCCATCGCAAAGATTCGTTGCATTCATGCAATCCCCTGAAAAAAAGCGAGCAACAGTGTCAAATTGGATGCCTAAAAGCAAAAGCAATGGGAACGGATACTATAAATCCAACCGACTGTATTATGTTTGCTCCACTCTTGGCATATCCGAGGATCGTGCGATAGAATTTTTAACGCAATACTTTGAATATCTTTCTGATCCCGAATGCGGCAATCCGTATTGCATGGATGATTTAAACAAAGACGGAACTTATGTGCTTCGTACGAAACATTTTATCGTCAAGGTGAATGGCTCTCCTGATGCACATTGGTATCGGTGTAAGAAATGCGGTAAAATCACACAGTTTAATTTGGGACATTGTCCGTGTGTCAGATGTGAGGGTAAACTCGTTGAAATTATCCCCGAAGATATTACTATGGGTAATCACTTTGCTAAGCTGTATATGAGCGATAGAATGTCCCCCTTGCTTATCAAGGAACACACTGCACAGTTGAGTAAAAAAGAAAGTGCCGAATATCAGGAACAGTTTATCAAAAAGGAGATCAATGCGCTTTCTTGTTCCACCACCTTTGAAATGGGGGTTGACGTTGGCGACCTTGAGACCGTATTCTTACGAGATGTCCCCCCACTGCCGTCCAACTACGCACAGCGTGCTGGTCGAGCCGGTCGAAGCCTTGATGCGGCGGCGTTTGTGCTTACATTTGCAAAATTGAGTTCTCACGACTTGGCATTTTTCAAAGCGCCCAAGCGAATGATAGGCGGAACGATACTACCCCCGCTCTTTAAAGTGGATAACGAGAAAATCGTTCGCAGGCATATCTATGCAGTTGCTTTGAGCATATATTTTGCAGATCACGAGGATCAATACAATCACAATGATGCGGATAAATTCATAAATCAAAAAGGCTACGAAAACTTTATCGAGTGGATAAACAAACATCCGCAAAGATTAACGGATATGCTAAAAGCATCCATCCCCGACATCGACAACTTGCATAAACGTCTCGGGATTGATGATTTCTCTTGGATAGAAGAATTCAGCGGTGACGAGGGTGTGTTTACACAACTGATTAGAGAATATGAAACCAATATTCAAAATTTTGAGAAGCTGATTAAGCAATTTAAGAGAGAAAACGATTTGGCAAAGGCGGCTATGTGTGAGAGAAAGCTTCAGCATTACAAGAAAAATAAGCTGATTGATTTCTTGGCACGTGGCAACATTCTGCCGAGATATGGTTTCCCTGTTAATACGGTTGAACTTCAGCAAAACACAACCGCAAACAATGTTTCAAAGTTGAGATTGAGTAGAGATTTGCAGATTGCAATAGCAGAATATGCTCCGTCTTCCGAGGTTGTTGCCGATGGTAGACTTTATACGAGCCGATATATCAAGAAATCTGCGATAGGCAAAGATAAGCAGGATTGGTACACGGGATATATCGGTGTGTGTCGCAACAAGGATTGCAATACTGTAAATTACAGCATCACGCCTATAACAAGCGAAGGGATCTCTTGTTCGGCTTGTGGTAGAAAGCTGTATAAGATGGACTTTTATGAAAGCATTGAGCCTCGTTCCGGCTTTGTTGCCGAGCGACAGGATAGAGATGTTCCTATGACTCGTCAAGAAAAGAATTACCGTTCAGAGGATTATTATATTGGAAATGTTGCCGCCAGAACGATAGACAAGCATAGATATCTTTTCAATTCCATAGAAATTCAAGTTGAATCTACAACAAATGACTCCTTGCTGGTGAAATCCATTAGCAACTTCTATGTATGCCCCCTCTGTGGCTATGCGGTAGCTGAAGATGAAGGTATTGGTGAGAGAGAAATTGAAAGGCAAATGCGTGATGGGACCTTATCTGTAACAACAACCAAGTCCCATGAAAGCTTGTACGGGCAGTATAACTGTAATTGTCACGAACTTGTTAGAAGATCTCTTCACCACGAATTCAAGACGGATGTTGCTAAAATATCGTTCAAGTGCAATACGTCCGATTACAATACAATGGTGTCAGTTATGTACGCAATTCTGAATGCGATGGCAAAGGATCTGAACATCGAAAGACGAGACATAAAAGCGTGTTTGTCCGCAAAACTTGTGGGTGGAATTTTAGACCTTTCTATCATTATTTACGATTCTGTTCCAGGCGGTGCAGGTCATTCAAGAAGATTAGTAACCACGGACGGAACAATGCTACATAACATATTTATGTCAGCGTTGAAATCAATGAGTGAGTGTAACTGCGAACCGTCTTGCTATAACTGTTTGCGCAGTTATGAAAATCAAAAAATTCATGATTTGCTTGATAGAAAATTAGCAATCAAATTCTTGCGACAATTTGATGGTCCTGTCGAGAATGTTGATGAAAATGCACCACAAACTGAACCTATTACACAATAGTTCATTTAAGGTCACAACTTGCCCACCACCTACCTCGGTACTTGTTACCGAGGTTTTTTCATTTCCATTGGGGACTCTCACCCCTTGGTGACGCGATTGACCTAACGGTAACAATCGCTATTCCGTCAGCCGCTTTGCGACTTCCTTACGAGTCCCTCCCTATCCACCACCTACCTCGGTACAAGTTACTAACGGCAGTATTTTCGACAACAATATCGAGTTTTCGGGATTTATTGTAATTAATTATAAAAACGAAGGTTTATAATCCTTGACAAAACCACTTTTTTTGAGTAAAATAAAGTAGCATTTTAGTTTTCTCGGATATTTGCTGTATGGAGGTGTGATTATGTATATCAAACGCCAGCTTGAGGGTGAGGTATTAAATGCATCAAAAAATTATCCCGTCGTCATGGTATGCGGACAAAGGCAAGTCGGCAAATCTACCATGTTGAACCATATAAAAGAAAAGGATAGAAAATACGTTACTTTCGACGACGTCAATGCGCGACGTCTTGCAGAGACCGACGTGGGATTGTTTTTTGAAACGTATGGGACAAAGCTTCTTATCGACGAGTTTCAGCGCGTACCGTCTATTCTACTCGAAATGAAACGTATAGTGGACGAAAAAGCGTTAAACGGCAAAGATAACTCCGGTATGTTTTGGCTTACCGGTTCGCAAAAATTTCAAATGATGCAAAACGTTTCGGAGTCGCTTGCCGGTCGCGTTGCGGTATTCGATATGGCAAGTCTATCCAATGCCGAAATAGAAGGTCGCGGGGCACAGTGCTTTTCGCCCGAAATAGAAAAGTTAAAAGAAATTGCAGGAAACGGTGCGAAGAAAGACGTACATCAAATTTACAGAGACGTTTTTCGCGGCGGCATGCCAAAACTCATAACTTCGGATATCGAACGTGATCGTTATTACGCGGATTACGTCAACACGTATCTCGAAAGAGATATCAAAGATTTGTCTCAAGTAGGTAAATTAAACGAGTTTTACGATTTTCTCGTTTTAATTGCCGCAAGGACCGCGCAAGAATTGAAATATGACGAACTCGCAAAAGCAATCGGCGTATCTGCGCCTACGATTAAAAATTGGGTTAGCATACTCGAGCGCTCCGGCGTCATCACCATATTGCGCCCTTACGCCTCAACTCTATCCAATAGACTGGTAAAAACTCCAAAATTATATTTTATGGATACCGGACTTTGCGCATATTTGTGCCGTTGGCCAACGGCAGAAACGTTGGAAAACGGAGCAATGGACGGAGCATTTTTGGAAACGTACGTTGTAAGCGAAATCATCAAAAGCTACTACAACTCGGGCAAACCGTCAGATTTGTACTACTATCGCGATATCGACAAAAAAGAAATAGATTTGCTTATTGAAAAAGGCGATAAACTTTATCCGATAGAAATTAAAAAAGCCAAAAATCCCGCTCACGCAGACAAAAGTTTTGACGTATTAAAAATATTCAAAAAGCAAATAGAACCCGGCATAATCATTTGTATGAGCGATGAATTAATCCCGTTTAGCAGAAACGCCTGGTATTGCCCTGTTTCGCTGATATAGAATCGATTTGTAAAACAAATTTCCGAGATTTTTCTCGTATGTAACTTTGGTGAAAGAGAAAACGGAAAAATCCTTCGTTTTAAGCCGATTTAAGCAGCAAACTATTTAATAAACATTAGGAAAAAAGCCACGTTGAGGTTAAACTCGGCGTGGCTTTTTAAATTGTGAAAATTAAGAGAAACTTGTAGACAGAATACACATTCTGTCACCTTTTTTTATTCTTATCGGAGAAATTATAAGCCTATTTTACGAGATAGTCAAGCGGACGAGTACAAAAAAATCAAAAATAATCGAAATTTGCCTTGTTTCCGTTTTGTTTTGTCGTTTTTCCGCCTTTTCTTTAAATCTTTTTCCCGTAAAAATACCGTTGTCTTTGGCGATATCGTTA
>CAZKXB010000061.1:0-11644 GCA_964556595.1 uncultured Ruminococcus sp. | reverse complement strand
TTGTGCGGATAGAAGTGTTTTTTGCCTCGGCAAAGCTGAGGCAAAAAACGGATTTCAAAAGCCCGCTGCGCGGGCAAAATTGACTTTGTCTACAATCTGGAATCCCCTCGTGTGAGGGGATTTATTTATGCTCTTGTATTTATCGCAAAAATGGTGTATAATGGTCTTATCCAAATAAAACAGGAAAGGAAATATACTACATGAAAAAAATTATATCCGCTGTTCTGGCGGCGGCTATGCTGTTATCCCTTGCGGGCTGCGCAGGCTCGACCGACAGCAGTTCCGCAAGCGCCGACAGTTCCTCCGCCGCAGACGTTACCGAAAGCGACAGCACCGCGCAGGAAAATACGAAGCACTCCAACCCCGTTAAAATGACCGAAGACGGCGATGTTGACATGACGGTTGCGCTTCAGTATGAAACAGATTTTGACGCGCTGATTGAGCAGTTCAACGCAAAGGAAATAGACCCCTCAAAGCCTGTTTCCGAAAACTCCAACGAAAGCACACTGAGCGTATTTAACTATCTGCGCAGCATTTACGGCAAGCAGATTATGTCCTCGCAGGAAATGATGAGTACAAAATGCTATGAGGACCTTGTTTACTACAACGCGACCAATGACCTGCCCGCTATGAAAGGCTTTGACTTTATATTCTGTGTAGGTTCTTCCATAGGCGACAGTTTGGTTGACGAAGCTATCGAGTGGCACAAGGAAAGCGGCGGTCTTGTAAACTTTACATGGCACTGGAATGTTCCGCGCGATATAGATGACCCCGACAGCTCCGGAGCGTTCTATACTGAGGAAATCACAAACTTCAGCGCGCTCAACGCAGTTACCCCTGGCACAAAGGAATACGAACAGGTTATCCATGATATAGACCTTGTGGCATACCATATTCAGCGTATGGAAAGCGAGGGAATGACTATACTGTTCCGCCCGCTGCATGAGGCAAGCGGAAGCTGGTTCTGGTGGGGCGTATCCGATAAGGATTATGTGAACAATGAAATATTCCAGAAGCTGTGGTACATGATATATGACCGTATGGAAAACTATCACAAGCTTACAAATATAATCTGGGTGTGGAACGGACAGTCCAAATTCTGCGCGGTTCACCCTAACTCCTTTGATATCGCGGGCATAGATTATTACGCCAGCACGGAAACCCATGACGCCTGCAAAGCACAGTTTGCAAGCGTTGAAAGCTACATAGAAGCCTGCTATACCAAGTATCTTGGCGAGGATTATCAGCTTGACGAGGATAAGTACAGCGGCAAGATGATTGCACTGACAGAGTGCGGATATATCCCCGACCCCGCGCAGTGCGCCGCAGATGACTGTATGTGGCTGTTCTATATGATATGGTACGGCGATTTTGTGTATGAGGCAAGCGGAAGCTCCGCAATAACAAGTATTGACGGAACGCCCCGCCCAAATCCCGAACGAATGACCAACGAAATGCTGGTGGAATATTTCGGCAATGATATCATGATTACCTATCGCGACCTGCCTGAAGAATATATCGGTGAAAAGGATATTCCCTCCGCAATAAAAACATGGGAATACTTTAAGATGAATTAAGCAAACGCTGCTGCGCCCCTTAAAATTTAGGGGCGCTTTTTTGTGTAATATAACAAAATTATTAGTACATCTTGACTAAAAGGTGCAGAAATGATAAAATGTAATAGGAGTTAATGAACGGAGGTAAATTGTATGCTCAATCACGAAATATGCGCCGAGTTGTCATCGGCAGGTCTGAACTGCTCGGAGATGATACATAAATTTATGGACAGCGAGGAGATGTTCTTGAAATATTTCAAGAAATTCTTTGAGTCCGCAGACAGTGTTGTGGAGGAGCTTGCCGCCGCTATCAGAGCGGGCGATGTTCCCGCTATCGAAAACCGTGCGCACGCGCTTAAGGGTCTTTCGGGAAATATAGGTCTTTACGGCGTGTATGACCCCGCGAGAAATATCGTTGACGAGGTTCGCGCGGGAAATCTGGGCGGCTATAAATGGCACTTTGAAAAGCTGCTGCCCGCATACAAAAAAGCAAAATCCATCGCAGAAAAGCTGTGAGAATTTACCGCGCATTATGCGCATAGTAATGCATTATAGGCATTGCCAACACAGAAAGAGAGGTAATTAAACCATGCCAGAAAATTTCACAGGAGTTATTGTTCCCGCTATTATTATCGCTGCGGTTGTAATATTCATGTTTACTGCGGGATACCGCAAAGCGCCGCCCGATAAGGCATATATCATAAGCGGTCTGCGCAAAAAGGCTAAAATCGCCGTAGGTAAGGCAACCGTAAAGCTGCCGTTTTTCGAGCGCTGCGATGTGCTGGAGCTTGCGCTGATGTCGGTTGATGTTAAGACTGCACAGGCTGTTCCCACCGCCGACTATATCAACATCATGGTTGACGCTAACGTAAACGTTAAAATCTCCCCAAACCCAGAGATTATCGCACGCGCACAGCAGAACTTCCTCAACAAGAACGTTGACTACATAACCAAGGTGGCAAGAGAGGTTCTGGAAGGTAATATGCGTGAAATCGTTGGTCAGATGCGTCTGGAGGAGATGGTTTCCAACCGACAGGCATTCGCCGATAAGGTTAAGCAGAACGCCGACCCCGACCTGCAAGCTATGGGTCTTGAGATAGTATCGTTTAATGTGCAGAATTTCGTTGACGATAACGGAATTATCAACGATATGGGTATCGACAATACCATGCAAATCAAGAAAAAAGCAGCTATCTCCAAGGCGGAAGCCGAGAGAGATATCAAGATTGCACAGGCGGAAGCTAACCGCAAGGCTAACGACGCCCGCGTTGACAGCGAAACCGCAATCGCCGAGCGCGAGAACGAGCTTGCAATAAAGCAGGCGGAACTTAAGCGCGCCGCTGATATCAAGCAGGCGGAAGCAGACGCTGCCTACACCATTCAGCAGGAAGAACAGCGCAAGACCATAGAAATCACCAGCGCCAACGCAAACCTCGCCCGCCAGGAGCGCGAGGTTGAAATAAAGGCAAAGGAAGCCGAAATCAAAGAACGCGCCCTTGAAGCCGAGGTTAAAAAGACCGCCGAAGCAAACAAATACGCCGCCCAGCAAAAAGCAGACGCAGAGCTGTATGCAGTGCAGCGTAACGCGGAAGCTAAGAAGTACGAGGATATCCAGAACTCCGAAGCTGAACTTGAAATCAAAAAGAACGAGGCTGCCGCTATCCTTGTAACCGCCCAGAACGAAGCCGCCGCAGAAAAGGCAAAGGCAGAAGCTGCGCGTTTCGCCGCCGAGCAGGAGGCAGAGGGTATCCGCGCAAGAGGTCTTGCAGAAGCTGAAGCAGTGCGCGCAAAGGCGCTTGCAGAAGCCGAGGGTCTTGACAAAAAGGCAGAAGCCATGAAAAAGATGGAGGAAGCCGCTGTGCTTCAGATGTACTTCGAGCAGATGCCCGCAGTTGCGCAGGCTATCGCAAAGCCGCTTGAAAATGTTGACAGCATAACAATGTACGGCGATGGCAATACCTCAAAGCTGGTAAAGGACATCACCGAAGCAACCACACAGGCGTCCGCAGGCTTGCTTGACGGTCTGGGAATTGACCTTAAAACCATGATAAACAGCTTTGTTACAGGCAAAGCCATGGCGGCAGGAATTAACACCGAAGCTCACACAGCGCAGCCCGCTGCGGATATTGAGAACGAAACTGTAACCCAGTAATATCGCGCATATATTTCAAGCCCGCCGACATCGGCGGGCTTTTTCTCGCCAAAAAGCTTTCTCTCAAAAATGCGAAATGCCCCTGTTGCAGACATAAAAATCCCCCGAAAAAATAAATATGCACCTCACAAAGCGCTGACTTTTGGGGTGCATATCAAAATCAGGGGATTTCAGATTATCTGGTTCACGGATAAGCCTTTATCCAATTAAAGGTCTGCGCCGCCGTTTCGCGGTCGGTCTGCTGCTGCAAGCCAAGCTGAACGCAGTAGATATCGTCACCGCTTTCAAACATAAACTCGATATACCCTATAAGGAACTGCGGTTCTTCGCCATCAGCGGGGGCAGTAGTCACCTCAAAGAAGGAAACCCAGCCGTCCCTGCCGCCGTAGGAAGCCTCGCTCAGCGAGGTGCTGCCCGTGGTTCGGTAGCCGCTTGCGTAATACTCAAATATTGTGGTATCGTGAACCTGACGCGCGTAATCCTCAAGAGTGGTGCGCTCGGTATCCTCATCGGGAGTCATATCCTGCGCGCTTACTACAATAATATTGTCGCCGCCCACCGCGCTGATAAGATAGCGTATTCCGTTTTCCTCGTACTCTGCTTTAAGCTCCTCGGCGGCTGCGCTGTTTGAAATCGCGCCGCCAAGAGTTTCATAGACCTCATCGCCTATGACAATATCATAGTCTGCGGGAAATTCTATGGCAATTCCCGCGGAGGGAATTGCCGCTGTGCTTCCGTCAAGCGTAACCTCCGCCGCGTTGGAGCAGCCCGAAAGCAGCATTGCGCCGCACATTGCGATTAAAAAAACAGCCTTTTTCATTTTGTACCTCTGTTGTCAATAAGTGCCTGCATATCGTCTGGTATAGGCGAGGAAAGCGTTATCTGCTCGCCCGTTACAGGGTGCGGAAAGCTGACCTCGCCGCAATGCAGCGCATGACGGTCGATAGCTTCAAGGCTGCCGCCGTACATTCCATCACCGCACAGCGGAAATCCCACATACGCAAAATGTACGCGTATCTGGTGCGTGCGCCCTGTTTTAAGTATTACACGCACAAGCGTGCGGTTGTTTTGGTGAAGTATACCCTCATAAAGCGTCAGCGCATACTGCCCGTCGGGCGTTACGTTGCGGTAAATTATGCTGTCCTCCACCCTGCCGACAGGAACGTCAATCTCGCCCTTGCCCATATCTCCGTCAACAACGGCATAGTAAACTTTCTGCACCTTTTTGGAAAGCCCCGCTGCCGCCAGTTTGTTTTTGGCGCACACGCAAAACCCCGATGTGTTGCGGTCAAGGCGGTTTATTGCGCGAAACGGAGTATCGGGATACATAGCCGCAAACAGGTTTCCCAACGTGTCGCTGCTGTGCTTTATCGAGGGGTGAACCGCCATATACGGCGGCTTGTCGAAAACTATAACGTCCTCGTCCTCATAGGCTATGCCCGCTTTAAGGTCGGGATTTGGGATAAGCCCGCCCTCGTCCTGCATAAGCACGCGGATTTTGTCGCCCGTATGCACAGTATCTATCGTGCGGATAAGCACGCCGTCACGGGTTACTCCGTCAGCGGCGTGCTTAAGCTTTACAATTATCCTGCGCGAGAAACCGCGGCTTCTGAGAAATTCCTGAAGCTGTCTGCCGTCAAATTCCTCAGAAACCGTCAATATAAGCTCTCTCATTTCGTAAACCTTATCTTGTCAAGCGACTCGTCCGAGGAGAAAGAAACCGCATTAAACATAAACAGCGCCTGCGTATAATCGTCAACATCAATAAAATAATTAAGGTCAACGTTGATATAGCGCATATCCACCATTGTAATCTGCTCATAATGATTGGCAAGGAACGGCACAAGGCTGTGCGCGTAGCTATCCTTGATTATCAGCAGCTTCTTGCCGTTTTTGATGTTTGTATCAATAGTGATTATCGGCTGATTGCTGCCTGTAAATGATGAATATTTGTCCTTTACCTCAAGATAATCACGCACATAAAGGCTGTCATAAACCAGTTCCTCTGTGCCGGTGTACGCCGTCATGGTGATTTCGGGTTCGCCGTTTTTAAGGTGGTAATAATCAATGCTGTCGGGGGCAACTCCGTTATCCAGCGTTTTGGAGTACAATGTGCCGCGGAAGCTGCTGCTTGCGGTTTCGATATTGAAATCGTTAAGGCTATACGCGCTGTATCCCAGAGTCTTTGCCGCAGAGCAGTAAGCATAATACGCGCCAAGACTTGTCCAGTGATGGTCTGTGCGATAGAACATATAATCGTCCTTATGCTCCGTCATGAAGCTAAGCGCGTCAATGGTTGTAATTCCCTCAAGCTGACCGTACACGCCCTCGATAAAGGTTTTCTGGCTGAGATAGCCGTTATAGCTTGGCATCTTGCTGCGGAAAAACTCCTGCGCGGTGGGCGCAAGCATTATCGAGCAGGGGAGATTTGGGTGATTTTCGGCAAAAATATTCATTGCCTCTATGGAGTCCTGAACGGTCTGCTCATCATAATCGGTAAATACCTGTATCATGTGACCGTCTACGGTATAAATGCCGTTTATCTCCTGCTTGCCTATAAGCTGCTCCAGCTTGTTTTTTGCCTGAACCCACTGCTCGCGTCCGACAAGATGGTCGGCGTAATAGGTTTCGATATCGTCCATAAAGCTGGGGTCGTCGCGTACCGTGATATAATCCCACTTTACCGCATCGACATAATCGCCGAAATTCTCCGCCTTATCCCACTTTTTCTGATTTATCAGCGTGGGAAAGGTCGCAAGCGTGCGGTTCTCGTTTTCGCTGCGCGTCTGCTTTGGAAGCGCAATAGTTGCAATCGGCACTGCAAGCAGCACAGCCGCAAATATGCCAATCATAAGCCTTGACGGATTCATCTTAAATTTCATCAGTGCGCCTCCTTATCAGAAATTAAAATACAGGAACGGATTATAGGTCGCCGTGGAAAGGTATGCTATGCTCGCAAGCATTACCACAAGCTGTACAACGGGTATGCTGTACTGCGTCCACTTGGGCGCCTTTGTCCTGATATAGGTGGAAATATTCTTGACAATATCGGAGCTGCCGAGAATACAAACCGCAAACATCACGCCGTAGTTCATAAGCGCGCTTGTTGCAAAATCGTCCATAAATACGCCGTTTGCGCCGAACATAGCGCCGATATAATCCGCAACCTGGCTGAACATCAGCACAATGTCAACATTGGTCTGGTCTATTGCCTCAAACAGCACCCAGCCGAAAATAACCAGTATAAAGGTATACAGCCAACTGAAGAACGCGGGAATTTTTTCAAGCCATTTGCCGAGGAACAGGCGCTCCAGTACGATAATTACACCGAAATACAATCCCCAGAGCATAAAGTTCCAGCTTGCGCCATGCCATATACCAGTTACCGCCCAGACAACAAGCAAATTGAAAATTGTGCGGGGCAGACCCTTGCGGTTGCCGCCAAGCGGGATATAAATGTAGCTTCTAAACCAACCGCCCAGTGTCATGTGCCAACGCCGCCAGAACTCGGATATGCTGTGGCTCATATAAGGATAATCGAAGTTTTCGGGGAAGTTGAAGCCCATCATCTTGCCAAGACCTATCGCCATATCCGAATAGCCCGAAAAATCAAAGAAAATCTGGAACGTAAACGCAAGTATGCCAAGCCATGCCGTAACAGTGGAAAGCTGCGTGTAATCAAACGCCGCCGTTGTTTTTACGCTTGTCCACAGCAGACCTATATTATTGGCGATAAGCACCTTTTTGCCAAGACCGGTTATAAAGCGGCAGATACCATCGCCCACCATTTTTTCGGTTATCGTGCGGTTGTCAATCTCGTTCTGAATATCCTCATAGCGCACGATAGGTCCCGCAACAAGTTGCGGAAACAGCGAAACAAAGCCTATAAAGCTTATGGGATTTTTCTGTACCTTTATATTTCTGCGGTACAGGTCGATTGTGTAGGACATCGACTGGAACGTAAAGAAGCTTATACCGATAGGCAAAGGCAGATTCGGGTTAGTGATACTAAGACCGAACCACGCATTCACCGAGTCGATAATAAAGCCAAGGTACTTAAATGTTCCCAAAAGACCCAAGTTCATAATCAGCGATACCAACAGGCACGCTGTGCGGATTTTGGGTCTGTCGTCAAATTTGTTGATGATAAGTCCCGCGAAATAGTCAATCGCGGTTGACATCAGCATTACAAAGACGTAAAGCGGCTCTCCCCAAGCATAGAACAAAATACCGCTTATCATAATTATCACGTTTTTGGCTTTCAGCGGCACCGCGTAATAGGTTATCAGCACCAGCGGCAGAAAAGCGAACAAAAACGTCAAGCTAGAAAATACCATATTTCCCCCTGTTTTTGTTTTGGCAATACCGCGCAAAATCCCCAAAATGGTCTTTGTGCGGCGCAGCCTTTTTTATTCTGCTTCAGAAAGACTGTTGCAGCCCTCTGAAGCTTTATTTATGAACTGCTCCCTTGTGAACATCACATTGAGCATTTCAATCAACATATTAGCGGACAGCAGCCGCGGCAAACCTAAACTCTCCTGCAAGGCGGCGCGCTTTTCCGCCGCCCCGTCGCTGCCGATAAGCCCCATATCCATAAGGTCGGCTTTGGTTATCGGGTCGCGCTTAGGCTCAGCTTCGGCGGCAAAAACTCCCGCTTTTTCAAAGGCTTCAAGCAGCGTGCGCTTGTCCATGCCCTCAACGCCAAGCTTGCCCTCCTTTGACGGCTGCGCTTTACGCCGCTCCTTGCCGTGCATATCGGGTATGTAGACGTTGATAATCTCGCCCTTTTTTACAATATTCCGCAGATGGGCGCGGATTTTGAAGCCCGCGCTGTCGCTGTCGGTAAGGATTATTATGCCTGTTTTCTCGGCAAGCGATTGTATCAGCGCGATTTTTTCCTTGTCCTTGTATATGCCAAAGCCGTTTGTCGGGATAATAACGGCGTCCACAAGCGCGCCAAGCGTTATTTTATCGTACTTGCCCTCTACTATTATTGCCTGATTTATTTTTATCATGTCCGTTTTAGCTGAGATATTTCCGTCAGCGCGCGCTCTATCAGCATACGGCGGCTCGCCTTTGAAAGGTTAAGCAGCTTGTTGGTTTCATAGAGAATTTCAATACACTGTCTAAGATATTCTGCCGAAAGATATTTAACCGCGCCAAACGCCTTGGTCATGACAAAGGTGCGGTTTCTGGGATAATTGAACGCCGCCGCAGCGTCATTCGCGGTTTTGCCCGCAAGCTGCGCCAGCTTTGCCCGATAGCAGTCCACAAAATGTCCCGAAAGCGCCGCCGATATAACAATCGGCTCTATACGCTGAACAAACAAATCGTCAAGTATGCGCATGGCTTTTGCGGTATTGCCCGCAAAAAGCTCGGAGGCAAGAGTATACACGCTTGTATCGACAAGCTTCGGCACAAGCGCGTCTATGGCGGCGCGGGTAATTTCCCCGCTTACGGTATAGTCGCACAGCTTGCCTACCTCGGTGGAGAGCAGGTTCATATCCCTGCCGCAAAGCTCTGCAAGTAAAACAGCGTTCTCCTGCGAAAGGTTGCAATTAAGCCGCAAAGATTTTTTTATCGCCATCTGCGCAAGCTGCGAAACGCTCATGTGCTTCATCTCGCACAGCGCTCCGTATTTTTCCGCAGCCTCCATCAGCTTTTTCATCTTTGCCTTTGGCTTTTTGGGGTCAATCTCTATATTTACCTGCGAAATAACAAGCACCGTTGTATCGGGAAGCTGCGAAATCAGGTCGGTATACGCCTTTATCTCGGAATTGTCAAGCTTGTCCGCGTCAAGGTCGCTGATAACAATTACCTTGTATTCCGCAAAAAACGGCATACTGTCCGCAAAGTCCGAAAGCTTGTCGGAGGGCGGCGCTTCACCGAAGCGCACAAGGTTCATATCGGACGGCTCTTTTCCCAGCGCGGTTTCAACAATCCTGTTTTCATACGTTTTTACAAGGAAATGCTCCTCGCCGTAAAGGAAATAGACGCGCGCAAGCTGCCCCGCTTTAAGGTCGGCTTTAAGGCGCGGTTCTTCTATCCTCGCCATTATGCCATTTCCGTGGAAAGCTTCTTGCCGCCGAGGATATGGAAGTGCAGATGTCTTACGGTCTGACCGCCGTCCTCGCCGATGTTTGATACAACACGGTAGCCGTTTTCAAGCTTCTCGCCGCGCGCGATCTGCGGAATAACGGAGAATATATGCGCCACAATATCCGCGTTGTCAGCGGTGATTTCGTCCACGCCGCCGATATGCTGCTTTGGAATTACAAGAATATGCGTAGGCGCCATGGGCGCAATATCACGAAACGCAAGGCACTTATCGTCCTCATAAACCTTTGTCGAGGGGATTTCGCCCGCAATGATTTTACAGAATAAACAGTTTTCCATTTTTATTTCCTCCTATGAATTACACAACACGGTCTTTGAAGCATTTCCCAAAGACCGCATTGCAGAATTATTTACTTGATATACTTTGCCGCGATTTCTTCAGCCGCTGCCAGAGCCTGTGCAATCTTGCCGCTGTCGGGAATACCCGCCATAGCCTGGTCGGGCTTTCCGCCGCCCTTGCCGCCTGCAACAGCCGCGATTTCGCGCACGAGAGTACCCGCGTTTGCGCCCTTTTCAACCGCGCTCTTGCTGCACTTGCAGAGAATGTTGCTCTTTCCATCTGCCGTTCCCGCGAGAACCGCAACGAAGCAGTCATATTTATCCGCAAGGCTGTCGCCAAGCTTGCGCAGACCGTCCGCACCCGTGCCGTCAAGCTGGGCGGTGATAATCTTTACGCCCGCAATTTCGGGAACATTGCCGCCAAGGTCGCCAAGCTTTGCATTAGCCGCCGCCTGCTCCATGCTCTCTATCTTCTTATCCTTTTCGCGAAGTTCCGCCATAACGCTTTCGCAGCGCTTTACAAGCTCATTTGTATTAGCGGTTTTCAGCGTTTCGGCAGCTTTAACGGCGATATCCTTGTAGCTGTTAAGCAAGGCAAGCACATTTGCGCCCGTAACCGCTTCAATTCTTCTTACGCCGCTTGCAACGGAAGTTTCTGAAACAATCTTGAAAAGTCCCGCCTGTGCGGAGTTCTTAAGATGCGTACCGCCGCAGAACTCGGTCGAATATTCTCCCACCGAAACAACGCGGACAACATCACCGTATTTCTCCCCGAACAGAGCCATTGCGCCGCGCTTCTTGGCTTCCTCAATGGGAAGTTCTTCAGTCACAACAGGAACAGCCGCCATGATTACGTTGTTTACATAATCCTCAACGCGCTGAATTTCCCCTGCGGTCATTGCGCTGAAATGGCTGAAGTCGAAGCGGCACTGATACGGGTCAACATAAGAGCCGCTCTGATGAACATGGTCGCCCAGAACCTCTCTCAAAGCCGCCTGAAGAATATGCGCGCAGGTATGGTTGCGCTGAGTTGCGGCGCGCTTTTGTGTGTCAACCTTAGCCGTAACCTCATCACCCGCCGCAAAGCCGCCGCTGATTACCTTACCATTGGAAATAAACGCGCCGTTTGTAAGCTTCTGGGTGTCGGTAATCTCGATAACGGAAGAACCGCTTGTAACCGTTCCGCAGTCGCCGACCTGACCGCCCATTTCCGCATAGAAAGGCGTATTCTCGACGATAACGGAAACCTCGTCGCCCTCGCCGCAAAGCTCCGCAGGCTCGCCGTCCTTTACGATGGCAAGCAGCTTTGTTGTGCTTTCAAGCGCTGTATAGCCGACAAAATTTGTCTTGTACGCGTCAAGTGCGGAGTTTTTCGCGTTGTCCCAGCCGCCGCCAAGCTTCTTGTTCTTGCGGGCGGTTTCTTTCTGGATTTTCATGCACTGGTGGAATCCGTCCTCGTCCGCGCTAAGACCTTTTTCGGAGAGTATTTCCTTTGTAAGGTCAAGCGGGAATCCGTAGGTATCGTGCAGCTTGAAAACGT
>CAZKXB010000060.1:0-12016 GCA_964556595.1 uncultured Ruminococcus sp. | reverse complement strand
AATGAACAATGAACAATGAACAATGAACAATGAATAATGAACAATGAATAATGAACAATGAACAATGAACAATGAACAATGAACAATGAACAATGAATAATGAATAATGAATAATGAACAATGAACGAGCGTTTGCGCTTCGCGCAATCGCCCTGCGCGCTTCGCGCGCCAAAGCTTACAATGAACATTGTTAATTAGCAGCTTTGAAATAAATCCGAGCGGTTGCACTTCGTGCAAACGCTCGGACACATTCATTATTCATTATTCATTATACATTATTCATTATCTTGACAATCTCCCCGATACGGGGTATAATAATGAGAAAAACCATCGGAGGTACATAAAGATGAAAGTAATACTGGTAAACGGAAGTCCCCATGCAAACGGTTGCACCTACACGGCGCTTATGGAATGTGCCGCCGCGCTTGAAAAGCAGGGCATAGAAACCGAAATGTTCCATATCGGCACAAAGCCGCTTGGCGGCTGTATGGGCTGCGGCGCGTGCAGAAAAAAGGGCGCGTGCGTTTTTGACGACAGCGTGAATATTTTCGTGGAAAAAGCGCGCTCGGCGGACGGATTTATATTCGGCTCTCCCGTGCATTATGCGGGAATAAGCGGCGCGCTCAGTTCCTTTATGGATAGGGCGTTCTTTTCGGGCAGCGCCGCGCTTAAGGGCAAGCCTGCCGCCGCCGTTGTAAGCTGCCGCAGAGGCGGCGCAAGCGCAGCATTCGACAGGCTTAATAAGTATTTCACAATAAATTGTATGCCCGTGGTTTCCTCGCAGTATTGGAATCAGGTTCACGGCAGCGTTCCGCAGGACGTTATTCTTGACGAGGAGGGACTTCAGACCATGCGCACCCTCGCCAACAACATGGCTTGGCTGCTTAAATGCATTGACCTCGGCAAGCAGAGCGGAATAAATTTCCCCCAACAGGAAGCACCTGTTAAGACGAACTTTATTAAGAATTGACAGTTGGAAGTTGACAATTGACAAATGACAAATGACCGAGCGAGTGCGCTTCGCGCAATCGCCCTGCGCACTTCGTGCGCCACTTATAAAAATGAGCGAGCGAAAAGCCTTCCCCCCACTGGGGGAAGGTGGCAGCGCGTCAGCGCTGACGGATGAGGGCTGCACAAATTTAATTTAATCTACAATTTAATTTTAGCATTAGGTTTAGCCCTCATCAGTCACGGGGCGCGCAGAGCGCGCAGGGCGGTTGCGAAGCAAACGCTCGGACAGCTTCCCCCAGAGGGGGAAGCCTTTGGCGCGCGAAGCGCGCAGGGCGACCGTTTCGCGGTCGCTCTGTCAATTGTCATTTGTCATTTGTCAATTGTCATTTGAACTGTCATTTGAATACTACTTGCATTTCCCGCGGGTTTGTGGTACAATGTAGAGTGAATATTTGTGCAAGGGTGAAGTGCGCCCTTGCGTTGTGGATTTTTTTTACAGAAAAGGACTGGTGAGAGATTATGGCAAAGCTGAAAATTGCGGTTTTGTTTGGCGGCGCTTCAAGTGAGCATGAGGTTTCGCTGATATCGGCGTATTCCGTGCTTACAAATATCCCCAAGGATAAGTACGAGGTAATTTGCATAGGCATAACCAAAAAGGGACACTGGCTGTATTATCCCGGAGAATATGAGGATATTAAAACAGGCGCGTGGGAGAATAATCCCGACTGCTGTACGGCGGTTATCAGTCCCGATACCATGCACAAGGGCATTATCCTTTTTGGGGAGGACGGCTGCCGCGTGCGCAGGGTGGACGCGGTTTTCCCCGTGCTTCACGGAATGAACGGCGAGGACGGCACGGTTCAGGGCTTGTGCCAGCTTGCGGGACTGCCTTGCGTGGGCTGCGATATGACAGCCTCCGCTGTGTGTATGGACAAAGCGGTAACTCATGCCGTGCTTGACGCTGCGGGAATTAAAACCGCCCGCTATATTGCGGTTCAGCGTGATTCTCTGTGCGATATAGAAGCCGCCTGCGACCTTATTGAACAGCGGCTTGGCGGCTACCCCATGTTTGTAAAGCCTGCCTGTGCGGGTTCTTCGGTGGGAGTTTCCCGCGCCGCAGACCGCGCAGCGCTTCGCGAGGGACTTAAGATAGCGTTCGCCCACGGTAATAAGGTTGTTGTGGAGCATGAGATTATCGGCAAGGAAACAGAATGTGCCGTTCTCGGCAACGGCACGCAGCTTGTGGCTTCAATCCCCGGACAGATTACCCCCGCGGAGGAATTTTACGACTATGACGCAAAATACAAGCTTGGCACTTCGGTTCTGGATATCCCCGCAAAGCTAAGCCCCGAAATCATGCAGAAAGTGCGCGATATCGCGGCGCGCGCGTATCATGCGGTGGGCGGCAGCGGCTTCTCCCGCGTGGACTTTTTCGTAAACGGCGAAGATATAGTCCTCAACGAAATAAATACTATCCCTGGCTTCACCGATATCAGTATGTATCCCAAGCTTATGGATAATATGGGAATTTCCTACCCCGACCTGCTTGACAGGCTTATAAAGCTGGCTATTGAGGGGTGAAAAGCCAGACTGGCGATAAAGCACCATCTGCGTCGTCAGCCGCACAACGGCAGGCACAAAGCCTAGCCGTTGCACGTCTTCCTAGCATCTGGCACTTTCTCACCAGTCTTCAACCCCTCGCTAAAAGCCTTCCCCCCGTGGGGGGAAGGTGGCACGGCGAAGCCGTGACGGATGAGGGCTAAACCCAATGCTAGAATTAAATTGTAGATTGATTTTGTTTTGGGATACCCTCATCAGTCACTTCGTGACAGCTTCCCCCAGAGGGGGGAAGCCTTTTCGCCCAGAGGGGGAAGGTGGCACGGCGAAGCCGTGACGGATGAGGGCTGCCCAAAGCAAATTCCATCTACAATTAAATTCGCGTATTAGATTTAGCCCTCATCACCCGCTTCGCGGGAGCTTCCCCCAGAGGGGGAAGCCTTATAAAGGAGTGTATAAATTGGCAGAAAATGCGGCAATAAAAATGAAAATAAAGCAGACGGTCGGCTTTCAGACCGACAGTTCGGAGATGTTCACGCGCGGGGAATACCGTCCCCACAAGGGCGCTTACTATATCGACTATGACGAAACCGAAGCCACAGGCTATGACGGCTGCCATGTGCAGCTTTGCATAAAGGACGAAACCGTCACCATGGTAAGAACAGGCACAGCCTTTTCAAGCCTTGTGTTCCAAATGGGCGAGCGGCATTACTGCCACTATGACACGGGCTTTGGCGACTGCATGGTGGGCATAACCACAAACAAACTGCGTCAGGTCATGGCGGATAACGGCGGCGAGGTGGAGCTGAAATACACCATAGACGTAAACGGCGGTTTGGTGTCGGAAAACGAAATAGTTATAAACGTATCTACAAGATAAGGAGTAAAAAAATATGTACAATGCTGTAAACGAGGCAAAATCACAGGTAAAGGAAATAATAATGTCCGCGCTTGGCAGACTGGTGGCGGAGGGCAAGCTTCCCGCAGAGCCTATTCCCGCGTTTCAGGTAACCGTGCCGCAGGATAATTCCCACGGCGATTTCTCCGCAAACGCGGCGCTTGTTTCCGCAAAGGCTTTCAAAAGCAATCCCCGCGCCATTGCGCAGCTTATCGCGGATACCGCCGAGCTTGCGGGAACGGATTTCGACAAAGTAGAGGTTGCAGGTCCCGGATTTCTTAATTTCTTTATCGGCGCGGACTGGTTCGGCGGCGTGGTTAAGAATATTCTGGATTTGGGCGAGGACTACGGCAAAACCGACCTTGGCAAGGGCAAGCGCGTACTGGTGGAGTTTGTTTCCGCAAATCCCACAGGACCTATGCATATAGGCAACGCGCGCGGCGGCGCTTTGGGCGACAGCCTTTCCTCTCTGCTTCAGCAGGCGGGCTACGAGGTAAGCCGCGAGTTCTACATAAATGACGCGGGCAATCAGGTGGAGAAGTTCGGCAAGTCCCTCAATCTGCGCTATATGCAGCTTTGCGGCGCGGCGGGACAGGCTGTTATGGCGGAGTGCGGCGCGGATATGGAAAAGCTGACCAAGACCATTTATGACAACACCGCCGTGCTTGACGAGAACGGAAATCTCCCCGAAGAAGATAAGGACAAGCCCTTTGTTATGCCGAATGATGTATACCTCGGCATGGATATAATCGAGCACGCGAAGAATTTCTACGACCTTAACGGCGGCGCGGCTTACAGCGAGAAGCCTGAGGACGAGCGCAAAAAGGCACTGGTTGACTACGCTCTGCCCATCAACGAAGCAAACCTTGAACGCGACCTGCTGAAATACCGCATAAAGTATGACAACTGGTTCAAGGAAAGCACCCTGCACAACAGCGGCGCGGTAAACGCCGTTATCGAGAAGCTTAAGGCGGGCGGTCACACCTATGAAAGCGAGGGCGCGCTTTGGCTTAAGGCTACCGATTTCGGCGGCGACCAGGACTTTGTTCTGGTGCGCGCGAACGGCTTCCCGACCTATATTGTGCCCGATATCGCGTACCACTATGACAAGCTTGTAACCCGCGGCTATGATAAGGCGATAAACGTCCTCGGCGCAGACCATCACGGCTATGTTCAGCGCATGAGAATTGCCCTTTCCGCTATGGGAATTGACGACAGCCGTCTTGACGTTGTTATCATGCAGATGGTTATGCTGGTTCGCGGCGGCGAAACCGTGAAGCTGTCAAAGCGCAGCGGCAAGGCGATAACGCTGACCACGCTGCTTGACGAAGTTCCGCTTGACGCGGCGAGATTTTTCTTTAATCTCAGAAGTTCCGACACCCACCTTGAATTTGACCTTGACCTTGCCGTTGAGGAAAGCAGCAAGAACCCCGTGTTCTACGTTCAGTACGCTCACGCGCGTATCTGCCGCGTTATAGAGAAAATGGCGGAGGACGGCGTTCGCTATGACGGCGGCGCGGTAAGCTTCACCCAGCCTGCGGAGCTTGCGCTTGTACGCAAGCTTGCCGAAATGCCCGAAATGATTGATGAAGCCGCAAAGGCGTACAATCCCTCCGCGCTTACCCGCTACGCTTACGAGCTTGCGCAGGCTTACCATAAGTTCTATGACGGCTGCCCCATCAAGGACGCCGAGAGTGATGTGAAGCTTTCCCGCCTTGCGCTGTGCGGCGCGGCAAAGACGGCTCTGCGCAACGTGCTTGCGCTGCTTAAGGTGGAAGCGCCTGAGAAGATGTGATAAAAAGCGGAGAGAGTGCGAAAGGCTTCCCCCGCGGGGGGAAGCTGTCACCGCAGGTGACTGATGAGGGCTGTACAAAGCAAATTCCATCGACAATTAAATTCGCGGATTAGATTAAGCCCTCATCCGTCTTAACGACCGCTAAGCGGTCGTTAATCCACCTTCCCCCCGTGGGGGGAAGGCTTTTAGACGCTTCGCCCCTCAAGGGGAAGCCTTATAGGAGAAAAAGATGTACAAACAAGAGAAAAAATACTACAAGCAGGCGTTTTTGATAGCCTTTATAATGGCTTGCGTGCTGTTTTTGCCGTTTGTGATAATAGACGGCGGATATTTTGTGTATTACGGCGACTATAACGCGCAGCAGATACCGTTCTACAAAACCTGTATTCAGGCGGTGCAAAGCGGCAATCTCGGCTGGAACTGGCAGACCGACCTCGGCGTTAATTTTGTCGGCTCGTACAGCTTCTATACGCTCGGCAGCCCGTTTTTCTGGCTGGCGGCGCTGTTCCCTGTCAGCATTTCGCAGTACCTTATGGCGCCGCTTATGGCGCTGAAGCTGGGGCTTTCCTCGCTGTTTGCGTTTATGTATATCAGGCGGTTTGTCAGAAAGCCGCAAAGCGCCGTTCTCGGCGGCATATTGTACGCGTTCTCCGGCTTTTCCATGTACAATATCTTTTTCAACCACTTCCATGAAGCTATCGTGTTCTTCCCGCTGCTGCTTATCGGTCTTGAAGAAGCCGTGATAAACAAGCGGCGCGGCGCGCTTTGCGTGGCGATAGCGCTTAATGCGTTTGTAAATTACTTCTTCTTTATCGGCGAGTGCGTATTTCTGGTGATTTATTTCGTGGCAAGATTGTGCTGCGACAGGCGTTTCCGTATCTCGGTCGGGGATTTCTTCTGCCTTGCGTTCGAGTGTATCGCGGGCGTGCTTATTGCGGGAATTTTGTTCGTGCCCTCCATTTTTCAGGTGCTTGATGTTCCGCGCTCCACAAATATTCTCACCGACAGCGGATTTTTGTTCTTCAGCCGTGAGCAGCGCTATGGTCTGCTGCTGGAGGCTATGTTCTTCCCGCCCGAAATCCCCGCGCGCACCAATATGTTCACCGAAGCCGCTTCGAAATGGTCAAGCGTTGCGCTCTACCTGCCGCTGTTCTCCATGGCGGGAGTTATCGCCTTTATGAAAGGCGCGAAAAAGCATTGGGGCAAAGCCGTGCTTGCGGTGTGCCTTGTCATGGCGTTTGTGCCGGGACTTAACGCGGCGTTCACGCTGTTCAACAATAATTACTACACCAGATGGTTCTATATGCCGGAACTTATCATGGCGCTTGCCACTGTGTATATGCTTGAAAATGACGAGCAGCAGCGCAATATGCGCTTCGGGCTTAAATTCTGCGCGGCGGCGGTGGGCGTGATATCGCTTGTGGTGCTGCTGCACCCCGTTGAAATCGACGTTCTTGACGAGAGCGGACTTAAAACGGGCGAAAAGACCATAGTCCCCTATTGTATGGAAGTATCGCCTGTTGTCTATCTTCAGATAGCCATTGCGCTGGCATTCCTCGCCGTGCTTATGCTTTTGCTGTTTAAGGGCAGGGAAAACCCCCGCCGCTTCTGCCGCAATATTCTCGCGGCGACCGTTGCGTGCAGCATGGCGCTGGGCTATTATTTCGTGGGCTACGGCAGGATTATAGGACCCTATATCGGCAGCTACAACAAGACATTAAGCGCCGATATCCACATAGACGACCCCGAATTTTACCGCATTGAGGGGCTTGGCGAAATAAACAACGTAAATATGCTGTGGAATATGAGCAGCCTTAAAAGCTTCACAAGCGTTATCCCAAGCAGCACATTTGAGCTTTACGAAATGCTTGGCATATCGCGTGATGTAAATTCCAACCCCGATAATCTTCACTATGCGTTCCGTTCGCTTACGGGCGTGAAGTATCTTATAGTAAAGCAGGACTACAACGAAAGTTCCCTCGAAAACGCTTTGGACGAACTTAAGCTTTACGAATATCACAGCACCCAGAACGGCTATGATATTTATATCAACAATTATGCGTTCCCCGCGGGCTTTGCGTATGACAATTACGTCACCACGGAGCAGATGGAGGATTGCAGCAGCGACTATAAGGACAAGCTTATGTGCCGCGCCGTGGTTCTCACCGAGGAGCAGGCGGAAAAATACGCGGACGTTATTTCCCCGCTTGAGGGCGGCGTTGGCTATATAGGTCTTGAGGAGTTTAAGCAGGACGCCGAAAACCGCATTGCGGCGGGCGTTTCCTCGTTCAGAATTACAGATGACGGCTTCGCGGCGCGCACCGAGTATGACAATGCCGAGCTTGTGGTGTTCAGTGTGCCATTCGACAGCGGCTGGAGCGCCACCGTAAACGGCGAGCCTGCCGAGGTTGAAAAGGTGAACGGCGGTCTTTGCGCCGTCAGGGTGAACGCGGGAATTTGCAATGTCGAGTTCACCTACGAAACCCCAGGCGCAAAGCTTGGCTTAATCTGCACAATAGGCGGCGCGGCGCTGCTTGGCGTCTACCTTGCGTTTATTTACGGAATTAAGCGCCACAAGCCGCGGCGCTATGCCCACCTGTACGATATGCAGATTGTGGAGGGCGTAAAGGCTCACAATGCGTATATCAACAGGCTGTCCAAGCAGATTTTCGACTGCCCCGAAAAGGGCGCGGCAAAGCGCGGCGAGAAACTTCAGTTTCCCAATGTGCAGGAGGATTTCATGGACGTTGAAATCTACGATTTCGACAAAGCCGAGCCGCTTATAAAGCGCGGTCACATAACCGAGCATGACGAGGCATATTACGTCCTAAAAGAACTTGAAGAAAAGGATAAGGGGGAGATTGAATAATGCACCTTGAAGAAAAAACACTCGACACCACGCAGATTTTTGACGGAAAGGTTGTAAAACTTTTCGTGGATAAGGCGCAGCTTGAAAACGGCGATATCGTAACGCGCGAGGTGATAAAGCACCCAGGCGGCGTGTGCGTTGTGCCGCTTGACGAAAACGGAAACGTGCTTTTCGTAAAGCAGTACCGCTATCCGCATCATCAGGTTATGCTGGAAATTCCCGCGGGCAAGCTTGAGTGGGGCGAAAGCCACCATGACTGCGGTCTGCGCGAACTTCGCGAGGAAACAGGCTGCACCTGCGACAGCTATACCTACCTTGGCAGCCTTGTGCCCACTCCCGCCTACTGCGGCGAGGTTATTCATATGTACCTCGCCGAGGGACTGCACTACGGCGCGCAGGACCTTGACGAGGACGAATTTCTGGATATAGAGCGAATTCCGCTTGAAAAGGCGGCGGAGATGGTGATGAACAACGAAATCCCCGACGCCAAAACCCAGCTTGCGATACTTAAAACGGTAATGCAAAAGCGCTGAAAAGCCACCCTCATCACCCGCTTCGCGGGAGCTTCCCCCAGAGGGGGAAGCCGGCTGAGCGGTTGCGCGCAGCGCAATCGCTCCCTCATCCGGCGCTACGCGCCACCTTCCCCCCAACGGGGGGAAGGCTTTTCACTGCACATATTCCCTATACGCTTCCAGTATCTGCCGCTCTATTTTCTCGCGGGCGTTGGCTGAGATGGGGTGGATTATGTCGCGGAAAATTCCGTTGTCCTCGCGCCTGCTGGGCATGGCGACAAACATACGCTCGTCCCCCTGCACAAGCTTGATGTCGTGAATAGCTATCGCGTCGTCAATGGTGATGGATACCACCGCGCGCAGCCTGCCGTCCTGCATTGTTTTTCTGATTTTGATGTCGCTGATTTCCATGTGTACCTCCCGTGATTTTGAATGCTACATGATTATTCTTGCAGGAAATACATGGTTTTATTCTGAAAACAGGTTGAAATTTATTCGATTTTGATGTATAATTGTACAATAAAGAAAGTTTCTCACTGAATGTGTGTTACATTTTCGGATTTCGCGCGTATATACTTGTGAAAGCGCCGTAAGGCATAACATAATACAATATCGGAGGAAATTATCATGGCAGATACGAAAATACAAATCAAAACCGCACAGCAGCTTCTTGGCGCGCTTATAGACTACGCAACCGCAGACGACAAGCTCGACAAGAAACAGTTCGAGATACTGGCAGAAGATCGTTATATGCAAGACCGCGATGTTCGCCATTCCCGCGTCAATGATTTTACCAACGAGAGCCTTAGAGGTCAGGGCGATGATATAGTCGAAAAGTACAGAATCGCAAATCGTGTAAACAATATGTCTATGGATACAAGTGACATCGCATATGCCTCATTTTATGCAGGCGTAAGCGCCGTGGGCGCGCGCATAATGAGCAATGCCGTCAATGTTTCGCTTGTGCCGCATTATATTACTTTCCTTAATTACCTTAAAAATGATGTCAATTATGAAATTTCCAACCAAGCAGTTGCGGATATTTGCGAAATTAACAATGCTTCAGGTCATGCTATGGTAACCGATAAGGCGGGCATTGCGTATAAGCCGCTTGACCAGCTTACGGCAGCTACGCAGGACAATATTGCGCAAAGCTGCATGGGCGCGTTTTTTGACAAGTCTATATACGGAAAGGACAATAACTTTAATCTTACCCCCGCTATGAAAGACTTCTTTAACAAAGCTATGGCAGAGGGCAAGAAGTTTCTGGAAGCCGCATACGGCGGCAAGGACTTTACTCCCGAAACGCCCGAACAGGAAGCGGCGCTTGCTCACATTAAGCAGCTTGCGAAAGATAATAAAAAGCAGACCGCGTTCAATGATTATCAGGTGATGTTTGAAAACCAGCTTGAAGCAAAGGTTGCGGATATTCTGCAAAATCCCGAAAGGTATGCTAACCCCGGCGAACCCACGATGAAGTTCGACAGAGTACCGCTGCTGCTTGAGGGTACAACAAGGGAAGGCTTTGTTTCCAAAATGAACAACCGCGGTCTTCCCTTACCTGTAGAGGACAAAAATAACAAATCTGCGCAGCAGATTGATCCTAACGATAAGGAAGCTATCGCCCAAAAGGCGAAAGAAGAAGCCGAGAAAAAGGCGAAAGAAGAAGCCGAGAGAAGAAAATACCGCAGCTATGCCGAAACCGAATACGGCGAAACGGTTGTTGACAATCTTATGAAGCAGTTCTACCTTGATGATGAAATTAAGGATATGAACCGCCACGGTATCGACCCCTGCACACATATCTATGTTAACGGCTTAAACGCGCTTGATATGCTAAGCGACGAGGTCAGAATCATTGACGGCGCGGAGCAGATTTTGACCTACCGCGATTACTTCGCCGAAAAGGGCGAGCCTACATCGTTTGATTATGCAAAGCTTAAGTGCGATATCTGCGCGGCGGCGCTGAGAGGCAGCAAGATTGACGTTGTTGAGCATTACAAGGAAAACGGCGAATATGTGCCGATGGCAAAAGCAACCCCCGTTAAGGTTGACGCTGAGGATATGGATAAAGAGCCTGTTTCCCTGTGGAAAAAAATCCTTATGTTCTTTGGAATTATCAAGAGTACCGACAGGGAAATCGCCAAGAGCAATCAGTTGGAAAACCACAGCAATAATATCCGCATTGTGAGAGAGCGTACTAACTTCAATGAACTGACGGCTAACGAGGCAGCACCCCGCACCACCGAAGCAGTCCAGAACGACAGGCAGATTGAACACACAAACGAGCTTTAATCGGCGCGCGCAAATAGACTTTTTTAACATACTGGCAATGCCGCACAATCTTTGTGCGGTATTGTCTTAATTGTCCTTACTTTGGCGCAGTTGTTGTGGTACAATACAATCACAGCTAGCGCTGTATTATTAAGTCAAAAGGAGCTGATACCATTGTCGGAGAGAACTTCTGGTGCTGCGGGGCGGCTTAAAATCCTTTATCTGCAAAAAATCCTGCTTGAACAGACGGACGAGGAGCATGGGCTTACCGCAAACGACCTTATAGACAAGCTTGACGCGCAGGGAATAACCGTGGCGCGCAAGGCGCTTTATGAGGATATAGAGGCGCTGCGCCTGTTGGGTCTGGATATATCGGAGTGCCGCGGGCGCTACGGCGATTACCGCGTGCTTAACCGCGATTTTGAGCTTCCCGAATTAAAGCTGCTTACGGACGCGGTATGCTCCGCAAAATTCCTTACGGAGAAAAAGTCGCGCGAGCTTTCGGAGAAGCTTACCACGCTTTGCAGCCACCATCAGGCGCGCGAACTTAAGCGCCAGATTTATGTGCGCGGGCGCGCCAAAGCCTCCAACGAGAAAATCTACATCAGCGTGGACGCGATAAACCGCGCCATTGCGGAGCATAAGCAGCTTTCTTTCAGATATTTCGACTATGACCTCAATAAGCGCAAGGTCTTTCGCGAGGGCTTGCGCGTATGTTCGCCATATTCCCTTGTGTGGGACGACGAGCGCTACTACATGGTTGCCTATTACGAAAAGCGCGGCGGCATTACAAATTTCCGCGTAGACCGCATGGAGGGCGCAGAGGTGCTTGGTTTGCGCGCAAAGCCCGTGCCGCGTGATTTCTCCCTTGCGCAGTACATGAAATCCACCTTCTCCATGTTCAGCGGCGAGGAGTGCGAGGTTAAGCTGCGCTTTGACCGCGACCTTGTAAATGTCGCGCTTGACCGCTTCGGCGACGATATCAAGCTTATTCCCCTTGGGGAGGAATATTTCACCCTGCGCGTAAAGGTGAAGATAGGACCTACATTTTTCGGCTGGCTGTTCGGCTTCGGCGGTAGGATTGTCCTGCTCTCCCCAGACAGCGCCGTGGAACAGTACAGGCAGATGGTGAGAGCGGCAAGCGAACAATGAACAATGAA
>CAZKXB010000059.1:0-12509 GCA_964556595.1 uncultured Ruminococcus sp. | reverse complement strand
GAAAGCTGGCTATAAATGTTAATCCAAGACGGGGCACTGTTTATTTGTATTCATTATACATAAGATTGAAACAAAAACGCTGAGCTTCAGGCTAAAGTAGAAGAATAGGATAAATTAGGTTGATTTTTCTTTTGATTGCTCATGAGTATTTGTTTTCAGAAAGTAGCCTATCATGGAATGGTAGCAATATTGTTGAGTGAAACCTAATACTATAATTTTTGTAAGAAAGCGGGGGCGTTATGTCTATTTACGATATCATACCCGAAAATCTATTCTCTGTTCTTGCGTCAAAGAATAAGGGACTCTATTGCAGCACATTGTTTGTAGTGCTTGAAGCATTCAAAACCCAATTGAAAATCTCCAAAGATGAATTATCGCAGATGATACAATCACAGCTCACAAAGGATATTGACGCGGCAGATTTTGGAGAAGAGGATATTGGCGAAAGCGAAATCGGTCTTTCCGGAAAAGCACATTTTCTAATTAGGAAGCTAAAGGAAACAGGCTGGATAACCGTAGATTATGAAGATGATTTCAAGGAATACGTTACAGTTCCTACTTTTAGCAATAAAATTATTCATACACTTTATGATATTGTAAATTGTGAGGGCACGGAAAACATCGCATATGTGTATTCCACTTATTCCGCGCTTAAAACAGCAAATGAGACAAAAAATCCTTTTGAAATGATAACAGCTTTACATGACGCTGAAAACCGCACAAAATCTCTTGTGGAGAGCCTTACATCTGTTTTTCACGATATTAAATATTACAATAATAAACTGGTAAATCGGGTGAGTGTTAACCAAGTGCTTGCTGACCATTTTAGCAAGTATCAGGAAGAAATAGTTGCACCTATATTGATGCCACTGAAAGTCAGGGATTCTGTTCCTAAATATAAGCAGCCCATAAAGCATATCCTGCAGCAATGGCTGATCTATGATGATGTTATGAATAGTATGGTTGAATATATTCATAAGACAAAAGGCGGCGACCCCTTTGAAATTAGGGCAGATATCAGCAGCAGGATTTACTATATTATTTCCACTTACGATTCTCTTGAAGAAGACTATATCGACCCGATAGACGAACGAAACCGAAGATATACCCGTTCCACAGCTCAGAAAATCGACTATCTTATCAATGCGGATAACACAATTAAAGGAACTCTGGTTAATTTGCTCCACTCACTGTCGGACAAGACTCTTTCGGAAGAAACGATAGAAAAGGCGCAAGGATTGTTTGAGGTATACGAACAAGGTTACATCAGCGATGAAAGTATGTATCAGCGTAAAAAAGGAAAACCGCGCGAACGCCGCTCAGAACTTATAATGGAAGACGACAGGACGCCGTTTGAGGAAAAAGCAAAACAAGCTGCCAATCGTATCATGAAAAAGCGTTTCAGCCGTGAAATGGTGTATAGGTTTGTAGATCAAATCCTTGGCGATAAGGATAGAGTTGAAATAACAGCTGCGTATCTTTTAGATGACGACAGCTATGTTATGACGCTGTTATCGGTAGCAAATTCCCATTACCAAGACAGAACATATGATGTTGAAGTTTCGAAGGACACTTTATCCGTAAACGGATACGAGATTCCTAAAATCATATACATTAGGAGAAATAAAAAATGAGTTTGTTGGAAATAGAACAGCTTATACCACGTGAGCGCGAGGAGTTCATAAGATGCGTTGCCCTGCTTATGGCGAAAACATTTATTCCTCGTGAAACAATAGAAAACACTTTATCAAGAGAGTATTCATTTATTCAGAGAAAGTATCCATTATTTGAGGAATATCTGGCTCTTTCCGGCTGGAGATTATATTCCGACAAGCAGCTTGGGATTATTTATGTCAGCAATGCCGAGGGATTCAATCGGGTAACGCTGAACAAGCTCACAACTCAGGTGTTGATTACACTTCGACTTGTTTTTGAAGAAAAACGCCTTAGCGGAAGTACTGTTAATGTTGTGGGAGTTACAGTTGGCGAGCTTTTGGACAAGATGATAAACGAGCTTTCTGTGCTTTCCAAAAAGCCCGTGGCAAAAGAATTAAAGGATTCTTTTAGGATTTTGGAACAGCACAATATTATCTATCGAATTGGCGAAACTTACGATGAAATGGAATGTCGGATTAAAATCCTTTCGTCAATTCTGTTGGCAGTTCCTAACGACAGGTGCAAAACGGTCTACGAAATACTTAAAGCAGAATCGCAGGAGGAAGACAATGAAACTTGTGACGAAAATTCAGTTAATTAACTGGCATTACTTTTCTAATGAGCTTATCAATCTGAAAAGAATAAATTTCCTTACGGGCGCAAACTCTGCGGGAAAGTCTACGATTATAGACGCTATACAAGCCGCGCTTTTGGGAGAAACAAGAAGCAGTCATTTCAATCGTGCGGCAGGAAGGAAATCGGAAAGAACCTTCCGCAGCTATCTTATTGGAACTCTTGGTGAAGATATGGACAGTGGAACGCGTTCTTTGCGTGAGGGAAAGGACTTTACATCATACATTGTTCTGGAATTCTATGACAACATAAAGAACGAATACTTCTGCATCGGATTGACCGCAGATGTTTATTCGGACGCAAGCGATGAGAAAAAGAACTGGTTTATTCTTGATGATGTTCTTCCGACAGGGCAGTTCATAAATGATAATGGAACCACAAAGGACAGCACCTCTTTTCTGAAATGGGGACGGCAGGAGCGCACGGGAAAGTTTCAGTCTTTTGACAATGCAAAGCAGTTTAGGGAACGTGTTAAGCGGCGAGTTAACGTCTTTGACGAAAAAGTCTTTGTGCTGCTTAGAAAGGCAATTTCATTTGAGCCGATAAGCAATATTGAAGAATTCATTACCACCAACATCTGCGATATTGAGGAAAATATAAACACCCTTGCAATGCAGGAGGATATCAGAAGTTATCAGCTTACAGAACAGCAAGCTAAAATAATGGAGCAGCGACTTAATGCACTTACGGAAATTTGCAAAAAATATTCTGAGGTGAAAAACCTCCGCAGCCGCAAGCAGTTACAGCAGTTTTTTATTGACTATGGCTATTATCGTGACAAACAGGAAACGTTGAAAAAAGCAGGTATTCAAGTCAACAAGCTTAATGCACAAATATCGGAATGTCAATCATTATCAGAGCGCCTTGCTGCCGAAGAAGAAACATTGAAAATTGAGAATGACCGCCTTGTATCTGAAAAATCGCAATTTTTAAGCGAGAGCAGAAAAGATATTCTTGAGGCTTGGAGAGATGCTGTACAAAAAGAAATCAATGACGCTTGCGGTAACGAACAAAAGCTGGTACGCCCTGTGTTGTTAAACGCAGAAAAGTGGATAGGAAAATGTGATGTAATTTTCGGAGAAGTTGGCGAGTTCAATGGTGGCAACGAGGATGATACCGCTCACGCAATAGAAAACCTCAAGAAAATGCTTAACCGTGTTGCGAAGTTTTCGGAAAAGTCTTTTGGAGAAATTTCAGAAAAGTATTTTACACATATCAAATCTGATTATGAACAGGTACTTGCTCTTGTCCGACCACTGGAGGAGCATTATTCAGCAGAAAAAAACAGCAAAACACAGTGCAAAAATGAACTTGAACAAGAAATAGCCGTTCTCAGCAGAGGAAAAAAGTATTACCCGCAAAAAGCTGAACAACTAAAAAAGGCTATTCAAAGCGGGCTGTCGGAAAAATACAATCGTGAAATTGAGGTTGAGTTTCTTGCCGATGTCATTGATATCACTGACACGGATTGGAAAAACGCCGTTGAGGGTGTGCTAGCAAACGACAGAATGAATATCATAGTGCAGCCTAAATGTTTTATGGACGCGTATCAAATCTACAAGCGTGTTCACAAGGCGCTTGGAGTTCATGAGTATTCTGTGGTTGACCTTGAGCGTGTTTTTGCTGATGAGCAAACGGTAAAAGCGGGTTCTCTGGCACAAGTGGTGAGCTGCGAGGATAAGTATATTCGCGCTTACATTGACTATCTTCTCGGACGAGTTATTCGCTGCTATGACGAGGAAAAACTGCGGGATAACCGTATCTCTGTTACAAGAGATTGTATGATTTACAGAAATTACGCGGTTAAGTCGATAAATCCTTTCCACTACCAAAACCTGTATATAGGACAGAAATCTATTGAGGAACAGCTTCAGCAGAAAAATAAGGAACTTGAACTTATCAATGCACAGATGTTTGAAATATCTTCTCATTTGAGGAATATAAAGGCGTTTACTGAGTCGGAATGGTTTGTGAATCAGACATTTTTGGACAGCGTTGTTGTACCCGCTTATGCAGCGCATTTAGCATTACCAGCTTTACAGGATAAGCTGCACAATATCGTGAACCAACTATCCAAAATTGATACAGCAAGGCTGGAGGAGATTGAGTCTGCTATTAGGCAAAACAATAAGCTCATAAATGAAAATTCTCAAAAGAAGAATGACGCATTGGTTGAAACAACGCGAAAGCGTGAAAAACTGACAAATCTTTGCGAAAGTGAGATTCCTCAGCTTGAAAGAAGTATTCATGAGAGCGAAAGTAATATTTCTGAACAGTATTCCGACGAATTTCTTGAGCAGAAAGCAATACCCGAATTTGATAAAAGACTATCGCAATATGGAACACCTAGGGCTTTGGCTGACACGTTTGCCAATTCTGTAAAGCAAACAGATGGCTTACTGGAAATGGCAAAAAAAGAGCTTGTGGAAAAGAGAAGTAAATACAATAACGATTTCCATCTTTCGCTTAATATATCCGATACTGAAAAAAACGATGACTTTGAGCAGGACTACAAGAAAATAAGTGAGATAGAGCTTCCCGCGTTTGCACAACGTATTACGAGGGCGAAAGAAGTAGCAATGGAGAGCTTCAGAAACGATTTTGTAAACAAGCTTAAAAGTCATATTCAGACGGTCATAGAGCATATTAGGGATTTGAATAAAGCGCTTGCAAAAGCCAAATTCGGAAACATCACTTATAAATTCGCGTGCAAGCCCAACCCCGATTATATTGACTATTATGATATGATAATGGCGGCAGAGGAGGGCGAAACTTTGTTCAGTTATGATTTTCGCGAGAAATATAAGGATACAATAGACAATCTCTTTGCTCAGATTGAAACTTTTGACGGATCTGATTCTGCTGCGGCAGAAACTATCGAAAAACTTAGCAGGTACAGCACATATATGTCATTTGACTTGTTGTCGATAGACTCTAACGGAATAACCGAAAAGCTTTCCAAAACTATTACCTCAAAATCGGGCGGTGAGATACAGACGCCGTTCTATGTCGCAATGCTTGCGTCCTTTGTACAGGTGTACAAAGTTTATGGCACGAGAAAACAAGATGACAACACCATGCGTCTGGTGATTTTTGACGAGGCGTTCAACAAGATGGATCCCGAACGAATTGCTAAAAGTATCTCTATGCTAAGGGAGTTCGGGCTTCAGGCGATAATCTGTTCCCCAACCGACAAGGCAGATAATATCGCGCCGCTTTGCGATAAAACGCTGCTAGTGGATAAACAGGATAATGGAAAAGGCGGTTATCGCTCTACGGTAATTGAGTGGACAAAAGAGAGGGGAGAGATATAGAATGCGATATGGAACGGGTATCGTAAACCGCCTTCTTGACAGCTACGAAAACAGTGGACAATTCAGCGGAAATACAGCAAGAAGGGTATATCTGGTAAAGTCACACAAGCTGCCCGAAATTGAATCTGTGGAGTATGAAACGCTTATTGAAGAACTTAACGAGCTGCGAAATAATGGAATTGTTGATTTCAGTTGGAGAACAAAGGGCTATGTCGTGGAGAGAATTTGGCTCGCTACAGAAAATATTCAGGCAGCATACGAGTTTGTTGACCGGAAGAACAAACATTACGCACTCGAAAGGGTAAAGTCAATATTGCTAAAAGCAAAGGAAAATATCCGCGATGGCTGGATAGGCGCATATATTGACTGTGTGTTTGAAAATGTATTAAATAACAAGCTAATCGGTCTTTGGCGGGAAGATGAAAAGCTGATAGAAGATGTTCTGAAAGCGTTGGGACTTGTCTATTCCTTAAATGGCAGGAATATCTCAATGCGTGCGGCGAGCGTTAAATTGTACGCTGATTCAAAGCGATTTGAGCGGGATATAAAAAGCCATATTGTTTCAATTGCCAAAAAGCATGAGCCTGTACTCAAAGAGACTGACGAGGGGGATATCTCTGAACGCGAGGTCCTTTTGCAATTAGGTATAGTGCAAATGTCGGAAATTTTTGAGTTCTGCGGAAATTTAATGCTGCGCTATAAAGCGGGCACGGTGGACTATTCTCCGATAAAAAAAGGCGCGTGTATTTCAAGCGATTGTCTGGACGAAATAGACAGTGCAGAGCTTGTCGGCGTGAGCAGAGTACTGTTTATTGAGAATAAAACCTGCTATACCGAATACTGCCTTAACAGCCGAAAAGAGGACGAGTTGGTGGTGTTTCACGGCGGTTTGTACAGTCCCGCAAGAGGTGATTTTTTTCGGGTGATAAGTAATGCGCTAAAGAGCGAAAAAGTGTTTTACTGGGGAGATATTGACCTCGGTGGATTTAATATGTTCTGTCGGCTAAAAGAGAATATTTTCCCCAATCTTTTGTCGTTTAATATGGACTGCGAATGTTTTGCGCGTTACAAAAACAGAGGACTTTTACGAGATGAAGCCTACCTTGAAAAGCTTGCCAAAACCAAAAAATCCGAACGGTATTCCGCATTTGTGCCTGTAATAAATGATATCTTAAAAAACAGAGTAACTGTTGAGCAGGAGGCGTTTCTTGAATGAGCCTTTGAAAATGCGGCAGCCATCAAGCTGCCGCATTGACGATTATGCTGAAACAATCTTTCCGCCCGAAATCTCGATAATCCTGTCGCATTGGTTTGCAGCCTGCAGTTTTATCGGGGCTATTTGCAATATCCTTGCTGTCAAGAAAATATTTGCCGCCGCGCTTTTTCATTGGCCTTTGAGAAAAAATTATGTATAATACATAAAGCAGCAAGTGCAAAAACAAAAAGGGGCAGTAAAATGATTAAATATATGTTCCGAAGCCCACCCAAAGCACTCGCATTTATTTGCGGGTGCTTTTTGTTGTGCATTGCCGCCTTTTGCGTATGGTTTTTGATTTTTGCACATAATTGGTTGACAGAAGTCGCTTTGGGGTATATAATAATGATGGCGTGTGGAATATTGGCGTAAATGCGATAAATCCTGAAAATCGGCTGAATTTGTTGTTTCGCGTTCTTTATTCTGATTTTCCTATATTTTTCAAGAAGGGTGATTTTATGAGAAAGAAAATATCTCTGGTTGCCGCTGCGTTGGCGGTTTCGCTTGCTGTAAGCGGCTGTGCGGGCGGGGGAGAGAGTTTCCAGTCCAGAAGCGACAGTGACGCGGGCGATGCCGCTGCAACAACGTCAGGCTCTGTTTCCGCGGAAGCTTCGGGAGAAAACGGCAGCAGCCAGACCGAGGTGCAGCGCGACTTTGGCAGCAGCGGCTCTATCCTTTCACAGGTGGACGGCAGACTTGATATCGCAAGGCGCACCCGCGCCGCAGAGCAGTCCATGGGCGGTGATGACTGGACAATACTTGTGTATATGTGCGGTACTGACCTTGAAAGCGATGGCGGCAATGCTTCCTCGGATTTGTATGAGGCTATGCAGGCGAATATCGGCAGCAATATCAACTTTGTTTTCCAGACGGGCGGTACATATTCGTGGTATTATGAGGATATAGACCCCACCAAGCTTCAGCGTTTTGCTGTGGAGGGGGATAATTTCACTTTGGTTGACGAGCGTCCGCTTGCCAGCATGGGTGAAGCCGACACGCTTTCCGATTTTATAGAATGGGGCGTTAAAAATTATCCCGCCGATAATATCGGACTTGTGTTCTGGAATCACGGCGGCGGCAGCATAAGCGGCGTTTGCTTTGATGAAAAATATGACAGCGACAGCCTTTCGCTTTCCGAAATTGACAAGGCGCTCAGCGAAACCTTTGACTGCATGAGCGAGAAGTTTGAGTTTATCGGCTTTGACGCCTGCCTTATGAGTACGCTTGAAACCGCCAATATCCTTGTGCCGTATGCGAACTATATGTATGCCTCCGAGGAAACCGAGCCGGGTTATGGCTGGGACTACACCGCAATTCTGTCTTATCTTAATAAAAAACCCAACGCGGACGGCGCACAGCTTGGAAGCGCGCTTTGTGACGCATATTATGAGCATTGCAAGCTTTCCTATTCCGAGGATATGTCAACCTTTGCCATAACCGACCTTGGCAAGCTTGACGCGCTTTTGACTTCCTTTGACAAAACCGCGCAGCAGATGTATGAGAATGATAAGCTTGCAGAGGTTGCAAAGGCAATACAGAGCGCGGATAATTTCGGCGGCAACAACCGCACCGAGGGTTACACCAATATGGTGGATTTAGGCGGTATCCTCAGCGCCGTATCGGATTATTGTCCCAATGCGCAGGATACTCTTGACAAGCTTAATTCCGCCATAAGCTATATGAAAAACGGTCAGCAGCACCGCTATGCCAAAGGACTGTCGGTGTATTATCCGCTGTCGGTGCAGGGTTCGACAGAGCTTTCCACCTTTGGCACGATATGCCCAAGCGCGTATTACCTCGCCTTTGTTGACAAGGTAGCCTACGGCACAACGGGTCAGGATATTTATTCCTATGAAAATGACGCGCTGCTTGTTGATTGTGACGATATCTGGTGCATTGATTACGACTACGGCGATTATTCCACCAATACCGACAGCTTTTGCGATATTGATGAGGACTGCACAATTCCTGTCGAGGACGTATATTTTGACAATGACGGATATTACACTGTTGCTATATCCGATTTCACCAACCTTAATTATGCGGCGTGCAGCCTTTTCTTCCATTATAAAGGTGAAAACATTTATCTCGGCTGTGATGATGAGGTTTACTACGATTTTGACCACGGCGTGATTACCGATAATTTTGACGGCACATGGATATCTCTCCCCGATATGCAGCCGCTGCCTATCGAGGTTGTTGACCAGACGGACGATTACAGTATTTATACCTGCTCAATCCTGCTTAACGGCGAATATACCAACCTGCGTATCCAGTATGACTGGAACGCCGCAAAATGGAACGTTCTGGGCGCGTGGGACGGTATAGATTCCGACACTGGTATGGCGGCGCGCGATATAATACAGCTGAAAAACGGCGATATTATCCAGCCTGTTTATACCTATGCCGGCGATTACGATTATGAGTTTTATGAGGGCGATGAATTTGTTGTAAACGGCGAACTGATGTTAAGCTATCAGGAGCTTCCTATGGGAGATTATACATACAGCATGACGCTGTATGATATCTACGGCAACTGGTTCTTTACGCCCGATATAACCTTTACAATAGAAGCGGACGGCAGCTTGACTTACTATCCCGATGAGCTGAACGGGGATAGCGGCAATGATGATGACGATGACGATTTCGATTTGGAGTATTATTACAGCGACTGCCCCTACTGCTACGGCAGAGGCTGCGACTATTGTGGATATTACGGCTATCTTCTGGAATACACCTGTGAGCAATGCGGCGGCAAGGGCTGCGACTGGTGCGAATATTACGGCACTCTGCTTGCGATAGCCTGCGACTACTGCCATGGCGCGGGCTGTGAACACTGCGAACAGTATTATTGATATCAGCAGACGCTTCCGTCCGAAAGGGCGGGAGCGTTTTTGGCGCGGTATATTTCGCGCTTGGCGTGAAAATATGCCGTTTGGGTATTGCAATAATTGTGAAATTATGCTATAATACTAGTCGTAGCGCCGCTTGCTGTGCGGCGTGCAATGTTGTATAAAAAAGGCTTGCCGCGCCGTGGCTTACGCTTAAAGGCGCATGGTTAAGCCGTTTCTGAAAGGATTTATAAATATGGCTAAAAATAATCAGGCTGACGGAAAGCCCTTTGAAATTCCGCGCCCCGTGTTTCCTAAGCGCGCCGTTGTAACGGGCGGTATGCCCTACGGCAATAAAGAGCTGCATTTCGGTCATGTGGGCGGAATGTTGGTGTTTGCGGATACCTATGCGCGTTTCCTGCGCGACCGTATCGGCAAGGAGAACGTTATTTTCGTCAGCGGTACGGACTGCTACGGCTCTCCCATAGCCGAGGGCTGGCGCAAAAAGGTGGAAAACGGCGAGTTCGAGGGCAGCCTTGAGGACTTCGTTACAAGAAACCACAACAAGCAGAAGGATACCCTTGTGGCTTATGGCATTTCGCCGAACCTTTTCGGCGCTTCGGGTCTGGGTCGCTCCAAGGAAATCCATGCCGAGGTTACGCAGTGGTTTCTTAATTCCCTCTATGAAAAGGGACAGCTTAACCGCATTTCCACCATGCAGTTCTTTGATGAAAAGGCGGGCGTGTTCCTTAACGGCAGGCAGGTTGTGGGCAAATGCCCCGTTGAGGGCTGCTGCTCCGAAAAGGGCTATGCGGACGAGTGCGACCTTGGTCACCAGTATATGCCCGAAAATCTCATCAATCCTATAAGCACGCTTACAGGCGAAACACCCACCATGAAGCCTGTCACCAACTGGTATTTCAAGCTGCGCGATTATGAAAAGCTGCTTTCCGACTGGGTTGAGGAGCTTCAGAAGCGCAAGGATATCCGCCCCGTTGTGTGGAAAACCATTGCCGAGTTCCTAAAGCCGCCCGTAATCTATATCAAGCGCGAGTTTGAGGAGAAATACCTCGCCCTTAAAAACGAAATGCCCGCGCATAATTATCTGGAAGAACCAAAGAAACCGTCCTTCACCATTGAGTTCAACACTCTTTCGGATTGTGACGAGGCTTGCCGCGTGCTTACCTCAAACGGCATACGCTACCGCACAGGTAAGACGCTTGTTCCGTTCCGTCTTACGGGCAATGTCGAGTGGGGAGTTCCCGCGCCCGAATTTGAGGGCGATAAGGGGCTTACCGTCTGGGTATGGCCTGAGTCGCTGTGGGCGCCTATCTCCTTTACCCAGACCTATCTTGAGCAGCAGGGAAGAAGCCGTGACGAGTGGAAGGACTACTGGTGCAGCAAGGAAGCAAACGTATACCAGTTTATCGGACAGGATAACATCTATTTCTACGGCGTTGCAGAGCCTGCAATGTGGCTTGCTCAGCAGGCTGCCGAGGAAAAGACCGCTTCCCCCGCAGAGGGCGAGCTTCAGCTTCCTATAATCGTTGCAAACCACCATATACTGTTTCTGGATAAAAAGGCTTCCAGTTCGGGCGCGGTAAAGCCGCCCATGGCGGACGATTTGCTGTCCTATTACACTCCCGAACAGCTTCGTATGCACTGGCTTGGTCTGGGACTGGGACAGCGCTCCGTAAGCTTTATGCCCAAGCCGTTTAATCCCGATGCAAAGCCCGACGAAGCCGACCCCGTTGTTAAGGACGGACTGCTGCTTTCAAACGTATACAACCGCATGATAAGAACCGCGTTCTACACCACGCAGAAGCTGTTTGACGGCGTAATGCCCGACCTTAAGCCGGAGCAGCAGCTGCTTGATGAGGCGAAGAAGGCAGTGCTTGAATACGAGCGCCACATGGCAAAGTTCAACTTCCACCAGTGTACCTATGTGCTTGACAGCTACATCAGAAACGGCAGCAAGTATATGGCAAAAACGCTTGGCAGCGCGGATATTACGGCAGAGCAGGCTGCACAGCCGCTTGCAAATCTGTTTTATATGATAAGGATTGCGGGCGTTCTGCTGCACCCGATGGCGCCGTTCGGCACGGAAAAGCTGCGCGAGTATCTTGATGTTGACGAGCGTATCTGGTCTTGGGATACAATCCTGGAGCCTGTCAATTTCTTTACAGGCGAGAACCACAAGCTTAAATTCCTGCCGCCAAGAACAGACTTCTTCACAAGACACGAAAGCCAGTTTACGGCTGAAACCGAAGAATAACCCGATATTACAAATCCCACTCACCGATAAAATGAGTGGGATTTTTCTCTGCACAAAACAGAACAGCCGCAGGATTACTGCGGCTGCTGAATATTTATAGGCTGTCGATTATCTGTTATTGATAAGCTTAGTCAGCTCAACGGGGTCAACAATCTTGCCGTCCTTGTATACGCGCATATTGCCCGAAGCGATTTCGTCAATCAAGATAACCTCGTTGTTGTTGTAGCCGAACTCGAACTTGATGTCCCAAAGCTGCAAGCCGATGGACTTAAGGTCGTCAGCAACAATCTGTGTAATCTTAAGGGTCTGCTCCTTCATGCTGTTGAACATTTCGGGAGTCATGATGCCAAGAGCGGCAAGACCCTCGCTTGTTACCAGCGGGTCGCCCTTTTCGTCATTCTTGAATGTACATTCAACATAACCGCCCTCAAGAACAGTGCCGTCCTTGATGTATTCGCCGTATCTGCGGATAAAGCTGCCTGTTGCAACGTGGCGGCAGATTACCTCAAGACCGTGACCGAATACAGTTGCAGGAAGAACTTCCA
>CAZKXB010000058.1:0-13436 GCA_964556595.1 uncultured Ruminococcus sp. | reverse complement strand
GCAAGTTCTATGCGCTGCCGCAGGCTCCCCAGCAGTTTAAGCAGCTTCTTATGACTTCGGGCTTTGACCGCTATTTCCAGCTTGCGCCTTGCTTCCGTGACGAGGACGCAAGACAGGACCGTTCTCCTGGAGAGTTCTATCAGCTTGACTTTGAGATGGCTTTTGCCGAGCAGGAGGACGTATTCCAAGTGGCAGAAACCGTTGTATACAACACCTTTAAGGAGTTCTCCGATAAAGAGGTAGGCAAGCCCCCGTTTGAGAGAATACCATTTGAGCAGTCCATGCTGAAGTACGGCACAGATAAGCCCGACCTCAGAAACCCGCTTATTATAAAGGAACTGTCCGACCTGTTCGTTGACAGCGATTTCAAGCCTTTCTGCAACAAGACGGTAAGAGGTATAAGAGTACCTCAGATGGCGAGCCAGTCCAAAAGCTTTTTCAAGAGCATGGAGGATTTTGCCACACAGGAAGTCGGCATGAAAGGTCTTGGCTACTTCAAGGTTGAGGAGGGCGAGAACGGCGGCTTTAAGTACAACGGTCCTATCGACAAATTCCTTGATGACGCGCAGAGAAAAGAGCTTGCAGAGCGCTGCGAGCTTGAAGTGGGCGATGTTCTTTACTTTATTGCCGACAGTAAAAACAACGCGCCTAAGTTTGCGGGACAAATCAGAACAGAGGTTGCAAAGCGCATGAATCTTATTGATGAAAGCAGCTTTAAGTTCTGCTTTATTGTTGATTTCCCCATGTATGAGCTTAATCCCGAAACCAACAAAATTGACTTCACGCATAATCCTTTCTCTATGCCTCAGGGCGGAATGGACGCGCTGCTTAATAAAGACCCGCTTGACATCTACGCTTATCAGTATGATATCGTGTGCAACGGCGTGGAGCTGTCCTCTGGCGCGGTAAGAAACCACAACCCCGATATCATGAAAAAGGCGTTTGAGATTGCGGGCTATGGCGAGGAGGACGTTAAGGCAAAGTTCGGCGCGCTGTACAATGCGTTCCAGTTTGGCGCACCGCCCCATGCAGGTATGGCGCCTGGCGTTGACAGAATGATAATGCTTATTGCGGGCGAGGAAACTATCCGCGATGTTATCGCGTTCCCGCTTAACGGCAATGCGCAGGACCTTATGATGGGCGCGCCTGGCGATGTTACAGAGCAGCAGCTTCGCGAGGTTCACATCAAGGTAAGAGATTAACGCGCGATATTTCCTTAAAAATGCAAATAATTCCGTGCGGCGGGACAAGTAATCCCGCCGTTTTCGGCAACAGACAGAATATGATTTCAGGAAAGGAATTTGTATATGGACAGAGATGTTTTGATACGGCTGGAAAAGCTTAACCAGCTTGCCCTGACTGAGCAGCAGCGCGAGGACGTGCTTTCGTTTTTTGCAAAGCAGCAGCAGGAAATTGACGACCTTTATTCCTGCGATACCGAGCAGACGGAGCGCATGGTTCACGTTATGCCCGTGATGACGGTTGTGCGCGAGGACGTGGAGAAGAAGCTGTTCACCCGTGAGGAGCTTCAGCGCGGCGCGCCCGAAGCGGACGATGGCTACTGGCAGGTTCCCCGCCTGCTTGAATGATAGGGAGGAAGGCTGACATGAATTTATATCTTCACAAAAACGATAAGGCGGGCGCAAACGCTGTTGTGCTTGACGACCTGTTTCTTACAAAGGATATGCCGACCACAGGCGGCTCCAAAATGCTGGACGGATACATGAGCCTTTTTGACGCGGAGGTTATTTCAAGGCTTTCTGCGGCGGGCTATGATATTGCGGGCAAGGCTAATGTGGGCGAGTTCTCGATAGACCTGCTTGGCGAAACTTCGTATTTCGGCGCGTGTGAAAAGGATGGCAGACTTGCAAACGCCTGCGCGGAAATCCTGTCCGAGGGCGGCGCAAAGGCTGCGCTGTGCTTTGATATAAACGGCACGCCCAGACGTGCGGCTGCATTAAGCGGCAAGGTGTACATAAAGCCAACATACGGCACGGTTTCGCGCTATGGCACAATTGCGGCTGCCTGCTCGGGAGAAACTGTCGGCGTTATGGCAAACACCACAAATGACGCGCAGCAGGTGCTTTCCGCCATTGCGGGTCATGATGATAAGGACGGCACAAGCCTTTCCGAGGCGGACTGCGCCAAGGTTAAGAGCGGCGCGGGGTGCAATAAGATAAAGAAAGTGGCTGTAGCTGCAAAAATCACCGCTGCCGCTGATGATGAAACGCGCGCAAAAATCAGCCGCTTCTGCGATGTCATGGCAGAACAGGGTGTTGAGTTTGTTGAAATAGATGATACGGTACTTACTCTTGCAAAGACCGCGTGGAATGTTTGTATGTGCGCAGAGCTTTGCAACAACGTTTCCCGCTTTGACGGCGTAAAGTACGGCTATCGCACAAAGAATTACAAAAATATCGAGGAGCTTTACACCAACAGCCGCACCGAAGCGTTCGGGGAGCTGCTTAAAACCGCAATCCTTTTCGGTTCGGACGCGCTTTCTACCGAAAATTACATGAGAGTGTATGATAAGTCGCTGCGTATCCGCCGTGTGGTTGCGGAGAAGTTTGCGGAGATATTCGGCGAATATGACGCGGTTCTGATGCCCGCCTGCTCCAAGGCTTGCTATACAATGGACGATTTAAAGCAGAACAAATATATCGCTTTTGACGAGGCGCTTTATGCCGCGCCCGCTTCTATTACGGGACTGCCCGCTGTGGTTGTCGGCGGTGTTCAGCTTATCGGCAGGGCATTCTCGGAGAACGCGCTGTTTGACATGGCTGCCGTGTTTGAAAAGGAGGGCAAGTAATGAAAAAATACGAAACCGTAATCGGTCTTGAGGTACATATAGAGCTTGCGACAGAGTCCAAGATATTCTGCTCCTGCTCCGCTAAATTCGGCGGCGAGCAGAATGACCACGTTTGCCCCGCGTGCTGCGGTATGCCGGGTATGCTGCCCGTTGTAAACAAGCGCGTTGTTGATTTGGGCATGACCGCGGGACTTATGCTTAACTGCGACATAAACCGCGTCACAACCTTTGACAAAAAATCCTATTATTATCCCGATTTGCCCTGCTCTTATCAGACCACGCAGTGGTTCAGCCCTGTTGCGGTAAACGGCGTTGTGCCTATCGAAACAAGCAAGGGCAAGAAGAATATCCGCATAAAGCAAATCCATATGGAGGAGGACGCAGGCAAGCTTGTCCATGATGATTGGGCAGACGCAACGCTTGTTGACTTCAACCGTACCAGTGTTCCGCTTTGCGAGATAGTTTCCCAGCCCGACCTTTCCAGTGCTGAGGAAGTTGTGGCGTATCTTGAGCAGCTTCGCTCGCTGCTGCGCTTTGCAAAGGTATCCCACTGCCGTATGGAGCAAGGCTCTATGCGCTGTGATGTAAACCTCTCCGTTCGCGAGGAGGGCAGCGACAAGCTTGGCGTAAGAACCGAGATGAAGAACATGAACTCCATCTCCGCTATCACCCGCGCTATCGAGTACGAAACCGCGCGCCATATTGACGCGCTTGAAAACGGCACGGAGGTTCTGGTTCAGGAAACCCGCCGCTGGGACGATATAAAGGGCAAAAGCTATGCAATGCGCAACAAGGAAACGGCGGGCGACTACCGTTATTTCCCCGACCCCAATATCATGCCGATTGTTATTGATGACGAGTGGTTTGACCGCATAAAGGCTTCGCTGCCCGAACTTCCCGAAAAGAAAAAGGCGCGCTATATTGAGGAACTCGCTATTCCCGAAAGCGACGCTGAGCAGCTTACCCAGAGCCGCGCGCTTTGCGACTGCTTTGAGGCAGCTTATGAGGAGTGCGCACAGGCAAAGGAAGCAGCAAACTGGATTATATCCGACTGCATGAACATACTTAATAAAAAGCAGCTTACCGCAGATGACCTCACGGTTGACGGAAAGGCTCTCGGCAAGCTTATAAAGCTTGTTCAGCAGGGCAAGGTTCAGCGCGGCAACGCAAAGAAAATTCTCACCGCAATGTTTGATGAGGATATAGCAGATGTTGAGGAATACGCAAAGGCAAATAACCTCATAGTTTCCAACGATACGGGCGCTATTGAAGCCGTAATTAAGGCTGTTGTGGCGGAGGATACCCGCTCTGTAAACGACTATAAGAGCGGCAAGGAAAAGGCGCTTATGGCGCTGTTCGGCAAGTGCATGAAGCAGCTTAAGGGCAACTGCTCTCCCGATACGCTGCGTGAGCTTCTTATCAAGGCAATCAACGAGGCGTAATTGTTCGCCGACTGTCACAATTAAACAGAAAAATCGGAGAGGAACAAAATCCTCTCCGATTTGTTTATTTGGCGGCTGTGCCTTATCTCTGCAAGAATGTGTTGATAAGTTCGTGACCTACGGGTCTGAAAACACCTGTTGCTTCGGCGTGAGCCTCGTCAAATTTCTCAACGCCGTTCAGCTTCTTTGTGCTGTCATAGATAAGATAAGGAACAGGATTTGAGGTGTGGGTTTTAAGCGCAAGCGGCGTGGGGTGGTCGGGGCAGATAAGTATACGGATATCTTCGTCCTTAAACGCTTCAAGAATGGGGGCAAGTACCTGCTCGTCAATAATTTCTATGGACTTTACCTTGTTGTCAACCTCGGCGCGGTGTCCGCATTCATCGGGCGCTTCCATGTGTACATATACAAAATCTGCGCCGTCTTTCAGTGCCTTTATTGCCGCGTCAGCCTTTCCGCGGAAGTTCGTGTCGATGTAGCCGGTCGCGCCCTCAACCTCGATAACGTTCATATCCGCAAACTTGCCTATACCTTTAAGCAAATCCACAGCGGAAATCATAGCGCCGTCAAGACCGAATTTTTCCTTAAACGGGGTAAGCTCTGCGCGCTTTCCCTCGCCCCAAAGCCAGATGCTGTTTGCGGGACGCTTGCCGCGCGCAATTCTTGCCTTGTTTACGGGGTGGTCTTTCAGCAGGTTGTAGCTGCGCTTCATAAGGTCAAGCAGCTTTTCCGCGTTGGGGGAGGTGCTGAGGTATTCCGTTATAACTCTGCCCGTTATATCATGGGGAGGGGTCATATTGCCTACGTCAAGCGTGCCGTTGTTCCAGATAAGGCAGTGGCGGTAGCTTACGCCGCTGTAAAATCTGAACTCGTCATTGCCGAAATTCTCCTGAACGTATTTTATAAGCTCCGCAGCTTCTGCGGTGGAAATATCGTCAGAGCAGTAGTCAACCATAGTCTTTTTGGTGTAATCTTCCTCGTCAGACAGGGTGACAAGGTTGCAGCGGAAGGAAACGTCTGTCGCTTTCATGTCAATGCCGATAGAGCCTGCCTCCAGCGGGGAGCGTCCCGTGTAGTAAACCGCAGGGTCATAGCCGAGTACGGAGAGGTTTGCCACGTCACTGCCGGGCTTAAGACCCTCGCCGACTGTTTTAACCATACCAACCTCGGAAACCTGTGCTATTCTGTCCATGTTTGGCTTGTGCGCCTTGCCCATGGGGGTTGTGCCGCCAAGGTCATCGCGCGGCGTGTCTGCCATGCCATCGCAGAGAAGAACTGCATACTTCATGTTTAGTGCCTCCTGAATATGTATTTTGTCGATATTATTCTAACACATTCGGCGGCTATTTGCAATAGCATTTTTTATTTTTTACAGCGGAAGCGAAAATGCACTAACGCAGTCACCATCTCTTACGGCGATATATACACCGCCGTCTGCGCTATACTGTAAGTCAAAATCAGATGGATTTTCGCCCGATATTGCAACCGCTTGATTTGTTTCAAAATTCAGCGCTAGGCACTCATAATTGCCGACTAAATAAATGCAGTCCCCAACGGAGCAGATGTCATCAACGGCTGCGCGGTTCCAGCAGTCGCTTAAATCGAAAGTTTTCTGCGCGCCGTCCGATTTTCTTTCAACTACAATAGTATCTGCGGTGACATAATGATAATAGTTATCTGCGGAACAGACGGAATAATCCCCGCTGTTAAGCTGCACAACGGTGGAAATATCGGCGTTTTCAAGCGCCGTTTTCTCCTGCGTTATCAAGTCATAAGCATAATACATATCCTCATAATCTATGTAGCAGTAAAGCGTATCTCCCTCTATTCTGCATTGGTCTGTATATGGGTCAAGATATAAATTTGGCAAGAGTTTTACAGAGCCGTTATTCCTGTTGTAAACATACATATCTTCAAAATTGCTGCAAAAGGTGATATAATTTTCATCTGTTGCCGTTGCCCAGTAAGGATAAACATCAATAGGATTTCCACTATCATCTTTATCTACATAGGTTGTCTTTTGTTCTTTTGTATCAAATATACAAAGACCTTTTTCTCCTGCCATGCTTATAAGCTGTCCGTTGGAATAATTCCATAGGCACGCAAAATCGAAAACCTCGCTTAAATATACAATTTCGTTGTCTTTGACAAGCGCAATATGGGAATATGTGCTTAGCATTAAGCCGAGATTGTATTCCAGAACAACCGCCCAGTCCGCCTGTTCGCTGCCTATATAATAAGCTTCGCAATAAGAGGGATAGAAATAATTCCTGCTTCGGTATTCTTCAAGCTTATCGCCCGTGTAGCTTTTTTCGATATTTTCTCTTGTAAACACATACCGTTCATCGCTTTCAAGGTCAATTCCGTCAAGCTGATAGCCTACTGTGCTTCTTATTTCGTCAAGGTCAAGCTTTGTGGCGTTCATGGAAACCGTCATATTCTCCCGTTCGGGAACGATATAGTCATAGCCCGTGGGCAGTAAGTCGGGTTCTGTGGTGGAGGTTGTCTGTTTTGGCGTTGTTAAGGCAGATGATGCGGCTGACGTGGTTGACTGTACCGTTGATGAAGCGGGGCTTTCTGCGCCCTCGCTTACATCAGGCAGCGGCGCTTCGTTATCTGCGCAGCCGCTTAAAAGCAGAACACAGCAAAGCACAAACGCGGATAGCTTTTTCATTTCTTCGTCCTCCTCAATTTAAGACAATATTGCAGTTAGCAGTTTGTGCCTTTATTATATATCGGTTTGAAGGAAAAAGCAATAGCCCGCGCAAAACTGTTACCAATCTGTAATATTTGCAATGCCTACACCATTTTCTCGCGCAGCGCCGAAAGTATCTTTCGCTCTCTGCGGGAAACCTGCACCTGCGTAATTCCCATAACGGCAGCTGTCTGACACTGGGTAAGCTCTCTTTCGTATCTCAGCAGTATCAGCTTTCTGTCGTTATCGTCAAGCTGGGTAAGGCACTGGCGCAGCGCAAGGCGGTCTATAAGCCGCTCCTCACCCGAAGCGGCGGGGATTTCGGGCGCGCTTTCATCATCGCTTGCGGGGGAGAGCGACAGCGGCGGTATGCCTGCGGTTATCGCTTCCGCGGCGGCTTCCTCGGAAACTCCAAGCGCCTGCGCAATGTCGGATATACGCGGTTCTTCCCCCTTGGCAAGAAGCCTGTCGCGCTCGCGCGAAGCTTTAAGCGACAGTTCCTTAAGACTGCGGCTTACTTTTACCGTGCCGCCATCGCGGAACAGCCGCTTTATCTCGCCTAAGATTACAGGCACGGCGTAGGTGGAAAAGCACAGTCCGCGCGAAAAATCAAAGTTGTCATACGCCTTTACAAGCGCCATGCTGCCTGCGGCGAAAAGCTCGTCATACTCTATTCCGCGCCCTCGAAAGCGGTTCGCCAGCGAGTGAACAAGCGGAAGATTGCTCTCAATAAATTCGTCGCGTTCCACTTATTTCACCTTGCGGCTGAGTTTTTTCTCCATAATGACGGTTGTGCCTTTGCCCTCGCTGCTTTTTACGCGCAGCTTGTCCATAAAGCTTTCCATCACCGAGAAGCCAAGACCCGAACGTTCCTCGTCGGGCGCGGTGGTAAACAGCGGCGTCATTGCCTGCTTTATATCCGCAATGCCGCTGCCCTTGTCTTTTATCGCTATGTACATCGTGTTGTCGGTGTAGCGACGAAGCGTAAGCTCCACCATGCCCACGGCGTTGCGATAGCCGTGGACTATCGCGTTTGTCACCGCCTCGGAAACGGCGGTTTTTATCTCGCCGATTTCCTGCACCGTAGGGTCGCACTGCGCGGCGAACGCCGCTGCCGCGGCGCGCGCAAATCCCTCGTTTACGGAATATGACGGAAACTGTATCTTCGTTTGATTTACAAGTTCCTTTTTCATGCTTTCACCCCCTCCGCAAGCAGCCCTTTAAGTCCCGACAGCTTTATCACCGCCGCGATACCAGGGCGCGCGTTCTTGATTATTATTTCTCCGCCGCAGGCTTTGACCGCCTTAAGTCTGCCGAGTATCAGACCTATTCCGGAGCTGTCCATAAAGCCTACGTTTTCAAAATCCAGTATCAGCACTTCGGGCGAGGACAGCGCAATAACGCTGTCAAGCTCCTCGCGCATAAGCCGCGCCGCGTGGTGGTCGATATCCCCGTAAAGCGCCGCTGTAATGCGCCGCCCGTCATTGTACAGCTTTATCATTTTGTATTCCCCCTTTTTTCTAAAATCATATCACATAAGCCGCCATATATTTGTCGATATTACGCCGCGCGGTTTGTCTTTTTGCGCGTATTATGCGGGAAACACGGCGCAAAACCGATTTTCGGCGAAAATTTCCGCGAAAAAACATACGGTCAAGTAATTTTGGAAAAACCCTTGATTTATAAATCCGTTTGTAGTATAATGTGTAGTAATACAAGGCGGGAAATGCTCCCGCAAATCCTTATCATTCCTATGAAAGGGGTGTTGTACAGTGAGTGATAAGCTTAACGTATGTCTTATGAATGATTCTTTTCCGCCGCTTATTGACGGTGTTGCAAACTGCGTTGTAAATTATGCCAATGTTATCCAAGGTCAGCTTGGCAACGCTACCGTTGTTACGCCCAATCACCGCGACGTTCAGCAGGACGACTACCCGTTTGAGGTGGTCAGATATAAAAGTATGCCTACGGAGAAATGGTGCGGCTACCGCGCGGGTTATCCGTTCAGCGCAAGAAAGCTGGAAACCCTGCGCGACAGTAATTTTGATATAATACATAGCCACTGTCCGTTTGCCTCCACCATTATGGCGAGGGTGCTGCGCGAGAATATCAATGTGCCGATAGTGCTTACCTATCATACAAAGTTTGATATAGATATCCGCAGGGCGCTGCCCAAAAAGTTTCTTGCGGACTCTGCCATAAAGCTTGTTGTTGCCAATATTTCCGCCTGTGACGAGGTGTGGACGGTAAGCAACGGCGCGGGCGAAAATCTGCGCAGCCTTGGTTATGAGGGCGATTATATCGTTATGGAGAACGGCGTTGATTTCCCGTGCGGGCGTGCAGACGCCGCTGATGTCGAGCAGCTTCGCAGAGAATACGGACTTACCGATGACGCGCCTGTATTTCTGTTTGTGGGCAGACTGCTGTGGTATAAGGGCATAAAGCTTTTTCTTGACGCGCTCAGGCTGCTTTCGGATAAGGGCATTAAGTACCATATGCTTATCGTGGGTGATGGACTTGACCGTGATGAAATTATTGCGTATACCGAGGAAATCGGCATTGCCGATAACATTATATTCACAGGTGCTGTCTATGACCGTGAGGATTTGAGGGTATACTATACCACGGGAGATTTGTTCCTGTTTCCGTCATTGTATGATACCAACGGTATCGTTGTAAGGGAGGCTGCCGCGTGCGGCGTTGCCTCGCTGCTTATAGAGGGCAGTTGTGCCGCCGAGGGCATAACCAACGGCAGAACGGGAATTTTAACGCAGGATAACCCCGAAGCTATCGCGGCAGAGCTTGAGTTTGCCGCCGCACATCTTGACGAGGTAAGACAGATGGGGCAGCACGCGATGGAGGAGGTTTATATATCATGGGAAACCTCCGTAAAGCGCGCGTATGAGCGTTATCAGGTGGTTGCCGATAATTACCGCGCAGGTCGCACTCACCGCCACGAAAGCGTTATTTCGGAGGATTTCTTTTTCGCAATGAGCCGCATGACAAACGCTGTGCAGACTTTCCGTAGCGTTCCCGCAAACATAAAAAAGACGGGCAGGCGCTTTGGCGATAAGCTGCTGCGCCGCACCGCTGACAAGGACGAGCAGCCTGCGCCGCCCGAAAGCGATAACAGCGACAACGCAGATGAATAAAAAAGCAGCCGCTGCTCATTAAAGAGCGGCGGCTTTTTCCACAGGGAATATAAGGACACGCTGATTAAAAGCGTAGCGTATCAAATTCAGCCGCGTGAATATGCTCGTTTGAGCGGGGCGAATTTGATTTAATCAGCGTTTCCTTAACACAATTGGAGGAAAGCAAAGCGGGGGAATCACTTGCTTTCATGTCTGTATTATAACACAGCAGCTGTGCCAAAGTAAGGACAGATAATATGCCGTGCGGAAATTTGCGCGCCCCCTTGATTTATTTCACAAAAAATGCTAAAATAGAGCTATACATAATTAAAGGCAAGATGTACGCGAAACCCGAAACGGTCTTTGTGCGGCGCTGCCTTAAGTGCTTTGGAGGACAAGAACATGGTTATAAAAACCTTTTATATCAATCAGGAAAAAACCGCTTTTGTCAAGGCGTATATGCTTGATAATATTTCGGGACTTAAATTCTGCGAGAAGCGACCTGGCATTATTATTTTCCCAGGCGGCGGATATGAATTTTGTTCCGACCGCGAGGGCGAGCCTATCGCGCTTCAGTACCTTGCACAGGGCTATAATGCCTTTGTGGTGAATTATACCTGCAATGCAAGATTTCCCGCTTCTTTGGTGGACGCGGCTTATACTTTCTACAAGGTTCGCATGAGAGCGGAGGAATTCGGCGTGGATAAGCAGAAGCTTGCGGTTCTCGGCTGCTCTGCGGGCGGACATCTGGCAGGTTGCCTTGCAACCATGTGGGGAGATGTGCAGATTACCAAAGCGATAGGCTGCGAGCCTGAGGATTTGCGCCCCAATGCCGCTATCCTGTGCTACCCCGTAATCAGCGGCGTTACCGCTCCGCATGAGGGAAGCTTTAAGGTGCTGCTTGGCGAGGACGCGGCGCGTTCCGACCTCAGCCGCCTTTCGCTTGAAAACCGCGTTACCCCCAAAACTCCGCCCGTATTTATCTGGGCGACCGCGAATGACGACTGCGTTCCCGCGCACAATTCGCTTGTTATGGCAAAGGCGTGCATTTCCAATAAAGTACCTGTGGAGCTTCACTTGTATGACGAGGGTCCTCACGGACTTTCTACCTGCGATAAGGCTACGGGTTGGCATGAGATGTTCTATCTTGATAACTGCCGCCGTTGGATAAAGCTGTCTGTGGAGTTCCTTAATAAGTATATGAATGTTTAATGACGGCTTTTCGGGAGTGTACTGTATATGACTAATGCTGACTGGCTTTTCTTTGACCTTGGCGGCGTGCTTCTTGATGAAACCGCCGCATGGGAGGACAGAATACGTCGCACCTGCGCAAAGCACGGCATTGCGCCCGATATATTCCGCGCCGAGATGGAAAAGGCGGCAGCGGCAAATCAGCATGAGTACAGGGGCGCGCTTCAGGCTTTCGGCATAGTCGCGGGCGAGAAGTGGGATTCTGGGCTTGTCCTGCCCTATCCGCAGGCGCGGGAGGTTCTTTCGCGGCTTAAATCGCGCTGCAAGCTTGGCGTAATCGCCAATCAGCCGCTTGACACAAGGCGGCGCATGACCGAGGAATGGCGGCTTGCGGAGTATTTTGACCTTATGATAATTTCTGCGGAGGTAGGATTTTCAAAGCCAGACCCGCTGCTGTTCCGTGAAGCGCTGTATAAGGCGCAGACCTCCGCCGACAGGTGCATTATGATAGGCGACAAGCTGACAAACGATATCGCGCCCGCAAAGGCGCTTGGATTCAAAACGCTGTGGCTGCGGCAGGAGTGGGGCGGTATGCAGGCGGTGACTAATGACGCGCTGAAGCCCGATTATATCGCGGACAGCCTTAGTCAACTTACAGATATCTTAGTCTGATTTTTATGGGGTGGGTGAAATATGAAACTGCGCGTTATCTGCATTATTGCAGCGGCAATGCTGCTTGTCGGCTGCGGGGATACTGCGCCGATATCCGATACAAGCGAATCCGCCGAAAGTACAGTATCCACAACCGCTTCCACAACTGAGAAAACGCCCGATACAACCTCGCAGACTGTATCGGAGGCTGCCGATAATGTTCAGAGCGGCAGCGCGGGCGGCGTAAGTTTGGACAGCGTTATGCTGACGGACGAGCAGAAGCAGCTTAAAAAGATTGTGTCGGGCGCAAAAAATTTCTGCGATTTTGAGGAACTTGGCGTTAAGCTTACGGTAAGCGATGATATTGGGCAGCGCATTAAGGCGCTTCACGGCATTATTACCGATGATGTAAACTGCGGCGTCCGGATTATTTCGTGCGATGGCGGCTGTGCTTATTATCGCTTGGCGGTTATTGAGCAGAGCGAGAAAATTGTGATTGATGAAGACGGCATTTCCCATCTTGTATCGAAGCCTGTTTATTCTTGTTACTATTTCTGCCTTGATTGTGAAACGGACGAGTTTACGCAGATATATTCCCCCATTGAGGATTACGAAATATACATGGTCAGCAGTGAAGCCATGCTGCTCAGAAAGGTGATTGAAAGCAGCGATACGGCGGGTGTAGCTGATGAGTGCGTATATAAGCTGGTAAACCGCGAAAGCGGCTATGCCACAGATATAGACGCGGATATTTATGACTATGCCTATGATGATGTTGTGCTTTTGGGAAACGCGTTGTATTACTGTTCGGGCGGTTTGTTATATAGATGCACGGTTGAAGCCGACCGCAGCATTGTCACGCCGCATCTTTACCAATCTGATAGTGATTTCAGCATTTACAGAGGCGTGTATAATGTAATCATAGATGATGATTCTGCCGTTGGCAGAACAATTTCGGGCAATAGATACCTTGTCTCAGACCCGAAAGAACGTCTTGAGGATTTTGTCCGCGAAACCTATTATCAAGGCACCGCCATGACGGAAAGCAATATCCTCGGCTGGCGCACTATGATAAGCATAACCGACCGTTTCGATAACGAAACCGTGCTTGGCTACATACAAACGCAGGATAAGCCTTATTTGGGCAGTGATGTGGCGTTTAATTCCACAAAGGACGGAATTATCCTGCTGCAAATTCCCGACAGCAAGCCGATAGTAATGCTTGGCGCATATAATGATTTCCGCAATATAACCGCCGCGTATATGCCCGATGAAGCCGTGCAGGAAAGCCGCTTAACAGACGTGTACTGCGATTTTGATACGCTGTATCTTGTGTATAATGATGATGGCGGACATCTTGCGGAATTGGTTACATTATCTCTTGCCGACTATTGACAGCGGCACAAAAATATGATAATATAGTGTTAGTTAGAATAAGCTAACCAAAGAAAGGAATACAGCCATGAAAAAACCATTTGTTACAAAGCAGCTTATTGAGGAAACTGCAAAAACCTATC
>CAZKXB010000057.1:0-13760 GCA_964556595.1 uncultured Ruminococcus sp. | reverse complement strand
AACAATATAAGTCATTTCGCAAATTTTGTCAAATCTAAAAATTGCGAAATATAACGGATTTTAAAAGTTTTGTTATAATAATTTGTTTTTTGGCTTTTGTGAATTGATTGAAATAGATTGGAAAATAAAACGAAGTATATATTCGTTTTTTTTGGGGGTATTTCTATAAAACACGGTTTGCTGATGTTTTTCGGAATCAGGATAACGTTGGTGTCTAGAATTGTTAATTCTTTGTATCAACACTTTTGCAAGCTAAATGATTAGTTTATCAATAAATTCCAAAGCGATTTATATCATTTTGCTGAATTGATTTGTGGCAATTTGCCGAAATATTTTGTTATGTGAGGCGTATTTAGCAGATAAGGATAGGATGTCATAATTATGTCACAAATAAAAAAGTTGTAAAAATTAATTTTTGGCATTGACATCTGAATACAATTGTATTGCACTTATATTGCAAAAGGAGATTCCTATATGGAAAAGAAACTTATTATAGCAAAAAAGAGATACAAAGGTGAATCGATGGTGGTTACGACAAGGCTACCAAACGATTTGGTTGGGGCAATCGATAAGGTTGCCGAAACATCGGGACGCACGAGAAATGAGATTATTCAGACGTGTCTCGAATATGCAATATCTAATCTTGAAATTTATGATGATTCGACAGGGAGGAAATAATTATGGCAATAGCAAGCATTTTGAAATACGAAGGTGATAACAGCACGTTTATTTGGAAACATCCGTGTGAGGATTTCAATAGTCTTACGCAGCTGATTGTACACGAATCTCAGGAAGCTGTGTTTATGATGAACGGGCAAGCGTTGGATTTGTTCGGAGCCGGTAGATACACGCTTGAAACGCAAAATATTCCGCTTATAGGCAAAGCACTTAACAGGTTAACCGGAGACAAATCACCGTTTCATTGTGAAGTTTATTTTATAAACAAGACAGAAAAGATGTCAATTAAGTGGGGCACGGATAGCAAGGTGCAATTTATGGAGCCGACCTATGGTTTCCCGATATCTATCGGTGCAAACGGACAAATGACATTGCGTGCTGCCGATTCCAGAAAACTGCTCATTAAACTTGTTGGCACAGAGAAATATCTCGGTAACGACAGGCTTGTGTCATATTTTAGATCTTTCTTAATGACTAAGGTTAAATCATATATTGCTCAAGTGATTAAACAAGAGCATATTAGTATATTCGAGATAGACGAAAGGCTACAAGACATTTCGGATAAATTGCATGTTATGCTAAAACCTGATTTTGCCGAATATGGCATCGCATTGGAGCACTTCTTTGTTATGGAAGTTATGAAGCCCGATGGAGATTCTCAATATGAGAAATTCAAATCACTTCATTTCCGCCAATATGCAGATATAGCCGAAGCAAAGATTCGCCAAAACGTAAGTATTATCGATGCACAAACCGAGGCGCAAAGAAAAGTGATTGATTCACAGGCCATTGCAACAAAACGTGCGCAAGAAGGATATACATATCAGCAAGAGCGTGGTTATGATGTTGCAGAAAAGGTTGCAGGTAATCAGGCTGTCGGACAATTTACAAATCTTGGAGTCGGTCTTGGAACTATGGCTGGTGTCGGAGGAACAGTCGCTGGTGTTGTCGGCGGTGCAATCGATGGCGCTATGAACCAAAACGCAGACAACAAAAACAATGGCGTTGTGTGTGCAAAATGTGGCGCAAAATTACCGGACACTGCGAAGTTTTGTTTTGAATGCGGTGCAAAAATTGAAGTAATAGAGCATATTGTTTGTCCCAATTGTGGCAAGACGGTTATAAAAGGCAAGTTTTGTCCCGAATGCGGATATAAATTTGAGACAAAATGTGCTAATTGCGGAGCGGATGTTCCTGCAGGGGCAAAATTTTGTTTGAATTGCGGAGAAAAGATTTAAGGAGAGGAAAATTATGAAAAAGAGTTTGACTTATTATAGTATCGCATGGGCAATTTGTCTTGTGGTGTTCAACGTTTTAACATTTATCGTGCCACATTCCATAGGTAATGTGGATTGGCATACATATCCGTCATTTTGGATCGGTTATGCTTTTGTGATGGCATCTTTTATAGCTCAATTGTTGATTGGTGTCAAAATGTTTTCAAGCGGCAAAAAAGAGAAGATATTTTTGAGACTATCACTGCAAACAATCTCATACAGCGCACTTGTTGCAAGCCTTGTGGTAGGTGCGGTGTTTATGTGCGTTCCTGTGTTGCCCGAATGGATTGCCGCTATTGTATGTGTGCTTGTAACCGCTTATTATGCAATTGCATATCTCAAAGGTTCTGCCGCAATTCATTATGTCGAAAAAGTCGGGGACGATGTCAAAAAGAATACCGCACTCATGAGGGAATTGATATCTGAAAGCGAGTCGTTGATGGCATATGCCAAATCCGATCTCGCAATAGACGCAACCAAACGTGTTTATGAAAGATTGAGATACAGCGATCCTGTATCGAGTGAAAGATTGTATTATCTCGACAAAGAGATATCTGAAGCGTATATCATATTTGCGGATAAAGTGAAAAATGGCGTTGACGAAGGAATTTCCGAACAAGCCGACAAGATTTGCTTGCTTATCAACGATAGGAACAATAAATGTAAATTGATGAAGTAATGTGAGTAAAAAAAACGATGGAAAGAGAAACAAAGATTAAGTTTTATATTACTGAACTGTTCTTACAAGTACAAGAAAGCAAGAAGGCTCTTGTTTTGTATGATGAATTATCCAAGCATCTCTTGTACGCACCGAACACAAGAAATATGCTAATGGATGTGCTTTTTGAAAATGCTATATTGCGAATTGCGTGCATTATAAAAAATAACTCTGATAGCATATGCATCCATAAGATCCTAAATATATTAGAGAATAAACAAGACATTAGTTCTTTAAAAAGTGAAGTTGGTGATCGTGCAATCAAAGAAGTAACAAATGCAATACATGAATTTGAAGATTCTTTTTCAAATTCAAATGAGTTGAAGTCAATTATTTCGTGGCGGGATCAATATTATGCACACCTTGATAAAAAATGGTATGGCGGTGCACTAGATGCGGCAAAAATTGGCGTTTCAACATATTATTGCAAAACCATGGTGTGCGTATTGGAGGAACTTTTTCTCTATATATACAAAAAACTCAATTGGAAAATTCCTCAAGAATGTTTAGATGAAGATATCGAAAGGTTTATTGAAATCATAAAACTCGGGGAGAATGCTTTGAACTGATGGCGATATTTAAGTGTAAAATGTGCGGTGGCGCACTTGAAGTAAGTGAAGGTTCATCCGTTGCGGTGTGTACGTTCTGCGGAACAAAACAGACATTACCGAAACTGGATAACGAGACGAGAATCAATTTATATGACAGAGCAAATCATTTTCGTAGGAATAACGATTATGACAAGGCGATGTCCATATACGAGCAACTGCTCAACATAGACAAGACCGATGCGGAAGCGTATTGGTCTATTCTGCTTTGTAAGTATGGTGTAGCATATGTTGAGGATCCCAAAACTCACAAAATGCTTCCGACCATAAATCGTGCCCAGTACACGTCTATCTTTGCGGACGAGGATTATAAATCGGCAATACATTATGCCGATGGTTATCAAAAAGAAGTATACGAATCGGAAGCAAAAGAGCTTGATTTGATACAAAAGGGCATATTGGCGATTTCTCAAAAAGAAGAGCCTTTTGATGTGTTCATTTGTTATAAAGAAACGGATAGTTATGGTAGGCGCACGCAAGATAGTGTACTGGCGCAAGATTTATATTATCAACTGACACAGGAAGGCTTCAAAGTTTTCTTTTCAAGAATAACGCTTGAGGATAAACTAGGCACTGCATATGAGCCATATATTTTTGCTGCGCTTAATACTGCAAAAGTTATGGTTGTTATCGGCACCAGCAAGGAAAATCTCAACGCCGTTTGGGTGAAAAACGAATGGTCTCGCTTCCTTGCGCTCACAAAAGTCAACAATAAAAAGATGCTTATTCCTGCATATCGTGATATGGATCCTTATGATTTGCCGGAGGAGTTTTCCCACTTGCAAGCACAGGATATGTCCAAACTTGGATTTATGCAAGATCTCATTCGCGGCATCAAAAAGATAACCGCAAAGGATGAACTGAAAACATATATAAATGTCACTGCTTCGAGCGGCAATGCAAACATTGATGCACTTTTGAAGCGTGCATACATTGCGTGTGAAGACGGGGATTTTGTAAAGGCAGATGATTTTGCAGAAAAAATACTTAATATCAATCCCGAATTTGCCGAAGCGTATATAATTAAACTATTGGCCGAATGTAAGGTAAGGAAACTTGTCGGACTTAAAACATTCAATAATATTATTAAAAACAGACCGAATTTTCAACGTGCATATAAGTATTCACAGGGCGACTTGAAGGTGCAGTTGTCATATATCGGAAAAGAGAATTTTGATTATGTTCAATATCATCCGATATACACAAAAGGCATGGCGTTGGTGAACAAAGGCGATTATCAAAGTGCAGTAGGTGTTTTAACTCCGATAAAAGATTATAAAGACAGTGCAGAAAAAATTGCTTTGTGTAAGGATAAAATTGCGGCTCAAAAAAGAGAAAAAGTTTATAACGATGCAATATCAATAGGTTTTAGCAAGAGTGCTGACGATGTAGCGATGCTAAAAGCGATTGATATGTTCAAGTCGCTCAATGGATATAAAGATAGTTTTTCATGTATAGATAAACTACACGCAAAAATAGATGAGTGGCGCTATGACCAACAGGTTAAGGCAGAGAAGGCAAGACAGCAAGCCATAAAAAGAAAACGTGCGAGAAAAATCAGTGCGATTGCTATAACTTCAAGCATGCTGGTTATTGCGCTCATTTTGGTGTTGACATTTACATTGTTTATTCCGCTTGCAGATTATAATGGCGCAGAAGAGCTTGTTGCGAAGGGGCAATATCAAAAAGCATTGGATGCTTTTGAACAGCTTGACGGATTTATGGATAGTGACACACGTGCGGACGATTTGAGTGCTGTTGTGTCATCCATGGAAAACTTTAAGTATAGCAACTATATTAAGGGAATTTCAACGTTATGTGATCACGGGGCAACGGTGCTTGTCACATATGATTGCGATGGTGGAACCATTGGTGATGGCAATGACGAATCCTTAACAGAGGTAATATCAAGTATATCAGATTTGAAATCCCCACATAGAGAAGGATATGATTTTTCAATGTGGAAATATGTGTCATATCAAATTTCATACGATTTGTCACAAATCACAGCATCTATTCGAGTTAAAGCGGTTTGGGATGCGTGTGAATATAAAATTACATATGATTTGGATGGCGGGCAGACGATCGGAAACAATCCAAGCGGATATATGTATACATCTAATAGATTGTCAATTACAAATCCGTCAAAACATGGATATACTTTCCTTGGCTGGTCGGGCACAGGTATAGATGGTTTAACTTATAATTTGGTTATCCCGTCAGGCTCGGTGGGTGACCGCAAGTATAAAGCGAATTGGAAAGCAAATGATTATACAATTACTTTTAACGCAAATGGCGGAACCATGTCTGTTTCGGAGATGGGCGCTGTGTATGGTGAAGAGTATAATCTGCCAATGCCACAAAAAGACGGATATACCTTTAACGGCTGGTACTATGGACAGACCAAGGTCACAGATGGCATATGGAGCATAACAGAAAATGTTGAATTGCTTGCACGCTGGACTCATATAACTTACGAGATTTCATATATTTTGAATGGTGGAACCAACTCTAATAAAAATCCGTTGACCTATACTGTTAATGATGACGAAATCTCGCTGGATGAGCCAACTCGTAGGGGATATACATTTATCGGATGGAGCAATGATTCTATCGCAACACCGACAAAAAATGTTTTTATTCCAAAAGGAAGCATTGGAGATAGGTCGTATACTGCAAATTGGCAGGCAAACACATATACAATCACATATGATCCGAACGGCGGAAGTATGGATAGCACCACTCAAACCGTTACATACGGCGAGGAGTTTTCTCTGTATACGGCAAGCAATGTCGGCTATGTGTTCTCGGGGTGGTATAGTGCGTCCGGCGAGTTCTGGAATGAAACACGTGAGGGAATATGGACCGAAGTGAGTGATGTTACGCTTACAGCATCATGGAGTGCCAGCATGTATACGCCATATGTTGTCAATCATTATCTTGAAAATGCAGACGACTCGGAATATACCCTTAATTTGACACAAAATCTGCATGGAACAACCGAAACATCGGTGACACCATCGGTTAAAGAATATGAAAACTTCTCTGCTCCTGCAGAAGAGGAGATAATCATCGCTGCGGACGGAAGCAGTGTAGTCAATTATTATTATACAAGAAATGTCTATGTGCTCACATTATATCCTAATAACGGAGATGCTGCAACGACAAAAACATTTAAATATGAGCAAACATTAGGGGATGCTAGCCAATGGGTATCTTTTGACGATTATATATTTGGCGGATGGTATACCGATGCTACGCTTGTATATGAATATGGTGATTTGACCATGGGGGATGAGTCAATATCTTTGTATGCATATTATGCGGGAGATACAACGCCGGCAGAACTTTCCTATGACGAAAATGATTCGACAATTTACATTACGGGGTATAATGGTGCATCAAGAAGAGTTGTAATCCCAAGTTATATAAATAACAAAAAGGTAACTTCAATAGACAATTTGGCGTCATCAACTATCGTTTTTGTCGAATTGCCTAAAACAGTGACGACCATTTCTGCAAGTGCATTTGAGAATTCAACATCCCTTGTGGACATTGATTTAGCCAATGTGGAAACCATTGGTTATAAGGCATTTTCAGGATGTGTGGCACTTTTGAATGTAATTGTTCCGAATAGCGTAACGAGTATGGGAGAATCAGCATTTGCCGGTTGTTCATCTCTTGATGCTATAACTATTCCTTTCGTCGGATCAAAGGCGGGGGTAACAAGTAGTGACAAATATCAATATCCTTTTGCATGGATATTTGGCACATTGAGCGGTGATGGCTTAGTTAAAACAACACAATACTATTATGCCGGTAGCACATCCTCAACAAGTTACATTACAAGATATATCCCATCTTCATTGAAATCGGTTATAGTAACAGATGGAAACATCCTCTATGGAGCATTTTACAATTGTAGTAGCCTTACAATGATATCTATTCCCAATGATGCCGAAAGCATAGGTGGATCTGCTTTTTACAATTGTAGCAACCTTGAACATATAACAATTCCTGAAAGTGTAACCAGTATAGGCAATTCAGCTTTCAAAAATTGCGGTCTCAAAACAGTTGATTGGAATGCAGAAGAATGTACAAGCGTTGGGGCAACATCCTATGCTATATTTAATGGATGTGCAAATTTGACGGCAATCAATATCGGAAGCAATGTTAAAGCAATCCCGGCCGGTGCATTTTATGACTGTAGCACTCTTGAAATGATCGACATCATAGATGTGGCACAGTGGTGCACAATAGAATTTGGAGACGCCTACGCCAATCCGTTGTATTATGCTCACAATTTGTATTTGGACGGTACTCTCATTTCTGATTTAATTATACCGAATAGTGTAACAAGCATAGGAACATATGCTTTTGATGGTTGCACCAATATCACTAGCGTTATAATTCATGATGATGTTATTGATATAGGTGTAAATGCTTTTGCGGGATGCACATCTCTTGAAAGCATGACCATTCCATTCATAGGAACAACCGCAAATGGCGCAAGTAATACGCATTTTGGCTATATATTTGGTGCATCAAGTTATAGTGATAATTCAAAATATGTGCCGGCATCCTTGAATAGTGTTGTTGTAACAAATGCTACAAACATTGTGGATTATGCTTTTTATAATTGTAGCAACCTCATTAATATTACCATTCCAAATGGGGTGGCTGATATCGGCAATTACGCATTTTATGGATGCGGTGGGGTGATTGACATAACAATCCCGGAAAGCGTAACCAGCATTGGTGCATATGGATTTTGCGAATGCAGTAGCCTGGTCGCGGTAAATTGGGATGCGATTGCCTGCGCAAGTGTCGGAAGCAGGTGTTTTGCCAATTGTTCTCAATTAGCAACAGTAAATTTTGATAATAGTGTCACTACAATACCATCTAGCGTGTTCGCAAATTGCACTAAACTTACAAAGGTAGAATTTGAAAAAGATAGCCAACTGACTAGTATCGGTTCTGCGGTATTTTCTGGATGTAGCTCGCTTGCCAATATTACAATTCCTGACTGTGTGACAAGTATAGGAGGTAGCGTATTCTCTGGATGTTTATCTCTTGAGAGCATAACCATTCCGTTTGTGGGGGCAAAAGCAAATGTAACAAGCAGTGATACATATCAATATCCGTTTGGATATATCTTTGGTACATCAAGTTATACTGGTGGAGTTGCTACAAAACAATATTATTATGGTAGTAGCACATCATCTACAACATACAGCACTTACTATATTCCATCTTCCTTGAAATCTGTGACGGTTACAGAAGGGAATATTCTCTACGGTGCTTTCTATAATTGTAGCGGGCTTACCATAATAGATATTCCTGATAGTTTGACCAGTATAGGCAACGATGCATTTTATGAATGCAGTGGACTTACAAACACAACAATCCCTGACAGTGTGACAAGCATAGGTGATAAAGCCTTTTACAATTGCAGTGCTCTAGAAAGCGTGATTTTAGGAGATGAAAGCAAATTGTCGTCCGTTGGTGAATATGCCTTTTACGGGTGTGCTGCTCTCAAAAACATAACACTTCCGAATTGTGTTGAAAATATAGGTGGATCCGCCTTCTATGGCTGCACTTGTCTAGAAAGTATCGCTATTGGAGATGATATAACATGTTTAGAGTCGAGCACCTTCTACAATTGTAGTAGCCTTGCAAATGTTACATTCAGTGATAATAGTCAGTTGACACAAATTGGCGATTCTGTTTTTAATGGTTGCAGTGCACTTTGTGCGATAACGATTCCCAATGGTGTAGCAAGTATAGGTCAATATGCATTTAACAATTGTTCAAGTCTTACTGACATAGTGATTCCTGATAGCGTTCAAACGATTGGCAATGCGGTTTTGGGCGGGTGTAGTGGGCTTACAAGTATAACAGTACCGTTTATCGGCAAGACTGCAAACGAGACGACGGCGAATTATTCAACAGCGCTTGGATATTTATTTGGGGGCAAGTATGACGGCGGTATTGAAACAAAACAGTATTATGGCAGTAGTTCGTCAACAACGTATTATATTCCACGCACGTTAGAATCTGTCACTGTAACAGGCGGGAATATCTTTTATGGAGCATTTTCAAATTGCAACAATATTTCGCACATATCTATTCCCGATGAAATTATAGACATTGAGGAACGTGTGTTTTATGGTTGTACAAATCTCAACAGCATATTGATTCCTAATGGCGTAACAAGTATTGGCGATAGTGCCTTCTATGGATGTAGGAACATTACGAGTATTGAGTTGCCGTCTGGTATTGATAAGATAGGTCAGTCAACATTTTATGATTGTAGTAGCCTAACAAGCATTGAGATTCCTAATGATGTGGTTTCAATCGGCGTATCAGCATTTTCAGGCTGTAATATGCTTGGTAATATAACATTTGTTGGGAAGGACAAACTGTTGTCTATAGGTAATAACGCTTTTGGAGGTTGCTCAATGCTTACAAGCATAACAATCCCAGATAGTGTAACAAGCATAGGTTATTCGGCATTTAATGGATGCAGTAATCTTGAAGAAATGTCGGTCCCGTTTGTGGGCGGAGAGCAAGTCAAATCAACAATTGATACACAAAAACACTTGTTTGGCTACATTTTTGGTGATGATTTTGATGGGGCTTATTCGATACAGCAAAGTTGTTATAGTTCTGCTACGGGAGTGTACGGTGGTATGACATACTATATTCCTCAATCGCTTAAGACAGTAGAGGTTAAGGGCGGAAAGATATTGGAGCACGCATTTGATGATTGTTATAGTATTGAAAACATAATTATCGGAGATAAGGTGTCATATATAGGAAAGTCGGCATTCAGTGATTGTAGGGGATTAACAAGCATAAATATTCCAGATAGCGTGACAAACATAGATAACCATGCTTTTTATGATTGTACAAAACTGGTTGATATTAATATTGGCAAGGGGGTAAAGGCAATCGGGAGCGGTGCGTTCCATGGGTGCTCAAGTCTTACTGAAATAATCATCCCCGAAGGTGTGGAACGCTTGAGCGATAACGTTTTCGCTTTGTGTACGGCGCTGACAAGTGTAACGATTCCATCCAGTGTAACTTCTGTTGGCACCTATCTATTCAGTATGGATTGCGAAAATCTGGTCATCAAATATCAAGGTGAATCAATCCCCGACACATGGGATGAAAATTGGAATGCCTATGGCTATACTGTGCAATTCATAGGTAAAGATTAAAAATACAAGCAGTCGCTCTATCCGAGCGACTGCTGTTATATAAGGAGGAAAAATGAATTTAATTATTATTGGAAATGGCTTTGATATTGCACACAAGATTCCAACACGGCTTTCTGACTTTTATGCTTATTTAAAAAAAAGAAAGCCAGATGATGTTAAAAATATGATATGTTGTTTAGGTGATAATAATTGCGTTAGGTTCGACAAAACGCTTATATAACAAAAGCACCACATAGAGAATATCAATGCGGTGCTTCTGCTAAAACTACCTAACTATTTTTTATATCATCATAATACTTCTGACCGAAATAATCAACGATAAAAAACATGCAAGTGTTTAAAACAAAAAATGTATTTGTTGTGTTTTTCTCATTTATTTGTTTCTCCAAAATGGTTTTTTGATTGGCAATATATTCAAAGTCGTCGAATGGGGGGAACCTGTCTTCGTTGTATACCATATGGTTTGCTTTGATTATGTTGAGCTTAGACATTTTTTTTAAATGTCGCACAGTCATACTGTTTATTGATTTTGAATATCCCGTATTAGCAATATGTTCTTTATATCCCTTGCTAGAAAGCCCGATTAATGAAACGGTTCTTTGCAGGAAGTCTTTTACATCAAAATTTTTATGATCCCTCATTGACTCCATCATTGGGTAATTAATATATAATTTGCCGAATTCCGTTTCATTATTAAAGGTTTGCACTAACTCTTTGATTTTGATGTCTGAATAAGCAGGTTCTTGAGGGTCAAAATCAAATATTAGATATATTTCAGAAAACTTAAGTTTTAATGTGTCTATATCTTCTTTTGTTGTAGCGATTTCCTTTAGAATATCGATAGTTGAAGTGAATTCATCATAGTCTTTGATCTTTTGATACAAACTATAAATATTGCTTTGATATGCAAAAAAAATCAACTTAGTGTTTTTATCAAAAAACAATTTTCCTATTTGCTTAAACACCTCAACTTCTGTTACTTTTCCCTCGACCAATAATAGAATATTTCTACTCTTCAAAAATGCCATTCCTATACATTTTTTCTAAATTATGAGCCTCTCGCAATTCTTTATCTGTGCAATTGCTCAAACTCTTAATTTGATTATTTGATAAAATATAGCAACAGTCTGGTCGAGTTAATCGGTTGTTGAGGAGGGAGGTATTATGTGTGGTTACTATCGATTGAATATTCTGCTGTTTATTAATCATTTTTAAAACATATTCAGATGTTTCATAGTGATAAAATGCATCAAATTCGTCAAGGTATAAGAAACTGATTTTATCGAATTCTAATGACCAGCAATAGAACAATAATAGCGCATCAGTTCCAGTAGACGAAATGATATTAAGCGGATACCTAGTGTTCTTAAACTTGGCTATAATAGCTTTAGTGTTGTTTAACATATCATTAACAAATTCCAAATCGTAATTGACATCATTGTCTGCCAAAAATTTTGCAAATTTTTGTAAATTTTCTTCTGTGCCTATCATGTCTGTTAATTTTTCTGGATTTTTTTTATAACCTGAAAACTCATTGCCATTTAGGCAACGAAACCACAACATATTATTCACGAACTGCATCATTTTTGCCAATGGTGAGTCATTACTAATTCTGGCATTGCGATATATATATCTAATTATTGATTGGTCATTTCTTTCCAATTCTATATTTAATGTTTCTGCTCCTAAAATTTTTACAAAGTTTTTTTCCTTATGTTCATGATCGAAATCAACAACCAATGAATTATTTATATATAATTTTTCTGTTTTTAGAGCTTGTGGATCATATTTTTCGTATTCATATATAATTTCGTCTTCATCGAATTGAAAGTAATACTTAAAATATACGGGCATATTTTGAGGCGAATCGCCATGTGTATAAGCAAAAATAGTATTTAATTTTTTATTTTCAGTTAGTTGCCATGTAATATCAAAAATGGCTAATCCCAGATTGGACTTGCCAGTACCATTTTTGCCGTATACCAAAGACTTTTTAACAATGCCATTATGAATGTGGTCTTTATTAAAAGCATAATCTCGAGCATTAGATAAATCCAAAATTAATTTTTCTTTAAAGCCTTTAAAGTTTTTAACTTCAAATTTTTTTAGCATATTAAGCATTCCTTTGTTTTTTTGTTCGCAATGGAACTGTGATATAATCATATTAACACCTCCGATAGACAAAGTCAAGCGTTGCCGTAAAATTTTTACGGCACGCAAATTGTACTTTGTGCCGAATGTTAAAATCAATATTTTATGTCACAATTATTGTAAAAACGGTGCTTTTTTTGTCATTAGGTTAGGATAAAGTGTGGTTTATTTATCTGAAAATATTGCTCAATAGTATCATGCTTAATTCTTTTAGTTTTGCGTTCATTTTATTTCACCTCTAAAGAGTTATTATGTTAGCGTGCCATTTGGTGCGTTTGATGAGTATTTTGAAAAGATGATACTACAATGATAGATTTATGCAAAATCTGACGAATTACACAATGTTGATTTATAATGCTAAAAAGTTGCTTATTCCATATTACAAACTAGGGTTTGTATGGATAAATTTGGTTTGTACCAAATTGTGTGCGTAACCACCTTGAGATTTGTTGCTACAAATAAGTTTTGTTAATAATAAACACTCCGAATATATATATTGTCTTTCGTCCGGACGGTTTAGCACAGATAAAAGCCTATATCAACGGCAAAATTATTGCCTTGCTTGATATTGGCTTTTTTATTTGTATCGCAATAATTTGTGCTCTCTCGCTGACATAGGCTCTTCGAAATTTGTATGTATTTGCTTTTGAGTTTCTCGGTGCTTTCCGTCTTTTTGCCGAAAGGCAATATATACTCGGAGGCAACACAAATGATTATGTTGGTTACAAAGTTTTCAAATGGCAAATACGGAGATGAAAGCGCATTGTTCGCAGAGCCTATCTCACAAGACAACGTTAAACTTATGGGCGAAATGATAGCATTACAAACGCTACGCACAGCAAAAAGATATGATTTTAAGGTGTCGGATGCACTCTATGTAGACCTAATAAAAGATTTGCACCACATGCACGAGTTGGATTACACAATTTCAGATGCTTATGACCTTGCCCAAACGGCAATTTGTTTTTTATACCAATTTATTGGCAAAAGCGTTTATGATATTTGTTGCAAAGATTTGAAAGGTGCAGATATATCCATTAAGCTGGCTTGTTACCATGCAGTGGATGCTGAATTAAGCAGGTTGCGTAGGCAAGCACAAAAGACG
>CAZKXB010000056.1:0-15264 GCA_964556595.1 uncultured Ruminococcus sp. | reverse complement strand
TTACAGATGGGACGGAGATGACCTCATAGAATAAATGTTATTTTCAGGAGCATTCGGACTTCGGTCTGAGTGCTTTTTTATTGCAATTTTTTAAGGCTTGCACCAAAACAGGCAGTTTTGGTGCATTTTCTTTGGGTTCGTGTAATTGTATCATTTTTGGGTCGGTAATAGACCCCGCCTGTGGATCCGGAAATTTTCTGACAGAAACCTACATTTCGCTTCGCCGACTGGAGAACAAAATTCTCTCGGAGCTTTACGAAAACCAGATACAACTCGGCTCTGAGGGCGAGTTAAATCCGATAAAGGTATCAATTGGGCAATTCTACGGCATTGAGATAAACGATTTTGCGGTGACAGTTGCGAAGACGGCATTATGGATTGCGGAAAGTCAAATGATGAAAGAAACCGAGGAAATAGTTCACGCAAGCCTTGATTTTCTGCCGCTAAAAAGCTATGCCAATATTGTCGAGGGCAACGCTTTGCGTGTCGACTGGGAAAGTGTAGTTCCCAAGTCGCAGCTTAATTATATTATGGGCAATCCGCCGTTTGTGGGATATTCGCTGCAGTCCAAGGAACAGAAAGACGATATCCTGTCCGTATACATTGACGAAAAGGGCAAGCCTTATAAAACGGCAGGAAAAATTGATTATGTATCAGGCTGGTATTTCAAAGCGGCAAATCTAATGCTTGATACAAGTATTCGCACCGCCTTTGTTTCCACAAATTCAATTACGCAGGGCGAACAGGTCGCAGGCGTGTGGAAACCGCTTTATGACCGTTTCGGCATTCATATTGATTTTGCACACCGCACATTCCGTTGGGATAGCGAGGCAAGCTTAAAAGCACACGTTCATTGTGTTATAGTCGGTTTCAGTGTTGCGGAAAACGAAAAGAAAAGAGCATTGTATTCATCAGCCCGTTTTCAGCTTGTGGATAATATCAATCCGTATCTTATTGAAGCGCCTAATATTTTTGTGGAGAGCAACAAAAATCCGATTTGCGATGTTCCAGATATGGTTTACGGAAACAAACCAACAGATGGCGGTTTTTTGTTTTTAACCGCAGAAGAAAAGGAGTACGCTTTAGAGAAAGAGCCTAATATATCAAAATTCATTAAAAAAGTATATGGAGCAACAGAATTTATTAATAGCAAAGAACGCTATTGTCTGTGGCTTGTTAATGCATCACCTGTTGAAATCCGAAATTCACGTTTCATTTTCGATAGAGTTGCAAAAGTAAAAGATTTTAGGATAAACAGCACAAAAGAAGCAACCAAAGCAAGTGCTGATACACCCACACTTTTTCAAGAAATTAGACAGCCTGTATCAGAGTATATCATTATTCCACGACACTCGTCAGAGAACAGGAGATATATTCCTTTAGGATTTGTTAGTTCTGATATTATTGTAAGTGATGCCGTTCAGATTATCCCTGAAGCAGCTCTTTATCATTTTGGAATATTAACATCCAACGTCCATATGGCTTGGGTGCGTACAGTTTGCGGCAGAATAAAAAGCGATTACCGCTACTCCAAAGATATCGTCTACAACAATTTCCCATGGTGCGACCCTACCCCCGAACAAAAAGCGAAAATCGAACAGACCGCGCAGGCTATTCTTGACGCTCGTGAGAAATACCCCGACTGCTGCCTAGCCGACCTTTATGCCGAGAATACTATGCCCGCTGAACTCCGCAAGGCTCACCACCAAAACGATTTTGCGGTTATGGATGCATACGGCTTTGACAGAAAAATCACCGAAAGTGAATGTGTAGCACGGCTTATGAAGATGTATCGGGAGATGACGGAGGGAAAATGATGGTGCGGTGTATTGATAATGCACAGATTTTGTGCTATAATAGAAGCGAAGGGAGCTGATGTTATGGCAACAACAAACGTTACAATCCGAATGGATACGGAGCTTAAAAAGCAGGCTGAAGCGCTGCTGAAAGAAATGGGCATGAATATGACAACGGCATTTACCGTTTTTACAAAGCAGCTTGTAAGAGATGGGAGTTTCCCATTTACTCCAGATGTTCGTGTTCCTAATGAGGAAACTCGTGCGGCTTTGGAGGAGGTAGCTGTTATGGAAAAAGACCCTAGCATAGGCAAGGAATACAACAGTGTAAAAGAACTTTTTGAAGAACTTAACAATGAAACATGAAGTGTCTTACACAGCGATTTATTCGGAAAGCAATAATGCTTTATAACCCCACATAGCGTGGGGTTAAATTATTTTATGGAGGTTAATTATTATGGCAACAGAAAACAGAAAGCGTCCCTACATCAATGTCAAGAGATTGGTAATGTGGGGATTGCTCACGGACGATGAAACAGCAACAACTTATGACGCAGAAGCGTATATATTTTCAAAATCCCTCATGTCAGCCAAGTGTACGCCTGCTGTGCAGACGGCAGAGTTATACGGCGACGGCATTAAGGTTGAGGACTACGTTGCAAAGGACGGCGGCGAGCTGGATATCGCTGTTACGGGCTTTGAAGCGGGCGATGGCGTGTTCCTTTTCGGGGAAACGGAAACCGATGACGGCACGGAGGTTTCGAGCGCTGCGGACATTGTGCCTTACAAGTGCGTGGCATATATGACCGAGCGCCCTGACAAAAAGGTTAATCTGTACAAATATCCCAAGGTTAAATTCATGCCGCAGGCGGAGGACGCAAACCAGCGCGAGGGCAGTAAGATTTCCTACGGCACTTCGCAGCTTAAGGGTACATATTCGCCGCTTATTTCCACGGAAGCAGACCGTTACAAGCGGCTTGGCGTTGACCCTAAAACCGACGCGGAATTTATAACAAAGTGGTTCACGACCGCGGATTTTTACACCGCTGACAAAGAATAATGCTGCCGGAGCTTGAACGGCAGCATTACCGCTTTGACGCGAACGGCAGCCAAATTACGCTTAGATATGACATGACCGCGCTCCTTGAATTGGAGCGCGGCGGTCTTTCCTACGAGGATATTTTCGCAGAAAGGATTTCGGGCGGGGTGCTTGTAAAGTTCCTTGAAGCGGGAAGCAAAGCTGAAATTGACGGTGCTGAAATTATCCGCACTATCGGCGCGCTGTCGCTTTGGGGACACGTCAGAACAGCGGTAATGCTTGCGCTGCCCGTCCGCGACCCTTTGTGCGTGGATGTTTCCGAAAACGACGGCGAGCAGCCCAACATGGCGCGGCTGCGCTGTCTTGTCTGCGATATTATGCGCAAGCCCGAGGATTTCTTTTGGAACAGTACACTGCGCGAACTTATGGACAGATGGCAGGAATACGCCGAGGTTAAGGGCTATGCAGAGCGGCGTGAGCGTATGCAGATGTTTGATACGGAGGGTATGGAGTGATGGTTGAACGCTATACGCAGACGATTGACGCGCTTATGGGGTCGCTGCACCTTGATGATACGCTTTGCTCGCACATTCTTGATATAATTCCGCAGCTTGTTGAAGCTAGGGCGAAATGTAGCTTGACAGCAAAGCCGCAGGGTGCTATAATTGAGGAAGAAACCCGCAAGAAAGACAATTGGGTCAAGGGCGATAAGGGACTTTTTGCGGGGAGTGTGCCTTACGCTTCGCGTGTTAAGCTTGCCAAGGGTGAGTACAGGAAAATTACAAGCGAAATCAGCACGAATTACAGCAAGTACGCAGGAAGGCAAAGCTGTGTTCATTGCTCAATATGGCATGACAAATATTACACCTACAAATTTGTGAATAACGGCTTTGATGATTATACCTTTATCGGAAAAGAGGAGGGCTGATATGGAAGAACTGAAACAACTTGCGCTTGAAGTTCCTGACAGTTATTTTGATTTTGTCCATGCTGTAGAGCAGTATGGGAAAAAGCACCCCGACAGGCTGGACGAAATCGTCAATTATTTGAAAAAGAACAAAGACAGGGGGACATCTGGTATTCTCAGTTGGTTATTTACGGAAATTGATGGCATAGACCTTGACAATCCTCCCGAACTGATACTTGTTGATGATGACGAATAAAAATAAGCACTTTGCAATCAATTGCAAGGTGCTTTTTCTATGCTATGAAAGGAAAGAGAAATGAGCATTTCTGACAGTCGCGCCTACCAATACGCCAAATGGGCGGCAGACGAAAGCAACACGGCTGTCGGAAAATATGTCCGCAGGCAGTGCCGCGAATGGCTTGAAATTGCGGACGGGCGCAATCCCGCCGCGCACATTGACGCTGACGAATACGGCAAGGTAATGAAGCTTCTGGGGCTGATGATACACCCCGATTTAAGCCTGCCAATGCCCGAAGCACTTGAAGATTACGCGCTACTGTTCATAGTCGCGCTGTTCTGCACCAAAGGCGCAGACGGGCGGCGGTACTACTCGGACGGACTGCTTGAAATCGCGCGAAAAAATTTCAAGACATTTACAAGCGGCGTAATTTTTGTGCTTGCTATGATAATGCTGCCGAAGTTTTCAAGGCTTTTCAGTGTCGCGCCCGACTTGAAATTATCCTCGGAGCTGAAAATCGCTATCCGCAAAATCATAAAATCCTCGCCGCTGTTAGAGCCTTATTTCAAGGTTATGCGAGCGGAGGTACGGTGCAGCTTTACGGAAACAGAATATACTCCTCTTGCATATTCAAACGATAAGCTTGATGGCAAGCTTGCACACGTCTTTTTGGCTGATGAGGTGGGAGCAATGGATAGCTACCCCGTGGAAGCCATGCGCTCGTCACAGGTGGTTTTGAAAGACAAGCTCGGCATACTTATTTCCACCCAATACCCCAATGACAGCAACGGTCTGACGGACGAAATCGACCTTGCCAAAAAGCAGCTTGACGGCATTTATGACGGCAGACGAAAATATTTCGCGCTGTTGTTTGAACCTGATGAGGAGATTAAAAACAACTGGGAAATGGACGATAACGTGCTTTTGCAGGCTAATCCCGTAGCGGTGAATAATCCCGATTTGATGGCAACACTCCGCGATATGCGCATGCTTGCGGTGCTGTATGAAAACAAGCGCGAGAATTTCCTTTGCAAGCATTGCAATATCCAATACAAGGGTATCGGTGCTGAGGGCTATGTGGATTTGATGAAATTGCAGGAATGCTCCGTGACTGCTGATACGGAATTTTGGCGCGGGCGCAATGTGTTTTTGGGACTTGACCTGTCGCAGACGGAGGACAACACGGCGGTTGCAATGGTGACGCTTGACGGGGACGAGCGTATTCACGCGCGCGTTTGGGGGTTTATCCCCAAAGACAGAAGCGAAATGAAGTCTGCGAAAGAAAAGGTGGATTATGCAAAGCATATTGCGCGGGACGAATGTTTCGCGTGTGGCGGCGAGGTTATTGATTATGGCTTTGTGGAGCGGTTTATTCTGGATTTGCCGAAAAGGTACGGCGTGAATATTGTGCAGCTTGGCTTTGACCGTTACAACGCTATTTCCACCGTACAAAAGCTTGAATCGGACGATGAAAACCCGATTGAATGCGTGGAAATTCGCCAGCATTCGAGCACGCTCCACGCGCCGACAAAGTTGCTGAAAGAATACATTCTGCGCGGGGATTTCCGCTATGACGAAAACAAGCTGCTTGAAATCAACTTTTCCAATTCACGCTGCACCGAGGACACGAACCTTAACAAATATGTCAACAAAAAGCGCTCGGCGGGCAAGGTGGATATGGTTGTCGCGCTGATTAACGCGGTGTTCCTGCTGCAAGAGGACTTGCTTTCGGGTGAGGATTTCGGGGCGCAGTATTGAGGTGAATATGGACAGATATACGGAAACGATAAATACGCTGATGGGGTCTATTCGTCTTGATGATAGGCTTTGTTCGCATATTCTTGATATTATTCCGAAGCTTGTTGAAGCTAGGGCGCGGTATTGGATTAAGGGCGAACACGGTTATTTTGCGGGGAGCTACTCGGACGGAAACAACGGTGGCGCAGGCGGCTTGACAAAGAGCGGCGGCGGTGGTATAATGAGAGTGGAGAGTGGTGATGAATTGGAACAGGCGAAAAAACGCGACCATAAGGTATTTATTACTGATGTCGCGATAGATAAGGTTGATAAAGTTGCATTGTCTGATTTTTCCGAAGAACAGATTTTTTTAATGCATGAGAAACACAAGGAACTTTTACATATGGCAATGACGAAGAATGACAGTAACGAAGTTCTTTTTATCGAAGATTTAAACTTTAGAAGCGAGGTTACTATTCTTGGTGAAGAATTTGTTGTTTCTCCGGGGAATAATCCGTTTGCGGTTTCGGTTGTAAGTCACGCTGAGCCATATTCTTTGATATATCTTCATAACCACCCCAGTACAAACAATTTTTCTGTTGGCGATATTGACACCTTTGTTTGCGAAAAAGCAATAAAAACTATATCCGTTGTAACAAATCAAGGCGAAGTTTATGTGCTGAATAAATTAAGCACATTTAGTTATGATAAAACAAGAAATCTTTTGGCAGATATTTATAATTCATTTTCTGATAATGAAATTGATGATAAAGAATTTGTTGCAGGATTTCTGAAACGTTGTGCCGAAGGAGGCATTGAATATGCAAAATCAAAGTAAACAAGTCAAGCCCTTAGATGAACAGCCAAAAGGCAGGAAGGGCATAAAAGAAATGATTGACCGTATGTTTGAAACCGACGATGATGGGCAGCCTTTATGTGATATCAGCAAGCCCAACAAGGAGTCTGCCTAAATTATAATTTGTTTGAAAATCTAGTTGAATAGTGAAAGCACTCTATGAAAATAGGGTGCTTTTTCTATGCCAAAACGAAAGGAGTTACAATGTCCGAACCAACACTACAAGCGAATTTTTCAGCGAACACAGCGGGGTTCTCGCAAGGAGTAAGCGTATTGCAGCAGAAGCTAAATGAACTGAACACTGCGATGGAGCAGAGCAAGCAGGAAGTTGCTGCAACAAACGCGCAAATACGCGCGTATCAGCAGGAATTACAGCGCCTTGAAAAGGCTACGCAAACGAACAATAAGGCAACCGAAGAACAAAAGCAAGAGATGAATGCGCTGCTTGAAAAGCTGACAGGTCTTAGGCAAGGGTTGCGTGCGCTGACCGAGGAGTATGAACAAAATCGGCAGGAAATCAAGGAAACAAAATCCGACATAAGCAGCTATGAAAAAGAACTCTACAAGCTTAATGCCGCCACTGATAACGGCAAGAAAGCCACAGCCGAGCAATCGCAAAGAATAGATACTCTGCGCGGGAAAATAGAAATATCAACCTCGCGTATAGCGAATTTGACGGCGGCGCAGTCGGAGCTTAAGGGGCGTATCAACAGCACCAACGCTGCAATCCGTCAATATGAGCGCGAGCTTATCCAGCTTAAATCCTCAACCAACAACGGCACAACCGCCACCGACGAGCAGAAACAGCGAATGCAGGAGCTGCGCGACAAAATTGCGCAGACCACCTCGCAACTCGGCACAATGCGCACAGCTCAGCAGGATTTGCAGTCGCAGATTAAAAATGTAAATTCCGAATTACATGACCAAAATGACGAACTGAAAGATGGTGCGAAAAATGCTTCAACATTCGGTGATGTGCTGAAAGCAAGCCTTTGTTCAGCGGCGGTTCAGCAGGCGGTAAGCAAGCTTGCTTCCTCGCTGAAAAGCGCGGCGCAGTATTGTTATAATGTAGGCAGTTCTTTTGAATCTGGAATGTCGCAGGTATCGGCGATTTCGGGAGCGACTGCCGCCGAAATGGAACAGCTTACCCAAAAAGCGAAAGACCTTGGCGCAGCAACCAAATTCACCGCAAGCGAAGCCGCTGAAGCCATGAATTACATGGCGATGGCAGGCTGGGACGCGGAGCAAATGCTTGACGGCATTGACGGCGTAATCAGTCTTGCAGCGGCAAGCGGCGAGGATTTGGGACAGGTTTCGGATATCGTGACAGACGCAATAACCGCGTTCAAGCTTGCGGCAGAGGACGTAAACCACTTTTCGGACGTGCTTGCGGCGGCATCTGCGGCTTCCAACACGAATGTCGGAATGATGGGCGAAACATTCAAATACTGTTCCACTCTTGCGGGCGCAATGGGATTTGCAATCGAAGATGTAGCCGAAGCTATCGGAGTTATGGCAAACAGCGGCATTAAGTCCACCATGGCGGGTACGGCGCTGAGAACGCTGCTTACAAAGTTGTCTGACGAGGTTAAAATCACGGGCGCAGCTATCGGCGAGGTTACTGTGAAAACGAGCAATGCGCACGGGAGTATGTATATTATGAAATCAAAGCTATTGAAAAAACAAAAAAAATATGATATAATCAAAGAAGGGTAGTTCAATGCTCTGAAAGGAGTTTACATGAAATATAAAACTATTAAACCATTTATAAAATGGGCTGGTGGAAAAAGCCAGCTTTTAAATGAAATTCGGGCGAGATACCCCGAAAGGATAGATAAATACTGCGAGCCGTTCGTTGGAGGCGGTGCTTTTCGATGTGCTTGTGAACTGTCACCCTAAAGAGGTGCTGATTAACGATATAAATGGCGAGCTTATTACCGCCTATTTGCGGATAATGGCTGTGTAATTCAGGTGTAATACTATGAAGAAAAAATACAACGTAACAATAGAAGAAACTGTTTCAGAGATCTTTGAAATCGAAGCTGAAAATGAGCAGCAAGCCAAGGAGATAGCTGTGAATAATTATAAATCCGGCGAACTTGTGCTTGCTCTGGGTGAATTAACATTCAAACAAATTCAGGTGTGTGACGAAAAAACAACTTTAATTGAATGGGAAGAATTTTAATGAACTTTTCTTTTGATACATCTCTTGCTGAAAATTATAAAAGCAACTCGCAAAAAATCCGTGTAATGAGCGAAAACTGGGTTAGCAGAAACATATTTTGTCCAATTTGCGGCAACCCTCATATTTCAAATCTTGACAACAATATGCCTGTCGCAGATCTACAATGCGACAATTGCGGTGAAATATACGAGTTAAAAAGCAAGAAGGGGAAATTTGGAAATAAAATAAGCGATGGTGCGTATTCCACAATGCTGGAACGTATAAACAGTTCAAGTAATCCTGATTTGTTTATTATGAGTTATTCTTCTGATTATCAGGTTACTGACCTATTGCTCGTTCCAAAGTTCTTCTTTGTTGAAAGCATTATTGAGAAGCGCAAGCCACTTGCTTCAACAGCAAAAAGAGCTGGGTGGGTTGGCTGTAACATTTTGTTTAGAGATATCCCAATGCAGGGTAGAATAAAAATTGTCGAAAAACAAAAGATGTGTGACATTAAGGAAGTAATTGAAAACTATGCAAAAATCAAGAAATTACAAACTAACAATCTTGAAAGTCGCGGCTGGCTTATAGATGTATTAAATTGTGTTAATGAATTAACTTCGGCTGATTTTTCATTGCAAGATGTCTATGCTTTTGCAGAACAGCTTCAGCAAAAGCATATAGACAATCATAATGTTGAAGCAAAAATACGTCAGCAGCTGCAACTTTTAAGGGATAAGGGATTTATTGAATTTACGACAAGAGGGCATTATAGAAAATTGATTTAGGAGGGTTATCGTGGCAAACATAATAGCAGTTATTTGGGATTTTGACAAAACGTTAATAAGCGAATACATGCAAACGCCATTGTTTGAAGAATATGGGATCGATGCAGATATGTTTTGGCGAGAAGTGAACGAATTCCCAGCGCAAATGCAGAAAAACCATATTAGGGTTAATTCGGATACATGTTATCTAAATTTTCTTATAAAATACGCTAAAGATGGAAGATTTAAAGGATTAAACAACCAAAAACTATTTGATTATGGTAAAAAGCTTAGATTCTATGCAGGGATTCCAGAAATATTTGAAAAAACTAAAGCAATCGTAGACGAGGCTAAATATCGTGAGTATAATATAAAGGTAGAGCATTATATAGTGAGTACTGGAACCGCCGAAACAATTAGAGGCTCAAAAATAAAAGAATATGTAGATGATATATGGGGTTGCGAATTATTAGAGAATAAAGACGAAAACGGCAACAATGTGATTAGCGAGGTAATATATGCGTTGGATAACACATCTAAAACTCGTGCGCTTTTTGAAATAAACAAAGGCGTGGGAAAAAGAGATGGTGTAAGCGTCAATAGTAAGGTTTCGGAAGAATTTAGACGTGTTAAATTTGAAAATATGATTTATATAGCAGATGGTCCAAGTGACATTCCTGCTTTTTCGCTTGTAAATAAAGGAAATGGTTCAACATTTGCTATTTATCCTAAAGGCGATATAAAGGCGTTTGAGCAGGTGGAAAAAATGCGTAAAGACGGAAGAATTAATATGTATGCCGAGGCGGATTATTCTGAGAATACAACAGCATATATGTGGATATGCAATAAGGTTAAAGAATATGCCGAAAGAATATACAATTCAGAGAAGACAAAGCTTGATATTAATACATCGGCTGCTCCGTCGCACATTACATAATCTTCTGCTACTCCCAAGAGGGCGATTTAGTCCTCGACCAATTCGCAGGCGGCGGAACAACTCTTGTTGAAGCGAAGCTGCTCAATCGCGATATAATCGGCATTGATATAAATGACGTTGCACTCGAACGCTGTCGAGAGAAAACCGCTTTTGACTACGAAACCGCCAAGGGCAAGGTGTATATCAACAAGGGCGACGCTCGTAATCTTGACGCTATACCCGATGAAAGCATTGATCTTATCTGCACCCACCCGCCATACGCTGATATAATCAAGTACAGCGATGGCATTGATGGCGATTTGTCACAGCTTAAGGTTAAGGATTTTCTTGAACAAATGAAACCTGTCGCCGAGGAAAGTTATCGTGTTCTTAAAAAGGGCAAATTCTGCGCTATTCTTATGGGTGATACCCGTAAAAACGGCTGTATGATACCGATGAGCTTTGATGTAATGAAGATTTTTCAGGACGCAGGCTTTACGCTTAAAGAGCTTATCATCAAGGAACAGCATAACTGTAAGGCTACTGGGTACTGGAAAACTAACAGCGTGAAATACAATTTTCTGCTGATTGCTCATGAATATTTGTTTGTGTTTAGGAAGTAATTAGCCGCGCTGCATGGAACAATATGTATTCCAACAACAGCAACATGATGATACTGAATGACGGCGTGAAATTCGCGCAGTCGGCGAGTACCTCAGTTGAAATGCAGCTTAACGAACACAAGCGCACAAACGCGGAAATGATAGCGCAAAGCTTCGGGCTGTCAGCGGCAGTGATTTCGGGAAGCGCGGGAACGGCTGAATATATGTCCGCGATAAAAACGGCAGTAATGCCTGTTGTGGAGGAATACCAAGCGGCGCTTGACCGTGCGCTGCTGCTTGAAAGCGAAAAGCGCGCGGGATATTATTTCGTGCTTGATGCGGGCGAACTGCTCAAAGGCGATATGGTGAGCCGCTTCAATGCGTATGCGGTGGCGCTGCAAAACAACATCATGAGCATTGACGAGGTGCGTTATCGTGAGAACCTCCCTCCGCTTGATTTCAATTACATGAAGCTTAATCTTGCTGATGTGCTGTATAATCCAATTAGCGGCGAGATTATAACCCCAAACACAGGTCTTACACAGGACGCGAAATGTAGCTTGACAGCAAAGCCGCAGGGTGGTATAATTGAGGAAGAAACTCGCAAGAAAGACAACTGGGTAAAGGGCGATAAAGGGCTGTTTGCGGGGAGCGTGCCTGTTAATGGCGGCAGAATGACGCGAAAGGAATACAACAGGGTTTCCAGCGAAATACTTACGAACAAGCCGCTGCTGAAAAAGGGCGCGGAGGGTTATCATTATTACGGAAATCACCTTTACCGATTTACGGTTATTGAACCGGGAACATATAAATTTATTATGAAAATAAAAATATGAAGGAGGCATACCATGGGTGAAAAGCTTCTTGAAAATTTTAAGAAAACTGCAAATGAAACAGAAAGCAAGCTTATAAGTCTTTTAGAAAGATATAAGCACCCCGAACAAGACGACGACCAGTTTTTGGGTGTTATATTCTGCACTGTGTATGCAGGGCGTGAAAACGGCTGGACAAACGAATTTATACGAGTGTGCGAAGCAAAACCTGATAGTACTTTTGATGAAGTGATAAAGCTTATATCAACAGAGGAACGCTTCCCTCCGCTTGAAATCGTTGAAGATGATGAAGAATAAAATAAGCGCTTTGCAATCGCTTGCAAGGCGCTTTTTTATACTCCAAGAAAGGAGAACCAATGCGCAAAATCACTTACACAAACAGTGTCAACGGGCTGTCGGTGGAATTTTCAAGCGACAACCCGTTAATGCATCTCGACCTTAAAAATTTTGACGGAAGCTCGGTTGGCGCGAATTCGGTCACATACAAGCCTGTCGAATTTGACGGGCAGAGGGCTATTTCCACCAACTTGTCCGCTCGGACTATCGTCTTGCCGATACAGTTTACGGCTAAGCGAAACGGCAGCTACTCACGCGCGGCGGCGCTTGACAAATGGACGGAAATCCTTAAGATATTCGTCCCGCTCCACAGCGGAACGCTTACTTGGACGGACGGAACGAAATCCAGACGTATCACCTGCCGCACGCTGGAAACGCCGCGCCTTACCGAAATATTGCCGTATTTGTTTTCGGCGCAGATACAGCTTGTCGCGGATTATCCCTACTGGGAAGATACAGAGGAACAGAGCCTGATATTGTCAATGTACAACAGCACGGCAGAAATGTCTGTAAACAATACCTGCGGTATTCCGCTGCCATTCTGTATTGATGTGCCTGCGGGTTCGTCAAAATGGGGCATTTACGTATACGTGAAAGGGGACAGCATTGGATATCTGCAATTTTCGTCCGCGCTTGAGCAGCCTTGCACAATTGATACGAAGAATTGCACGGTGACCGCCGCAGACGGTACGCTCGTCAACAATCTGCTTACGGCTGACAGCAGTTTTTTCCGCATAGTTCCCGGAACGAATGTATTTTTGTATTATAATTCCTATACGGAAAGCGACACCGCCACACTTCGTTGGCGAAATCTATATATGGGGGTGAATTGATATGATTGTATCTATATTTTCCCTCCCAGAGGAGGGGAAAACATGGAGCGAATGCAAGGTAGGAGATATTGCCGACTGTATCTCATATGAGTATGAGAAATACTTCTGCGGCGTTGGAACGTTCACGCTTGAAGCGCCTATTACAACAAATTTCCGTGAAATGCTTGCGGTTAATTCGATTCTGGTAACTGACAGCGGCGACGAACTGATTGTAAAAAACATCAAGACCACAACGGACAAAGTAACGCTGACAGGCTACGACCTCAACGGCATATTGCTTGACCGCGTAACACTTTCCATGACCAGCGAGGACGGCACAGACCCGATTGAGGGTTCGACAGAAGCCTGTGTAAAATACTATGTAGCCAATAATTTTGTAAGCGCGGAGGTTTCTGAGAGAAATCTACCGCGCTTTGGCGTTGTGGAAAATACCCTTAACCGCGGCGTTCCCAACGACCACGCTTTGCCGCGCTTGCAGAATGTAGCCGAGCTTGTTACGGAAATGTGCAATGCGGCGGGATTGGGTTGGCGGGTAAGCATACGCAAAGGTTCAGGAACAAGTATCAGTATCAAGGACGATTTCGTCCTATTTGACGTGTTGGAGCAGACCGATTGTTCCGCTAATCAAGAGGAGCGCAACAGGGTTATTTTTTCCGTCCAGCAGCATAATCTCTCCGAAATGACCCGAGAAGTCGGCATAACCGCCGCGAAAAACGTACTCTACTGCGACATAGGCGGCACGGTGGTGCAGTATGCGCGCGATACGTCGGAAATGCTTACCGAGGGCGTTGGCTATGGTCGGCGGGAGGAATACTGTGCGCTGTCTGGCGACAGCCTTGACCCTGAAATCTACGGCGTGGAAGCGGAGCAGAATTTTGCAGACCGCATGGAGGAAACAAACTCCCTCACGATAGACGCGGGCAATCCGCTTGATTACGGCGTGCTGTATGATGTGGGAACGATAGTCACTGCTTATGACCGCGACCGCAGCGTGGAGCTTGACAGCGTTATTTCGGCGGCAAAAATACGGCGCACGGGCACGGAATACACCGTTACCCTCACGCTCGGCGAAAGCAAGCCGAAGCTACTTGACGGCTACCAAAAAAAGAATGACGCTACGCAAAGGACGGTGCAGAGGGATAAGGCGGATACTACCGCCTACACCACCTCAATCCATTTCCGCGCGGGCGGGTTTGACCTTACATTTGATGCCGGCGGCAAATCCGTAACCAACGCATTTACGGTCGCAGAGGACAGCGCGGGAAACATCACAAGCATAACCAATAACACCGCAGAAAGGACAATTAAGGTGACTTATGACTGACGATTACAAGCGCGGACTGGTAACAGGGCTTGCCATGCAGCCGTTATATGTGGTGCAAAAGCAAGCCGAAGCGCCGCATGAAAACTACTGTGAAACGCACGTTATCCCAATTGGCGCGCTATCCAACGAGGGATATTGCAGATTTATTGATTTTGAGGAGGACTAAATGGCACACATCAACACAATTACTATTGCGCCGCAGGAGAGCGCAGACGACCTTGCGGCGGCTTTTGCGGCTGCGTTAGGCGGTGCGTTGGGCTGGATGGTTGACGGAACAAGCGTGTGGCAAGACAAGACAAAGGACGGGTTAAGGTTTTTCTTTCGGTGTAATAGCTCGTATATTTACGCCTGTATAGGTAACAGCTTGGTCACATATGAGAGCGGAAATAGACTGTCGTGGGCAGCTAACACATATTATTATCTCGAATATTACAACGCAGGGAATACGGTTGCAATGGGTATCCATGGCGTAAACGGTTCGATTGCACTTTGCAGCTTGATTGCCAAAAATACGCTCGGAGCGTGGAAAGCTATGTGCTGCTATTCTAACGTGGTGTACTATCTGGACAGCGTTTTATCTTCCTCGTATAGTTGGTCGCCATATATCATTAGAGCGTCTAATGCTTGCACATCTATTGTCAAATTTCCCGACCCTTGGGGCGGTTGTATGTTCCAAGACTTGTATTTGATGATATCCTGCCCGTATGACGCAAATGACAAAGTGTTCTATCTCAACGGGCAATATTACAGATATGTAGGCGTTAGCGGTACTTATGGCTTTGCAATCCCCGTTGGCTAATACAGTCATTTGCAGTCAGACAACTGCTAGAATAATCATGCGGCACTCCGCAGAAAGGAAGGAAAAACCATGGCAAATATTAAAACAATAGCGCTTAACGGCGCGGAAATTAAGGTG
>CAZKXB010000055.1:0-15322 GCA_964556595.1 uncultured Ruminococcus sp. | reverse complement strand
TACAATCTGACGAAAAATCTGACGGCGCAATCCGCGCACAATCTTTGTGCGGTGTCGCCTACAGTTTTGCAGAATTCTCCGCGGATACGGAAATATCTGACAACAGGGCGGTTTTGCCGCTCGGAAACAGGACGGTGCGCAATGGCTTTTTATGATTTGAAACCTGTTCGCGTTTTTGACGAAGCTTCGGGCTGTACCTATATCGTCGGCGATACCTTTGCGGTATATTCATTCGGAACCGAACGCCCGATAGTGTATAGCTGGGAGATGATACAAAGCGTCAGCGACGACAGCAGAAAAGGTATCACCTTTGAAACAGAGAACAAACAATATAAAATCCCTATGTCATGCTTCAAGATAAGGGAGGATTATTTCAGGCTTATCGCCATTACGGAAAGTATGCGCAGAAAATACAGCTTTTCCTATCAGCACGGCGCGCGCGTGCTTCCGCTTAAAGATATGTATATCGAAGCCAACGCAGGCGATGACGCATATATCGGCGAAGGACATATTGACGAAAACGATACCGCAGCCGCCTTTGTCATGCTGATGAATCTGCGGCTTGTAAAGGTGCTGTGGCTGATAGCTATACTGGTAATGCTGATGGTTTTCGCCGCGCTTCACCTTATCGTGGGCGTTACGCGCGACAATATTCTTTACTTTATCCCGATATCAATAGCGGTTGGCGGCATACTCACGCTGATTGTATACATAATCTGCCACGCAGTGGCGCGCAGCCGCTTCACCCGCATAGCGGGCAGCGACCCCGCCGTTGAAGAACCGCTGACCTTTGTGGTTTCCCCTTACGGCTTTGCGGCGTGCGAAACCTGTGTCTATGACCGTCAGGACCTTATCCCGTGGAACAAGATGGATTATTTTATAGAAACGGATAAAATATACATACTCTACAAAGACGGAAACGCTGTCACATATATTCCCAAAAAGGCGTTTGACAAAAAGCATATCAACGGAATTTCGGATATGATGGCGATACATCTTGAACAGAAGTAAGGAGGCGGCACAATGGGCGTTGATATAAAAAGCGAGCATATCGACCTTGGCGGCAATAATGTGCTGGTGGTATCGGTAAAGGGCGGCAAGGGACTTCTGGGAGTATGCTCAACAGGACACAATCTTAAGCGCGGCGATTTATCCGCGCTGCACAAGGTTTTCTACATAGGCACAGAACCTGCGCTTAGCATAATGTCGCCAAACAACGGCGACAAGCGCACCGACCTTGTTATCTCACAGTGCCAGGGCTTTGGCGGAATATCGCACGAGCTGAGCGAAGCCATCACAGACTCCTTCAACAAAATAAACCGCGGCGATTCGCTTGAAAACGGTATGCGCGAACTTTTCATGCTGCTGTCAGACGGCGTTTACACGATTTATTCCTCGGAGTATTATCCCACCGACGGCAGCGGCGCTTTCTTCTGGGGGGCGTACAATATCCCGCGCGAGGTTCACGGAACCGCCGCCTACAACCGCATTATAGGCAAGGACAAAACCTATCTGCCATGTTTTCTTATCCCCGGAAATACGCTTGACAATTATACGCCAAAGCGCCGCGCAATTGTGGACGAGGCTGTTAAATCCCGCAAGTATCAGGGCATTGTTTACCACCTTTCGGGGCTTCATTCCGTCCTGCTTAAGGGACATATGGGCGCAGCAGCCTGCGCTTCCGCTGAGATACCGTACAAATGCGCGGTTATAGAGCGCATTGACGATGTGTATACCGCAATGCCAGAGCCAATAAAAAAGCCGCCCCAGCCAGCCCCCGAAAACGAGGCTGAGCCGACCGCCGAGAATACTGCCGAAAATCCGCCGCAGCCCGCGCCAAGCGAACCTGCCGCAGTTCAGCCGCGTGAGGGAATTACGGGATTCCGCAGCGCTTCGGTGAAGATTCCGCTTGAACTGCTGCCGGGAGATATGCTGAGAAATCTGCTGGAAAACCGCGTGGAAGCAAAGCCGATGTATTATCCCAACATCATCAGAAAGCTTGAAACCGTGCGCCATAAGGCAATCACCAACAACGCAGTGCCGCGCGATATCCACGAAAAATGCGAGCTTATGCCCGACTGCGAGATGATTGAATCCGCGTTTGCGATACACTCCCTGTCGGAGGGACAGCTTTCCGCGCTGCTTTCGGGCGATACGGAATACGAGGGCGAGGTTATAATTTCGCCGAACTTTTACTCAAGCATTGTTGCGGCATGCAACTATCTGCGCTTTCATGATGAAAAGCGGTATATAGATTTCAGCATTGATATAATGGAAAATCCCGAACTTTACGCAACGCATGAATATATCGCGAAACGTCTTAGCAGGCTGAATTCCAGAAAAGTATACCAGTTTTTCAAATCCGCTGTTGCAAGCGACGACCCGAAATACGACAAAATAATCCCCACGGCTGACCGATACGTCAAGGACTACAACCTGAAAAACGGTTAATAGAGCGCTCCGCATTTTAACTGCGGAGCATTTTTATTGCAAGCGGACGGTGGGGGAACTGAAAAAAAGCTGCCGCTCAAAGCGCTCCAGCGCGTATTCAAATGCGTCAAGGCTGTCGATATTTGTGGTGCCGTTGTCAAGGCGGGTATCGTGATGGATATCGCGGGTATCCCACACGGCGGTCTGTATGGCTTCAATCAGATGTACGCACTCGGACGAAACGTGAAATCTTCCCGCCGCGATAAGTCGGCAAAGCATATTTATGCGGGTATTGATAGGGTGTTTAAGCGCATTGCGCACGGGAAGCCTTACGGCATTGCGGAAGCTTTTCACCAGAAGCTGCTCGGCGCTGTCGCAATATGCGGCGCACAGTGTGGGATACCGTTCCCTTTCGCGGGAAATATACTCCGAAAAGGCGTTTATCAGGCTTTCCGCGGAACGGTTGCGCTTGTCATAATACTCCGAAAGGACATAGACGTTTTTGAAGCCCTTATCAAATGCCACATGGCAGAACGTGCTTGCGCTGCCGTTGCCGCCGTAATCCACGCCGACAACCGAGGTGATAAGCTTATTCTGCTCTATGCGCTGCTTAAGTTCCTCATGCGTAATAATACATTTGTCGGAGAAGCCGTCATATATTCTGCCCTCGGCGGTTACCCAATTGCCGAGAATAAAGCGGTCATAAAAAACGCCTGTAAACTCGGATTTAAGCGCGCGGACATATTCTTCGGGAAGCGCGGGGTTATCCTCCAGAGTAAAGCGCATGGAAAGCAGGTTGGGCAGGTCGCGGTCAAGATAGTCGCGCTTAAGCCAATGCTGCGGAGAATCGGGGTTTGTGGTGGCGAGAAGCTTTGCGCCGCTCTCCGAAAGTCTTGACAGCAGCATGGCGAAAAAATCCTCTGGGAAAAGCGAAAGCTCGTCACAGTATGCGCCGCCAAGCGTCATGCCGCGCAGCTTGCTTTCGGCGCTGTTGTTTGCGGCGCCCTCAAGATATATGCGGCGACCGAAAAGCGTTGCTTCCTTTTTGGTTATGCTGTATGAAAAGGCTGTTCCGAACAGCTCCTGCATAGGCTCAAGAACGTTTCTTTTAAGGGTGGTGAGGGTTTTTCCCGCCATAAGGAAACGTTGATTTTGGGGGCGCAGGGATACCCAGAAGCCCCACATTATCATGGTGATATAGGTCTTGCCGCTTCTTACGCTGCCCTCAAAGATGTTAATTCTTTTCAAGCCGTTATCCTTTAACAGCGCAAGCGCTTCGCGCTGTTTATCCGAAAGCTTAATCATCGCCGCTCACCTCCGTATATGCCTTTATAAGCGCGGCAAGGCGCTCGTTTTCATCGCCCGAAGAATTTTGCTGAACCATGTCAAACACCAGCTTGAACACCTTGGCAAGCTTTTCAAGGTCCTTTTCCGCAAGCGCCGAAATAAGCTGCTCATCAGTTATCTTCTGTGCGAACATCTCTCCGAATTTCATAAAAGAGCCGTTGTATTTTTTGAAAAAATCAACAGCCGTAAGCTTTTTTGCCATTATATTTCTCCTTTCCCGTGAAACGGTTATGTATGTATTTCAAATAAAAAATATCACGGGGGAGTGTGTAATTTTCTGCACGGCGGCTCTTGACATATCGCGGCGGGAATGTTATACTAAATGCTGGAACAATATGTCGAAAAGGGGTATATAATGATGAAAAACAGGATTAAAATTATTGCGGCGATTTTAGCCGCGGCAATGCTTACCGCTTGCAGCGGCGGGGCAGAGTCTTCCGAAAGCGCTGCGAACGTATCTTTACCGCAGAACACATCGGGTGATACCACAACCACAACAACCGAGGCTTTTTCTGAGCCTGACCCTGAGCCGTATTATACATCGGTAAGAATGCTGTGCGCGGGCGACAACCTTATACACTCGCCGATATACAACCAAGCCGCAAGACGTGCGGGAGAGGGCGAGAACTATGATTTCAGCTATGCATATCAATATGTTGCGGATATTATTGCGGCGGCAGACCTCGCCATACTTAACCAAGAAACAATTATAACGGACGAATACGCGCCCGATACATATCCATGCTTCTGCACACCGTCCGAGATGGGCGATGAGATGGTGGAGATAGGCTTTGACGTGATTTCCATAGGCAACAACCATGTGCTTGACAAGGGCGAGGGCGGTCTTATCGCTACGCTGGACTACTGGCAGCAGAACCACCCCGAAATCCCCGTATACGGCGCTTACAGAAACGAGGAGGATATGAACAATATCCGCACGCTGACGGTGAATGATATTACGTTTGCATTTTTAAGCTATATGGAGCATACCAACGGTCTTTCGCTGCCCGCAGACTCGGAGTGCGAGCTTGTATATCTCTCTGAAACCGACCTTATAGAAAAGCAGGTGAAAGAGGCTGCCGAGAAGTATGACTGTGTTATTGTGAGCGCGCATTTCGGCATTGAAACCACAAACGAAATCTCCCAGAGCCAATATGACACCGCACAGCAGCTTGCGGACTGGGGCGCTGATATAATAATCGGCACGCAGCCGCACACTATCCAATCAATGGAGTACCTTGAAAAGGCTGACGGAGGACAGGCGTTTGTATTCTACTGTCTGGGAAATTTCCTGTCGGCGCAGAGCAATCCCTACTGCATGGTGGAAATGCTGGGCGAGATTACAATAACCAAGGAGCATCTTTCGGGCGAGGTTACAATATCCGACGCGGGCGCTATGCCGCTGATAAATCACTATGGCTACGGCTACTCCGATATCCGCGTTTATCCGTACTCCATGTACACTGAGGAGCTTATGGCTTCGCACGGCTGCGAGGGAATGAGCTACTACTTTGTGGACAAGCTTATCAGGGAGAATATACCCTCAGAATTTCTTATCCTGTAATTTATTGCAACCTTTTTCCATGCGGAATTGTTTTACTTGTAACAGCGCCGCACGAAACGGCTTTTGAATTTTGCGCGGCAGAAAGGAAGCGACAACATGGATAGTCTTTTCAGAGGTATTCTGGCGGGCGCGATGGCGCTTGCAATTTCGGGCGGTCTGGCAAGCTGCAATATATTTGATGATGGCTGCAATGACGATTACTATGATTATTACAATGATTATGCGGTTGCCGAGAAGCCTGTAATCTACCTTTATCCGCAGGAGGAATGTGAAATCTCCGTGGGGCTTGAATTTAACGGCAGGCTTACCGTTACCGACCCGCCGTATGCGGACGGCTGGCAGGTTACTGCGGAAGCGGACGGAACGCTTACCACGGCGGACGGCAGCGTATATCCCTATCTTTTCTGGGAGGGAGAGCAGTACTTCGGGTTTGAGCGCGAGGAAGGATTCTGCGTAAGCGGCGAGGATACCGAGGAATTCCTTAAGGAAAAGCTGGCGCTGCTGGGGCTTTCGGAAAGCGAGAGCGCGGAATTCTGCGAATACTGGCTGCCGCGCATGGAAAACAATGCATACAATATTATTTCGTTCCACGGCGAGGACTACACCGAAAACGCGCGGCTTGATATTTCTCCCGCGCCCGATACGGTTATCCGCGTGTTTATGAGCTTTGCAGCAAGCGAGGAGTATGTTAATATTCCTGCGCAGGACTTGCAGGCTGCGCCGAAACGCGAGGGCTTTACCGTTGTGGAATGGGGCGGCGCGGAAATACGCTGAAAATCATCTTTTTAATCAGAAATGCGGCAGTCCACAATGAACTGCCGCATAATTTATTCGGTTGCACTGCCTGCTTAACGGGGATTAAGGCAATACCGCACAAAGATTGCGGAACAACTGCGTTGTACCTCGCAGGATTGCAATGTTAGCCGATATGATGCGAAAAATCAAGAGGTCTTGCGTAACTTGTAAAAATTCTGCGTAAGTTGTAATTTGCGGCACTAATCAAGGCACGTTTGCATAAATTTGCGAATGGGTTTTTGGTATATTTCACAACATCTTATACATTGCCGCTGCGATGGATATTCACGAAAATCAGCAAAAAAAGCAAGCCGATGAGAGGTCGAAACGCCCTCATCGGCTTTGACGTTTGTGTTTAATTATTTATCAGAAACTATTATTCCGTCCGAAATTTCTATAATTCTGTCGCACTGATTTGCAACGCCGTGGTCATGGGTTACGATTACAACGGTCTTGCCGCTGTCGCTGTTGAGCTTTTTGAATATCCCCATAATCTCGGCGGAAGTCTTGCTGTCAAGCGCGCCTGTCGGCTCGTCCGCAAGAATTATGCTCGGCTCATTGACGATAGCTCTTGCGATAGCCACGCGCTGCTTTTGTCCGCCCGAAAGCTTGTTTACGGGCTTTTTGGCGAACTCGCCCATGCCTACGGATTGCAGTGCCTTAAGCGCTTTTTCGCGGCGGTCGGAGGTTTTCTTTTTGGCGAAATCCAACGGAAGCAGTACATTTTCAAGCGCCGAAAAATCCTCAACCAGCGCAAAATCCTGCATTATCATGCCGATTTTTTCGTTGCGGATATGGGCAAGGCTGCGCTCGGACAGCTCCCGCACAAGCGTTCCGTCTATTTTGTATTCGCCCTGCTGATAGCTGTCGATACACGCCATAATGTGCAGCAGGGTGGATTTTCCCGCGCCCGATTTACCGATAATCGCCACCATCTCGCCATCGGCAATGGTAAGAGATGTATCCTTTAGCGCGGTAAATTCATTGGGCTTATTGGGGTTGTATTTTTTGGTAAGATTATTTATTTCAATCACAGTTTTATCCTCCCGATTGTTCCTGAAGAAGCTGCTTGGGCGTAGTTGTGCCTATCATCAGCAGCGGCATTATCATTGAAAAAACAAGGTACAGCGCGAGTATTCCCAGCGCCGCAAAGGCAAGCCACGAGTTTATTATAATCATAACCGTATCGGACAGCGGCGTAAGCTTTACAACCGCTAGCAATACCGCTGATATAACCAGCGCCGCCGCGCTCATCACAAGCGACTGCAAAAAATTAACCGCCGCGCATTGCTTCCATTGCAGACCGATTATATAGAATTTTGCGTAATCCGCAAGCCTTTGCCGAGCCGAAATTGCCGAAACGCTTATAGCGCTTACAATAACAAGAACCATCAGCACAATCACAATCGGGAGAAGCTGCAAAAGCTGCTCGCGCAGATACGCCTTGCTGTTTGCGTTCATTTCGGGAAGCGATACCACACTTAGCGGGCTTAGCTCCGACGCGGTTCTCAGCGTCTGTATCATCTCATCATCGGTCATGTCATTGTCATAAATGAAAAACGCCGTGCTTATAAACGCGTCAACATTGGGGAACAGTCGGCTGAGTGCGCTTGAAGAAGCAAGGAAAACATAGTTGTTTTCCTTTTCGGAATAATACGGTCTGTACATCATTCGGTAGATGCTGCCGTATTCCTCTTTGGAGCGTTCATTGCCGAGTACTTCTGCGCCGTCTTTCAATATTCCCACAACCCGCACAGAAATTCGCTCGGTTCTGTCGCTTTCAATTATCTCAAAATCAATGGTATCGCCGATATCAGCACCGCAAAACCCTTCGGGGATTACCACTTCAAGCTCGTCCGATTTTTCGGATATCCATCTGCCGCTTTTAAGCTCGGGCTGATATTTTGTCAGCAGCTCGTCATCATAAAATAACGGATTTGCAAACCACTCATGATCTTCATTAAACTCCGCACCGTTTAAGACATTGGGTAATGCTAATGCAAACTGAATTGTGGCAACGCGGTCTGCCTGCATATCTTCATTCAGCTTATCCACGGTGTATATCGCATTGCTATAATCAGCGTTTATATTGCCTTTTACTGCGCCGTAAATACGGTTATAGGAGCAATATACTCCGCTGCTTTCAAGAATATCCCGCACAGGCTCGTATGTACGGTAACGCACCGACATTGCCGAGGTCATAACGGCGGTGATAAGCAGCACCATAACAAGCTGAATAAGGCAGATTATATTCATCACGGGATTTTTGCGCAGGTTTCTCAAGGCTGTTTTCAGCAGCATTATCCCACCCCCTTTTTCTGTGCTTCCGACAAGGTTTTATTGATTTGAATTAACAGCTTCACACCCATAATTATAAGCAGCATAATCATATAAATCGCGAAAATCGCCGCGTAAATAACGGGGGTGTAAGAGTCCTCCATATAAATAAAAATATCCGAAAGGAAGCCGTGCATAAACGGAATAAAGGTCGCCATTCCGAGCAGGAATACAGGCACGCACATCATGCAGCACTCGCCAAGGCACATTCCCCATACGCGAAGCCCAGTACAGCCGCAGATACGCATTATGGCAAACTGTCGGCGGCGTTTTTTGAAAATGAAGTCATACAACAGCGCGAAATTTGTCACGCTAAGTGCGGCGATAAGCACCGAAATCAGCATGATATTGTTGTAGATATAAATTGTTTCCTCATCGGGAAATGGCAGTTCGGGGAAAATCAGCTTGCCGGGAATCACTGAGCTTGCGGTGTATTTCAGTTCATCATAGCTTTTGCGGGATATGCTGTTCTCAAACGACATAGTCAGCTCGCCCAAAGCAACGTCATTGGGCAGCGATAAAAACGGTACTACCACGCCGTTTGAACTATGAGTTCCTATTATTTCATAATCTTCGCCAAACAGCTTAACCTTGCCGTCCTCGGTTATAATATCCGTGTAGCTTGATTCATTAGGCAAAGCGCCCATAGCTTCATCGGTTGAAAATCCCCCGCTATCATACCAATAGCTTGGAATCATGGCGCAGCGCACGCCATTTGCCTCCTCGCTGTCGTCAAAATATCTTCCCGAAGCAATCAGAGCACGCTTGTTCCAGATATCCAGAATATATTGGGAATTATGAAACTCGCCGTCATGCACTGTAAATCTTGAAGCCGCAATAACGTCAATCATATAATTGCTGCCAGACGAAGAATGTTCAAAGCTGAACATGGAGGAACAGTAAATTACATTCATCTCGTTTAGCACCGAATCGGGCAGGGAATTTAGATAAAGCGCAAACTCGCCTTTGGTCAAGGTTTCCCCCTTGGCAATCGTCGGCGATATTTCGCGGCTTTCAATTTCGCCCTCAACGCGCATTGAATAATAATTCTGGTACAGACCATAAGAGAACGTCATAATCCACGCTGATACAAAAATACACACCAGCATTACCGCAAATATGAATTTCTCGTTGCGTATCAGATTTCTGATGTTAAGAAATATGTACTTCATTTCGCACCATCACGCCCGCCCAAAAACGGACAGGCGCTTCCTTTCGTTTTATCGTGATGTTGCCGTCGATTTATACAAATTATTTATGTTAATTAAGGGAAATAGACTGTGCGATTGAGCGAACCTGTTCATCGCTTATATCGGCGGTATCGAAGTAAATGGAAATGTATACTCCCAATTTGCTGTTTGTAATAATTTTCGGTGGACAGATTTTCTGCCACCTGAATTATACTTAATTTTTGCTGTATGTAATAATTCTTATTTCCTCGGAATCGCTCGGATACTCTGCAAAATATACAGTATTATCCGAAACAAAACTCCAATATACCGATCTTTCCGCATCAAGCACCGTAGCCGTATCCGTTTCCAAGTCATAAACTATCGGGAAAACTCCCCCCGCGCAATCATAGTTCCAAGCCGCAAGACTGCCTTCGATGGAAAGCGAACACATATACGCTTCAGAGTCTGCAATTTCATAGCGTTTGCCGTCTTTTATAAAGCCAACACCGCTTCCCGTAGCGCCATCGTATGTTTCATCAGTATATATCGAGTAATCATAGCATACCTTGTCACCGCTTATATGATGTCCCCTTACTGTTCGATAAAGCCCGCTTTGTTTCAAATCGAGGATCTCCGAAAAGCCTCCATCTGTATATTCAACCAGGGCGGTGTTGTTTTTAACAAACGCCAGCTTACCATTATATATTGAAGGCAGGGCAGCGTCTGCACAAAACAGTTGATTTGTCCCCTTGGAAATATTGTATTCCATTATCGACTCTACGGCATACCCGTCTTCAATACGGTTTACACTGTTGTAGTAAATGACATCATCTACACGCACAGCGCTATAATCAACCCATGCAGAAGCGTCGTCTATGTCTGCAATCTTTAAGTTGCTCTTTTCGGATAGAGAATACATATGCATTTGACCGGTAGTGCGCCCTCCGCTTCTTAAACTAACCATATAAATGATATAATCATCATCACAACACAATATGTTCATATTACGATCAGTATCATCCGAAAAAAGCTCCTCAAATGCTCCGTCAGCCGATAAAATGCCGACAACATTGTTACCATAAGACTGTGCAAGAAATTTATTTTCATTAAACACATATTGGATATAAAGTCTGTTATCACTGTCAGCTTCAATTTGGGGAGTTATCTCAATAGTATTAAAGTTATCGCTATGCACCGCATTTTTACAATGCAATGTAATCTTATCGGTATACACGGTTCCGTCTGTACTACTTACCCGTATATTAGTGAGCCTTTCGTCATCAAAAGAAATTTTATTTGAAGAACAAGAACATAATGTCAGAATCATACAACCTAAAACTATAAGCGAAATAATTCTTTTCATTTCGTCACCCTCCCCTATCAATATACAATTCCGTGGTTGATAAACGCAAGCAGTTTATCTTTTTGCACTGTGAAATCATTTCTTGCATTACCTGCACCCCACATAAGTGTGTAATCATTATTTGGGGTTGTCTGATTTTGGGGCGTGTCGGCATAAGATACCAGTCCGATTGAGCCAATGCTTGCAGCAACAGCTATTGCAGCTGCGATCTTCTTGAATTTAGTCATGATAATTTTCCTTTCTATAAAAAATGCTGTGTTTGATTTGACGGTTCGCACATTACGAAACCGTCTTTTCCGCGCTGTAAACGGTAATAGTTTCTGTTGCGCCGCTTGAATCCGTCAGCGTGAACACGGATTTCACGCGGTATGTGCCGCTTGATAAGCCAGATTTTGTGTTGGATATGGATATACTATTGGAATACATTGTTGTTTTCCATTTAGCGCCGTCAACATCATTCCATACCCAAAGCCAGCCGCTGTACTTTTCAAGAGTTTGTTCAACTGTTATCTTAACAACATCAACTCCTCTTGATGAACTTGTACAAGAAGCAGTTGTTCCGCTTATTTGCAAATTACTAATAGGATTACTCGCAATTTCATAGTATGGAGAAATTGAACTATCCATAAAATAATATGCACTTTCAGCTGCTGCCGAAACATTCAGACACGCACACAAGCCAACTAACAAGCATACAATCGCCGAAATTTTCTTAAGCCACATTGGAAACACCCCCTCCCAGATTATTCGAGGATTTTCTACACCCTCTTATATAGATAATCCGAGAAATGTTTCAATTTACTATGCCTGATTTTTAGCCTTTATAAACTTTGATAGTTTTAGCTAAATCGAGCAGCGTGTTTTTATCTAAATTGCCACACAGCTTTGAGGTTGCCCTCTACACAATAAACACCAAGCAAGAACATTTTCTTGCACCATTTTTATTTATTCTACTTTTTTCACAAATCGTGCCATTTCAATTAGTTCGTTTTTACTAATCCCATAGCCTGAAAATGTAAAAATATAATCTTCCTGTTCCCAAATGATACACATTTCCCAATATCTTTTTGCTCACAAGTTCTCACCTCCCTTCATAAATAAAAACGTTAGGAGGCTTTGTTTTTCTACACGGAAACCAAACCAATGGCAAAATTTTATAACTTCTCGACAGATTTTGCTATTCCAATAACAATATTTTTGTCTAAATTGCTGTTGATTTCCAAAATATAGTCATCATTATTCCACAGCACATAACAACCGCCATTAGAAAACGTACAAAGGATTGCCTTATGTCCATTTATCTCAATTTCCAAAACATCTGCATCTTCTGTATTAAGCCATGCAGAATAATCATTTATGGTGGACTGTACTAATTCTATATAACTATCCTGATATTTATATGTTATATATCTACAGATTTCGTCATCATCATTTACCGTTCTTGTAAATTCATCAAGATTATATGTAATATCATATTTTTCCTTAATAAAGTTCGGAGTGTCCTCGACATATGTGCCGTGAAGTAAGGCGTAAGTTGCATAATCATCATAGTTAACACCGCCCATAAAAAGATGTTTAACCAAAGAACCGCAAGCTGCCAAGACAACCATTGCAATTATTGCAATTAACGCATATTTCAGCATATAACGCGGTCGAATACTTGTGGGCTGTGCAAAAACATTTCTAGAGTTTATAACCTTTTTCATTTTTCTTTCAAAGGATTTTGAAAAATCATGTTCAGAAATTTCATACCGCAATTCATTGAGTTCTGCTTGCTGAAGTTCCTCTAAAGCCATTACTAACTTACTTGTATTGTTCATTGTTACCCTCCGTAATTCGTTTCAACAACAGCGCTCGCGCTCTGCAAATCCTTTGAGAAGCCGCCTTGTAAGAAATACCAAGGAACTCTGCAATTTCTGCTGTTTTGTACCCTTTTGCATACAACAAAAGTATATCTCTGTGCATTGTTGGAAGTGATTTCAAAACATCTAATAATTGAATATAACTCATTTGTTCTGTTATGTCATCAATTGACACCTCAATTGCGGCGTCATCATCTACCGAAACTGTGTTTTTTCTCTTTGTAGAGCGTATAATATCAACAGAAACATTTCTTACAATAATAACAAAATAGGATAATACTTTTTCTCTTTCTATCTGAGATATTTTCATAAAATTATTTGCAATCCGTATGAATGCTTCATGCACAGCGTCTTCTGCGTCCTCACAATTATGTAAAATTGAATATGCAATTCGGTACATATCCTGTCGATATAAAATATAATATTCCTCAAATTTATTTCTATCCTCGCTATTATTAAGCAGCGCTGTGTAAAAAGACAACATAAATAATCATTCCATATCCTAATTTTGAGCCAATTATACCACAAACAATTTTAGAAGTCAAGATATTTTATCTTCTACTTATCGTGTCAAACGAGCGTGAATTTGGTTACATAATTAACCCTAGCTTAATTTTAACACCAAGTTGCTGCTAGTCAGCATTAAATTTGATATTGCCGCAGATTTCACGCGGTATGTGCCGCTTGATAAACCAGATTTTGTGTTGGATAGCCGAAATTTTCTTAAACTGCATTGGATTCGCCTCCTTTCGTGTGTATTAGAAGTTTTTTGACTTCTATCTACTACATTCCTTCAAATGCGAATTTGGGGACATAAAATTAAAAGATTTTATATAAACCCTTTAATTTCATTACTTTTAGCCAAATCAATCAGTTCATCTTTGGCAAAATTACCATATAGCATTAAGATATAATCATTACTATTCCATATTACCAAGGTGTCGGTAAAATTTTTGTAACGAAATTCAATGTATATCCCATCGCAGCCATTTATATCAATTTCTTCAATCTTATACCCTTCCGTATTTACATGCGAATCACATTCTGATTTTACCGTTTGGTCGAAAATTAGCGCTTGACTGGAAGCGTTTTTATATACAACACTTCTGGTGGTGCTGGCTGAACTAACCCCATATAATTCATACCCCTCAGGAATAACAGAAAGCATATATTCTTCCTCTATTATAGTCGGGACATCACTATCATCAAAAGCAAAAATATAAGTATTATCATTATAAACCGTACCGCGAAAACTGTTGGAGAAAAATGCTTTTACCCCGCCCGTAACAAATGCAAGCAAAATGATAATTATTGCCGCAAAAAGAATTTGTTTTCTTATACTCAAAGGTTTTTTAGCGTTTGTTGTCATTGAGAGGTCATGTGCAGATGTTCTGTTTTCAGCAAAAGCATTAAATGCTTTTTTCATTTTTCGATTGTGTTTAGCTGAAAACTGCGGCAGTGTAACTTCTTCCGTGGCTGAAAATTCATTTTCATAATACATAGCCATCAAATCGCCAAGTGAATAACTTTTACTCATCTTTTAATCCCTCCACATACTGTTTAATCTGATTTTTGGCACGGGAAATTCTTTTCTTTGCCGCGTCTTCTGATATTCCAAGAACATTTGCGATATCGCTGTTCTTCAAGCCAAGGTGCAACTTTAGATAAACCGCCGCTTTTGTTGTTTCAGACATCTTGTCAATAAACCTTAATATCTGCTCGCAAGAATAGTCGCTCAATATTATTTCTTCGATCGATATTTGTTCATCAACAACCATATCATCAAGAACAGTTTCATTCTTATAAATCTTTTGATTTTTGTTCCACATATTATATGCGGTGTTCCTTACAATAACATTTATGTATGATACTCTTTTATCGCAAGGAATATTAAATAACAATGCGGGATTTCTAGCAACAGCTAAAAACGCTTCCTGTATAGCGTCCTCCGCGTCTTGCCTGTTATGTAATTTTGAAAACGCAATGGAATAAAATGTCTTTATGTTTTGCTCATATATTTTCAATAATTCATTGCGTTCTGCTTGAGTTTCAAGAATTGCCAAAGCGGCTGAAATCATAGTTTTCCCCTTTCGTGTGTTTCTTTGCAGTCAATAAAAAATCAGCTAACTCGCTGTTCGGAGTACCGATACATGAAGCTGCACTCTAAACCAATCATAACTCATATACCGTCAAAAGTCAAGAGGTATAGCGCAACTGGTAGAAATTCTGTGTGAATGGTAATCTGCATCATGTAGGCGAAGGCAATAACTGCTAATGGGAGCTTTCTCAAGCGCTACCTTATATTCAGACTAAAGCAACAACGTATAAAAAGGATATCAAAAAACAAGGGAATAAGAAAAATCCCGAACATCTTAGAATGTTCGGGATTTGACAATATGGCTCCCCCGACTGGACTTGAACCAGTGACACCCTGATTAACAGTCAGGTGCTA
>CAZKXB010000054.1:0-15491 GCA_964556595.1 uncultured Ruminococcus sp. | reverse complement strand
TTACTTCATAATTGTCTATATCTCCACAAATTATCTTTTTGAAATAATCCATAATCAGTTCTTCATTTAAGAATGAATACCTGATTGGCAGTTTATGGAAAATTATATAAAATCATTACCTTATGGAGACAGAATTTAATAAGCAAAAAGTCGTGATTAAATCACGACTTTTAATTTTTATATTTAATCTTAAATTCATTTAACCAGAAGTTTACAATTCTTCCATCAACAAGAAATCTTTTAGTTTTATATGTCTTACACTGCTAGTTGAGTAATCCAAATCGTCATTTGTAATGATGATTTTTTGGGAAAGGTTATCAATATCAGAAAATGCTTCAAACTCTCTTTTATATGCCTTTTCATCTAAAACACTGTAAGCCACTTGAACAAAATATTTTTTGTTGCCCTTTTGTGCAAGAAAGTCAATCTCTTTACCGTTGTTATCATAAACATAAAGATTATAACCCATATATTTTAATTCATTGAACACTATATTCTCAAGGTTGTGTGTTAAATCATATCTATTATCTAAACATCTAAGTGAATTAAAGCACACATCTTCATTATATACTTTTTGATAAAATGCAAGTTCTCGTTTCGTTTTGGTTGAGTATTGTTTTACAGATTCAATAATATAAGCTTCTTCTAAGTAACCAAGATATTTCATTACAGTATTGACCGAACATTCAGAATGTTCTTTTTTGACATAATCCCTTATTGAATTTGCTGAGTAAATTCTACTATTAGAACGCAAAATGTAGTTTACTATGCTTTTAAATAAATTTGTTTTTCGTATTTTATATCTGTTTATTAAATCGTTAATTACAATCGTTTCATCTAAGTCATTAAGATAAATTCTTTGTGCTTCTTCGCCATTAAATTCAAATCTTTTAGGAAAACCGCCCCAAACCAAATAATCGGCAACTGAACAATCTTTGTTCAACTCTTTTGTATATTCCAAAATTTCTTTATATACAAAAGGTCTAATTTGAAATGAAACATATCTGCCGCTTAATTCTTTTGTAAATTCTTTAGATAAAAGTTTTGAGTTTGAGCCTGTAATAAAAACAGAATTATTATCCAGCCTTAAAGTTTTGCATGCAGTATGCCACCCATCCAAAACTTGAATTTCATCAAAAAATAAATAGCATTTGCCATTTTTTCTGTTTTTATCAACATATTTAATTAAATCGTCAGCACTCTTAATCGTAGAACTAACTCTTTTGTCTTCAAAATTTAGACAAATAATATTCTCTGTTTTTTGATTTATTTCATTTCTAATCTGTTCCAAAATTACAGACTTTCCACATCTCCTAATCCCAGTGATAATTTTTATTAAATCTGAATCATAAAATTCTCTAACTGATGCAATATAGTGTTCTCTATTTATCATAATCTGCTCCTTTTATAATTATATATTACTGAACAATTTTTCAAAAGTCAAGTAAATTGTTCACTAATACTGAACAATTTTTGCATTTTTGATAAAATTGTTCAGTATAAAAGTAATTCGTTTTACATCACAAACTCTCCGCCATAAGACAATCAAAGGTTTGATACGATTTGTGTCAGACCTTTTTTCTTTACATAAAGGAGTTATTTTCCTATCTGTAATGTAATTTTTTGCCTTGTAGGAGTACCTCTGGGTGCTTTTGCAGGGCTTTTTTCATTTTTACCATATAACTACGGAACGAAAGCCTTATTAACGAAACGAAAGGTGCTTCAATGGAACGAAAGGTATATTAACGAAACGAATGCTACTTCAATAAAACGATAGGTATTTTGAGAATTTTTTTGTTTTCATTGACATAATAGATCATGGCACTTGCATTTATGAAAAAAAGTGCTATAATCTTTAATAAGAGTTTATAATCTGCATTGGAGGTAAAATATGAAAATAGATTATGCGGATGCAATTATAAGATTAAGAGTAAAGCTAAACTTATCTCAAATGGCGTTAGCTGAACTTTTAGGAGTATCATTTACTTCCGTTAACAGGTGGGAGAACGGAAAATATGCTCCTACTAAATTAGTGAAAAAGAAAATTGAAATTTTATGCAAAGAAAATGAAATTATTTTAGAGAATATATAAGGATGGTTGTTTATGAATATTATTAATAAGCAGAATTTTAAGACATGTTTGCAACTTTTGGGATTTATAAATAATGGCGATCTATTTGAGAAATATTATACAGCATTTAATTGTAAAATGTGTGTTGATTTCAGGAGTAATTCCTTAATATATCCACAAGCCATAAAAGGAAGAGAACGCAATAATAATTTTGAACAACCTGAAAATTTTGTAGTTTTTGAGTGTGTTAATAGATTGCTTGAAAAAGGTTATCGCCCCGAGCATATTGAACTTGAAAAAGAATGGCATTTAGGTCACGATTCGAAAAGCGGCCGAGCAGATATATGCGTATCTGCTCCAAATGGCACTATGCTTTTCATTATTGAGTGTAAAACTGCAGGAAAAGAGTTCGATAAAGCGCATAAAGACACTTGTAATGACGGTGGGCAGTTGTTTTCTTATTGGCAACAGGAAAGAGCAACAAAATGGTTAGTTTTATATTCTTCTGGTATTGAAAATAACAAAATTGTTTATAAAGCTCCTACGATTAACTGTTCGGATGACCCTCAACTTGTGATAGGTGCAAAAAAAGACGATACTATAAAACTTTATTTGTCTGCATTTACAGCAGAAGGTAAATATCTCGTTTGGCGAGACACTTATGCAAATGTTTGGCATAATAATCTCGTTTTCTCAGACGATACTCGTGCATATGAAATCGGAATAAAGCCTTTGTGTAAAAAGGATTTGCGCGATTTTACTCCCAATGATAAAATCGTAAATAAGTTTGAAGAAATTCTCCGTCACAACAATGTCAGTGACAAGGAAAATGCGTTCAATCGTCTGATTGCGCTTTTTATCTGTAAACTTGTAGACGAAATACAAAAAACGGATAACGACGTTGTAGAGTTCCAATATAGACAAGGAACTGACACATACGAAACTTTACAAGATCGTTTACAACGCCTGCATAAAGAAGGAATGGAAACCTTTATGCACGAGGAAATTTTCTATGTATCAGCTGATTATCCCGAATGGTTATTCACGAACTATACAGGGCGTACTCGTGAAAAAGCGATTGCCGATTTGAAAGATAAAATTCGTATTTTGAAGTTTTTTTCTAATAACGATTTTTCTTTTAAAGACGTTCATAACGAAGAATTATTCTATCAAAACGGGAAAATTTTAGTGGAAGTTGTTCAACTTTTCCAAGAATATAGAATCGTGTACCCTTCAAAGCATCAATTTTTGGGTGACTTGTTTGAGCAGTTGCTAAACAAAGGCTTTAAGCAAAATGAAGGACAATTCTTCACGCCAACCCCCATTACGAGATTTATATGGGATTGCTTACCTATTGAGCAAATTACGCATACAGAAAAAGGTACGGTTTATCCCAAGATTATCGACTACGCTTGTGGAGCAGGACATTTTTTGACTGAAGCAGTAGAAGCTATCAATGCCTTTGTCGAATCTGACGACAATAATAATTGGGTACGCGACCATATTTTTGGTGTGGAAAAAGATTATCGACTTGCACGTGTTGCTAAAATATCATTGTACATGAATGGTGCAGGTGAAGGTAATATCGTTTTCGGTGACGGACTTGAGAATCTACCCGAAAGACAGATTGAAAATGGTACTTTTGATATTCTCGTTGCAAATCCTCCATATGCAGTTAAAGATTTTAAACAGCACTTAAAGCTAAAAAATAATTCTTTCGAGCTTCTTGAAAGAATCGGCGATAATGGCAGTGAAATAGAAACATTATTCGTAGAAAGAATCGTGCAACTCTTAAAACCGAAAGGAATTGCGGCGGTTGTTCTTCCGTCGAGTATTTTAAGCAATGACTCAGCAAGTTATACTGGCGCAAGAGAGCAAATTTTACAAAACTTCTTGATTCGAGCGATTGTGCAATTCGGCAGCAAAACATTTGGCGAAACAGGTACAAACACCGTTGTATTATTCCTTGAAAAATACAATGAACCACCAAAACAAAAAGATATGGTTTACGACAGTGTAAGCTCTATTCTTTCGGGGGGGGGCAGAATTAGAAGATTGGAAAGATAAAGAAATATTTGAAAGCTATGTCGCAAAAATTGGCGTTAGCGAAGATGATTATACCGCATTTTCAAAACAAGAGCTTTCTTTTGATGAAATTGCAAACAGCGAATATTTGAATATGTATTTGGAAGCGTTTAAGGCTGACAGTGCGACAATCAAGTATTTAAACAGCAAAACGTTCAAGAAACTTTCCACATCTGAACAAGCAAGACGGTTGACTATTAAGTTTTACGAATACGCCAAACATCAGGAGCTTGAAAAACTGATATATTTTGCATTAACGTATACGCAACAAACGGTTATCATAACAGCCCCCACCGACAATGCAAAACAAAAAGAATTCCTTGGTTATGATTGGAGCAAGCGTAAGGGGAATGAAGGTATTCAAATAATAAAAGCCGGTGGTAAAATGTATTGTGATACAGATAGGCGAGCGGAAGGAACTCTTTCGTCGGCAGTTCGTCAATCTTTTTTAAGCAAATATCCAACATTTACAGAAGAAAATAAATCCTACGTCGGTATGGTTTCTTCCTCGGATATGCTTGATTTCTCTCGTTCTTCATTTAATAAATCAATTAAAACGAGTGTTAAAATAAAGAAACAATTGGCGAGTAAATATCCTTTGTCTAAATTAGGGATGAAGTGTAAAGTACTAATTGGCGGAACTCCTTCCCGTGAAAAATATGAATACTTTACAGGTTCAAATTTGTGGGTATCCATTGCAGAAATGCAGGGACAGGTTATTTCTGATACCAAAGAAAAAATAACAGATGAAGCAATCGCTAATTCAAATGTAAAACTTATTCCCAAAGGGACAACCTTGTTGAGTTTTAAGTTGAGTATTGGGAAAACGGCAATTGCAGGGACAGACTTGTATACAAATGAAGCTATTGCAGGTTTAATTCCGCTGGATAAAACAGAATTGTTAGATTTGTATTTATTCCATCTGTTTAATAGTCGTTTAATAGACCTTCAAGATGTAGGGGATAAAGCTTTTGGAAAGAGCTTAAATAGCACATATTTGAAAGAAGAAGTTTATATTCCTATTCCGCCTATTCCTGTTCAAGAAGAAATTATAAGAGCTTGCCAGGCAATAGATAACGAATATAACTCCACACGAATGAGTATTGAAGAATATCGTGAAAAAATCGAGAAAGTCTTTGAAGAATTGGAAGTAATTACTGAAAATTCGGGGGGGGGGTATAAGTTAACTTTATCTGATAGAACAAGTTTTATCGTGACAATAGGGAAACGTGTTCTTAACTCTGAATTGGTAGCAGGCGGCACTATTCCCGTGTTCAGTGCCAATGTGTTTGAGCCTTTTGGATATACCGATAAACTCTTGATAAAAGACTTCTCTACGGATTCAATATTATGGGGTATAGACGGAGATTGGATGGTGAACCTTTATAATAGGAACAAGCCATTTTATCCCACAGACCACTGTGGTGTATTAAGAGTGCTAACAAATAAAGCACATCCTCGATATGTTGCAAGATTGTTAGAATGTGAAGGCAAAAAAATGGGATTTTCTCGCTCATATCGAGCTTCCATTGATAGGGTTAAAGGCATAAGTTTCTATGTGCCTGATATCACTATTCAAAATAAAACAATGGAAAAAGTTTTGGAATACGATGCCAAAATAAAAGAATTAGAACTTCTTTTAAAGTCGTTAGATGACAAGAAAACAACTATTATTAATTCATTTATAAATTAAACAAAATGACATAAAAATAGCAATTATTTACGAATGCTTTGGTTTAACAATAGACAATGCTGAAAAACAAGAAAAGCGTAAAAACAACAAAGATATTGCCGTTTATTAGGTGTACTAAATTCTATCTATTGTACACAAAATTAAGCAAATTGTACGCATTTTTCACATGTTGTACGCAAAAATTCAAGGGTGTACGTAAATTGTATCAAAATTGGTATCGGCACACAGAAAGGAACTGTACGCACCCTCGCGAAAAATTGTGGGGTTGCGTATTTTTCTTTTTATACGAAAGTTTTGGAATGGTTATTCCTTTTACTACACCGAAACCAGATAGTTCTCATTATACAAGTTGGAAATTTCAAAAAAGAGATGACTATGGGAACTTTTGCTAAAAACAACAGTTTTAACCGTATCGAATTCGACACGATTAAAATTTAGATTATAAAGTTTTTTTCAAAGACGAATATATGCCAATGTATCCTTATTTCTTAGCTAGTTGTAAACAGTAAATCTTGGGCCTTTAGAACTTTTTGCTTCAATTTGTAAAAGAATTTAGACTTGGTGTTTTTACTTGATTTTTTGTCTTGTTTATGATTTAACACAAACAAAGAAAAATAGCATCGGAGGACAGTACGCCGTAGCGTAGGGGATAGTAAGCGTTTGCTTGCAGGCAGCCTGTCGGAAAAGATGTCGAGTGAGCTCGGTTATGCGTAATGCTAGTCGAGTAATTTTTTTAAGGAGCGCATATTTTATGGAAAAAATCAAAAGTTGTTCTTGTTCCGTTGACGGAAAAAGACAGAGAATATTTTATTTTAGAAAATCAAAGGTCTTTTAAGTACGGAGCATTATCGGAGTTCGGCGAGCGAGATAACCATGTTGATAAAGACGGAGAGATTATTTCTCGTAAAACCATCGAAGAATCGTTAGACGCCGAAAACAACGAAGCGTTTTTAATCATGTTGGACGAAATTAAAGTCGGCGGTGTTGTCGTGGAAATAGATAAGGAAACGCAGCACAACCATCTTGATTTGCTGTTTACAACGCCCGAAAGCCATAGCAAGGGAATAGGCTATGCCGCATGGCAAGCAATCGAAGCGAAGTATCCTGAAACAAAGCAATGGGAAACCTGCACTCCGTATTTCGAAAAACGGAATATCCATTTTTACGTGAATAAGAGTGGATTTCAAATCGTGGAATTTTTTAATGAATTTAATCCCGATCCTATGATGCCTTCCGAGGATAGCGATATAGCAAGTCCAACAGAAATGTTTCGGTTTATAAAAATAATGAAAAGTTGATTTTTGATTTGGGAGGCAGGGAAAACCGAATAGTTCCACCATTTGTAAAAAAATCTCCAAGAGCAATAAGCCTTTGCTAACTGAAGTCGATTTTGCTTGATTTTTTAAAGAATATGCGATATAATAAAAGAAAATCGACGGGAGCGAAAAGATGTCATATAACGAATCACAGGAAATGTATCTTGAAACGATATTACGGCTTCAAAGTAAAAAAAGCAGTGTTCACGCTATTGACGTAGCAATGGAATTAAATTACAGCAAGCCGAGCGTATCGCGAGCCGTCGGTATCTTAAAAAAAGACGGCTATATTACAGTGGAGTCGGGTGGAGCGATTCAATTTACCCAAGAGGGTAGGGAGAAAGCTATTGCTGTGTTCAATAGGCATAAAGTATTGACGGACGCCTTTGTAAAAATGGGAATGCCCATTGCCGTTGCCGAAGACAATGCGTGTAAGGTTGAACATGTTATTAGCGAAGAAGCGTTTGAAACGATTAAAAGTTATTTTTCAGAAAAAATATGAATACAGTGGAAATTTTTTAGTCAGCCACTAACTTGTGGTTGACTAAATTCGGTTTTTGTAGTATATTGTATTGCGTTCTTGGAGAGGAACTATTTTTTTTAACGCATTGGTTAGTGTAGGCTAACTTTCTTCAATGAAGACAATGCGATATATTTTTGGTAAATAGTTAGTCTACGCTAACTATTTGTGAGGTGTATATGACGGCGTCGGAATTGAGGTACTTGATCGCAATAGATGAATTGCGTCAAGAGAAGGTAGTGGTGAAACAATCCTATTTGGCAACAAAACTATGTGTAACCAAGGTGAGTGCGTTTAACGCAATGGAACGATTATGTGAAAAAGGTTTTGTGACGAAAAACAAGAGGATATTGACGTTGACCGAAAGTAGTAAGTCGATACTGTCCGATTATCGTTCTATTATTGAATTTATGGCGTCGCATTTATCATTTCATTGTGGCACGCCGAACGATATGGCTTTTAAAGACGCACTGAATGCCACTTGCGCATTGTCCGACAAAACAAGGGACGGAATCGCAAGATTTTTAGAAAAGTTGCAAACGGAGAAGGGGTATGAGCCGAGAGTATAAGCATTGGAACAGGGAAAAGAAACTCATTCCCGTTATGATATATACCTATTGTGCCGGAAATCACAAGACGGAGCGTAAAGAAGAAAACGTAAAAAGGAAAGAAATCTGCTCTAAATGCAAAGAATTGACCGATTATGCATTGTTTCGATTGGAGAAATGTCCGTTCAAAAAGGATAAAGGTTTCTGCTCCTATTGTTAAATTCACTGCTATAAGCCAGAGTATCGCACGCAGATGAAAGATGTGATGCGATATGCCGGACCAAGAATGTTGTTTTCGCATCCTGTATTTGCAATCTCTCACGTTACGGCAATGCTGAAAGAAAAAAGAAAGGCAAAGAAAGATATATGGAAAAATCATAAGGAGTAATCATATGAAACCGAATTATAAGAATTGGGTGCCGAAAAGTTTGATTATATCGATGATTATAGCAACGGCTTTGTCGCTTGCAGCTTTCGTCGTTTTCGGTATTTGCGGACTTTGGGTAACGAAAGTTTTACAAGTCGCTCTCGGCATTTTGTTTGCCGTAGCGACTTTGGCTTGTGAAAAAACGTTGCAATGGAGCATCACGGCTTACCGTGCGTTTTCATATGAAGGGAAAGTCTTGTAAAAAACAGATCAAGACAAAAATTGCCTTATATTATTTGGAAACAGAACGAGAAAATGTGTGGGAACGGGTAGAGCGAAGAATTGACCGCTAAGCTGAGGGATAGAAGGTTTTGCAAAATCATAGAGATGCTGAAAAGTAAAAGAAGCAAAAGAGTAAATCAAAATATTAAGAGGTTGAAATGAAATATTTTGAGTTTGGAAAAGGAAACAAAGAACTTGTAGTTGTACTTCATGGTGGTGGCGTATCGTATAAAGGTGCAGAGCCAACGGTGAAAATACTTGCAAGAAAATATCATGTTATTCTTGTTGGATATGACGGTTTTAACCCCTCCGAGCCTGAAACAGAATTTGTATCTGTGCAATATGAGGCTCAAAAATTAGGAGATTATATCGTAGAAAATTACAATGGACATATTGATATTCTTTACGGTCTTTCGTATGGCGGCAGGGTTTTGATGGAAGTGTTAGCTGATAATAGATTGACAGTCACAACCACCATCGCCGATGGTATAAGCTTAAAAGATTATCCGGATATAAAAAGCAAAATCGGAAAAGATGTTTATTGTTTTTTCTTTACCGGTCTGTTCTATGTGATTATGGGAAATCCGGGACCGCTTCGTACAAAATTTCTGTGTAAGGTTACAGGAAGAACAATGGAAGAAGCAAACAGACTTTTATACCGTAATGCCACTTGGAAAAGCTGGAAGAATCAGGATTACTGCTTGATTGGCAAGAAAACCGATTACAACTTATTCAAAAAAACGGATATGCATCTTTGGTATGGCATTAAGGGAACGGTGGATAAAAAGTTTTCTGTACAACTTGAAATGTTAAAATCACAAGGTTATCCGTTCAAATATAAAATATTTACCGAACTCGGACATGGTGGCTTGGCAGGAGAACATCCGGAACAGTTTTTAGAGGAAATGATAAAAGCACACGAATGACAAAGGCGGCCGATATTTGGGGAGGAACATATAGATGAATCTTGCTGTAATTTTAATTGAAATTGTCATAATGCTGATTGGCTTTGGTTCATTGGTTTTCGGGATGCTAATGATTAGTCCACTGACCTTTATCAGCGACTATCCGCCGGAAATTCAGGCGGAATACTACCGCTCTCAGCATAAAGAAGCAACCAAAAAGAGATTGACGAAACTAATGCTTGGAAAAAAGTTGCTTGCCGTGGTGGCATTCCTTTTCTTGTTTGCTTGGATGTTGCATTTGGCAGGAGCGAAAACCTTTTGGCAAGGCGTAGGGCTAACGTGGATTTATATGCTTTGCGTATTTGCGTGGGACACTTTCTTTTTGGATTGGGTGTTGTTTGCGAATATCAAACGAATTCGCTTGCCGGGCACGGAGCACATGGAAAAGGAATATCATCAAAAGTGGTTTCATGTAAAGGTGTGCCTGCCTGTCCTACCCTTTGCGATTTTAGCAGGTTTTATCAGTAGCGGACTGATGCTTTGGATTTGGTGAGGAGGGGAATAAATGCTTGCAAAAATCATAATTGCGGTTGCATTTTATTTTCTTTATTGGTTCTTTTGTTTTCTCGGTACGGGAACGGACAAAAAGAATTTAATCGGGCTGCGCTCTTATCCCGACGAGGTTCAACGCATTGTAAAAAACGAGCCATCGCTAAAACAATATTTACCAAAAGAAAAAAATATTTGGTTGGTGCTTTTAGGCAATCTTCTGTTGTTTACGGTCGTCTTTTCGGTACTCGGCATTGCGCTAAAAAGCGTTCTCGGCTTGACGAATTATCTGTCGGCGTTTATCTACTTTTTGATTTTTGGCGAAGGACTCGGTGTATTCGACTTGCTTGTAATAGACCTACTTTGGTGGCGAAATACGAAACGTATTCGGTTTTCGTTTATCCCCGAAAAACAAGCCTATCAAGATTCGAAAAAACACGTCGGTTCGTTTGTGCGCGGAATTCCGCTGTTTGCCGTCGTTGCGGCTATTACGGCGGTAATTGTAACGTTAATATAAATATAAAAAGTGATCATTTTTGAGGTAACTATGATAGATAAAGAGCTGTTTCGCTTGATCAGCGGAAACAAAAAATATATATTTTTAGCGGTAGCCTTGCAAACGATCGGCTTGATTGCGAACGTGTCGATCACGGCTTGCATTTGTTGGGCGATTTGGCTTGCTATCCAAAAAGCCGAAGGGCTTTCATTCGTATATCCTGCGGTATGCGCGATCGTTGCCATTGCCGTTCGATACACCATGACAAGACTGACGGGCGATATCAAAGATAAGCTTGGAAGAAACGTGAAAAAGGATTTACGCGAACAGGTTTACAATAAAATCGTAAAACTCGGCGTTCGTTCGACGGACGGTATGAGCATGGCGGGGCTTACGCAAGTTTCAATGGAAGGCGTGGAGCAACTCGACTTGTATTATTCGAGTTATTTGCCGCAGTTTTTCTATGCGATGCTTGCACCGATAATCTTATTTTGTATTACGGTTTGGATTGATTGGCGCGTGGCTCTTGTGTTGCTCGCTTGCGTTCCGCTCATTCCCGTTTCCATTGTGGCGGTTTCCAAATATGCGAAAAAGATATTTGCAAAATATTGGGGCAAATATACGTCGATGGGCGATAAATTCCTTGACAGCGTGCAAGGCTTAAAAGAATTGAAGATATTTCAAGCGGACGAAGCGCAACACGAAAGAATGAACGAGAGTGCAGAAGAATTTAGAGAAATCACGATGAAAGTGCTGGTTATGCAACTGGCAAGCACGACGATTATGGATCTTGTCGCTTACGGCGGAGCTGGTATCGGTATCGCGCTTGCGGTTTGCAGAGCGGCATTTTGGGGCTTAGAGCCGATCATGGCGTTGTTCTTGTGCCTTGTAGCCGTGGAATTTTTCTTGCCCCTTCGTGCGTTCGGCAGTGCGTTCCACGTGGCAATGAACGGAGCGAGCGCAGGCAAAAAGATTTTGTCGTTGTTAGATCAACCCGATCCCGTTTGGGGAACGAAGGAAGTAAACGGCAAAGAAATCGTGCTCGATAACGTTACGTTCTCTTACGACGGCGAGCGTGACGTGCTGAAAAACGTAAATCTGACTTTCCCCGAAAAGGGAATGACGGCAATTGTAGGCGAGAGCGGATGCGGAAAATCGACGGTTGTCAATATGCTTGTCGGGGCGTTCCGACCGAAACGCGGAAGTATTACCGTCGGCGGTATTCCGCTTGAAGAACTTTCCCGTGAAAGTTATTATTCTTGCCTTGCGTCGGTCAGTTATAATACCTATATTTTCAATGCGACGGTCAGAGAAAATTTCCGCCTTGCTAACGGGCAGGTATGCGATGAACGCATTTACGAGGCTTTGAAAGCGGTTAATCTCGATACGTTCATCCGTGAAAATGGCGGACTTGATAAAGTAATAACGGAAGACGCAAACAACGTTTCGGGTGGACAAAAACAAAGGCTTGCTTTGGCGGTCAATTTGGTTGCAGATAAAGATATTTACGTGTTTGACGAAGCAACAAGCAATATCGACGTGGAGAGCGAAGCGATCATTATGCGTAATATCAAAGAATTGTCCAAAACAAAGAGCGTGATCGTCATTTCTCATCGCCTTGCAAATGTTGTCAGTGCCGACAATATCTATTATATGGAACATGGCGAGGTGAAAGAGTGTGGCTCGCATACCGATTTAACGGAAAAGAACGGTGGTTACGCAAATTTGTATCGTACACAAAAAGAGTTAGAGGAGGGCTACGCATTATGAGTAAGACAAAACTTCGTAGAAGTGGCGCAACAATCATGGCAAGCCTGATTCTGTTACTTGGTAGTCTTGCGTATATTATGATTTTGGCGGTTATCAACGGCAGTTTGGGATTTGTCTGTGCCATGGGCGTGACTGTGTTCGGTGCAGTGGGCGTAGCGAAAGCACTCGGCGAAACGATTGCGCTTTCTTACGGCTGGATCATCGGTTTTGCCGTCGGTTGTGGTGTTCTTCGTGGACTTCTTCGCTATTTGGAGCAGTATTCCAATCACTATATTGCGTTCAAATTGCTTGCGGTGCTTAGAGATAAGATATTCGGTGCGCTCAGAACGCTTTGCCCTGCAAAGCTCGAAAACAAGCAAAAGGGCAGTATCATCGCCATGATTACGAGCGACATCGAAACGCTGGAAGTGTTTTACGCGCACACGATTTCGCCAATTTGCATTGCGATTATTGTTTCCGTAGTGGTGCTTTTGTTTGTCGGTTTCGTTTCTTCGTGGTATCTTGCGTTGGTTGCATTAGTTGCGTATTTGACGATTGGAATCGTTGTACCGATAATTTCTTCAAACAGATTAAAAGCGAGTGGGGTGAAATACCGTGCGGAATTTTCTGCTTTCAACGCATATTTTCTCGATAGTATCAAAGGTATTAAGGATATTGTTTTGAACAATGCCGGCGAAGAACGGAAATGGGAAGTCAATCGTCGTAGCGACCACTTGCTTGCGGAAACGAAAAAGATGAAACACGATACCACCCGTGCGGCTGCAGCAACCGAACTGTCGGTATCGCTATTCATTATCGCTACGCTTGTAGTCGGTGTTTTTCTCGTCCGTTTCGATATGCTTTCTGTCGGCAAAATGATCATCGGGGTGGTTACCGTTTTCGGCTCGTTCGGTCCCGTTATCGCCATTTCGGCGTTGCTCGGCAATTTGACCCAGACCTTTGCAAGTGGCGATAGAGTGCTAAATTTACTTGCCGAACAACCTGTGGTGAAGGAAATCAGGAACGGAAAAAATATCGAATACGATAATTTACAAGTAACGGATTTGTCGTTCTCTTATGACGGACAAACGCAGGTATTAAAGGATATTACGATGCACGCGCAAAAGGGCGAAATTATCGGTATCGTTGGCGAAAGTGGTTGTGGAAAATCAACGTTTCTCAAATTATTGCTTCGCTTTTGGCAAAAGGATAGTGGAAAAATTGCGTATAACGGCACGGATATCGATGAAATTAATTCTGTCAGTTTGCTGGATAACGTGACGATGGTCAGTCAAACGACCTATTTGTTCGATGAAACGATAGAAGATAATCTACGCATTGCAAATCCGAACGCAAACCAAGAAGAATTGGAAGCGGCTTGTAAAATGGCTTCTGTACACGACTTTATTATGACGTTACCAAACGGTTATCAAACGAAGGTGGGCGCGCTCGGCGATAATTTGTCGGCAGGAGAAAAGCAGAGAATCGGGCTTGCAAGAGCATTTTTACGTGGTAGCGAATTGATACTTCTTGACGAGCCGACGAGCAACGTAGACAGTATCAACGAGGGCATTATTTTGAAAGCTTTGAAAGAGCAAAAAAATAAAAAGAGCATTATTTTGGTATCGCACAGAGAATCCACGATGGCGATTGCCGACAGAATTTATAGGGTGAAAAACGGAAAAATGACGGAGGTAGTTTAACAAATGAACGAAAGAAATGAAGAAAAACAGACTGTAAAAAAGAAATTCAAGATTAGTAAAATTTTTTGGATAATTCTTGGATTTATCGGGCTTGTTTTCGGTACACTCGGTGCAGTTTTGCCTATACTTCCGACCGTTCCGTTTTTGATGATTTCTCTATTTAGTTTCGGGAAAAGTTCGGAAAAATTACATCGTTGGTTTATAAGTACAAAACTTTATAAAAACAATCTGGAGTCTTTCGTAAAAGGACAAGGAATGACTTGGAAAACGAAGATAAAGATTATGGTTACCGTTACGCTTTTAATGGGATTCGGTTTCTTTATGATGTTTAGAAAAGCTCTATATATTCCTTGTGCTATTCTTGGTGTGGTGTGGCTTATACATATTCTTTATTTTGTTTTTGGAGTTAAAAAATACAAACAGAAAGATGAGACACTTAAAAATGAAGAAAATGCATATTTAGATCCACAACGATACGATAGTGGTATTTAGTTTTTATAGGAAGATCATAAAATCGGTCGAGAAAAATTGCATTTAAGACGATTTTAAAGATTTCAAAAGTTAGTGTAGGCTAAAATATCGAATATAGGGTGTTAGCCGTTGACTTATCTCTATAATTTCGATATACTAAACGCATATTGAGAAATAGTATGAAAACAATGCCGGTCGCAAGATCGGTAAAAAAAGAGAAATAAGTTAGCGTAGACTAACTTATTAAAGAAGTATTCGAAAGGTCGGCAAAACTGGCATTGACCTTTCATTAAAGCCAAAAAGTTAGCCAATGCTAACTTTTGCGAGAACAGAGAAACTATGTCATTGTTAAGATTAAAAAATATCGGGAAAATATACGATTCCGGTAATATGCTTACAATCGGTATTCGGGGTATCGATCTCGATTTCGATTATAACGAATTTGTGACGATCGAGGGTGAAAGCGGAAGTGGTAAATCCACGCTTTTGAACGTGATTGGGGCAAACGACAGTTATGAAGAAGGGGAATTGTACGTAAACGACGAAGAAACTTCTCATTACGGCGTATCCGAATGGGAAAAATATCGTCAAAAATATATTGCTACCGTTTTTCAGGATTTCAATATCAATGCTAGAGATTATTAAGCCAACTGCAATAGTTTGTTATGGCACACCATTTGATGAAATGAAAGGAAATATAAAAGCAATAGACCCATTTAATAAAGAAGAACTAATT
>CAZKXB010000053.1:0-15507 GCA_964556595.1 uncultured Ruminococcus sp. | reverse complement strand
ACCCACGACCTCCGCCGTGACAGGGCGGCGTTCTAACCAACTGAACTACCAGGCCGTTGGGAAAGGGAAAATTGGTGGGAGTTACAGGGCTCGAACCTGTGACCCTCTGCTTGTAAGGCAGATGCTCTCCCAGCTGAGCTAAACTCCCATTCAATTCCGCGTCATCATATTTCCCTTGACGACTTCTCTATTTTACACCAAAGCAGCCATTTTGTCAATAGCTTTTCGCAAAATTAGCATTTTTCACAAAACATCATCATATATTATAGGTTATCGTCTAGCATTTTCAACAAATAAAATCCAGAACTTACTAAAGTAATATCGCCGAAAATACATATAATATAAATGCCGCAGCAGCAAAACACGCGGCGCGGCAAAGGAGGATAAAAAATGCTTGATAGAATAGCTCTTTGTCTTTTGATAATAGGCGGTCTTAACTGGGGTCTTGTGGGCATATTCAGTTTTGACCTTGTGGCGTGGGCTTTCGGTGGACAGGGCGCTGCAATAAGCAGAATTGTATATATACTGGTTGCCCTTTCAGCGGCATGGTGCATATCTCTGCTGTTCAGAAAAAACGCAGTAACCGCCGAGGAAATGTAATCAGACCGTCGAAAAAGCCCCGTTGGGGCTTTTCCGCCGAAACATCCGCACTGCCCGCACTCGCAGACGGCGAAGCCGTCTGTTCGTACAGTTGTGCGGATAGAAGTATTTTTTGCCTCGGCAAAGCTGAGGCAAAAAATATATTTCAAAAGCCCGCTGCGCGGGCAAAATAGATTTTTTTCAACAGACTGGTAATATCTATTTGCCGCGCCGCCTTTTATCGGCGCGGTAAGCTTTTTGCAAAAGGCGCTGCCAAATTACATAATAATCCATTTTTAGCGGTTGATTTTCAAGCGCCTGCCAAAACGAAGCTCCCCTTTTTGTGAAAAATAGATAATTTTTTTATGGATTGAAAAAACTTATTGACAAAACCAACAAAACACGTTATAATATAGACAAATAAATGGTCTGAGATATATTTCTCCGTTCATTTGTTTAGTTGTCTCCTTTCTTTTGTTCTACACATAATTATTATTTCATTTGCGAAGTTTTCGCCCCGAGCCGCTTGGCTCTTTTTTTTTGCTAATTTTCACACAAACCACTGGAAATGTATCACGAAATATGTTATACTATACGGTAGTATGCTTTGCGTTTTGCGCAGTATCCAATATAAAAACCTGTGAGGTGCATTAAAATTTACGAAACCAGAATTATCGGCGAGGGCGTTCGCTTCAGCAAGCTTACCGACCCACGCTTTAAGATAAACAGAATTGCGGTAAGCTTCTATACGGATATAGACGACCCTGCGCATTCCCGCGCGGACTACGCCGTTGTGCCGTATATCCTTGTTGACAGCTGCGAAAAATACCCCGACTATTCCCTGCTTAGCCTGCGCTTTTCGGAGCTTTACGGCGCAACCTTGTCGGACAGCACCACCCTTATGGGCGACAGCAGATGCTCCTGCCTTGCGGCGGCTTCTATTGATGACCGTTTCGCGCTTGACGGCGAAAGCGTTGAGCATGACTGCTGCGAACTTCTTCTGCAATGTCTGCTTCACCCGCTTATGGAGAACGGCGTGTTCTCGGCGCAGACCACCGACCTTATGCGCGGCGAATTGATTGACAGCATTGACAGCGTTATAAACGACAAGCGCGCCTATGCCGCCCAAAGGGGCGCAGAAATTGCCTATAAGGGCGAGGCGTGGGAATATTCCATACAAGGTACGCGCGAGGAAGCCGAAAAAATCACGGCAGCTTCCGCATACAGCGCGTATCAATCCATGCTTACCCATGGCAGAATTGAAATTACCGCCGTTGGGTGCAGTGATTTTGCCGAAAGCGAGAAAATGTTTGCAAAAGCATTCTCGGCGCTCCCCAGAAGCGATATATACACCCCGTCATGCGTGCCGAGCGCGCTTAAAGCCGCGCCCGAAAGCGTTGCGGAAACTATGCCCATGCAGCAGGCGATACTTCGTATGTACTTCAAAGCGCCCGATATGACCGACCGCTTTGCGGGCAGCCTGCTTTCAATGATACTGGGTGGAATGACAACCTCCCGCTTTTTCTCAAAGATAAGGGAGCAGCAGTCGCTGTGCTATTATTGCAGCAGCTTTTCCAACCGCTTCAAGCGCGTTATTACGGCTTACGCGGGAGTTGACCCGCAAAACGCCGAAAAGACCCGCGCCGCCGTGCTTGCGGAATTTAAGGATATCTGCGAAAACGGCGTCACCGAGGACGAACTTGAAAGAGCAAAGCTTGAAGTAATAAATGACGCAAAATCGGTTTATGACAGCGTAAATGCCATAGCTTCCTGGTACAGCGCGCAAATTCTTGACGAAAAGCCGCTTACCCCTGAGGAATTTATAGACGGCATAATGCAGGTTACGCCGCAGCGTATCCGCGAAGCCTGCGCAGCCTACTCGCCCGATACGTTCTACGCGCTTATGCCGCAGGAGGATAACCAATGATGCAGGAGATAAAAAGCTCCCGTATAGGAGAAAAATGCTATAAATATATCCACAGCAGCGGCGTTACAATCTGCCTTTGCCCCATGGAGGGATACTCCACCGTAAACGCGCAGTTTGCCGTAAAATTCGGCTCGGAGGACTGCCGCTACCGCGTAAACGGCGGCGAGATTATAACAATCCCCGACGGAACGGCGCACTATCTTGAGCATAAGCTGTTTGAAAGCCCCGAAAAGGACGCTTTTGCGCTGTTTGCGCAAACGGGCGCTTCCTGCAACGCCACCACCTCGTATGACGTGACAAGTTATTATTTTAGCTGCGCGGATAATTTTGAAAAAAACCTTGAAATCCTGCTGGATTTTGTGCAAAGTCCGCACTTTACTCCCGAAAACGTTGAAAAGGAGCGCGGCATAATCTCGCAGGAGATAACCATGTATCTCGACAGCCCCTCGTGGCGCGTTATCATGGAGCTGTTCAAGGGCGTGTACCGCGAAAATCCCATAAAAACGGATATCGCAGGCTCGGTGGAAAGTATCGCGGAAATAACCGATAAAATCCTGTATGACGTATATGACGCTTTTTACACCCCGTCCAATATGTACATCAGTATCGCGGGAAGCTTCGACCCCGACAAAGCCATTGCAATATGCGAACGCTGTCTGAAAGACCGCCCCGCAAAGCGCGTGGAGAGCATTGCCCCCGCAGAGCCTTACGCCGTGGCACAGCGGCGGATAGAGCTTAGTATGCCCGTTGCAAAGCCGCAGTTCGCCATAGGCTTCAAGCGCCCCGATGTGGACGGTCAGCAATCGCTTGACGAGTACATCTATCTTAATATGATTATGGATATGATATTCGGCGACGCTTCCGAATTTTACAAGCGCCTGCGCGACAGCGGCGCGCTTAATGACGCATTCAAGGTGTCGGTTTTTTCGGGACGCAACTACTCGCTTCCGCTTCTCACGGGAGAATCTGGCGACCCCGATGAAATCCTTGCGCAGGCGCAGGAGGAGCTGCGCCGATTCAAGCAGAACCCGCCGCCCCAAGACCTGTTTAATCGCATAAAGAAAATGAACTACGGCTATGTCGTGCGCGCCTACAACAGCACGGAGTCCGTGGCGCAGTATATGCTTGATGCGGCGCTTCTCGGCACAGCGCCCTACGCCGTGGCGGAGGGCATTGCGGACGCTTCATATGAGGAAATGTGCAGGCGGCTTCGCTCCATAGACGAGGAAAATTCCTGCATAGCAATAATAAACCCTGATTAACGGAGGATAAAACAGATGACAGCATTAAACCTTATCGCTTCCGCGGTTACGGAGGAGATAGAGCTTCAGTTTCCCAACCTTTTCGATGGTCTTACCATCACCTATTTCAGAGGCTTTGAGATTTTCGGCGTACCCATATACTGGTATGGCGTATTGATAGCGCTGGGCGTTATGCTCGCGTATTTCTACGCATATTTCCACAGAAAGCAGTACGGCATTGACGGCGAAAGAATGTTTGACGTGGTGTTTGTGGCGCTTATCGGCGGCTTCTTCGGCGCGCGCCTGTACTATTGCATATTCGCGGGCGGCTATGATTTTATTACTTTCTTCACCGATATCCGAAACGGCGGTCTTGCCATCTACGGCGGCATAATCGGCGCGCTTCTCGTGGGATTTATCATGTGCAAAATCCGCAAGGTAAAGGTGCTGCCAATGTTTGATATAGCTTCCATGGGATTTCTTATCGGTCAGTGTATCGGCAGATGGGGCAACTTTGTAAATCAGGAAGCTTTCGGTGCGGCAGCCGACCCCGACTATCTTTTCGGCATGACCGGCACGATAATAAGCGGAAAAGTTGAGCCCGAAACACTGGTTCACCCCTGCTTTATCTACGAAAGCCTGTGGTGTCTGCTTGGATTTATCCTGCTGCACTTCTACTCCAAAAAGCTGCGCACGTTTGATGGAGAAATGTTCCTGCTTTACTGCACATGGTACGGTCTTGGCAGATTTTTCATAGAGGGTCTGCGTACAGACAGCCTTTACCTCGGCAATACGGATATAAGAGTTTCCCAGCTTGTCGCCGCAACAGCATTTATCGCGGGACTGGCGCTGTTTATCACCTTCAAGATAATTACCGAGAAGAAGAAAATCCCGCTCTGGGCAAACTCAGAAGCTTGGGCGGCTCAGCAGGAGCAATACAAGGCTGAAGCCGAAGCAAAGGCTGAAAAGAAAGCCAAAAAAGAGGGCGTAGCACAGAGTATTCTTGCAGACGAAGCTGAGGAAGCCGAGGAAATCTCCGAAGCCGATACCGAAGCAGAGGCAGAAACTGACGCAGCAAGCGAAACCGAAAGCGAATCCACACAGGAAATCAGCGAAAAAAATGACAGTGAAAGCGAGGACGAATAACATGGCAGCACAGATTATTGACGGAAAAGCGGTATCCGCAAAGGTCAAGGAAGAAGTAAGACAGGAGATAGAGCGCGAGGGGCTTGATATCGGGCTTGCCGTGGTAATAGTCGGCGACGACCCCGCAAGCCGCGTTTATGTAAACAACAAGAAAAAAGCGTGCGAAGTCTGCGGTATAAAAAGCTACGAATACGCGCTTCCCGCAGAAACCACCGAGCAGCAGCTTCTGGAGCTTGTGGATACGCTTAACAAGGACGATAAGGTAAACGGAATACTGGTTCAGCTTCCGCTGCCGAAGCACCTCAACGAGGAAAAGGTTATAGAGCGCATTTCCCCCATGAAGGACGTTGACGCATTCCATGCTTCAAACGTGGGCAAAATCATGATTGGAAACTATGCCTTTCTCCCCTGCACCCCCGCAGGCTGCATGGAGCTTATTCACAGCACAGGCGTAGACGTAAGCGGCAAGGAATGTGTGGTTATCGGTCGCTCCAACATAGTCGGAAAGCCCATGGCTATGCTGCTGCTGCACGAAAACGGTACTGTGACAATATGCCACTCGCGCACCAAAAATCTTAAAGAGGTATGCCGCCGCGCGGATATACTGATTGCCGCAGTGGGCAGAGCGGGTTTTGTAACCGCCGATATGGTAAAGGACGGCGCGATTGTTATAGATGTCGGCATAAACCGCAACGCGGACGGAAAGCTTTGCGGCGACGTTGCATATGACGAGGTTAAGGAAAAGGCTTCCTTTATCACACCTGTTCCCGGCGGTGTTGGTCCTATGACAATTGCCATGCTGATGAAAAACACCGTAATGGCTAAGCGGATACAGTCGAAATGAAAAATCAAGCTAAGCCGTTTTTGAAAAACGCGATAATCCTCACCGCCGCAGACGTGCTGATAGCGGTATGTATGCGTGAGTGGGGTGTGGCGCAGATACTTATTGTGGCGCTTGTGACAGCGCTTGCGGGCGCGCAGTGGGCTCTTTGGGCATATATGCGAAAAAGCAAATAATTACAGGGCAGAAGCGTAATTGCGGTTCTGCCCTGTTTTTTTGTTTAATCAAAGTCCAAAGCTTACGGAAAGCGCGTTATTTACCTGCGACATGGCGCTGCTGTCAAGTTCGCCCATACGCTCCTTAAGCCGCCTTTTGTCCAATGTACGCACCTGCTCCAGCAGCACAACCGAGTCCTTGGAAAGTCCGCAGTCGGCGGCGTTAAGTTCAATGTGCGTGGGAAGCTTGTTTTTCTCTTTCTGGCTTGTTATTGCAGCGGCGATTACGGTGGGACTGTGCTTGTTGCCGACATCATTCTGCACAATCAGCACAGGTCTTACCCCGCCCTGCTCCGAGCCGACAACAGGGCTTAAGTCCGCATAATATATTTCCCCGCGTTTTACTAACATTTTAATCATTCCTTTCTGAGTAATCCCGATTTCCGTATCTGTCCGTCATGAATATTATTGCCGCGCGGGACAAGGTTATTCAGTGCGGTGCGGATATCATTACATTTTATTCCCGCTCCGCAAATTCAGTGAAAACCACGCCGATTTTTGGAAATTGCATTGACAGATATAAAATTTTGATATATAATAAATGTGTATATACTGAAATACGTCTGCCCTTATGGCGGACGATACGCCGAAATACGGAGGTTTATCGCTATGTCCGATTATATAAGACGTCTGCCCGTCTACCTGCTGCTGGATTGCTCAGGCTCTATGGCGGGAGAACCTATCGAAGCCGTAAAACAGGGAATTAAAGCGCTGGTATCCGAGCTTAAAGGCGACCCGCAGGCGCTTGAAACAGCCTGCCTTTCCGTTATCACCTTTGACAGCAGCGCGCGGCAGATTACCCCGCTGACGGAGCTTATGCTGTTCAAAGAGCCTCAGCTTGCCGCAGGCGGCGCAACCGCGCTTGGCGCGGCGCTTCAGGTTTTGGCGCAGTGCATAAAATCCGAGGTGCGCACAGCCTCCCCAACCCAAAAAGGCGACTGGAAGCCGCTGGTGTTTATCCTGTCAGACGGCGCGCCGACCGATAATCTTGAGGACGGTCTTGACGCGCTTAAAACAGTAAACGCGGGCAATATAATCGCCTGCGCAGCGGGCGCAAACGCAAACACCTCCACCCTTAAAAAAATCACCAACAACGTGCTTATGATGAACAATCTTACAGCGGGCGATATGGCACAGTTCTTTGCGTGGGTTTCAAGCTCGGTAAAGGCTTCCTCCAAGAGCATTGACGCAAAGCCCGGTGACGCGGTTCAGCTTCCTCCGCCGCCGCAGGGCTTTGTTATCGTGCCGTAAGGTCTTGCTATGAACGAAGAATTACATTCTGAAACGCTGTCTGCCAATGCAGACGAGCAGGAGCAGCTTACCGACCGCGAGGTTATGGAGCGCACCGCCGCCATCTGGAAATACCGCCCGATAAAGGACGATGGTCTTGAAAAGCATGATGAATTTCATGCCAAGCATACCCGAACGGAAAACGGCGAAATAATCGCCTGCAGAGTGCGCGGCAAAAAGCACAAGCATGACGGCACAAACTGTGACGACTGGTTTGAAACCGCCGTTACGGACGACTGCTTTATAGCCGTTGTTTCGGACGGCGCAGGCTCAAAGCAGCTTTCGCGCACGGGCGCTAAAATGTGCTGCGAGGGCGCTGCCGCCTACCTTAAGCGGGAGCTTTCCGCGCTGCTTAACACCGAAAAAGGACTGAAGCAGGCGCTTGCGGGCGATATGCGCGGCGCGGAATTTATCACCGCGTGCGGCAAAATTGCTCCGCTTGTGCAGAATGCGGCAAGGTACGCATTCGACAACATAATAAACCATCTGCGCGGAATTTATGCGGACGAGCGTTATATAGCGGCGCTTGGACGCGCGCCTGAGCTTTCGGATTTATCCTGCACCTACCTTGCGGCGGTGGTAATTCCGCTTGAAACGGAAAGCGGCAGAGAATGTTTTACGGCGGCAGTGCAGATTGGCGACGGCTGTATATGCGCAGTCAATGCAAATGCGGACTGTGACAATTGTCTTAAGCTTCTCGGCGAAGCGGACAGCGGAAAGTATTCGGGCGAAACGCAGTTTCTGTGTGACGCTGCGCTCAGCGCGCCGAGTATTGCCGCCAAAACCAGAATAAGCCGCGGCAAATCAAGCGCAATAATGCTTATGACCGATGGCGTGGCGGACGATTATTTCCCCTCCGACCCTATGATGAAGCGGCTGTATCTCGACCTGTGCCTTAACGGCGTGCTGCCCATGCGCGGGATAATTCCCATGCCGCAGCAACCCGCGCCCATTGCTTTTCCTACCGTAAGCGAAAATTCCCAAAGCGTTCCGCTGCAATATGCAAAGCAGCTTTTTGAGAACTGCGCAAATCCCGCAGACCGCCTTTGGCAGCAGCGTGCGGCGCTTAAAAAATACTCACTTTCCGCAAACGGAATTTCCCTTGGGGAAACGGCAGAGCAGCGCCTGCTTACATGGCTTGACGGCTATAACGAGCGCGGCAGCTTTGATGACAGAACGCTTGTAATAATTCTAACCGACTAAAAGGACTGACACGATATGAACAGCGGCGATATTTGCCTTGCCACCCTCGAGGACGGCAGAACAATAGAATATGTGTTTGATACAAACGCGCCGCGCGGCGGAATGAAGCACACCTTTTTTACGCCCGACAGGAAATATGCCGTGCAGTTCTTCAACAACCCGCGCAGCGCCGCCGACCCCAATATGCAGGACCGCATACGCACAATCGTCAGCAGATACAACCCCACCATTTCCGAGAAAAACGGCGGCGCACTGGGAAACACCGACAAAACCGCAGAGTATTTCCGCACAAGATTCTGCTGGCCTGTGGCGATAGTAAAAAGTCCCGAATTTGGCATAGTCTGCCCCGCCTATCCCGATAATTTCTTTTTTGGGGAGGGCGCTTCCGCGCTGCTTAAGCTTAAGGGCAAGGATAAAAAAAGCAACTGGTTTACGGGCAGAAACCGCAAATATATCAACCCCTCGGAGCTTGGCGACTTCCGCATGATGCTGAAAACCGCCATAAGCCTTGCGCGCAGCATAAGACGTATGCATCAGGCGGGGCTTGCGCACTCCGACCTTTCCTGCAACAATGTACTGATAGACCCGAAAACAGGCTCGTCGGTGGTTATCGACATAGACTCGCTGGTTGTGCCGAATAAATTCGCTCCCGAAGTGTGCGGCACGCGCGGATATATCGCGCCTGAGGTGCTTGCCACCATGGAGCGTGACTATCATGACCCGCACCGCTGTCTGCCCTGTGTGCAGACCGACCTGCACGCGCTTCCCGTGCTGATATATGAATATCTTTTCCTGCGCCACCCGCTGACAGGTCCGAAAATATACAGCCACGAGTCGGCGGAAAAGGACGATTTTCTTGCCATGGGTCCACTGGCGACCTTTATAGAAAATCCTACCGATACCTCCAACCGTCCGCCCGACCTTGACGTTACCGTTTCCTCCCTTTCAAGAGGACTGGAACGACTGTTTATCAGAGCGTTTGTGGACGGACTTCACCACCCCTCGGAGCGTCCCTCCGCAATGGAATGGGAATCCGAACTTCTGCGCGCATGGGACAGGCTTCAGCCGTGCGGCAATCCCGCCTGCAAAAAGCGCTGGTATATTCTGCGCGATGAAAATAATCCCGTCTGTCCGTTCTGCGGCACAAAAAGCACAGACGGCACGGCAAAGCTTAAGCTTAAAAGCCTGCTGCGCGGCAAAAACGGCGTCTACCGCGACAGCGGCGAGGTATTTATCTATGAGAATATGCCGCTTTTCGGCTGGCATATCTGTGGCAGTATACATAATGACGAAAAAGCCGACAGCGATATGCTTGCCTATATCTGCCGTCACAACGGCAGGTGGCTGCTTGTAAACAACGGCGCGGAGGGTATGCGCTCGGACGGCGGCAGACTTATCCCCAAAGGCAGCGCTGTGGAGCTTAAAAACGGCATGACGCTGAAAATGAGCGGCGGCGAAAACGCACTGTCCGCAGAGGTCTGCATAACCTGACCGCGCGCCATACAAGCGCCGAATGTATATCCGAAATAAGGAGAACATTATGTCCCAAAGCATAAACGATATAATCGCCCGCGCCGAAAGCGGCGGCACAGTGCTGCTGCCCCAAGGCGAATTTGAAGGCCCTGTATACATCACAAAACCTGTACGGCTTGTAGGAAACAACACCACCCTGTGGGCAAGGCGCGGCAGCGTAATTGAGATAACCTGCGCGGGCGCTGCGCTGGAAAATATCCGCGCGGAGCTTACCGAAGCCGACAGTTCCGCAAGCGTTATAATCGCGCACGGCGATACCGCCGTAAGCAATGTCGAAATATTCGGCGGCACAGAGGGCTTCGGCGCGGAGGACGGCTATTTTGACATACCCAGAAGCCTTTCCCTTGGGGCGTTTGCGGCAGAGAATAAAAACACATTTGTCATAAATATAAATGTGCCGACAGCGTGCAGCATAGAATGTGGCACAGCGGGGCTAAACTTCACCCCGTGCGAGCTTCAGGCGGGAGAAAACGCGGTGACGATTACCGCAGAGGGCTTTTCCGCGGGTATGCTGCTTTATGCGGAGGTTTTGCTTAAATCTCAGTTTCTGCGCCGAATATTCGTCAGCGGCAAGCCGCTTGCGGATATCGCGCCGATAAGCGGAAAAGTGCTGTACCAATGCGGCGAAACGTCTCAGCAAAGCGATGTTTTCTCAATGCTTTCCACCGCGCCAAGACAGAAGCTTCCCCCTGCCGATATCCGAAAGGGACAGCGCATTTCAATGACCGAATATACCTGCGGGCGCTGCCTGCTGCGGTTTTCCTACACGGCGCAGCAGCCTGCGGAAATCGACCCGTATGTGTTTATTCTGGACAACGACGCCAAAGCGTTCGGCAGCACGGGAATGGTATTTTTCGGCTGTGAAGCTTCAGATGACGGCGCGGTGCGCTACAATTCAAACGATGGCAGTATCGAAATAGATTTTGAAAAAATAGACTACCGCGTGGACAGAATACTTGTCGCATACTCAATATACGAGGACAGCGCGGCGCAAAGCTTCGCGGAAATAAAATCCCCCTGCTGCACCGTATTCTCTGACGGAGAAAAACGCATAAGTTACAGTATGTACGGACTTTCGGACTGCGACACCGTTATCGCGCTTGAATTTTACTGCTGCAACGGCGAGTGGAAAGCGGCAGCCGCGGGTCGCGGCTTTCGTTCGGGTCTTGCGGCGCTGTGCGAAAGCTTCGGCATAGCGGTTATCGAATAATCCCCAAGGAAAGGAATTACCCCAAAATGGCGGACAACGGTTCATTCAAAAGATATATAGGCTACGATAATGCGGACGCATTTAAGGGACTGCTGCTGGACAACTACCTTGCGGCAGGAAAAAACGGTCTGTTCTTCAACGGCAGTCTGCCGCTTGCTTCGGTTGAGGAAATTTCGGCTGCCACCGCCTACACTGCAGCGCAGCTTGACGACGCCGAAGCGATACGCCAAGGCTTTGACGCATGGCTTAAGCAAGCCAAAATCAAATGCGACAGCAAGGCGGTCTGCGCGCTTATCGCACAAGCGATTGAAGCCTGCGGCGAGGGCAAGCGCAACACATATTTCGTGCTGCTGTGCTGGCTGATGAAATATCTGCCCCAAAAGCATGACACAATACTGTATATCGGCGCTGCAACGCTGCGCGAGCTGTATTTTCTGAAAATACTTCAGACTGTCGGCGGCGAGATAATTTATGTCAGCTACGGCGAGGACAGCGAGTTTCAGCGGTTTGCATATAAAGACGATATCACAACGCTTGGCGGCGATATCAGCACCCCGCTTGAAATTGATTTTGACAGAATAGACCTCACCCGCGAGGGACAGCTAAGCGATATGCGCGCGGCGGCTGAAAAATACAGCGGACTTGTTGTGCGCGCCAATACCTCGGTGGCGGGGTTTTTTGAGGATTTTGTAACTCCCCACCAAAAGCGTGTTATATCAAGCGGCGGAGTTTACGGCGATGGCTGTGAAGTTCCCGTGTATTTCGCGGCGCTTATAGGCTATGACGAGGAAGCAGTCTACACCAATATGCTGCTTAAATTCAAGGAAAGCTTTGCGGGACTTAAAAAGCAGCTTATCTTTATAGAAACCCCTCTCTCCAACCCTGATGTTGAGGAAACAAAGGCGCTTGGCAGCGTGCCAAGAAGCAGCACAGCCGAAATGATTGACGCATACGCGCTGCTTATCAGACTAAGCGGCGACCCCATGCGCACCGCGCTTGCCCAGAACACGCTGAAAGAAATGCTGAAAAAGCTTTTTGAGGATACGGGCAACCAGACGGTTGTTATGAATTATGCTTCCAAGCTGGTTACATGGCTGTACCGCTGCACGCAGGGGCGCAAGTATTCCGTAAGCTATGAGGATATCCCCGTGCTGCTCTATTATGGCGATATATCGCAGGCTGAGCTGTTCTTTCTGCATTTTATGTCGCGCTGCGGCTTTGATGTGGCGTACATTACTCCCAACAAGAAAATGCTGGATACGGTGGTGGAAAAGAATATAGAAAACCGTATGCAGATATTCCAGCTTCCGCTGACCAAAGAGAGCGGCAAATATCCCGACAAGCCCGTTAAAATGAGCATGGCGACCGTTGCCTACAACGCCGAGCGCGAGCTGGACAAAATGCTGTACAACGGCGACGCGGGAATATTCCGCGACTTTCAGTTCCCAAATTCGCAGGCGGTTACGCTTAAAACCACATTTGAGGAAATCGGCATTCTGTGGAAGCAGGAGGCAAAGTTCCGTACAGGCTTTGCCGTATCGGGAAACTTAGTCAGCGTGCCGAACATATTCGCAAAAATCAGCGGCGTAAAGCGCGGCAATGTCGGCGACTATTGGGACGAGGTGCGCAGTCGGCTTACGCCCGACACAATTCTGCGGATTAAACAGGATACCCCCGCCCCCGATGGAACGCTTGACCTGTCGGCATACCGCAGCTTCTACCACAACAATCAGTTTGACGCCGAAAAGCTTAAGGCTTCCCCGCTGAACAGATACAGCTATCTGCCCGACAGAACGCAGGATTTTATATTCTACAAGCTTCAGGAAGCGGCTGACAGCGGATTTGTAAAGCTTTCGGGCGATGAGCTTATGTGCGCGATACTGCACTATGGGCTTAATCTTGATAAGGAGCTGCTTAAAATATTGCAGCGCTTTGATTTTACAAAGCAGCTGCCAAAGCTTATATATATTGACGCCGTTGAAGCAACGTTCACATTGGAGGAATGTATCCACGCTGTGCTTTGCAATCTTTTCGGCTTTGATATACTGGTGTATACTCCCACGGGCTATAAAAATCTGGAAACATATGTTGACAGCCGCGCCTTTGAGGAACACACCATGGACGAATTTTTGTACAATATAGAGGTTCCGAAACTTAAAATTCCCTCTGATGACAAAAACAGCGGATTTTTCGGAAGGCTGTTCAGGAAAGGATAAGGTACACACTATGGGATTACAATTTACACCCGGCTCTAAGGTAGCAAACGCTGAGGTAATCGAAGCGCAGGCAGTGGAGGTTAAAACCGCTCCCGCTTCGGACGCAGCGCTTGAAAGCAAAATTGAGGAAGCGCAGAATTTCAATATCGTTGTAAAGACTGAGGAAATAAAGCAGCAGCTTGCAACAAGCAAGGAAATAGACGCGCTGGTAAGCACCATCAACGTAAATGACGCAAACACCATTGTAAAATTCGGCGCAGAAGCGGCTGAGGAAATATCCAAGGCTTCCGACCAGGTGCTTAACTCCATGACTATCGACCAGATAAACGATACGGGCGTTATGCTGAAAAAGCTTGCCGCTGTTATGGAGCAGTTTGATATTGACGAAATCAAGGAGGAAAAGCCCGGACTTTTCGGCAATCTCAAGAAGAAAATAGACAAAATCCTCAATAAGTACCAGACCATGGGTCACGAAATTGACGATATCTATGTTCAGCTTAAGGGCTATGAGTCCGAAATAGAAGCCGCAAACGCCAAGCTTGACAATATGTATGACGCAAACCTCGGCTATTATCAGCAGCTTGTAAAATACATCATGGCGGGCGAACAGGGCGTTAAGGAGCTTGACGCATTTATTGAGGAATACAAGGCAAAGGTGGAGGCAGACCCCAATGACGGCACAATCCGCATGGATCTCTCCAATCTTCAGCAGATGAGGGAAATTCTCGACCAGCGCGTTATGGATTTGAAGGTTGCAGAGAACGTTGCAATCCAGACCGTTCCCATGCTGAAAACCATGGAGTACTCCAACCTCAATCTGATAAGAAAGATAAACTCCGCGTTTATTATAACCATGCCCGTGTTCAAGCAGGCGCTTTCGCAGGCAATTATGCTGAAAAGGCAGCGTATTCAGGCAGAGTCGCTCGCAGCACTTGACGAAAAAACCAATGAAATGCTGATTAAAAACGCGCAGAATACCGTTAATCAGTCCAAGACCATTGCGGCAATGTCGGCAGGCTCCTCCATCAAGGTGGAAACGCTTCAGCAAACATGGCAGACCATCGTCAGCGGCATTGACGAGGTTCAGGCTATACAGGATCAGGCGCGCGAAAAGAGAAAGCAGGACGCAATCGCTCTTGAGGAAATCAAGAAGGATTACAAATCCCGCATGAAGGCGTAAGCAGCATAAATATATACCGACAAAAATCCGCGCTGCGGTCGGCATTGCGCAGCCGCAGCGCGACTATAGCCATATTCCCATAAACAGCAAAATCATAAAGTTGTGTCGCTTTCAAAAGTGAGGTGGACTGAATGAAGATTGCAAAAAACATAAGCTTAGGTATCGTTATGCAAATGCTGGTGACGCTAATGCATTTAATTATTCATTTTATGAACAGCAGTTTTGAGCAAGACATTCAAATAACCTGCTCATTCATAGCGGTGATACTTGTAACATATATAACAACTCTTTATTTTGACTTGCCAATATACGCAATATTTTGTGGTCAAATCATTACACTTCTGTTTGTCTTGATATTTGAAAACGAGGGAGTGTATTTATTATACTATCTCCATAGGGGCAGTTCCCAATGGTTTAATCCAGATATTTTTACCGATGCGGTAATTATAGTATTAGAAATGCTTTTTGTGCAATTGCCGTCTTTCGCTTTGGCGAAATTAACCAGGCGGGTTTGAAAAAACGTCCGAATGCAGCATATAAAATTCAAAATGGCGGGGGAACATCAAAAAGATACAGAAAACCCGAAGCAGGCATCGGCTGTTGTAAGTAATTCTGCGATTGATGTTGACCCTAATGTGATAGAGGTAATTGTAAATGACAGCGAAGATAAATGCGCCGAAATCATCTGCAAAAATGGCTGTTTTACTTACAGAGTCAAGGAAAAGCTTTTTGATGATTATGACGGACGAATTTATTGGTATTGGGCGATTATGCCCAATACGGCAAGCTTTTTTGATACAAAGGAAAAAGCTGTTGAGGAAGCGTTATCTGTTATTCAGGCGAACCACACAAGGCGGTAGTATTTTCGACATTTCATAAAAAAATTACAGGAACTGAAAGGTGGTGGTCGCTGACAGGGGTATGGC
>CAZKXB010000052.1:0-16417 GCA_964556595.1 uncultured Ruminococcus sp. | reverse complement strand
TATGCTACCACGCTTGCGAATTTTTGTCAACCGCTTTAGCAAAACTGTAATCAAACTGTAATAACTTATGCCGCGCTTACAGTGTCACAAGCGCCACCGATACGTTATCGTGACCGCCGTTGTTGTTGGCGTAGCGCACCAGCGCCTCCGCGCAGTCCTGCGGCTTAACCTCGAAGCAGATGTCAAGGATATCCATATCGTCACCGTAAGCCGAAAGTCCGTCCGAGCAAAGCAGCAGCATATCTCCGCCGTTCATGTCAAGCTCAAAATAATCGGGTGTAACGCCGCTTTCCGCACCGATGGCGCGGGTAATTTTGTTGCGCTTGGGGTGAGTTTTAGCCTGCTCCTCGGTGATTTCGCCGCGCTCCACAAGCTCCATAACATGGGAGTGGTCGCGGGTTATCTGCCTGATACATTCATCATCACCCGATGTAAAAAGGTGGTACGCACGGCTGTCACCGACATTGACTATGTAAGCGCAGCCGCCGAATACTATCGCCGCAACGCAGGTTGTTCCCATTACGCTTTTGTTGAAATCCCGCTGCGCCGTTTCGTAAACAATGCTGTTTGCGGCGGATACCGCAGTTATCAGCAAATTGCGCACGGAGTTTCGGTTCATCATCTCGGAAAAGCTTTCCTTAATGCGCTTTGAAATAATATCCACCGCCATTTTGCTGGCAAGACCGCCGCTCTGCTCTCCGCCCATTCCATCGCAGAGAACCGCCGCGCACGCGGTTTCGCTAAGCATTTCAGACCACACCGTGTCCTGATTTTCCTCGCGCTGAAGTCCTATATCTGTTTTACTGTATACGTTCATGTTTTCACCGCCTCGTGACCTGTACCGCCGTCCCTGCGAAGCTGACCGCACGCCGCGCTTATATCCGCGCCGAGGGTTCTGCGCACCGTTGCATTTATTCCCGCGTCCGTCAGACGCTTCTGAAATCTCTCAACATAACGGCTCTTTTTGAAATCTCTCTCCCTTATTTCGTTTATAGGAATAAGGTTTACATGACACAACATTCCGTCAAGCAGCTTTATCAGCTCGTCTGCGGACTGCTCTGTATCGTTTACCCCCTCGATAAGGGAGTATTCAAAGCTTATGCGTCTGCCCGTTGTTTTGAAGTAGTCGCGGCAAGCCGTCATAAGCTGCTCAAGGTTATATTTTTTGTTTATCGGCATTATGGCGCTGCGCTTCTCGTCCGTTGCAGCGTGAAGCGATATCGACAGCGTAAGCCCCGTTTTAAGCTGTGCGAGGTCGTATATTCTGTCAACAATTCCGCAGGTGGAAAGCGAAATATGCCTTAGGCTCATGCCATCGCCGCCGTTATTCACAAGCGACAGAAATTTCGTAACATTGTCGAAATTATCCAGCGGCTCGCCTATGCCCATAAGCACAATGCTGTCAACGTGCCGACCGCTGTCGCGCTCGGTTTCGTAAATCTGAAGCAGCATTTCCGACGGAAGCAGATGCCGCACAAATCCCGCAATGGTTGAAGCGCAGAAACGGCAGCCCATTCTGCAGCCCACCTGCGTGGATATGCAAAGACTGTTTCCGTGCTTGTATTCCATAAGCACGGTTTCCACCGCCTCGCCATCGGGCAGACCATACAAGTATTTTATCGTATTATCCAGCTTAGATACAAGCCTTTTTTTAATAATTAGTGATTTTATACAAAACTTTCTTTCCAGCGTATCCCGCAATTGTGCAGAAATATTACTCATCTGGGAAAAATCAGTAGCCTTTTTTACATGAAGCCAGTCATAAATCTGCTTTGCTCTGAATTTTTTCTCGCCAAGCGCTGCCATTTCCGCGGCAAGTTCCTCCGCAGAAAGAGAAAGAATGTCAATTTTCTCCTGCTCGCCCATTTATTTAACTCTCCTGAATGAAGCTGTGAAAAATCCGTCCCCGCCGTTTTCATCGGGGAAATAAGTACGCTTGTGGCTGTTCTCCGCGCCCGCAAACGGAACGTGCTGCACTATCGGCGCAAACTCAGGGTGAACCTCGGCGAATGCGTCAGCCACCTCGTCATTCTCGGCGCGGCTTAAGGCGCAGGTAGAGTAAACCAAAGTTCCGCCCACTTTGACGTACTTGCACGCCGTTTCCAGAATACGCCGCTGAATATCGGGAAGCCCGCAAAGCTCCTCGGGATTTTTATACTTTATTTCGGGCTTTCTGCGGATTACACCCAGACCCGAACAAGGAACATCACACAGCACCCTGTCCGCCTGCGGCAGCGCGGGGTTGTATTTTGTGGCGTCACCCTGCATTGCCTCTATAATGCGTATGCCGAGCCTTCGCGCGCCGTCCTCAATAAGCGCCGCGCGCATATCGTGCAGGTCAAGGCTGCAAAGCCTGCCGTTATTTCCCATAAGCTGCGCCATGGTGAAGCTTTTTCCGCCGGGCGCTGCGCACAGGTCAATCACGGTTTCGTTCACAACAGGGCGCAGCGTAAGACAGCAAAGCTGCGAGGAAATATCCTGCACATGAAAAAGTCCCGCCTTAAACGCCTTGGATTTCTCAATATCGCCTGTTTTTTCAAGCACAATGCAGTTATCAAGACCGCTGTATTTTCTTGCGGAAATTTTTTCGCCCGCAAGCGCCGCTAGCAAATCCTCGGTATTGGTTTTAAGCGTATTTACACGCGCGTACACGGGCGGCTTTCCAACGGAAGCGGAGAGCGCCTTTACCGTGCTGTCCGTGCCGTATTCGTCAAGCCATTTTTCCACAAGCCATTTGGGACAGCTATATTCTATCGAAAGCCTGTCTGCCGCTTCCAGTCCAAGATAGCTAATCCGCTTGCCGTTTCTCAAAAAGCTTCTCAGCATAGCGTTTACAAAGCCCTGCGCCGAAAACAGCTTAAGCCGCTTGCAAAGCTTTACGCTTTCGTTGACGGCGGCGCTTTCGGGGACGGAATCCATATACAAAATCTGATACAGTCCAAGCCGCAGTATCTGCACCACCGTGTTGTCAAGCTTTTTGAAAGGGATACTCGAATTTTTTTCGATAATATAATCAAGGGTAAGTCTGCGCTCTGTAACGCCGTAGAACAGCGCCGCCGCAAATGCCTTGTCGCAGTCGTCAAGGTCGGACTGCGTTAATGCGGAATCCAGCAGGATATTAGAATAGGAACCGCTGCTTTCCATTTTCAGCAGCAGCTTAACCGCTGTCATTCTTGCGTTTGCCATCAAACGCTCCTTTCCGTGCGGCGCAGAACGCGCCATTTATCGTCTTTTTAACGTCTGTTATTTCTGTTAGCTACCGAGATAAGCCGCAAAAGCTGCGTGAAGGAAACCGTAAGGCTTGCCACATAGGTCATGGCTGCGGCGTTGAGGGTCTTTCTGGCATAGGGAAGCTCGTCGCGCTCCAGTATAAGCTCACTGCTAAGGGTTTTCATTGCGCGGCTGCTTGCGTTAAATTCCACAGGCAGCGTTACAAGCTGAAACAAAACCACAAGCGCAAACAGGATAATTCCCGCGTTCACCAGAAAATCCAGCGAAAAAACAAGTCCAAGTATAAAGACGTAGAAATATATGCTGCTGCCGAGATTTACCACGGGAAATATCGCGGTGCGCAGCTTTATCGGGGCATAGCCCTGCGCGTGCTGGATTGCATGACCGCACTCATGCGCGGCTACGCCTATCGCCGCAAGCGAGCTGCTTGAATAAACGCTGTCCGACAGCGAAAGCACCTTGGTGCGTGGATTGTAATTATCCGTAAGATTTCCGCTGATATGCACCACCGCAACGTCATAAAGCCCGTTGTTGTCAAGAATTTGCCTTGCCACCTGCCACGCCTGAAGATAACCGCGGCTGTTTATTCTGTTGTATTTTGCAAAGGTGGTTTTAACCCTCATTGAGCATACCGCCGCAAATATAAACGCCGCAATGCACAGCAGATATACAAGCATATAGTTTGCGCCCAGAAATCTTCCGATACCCTCTCCAACCGTTTCGCCGCGCATATTTTCCCTGTGCGCAGCGGATATTGTCATCAGCGTGTTAAGCATATTCATTCTCCTTTTTTCAGCCGAGAAGCGTGCCCTTTACAAGCTTCTTTCCACGCAGAAACGCCGAGGTTTCCATTCGCTTGCCGCCCTCAGGCTGTATCTCCGTAAGGGCAACGCCGTTTCCGTCGCCGCAGGCTACCGTGAAGCTGCCCTCGTCGGCTATTGTTCCCGCTTCGCCCGAAACGCCCTCTGCAAGCCGCGCCATATAGACCTTTACGCGCTTTCCGTCAAGCATGGTATACGCGCAGGGAGCGTCCGACATTGCCCTGATAAAATCATAGACCTGCTTTGCGGGCTTTGTAAAATCAAGCTTAAGCTCCTCTTTGGTTATCATTTTTGCATAGCAGGTATCGCCCTGCTGCGGGGTTCTTACCGCCGTGCCGTTTTCAAGCGCCGTCAGCGTCTGAACTATAAGCTGCGCGCCGCAAGCGGACAACCTGTCATGAAGCTGCGCGCCCGTCATGTCATCGGGAATATCCACCTGCCGCTTCATTATCATGTCGCCTGTGTCAAGTCCCTCAGCCATGTACATTGTGGTAACGCCGCTTACCCTTTCGCCGTTCTCAATAACGCGCTGAATAGGCGCAGCGCCCCTGTACATCGGCAGAAGCGAAGCGTGTACGTTAATGCAGCCGTATTTTGGAAGATTAAGCACCTCTGTGGGCAATATCTGCCCGTAAGCCACCACCACAATGCAGTCGGGATTTATTTCGCGCAGCACGGCAAGACTGCTTTCCGCGTCCTCGCCGCGTCGCAGGCTAAGCGGCTGATATACGGGAATATCATGCTTCAGCGCGCACTCCTTTACGGGGGTCATCATTATCTGCTTGCCGCGGTTTTTCGGCTTGTCTGGCTGTGTAAAAACCGCCGCAACCTCGTGTCCCGCTTCAATAAGGCTTTCAAGGCAGGCGAGCGAGAACACGGGAGTTCCCATAAAAACTATCTTCATTCCTGCTCCTCCTCTACCCACTCAATAACTTTATCCGAAAACAAAACGCCGCTTAAATGGTCAATCTCATGGCAAAACGCTCTTGCCAGCAGTCCCGTGCCAATGTAGCTTACAGGCTTTCCGTAACGGTCAAGCGCCTTTACCTTAACCTTTGCGGGACGTTTTACAAAGCCGAATTTTTTGGGATAGGACAAGCAGCCCTCGCTTTCAATCTGCTTTCCGCGCATACCTGTTATAACAGGATTTATCAGCTCCATTTTTCCGTTTTTATCGTCAACATCAATAACCACCACGCGCAGCGGAACGCCAAGCTGCGGTGCGGCAAGACCTATGCCGTCAGCGTCGCACATGGTTTCATACATATCATCAAGCAGCTGCCACAGCTCCTCATCAAAGCTTTCAACAGGCTGACACTTTACGCGAAGCCGCTCATCTCCGAATTTTACTATTTCACGCTTTGCCATTTTTAATTCCTTTCGATGTGTAATTTCCGCGGTCAATCCTGCTCCAATATTGCCTTGTCGATAAAAAGCACGCCGTCAAGGTGGTCAACCTCATGGCAGATTGCGCGCGCAAGCAAGCCAGTTCCCGTCAGCGTAAATTCATTTCCGTTTCTGTCCTGCGCCTTTACCGTCACCGTTGCGGGACGCTCCACATCACGCCATTCTCCCGGAAGCGACAGGCAGCCCTCGCCGCCTTTCTGGCTGCCGACAGCCTCGGTTATTTCGGGGTTTACAAGCTCAATATTGCCGTGCGAATCACGCACGTTGATAACGCACACGCGGCGCAACATTCCCACCTGCGGGCCTGCAAGCCCCGCGCCCTCGGAAGCGTTCATGGTTTCGGTCATATCGTCCAGCAGCGTCCACAGCTTTTCATCAAAATTTGTAACAGGTCTGCACTTTTTGCGGAGAATTTCATCTCCGACCTTTACTATCTCTCTTAATGCCATTATTGTATCCTTTCAAAATCATCGAAACACGAAATCAAAGCGTTTCGCCGTTTACATCTGCAAAAAATCCTACGCCCTTGAAGCTTTCGTCCTGCGCCGCCGATTTAAGCGAGTTTTCCACAAGCTGCCTTAAAAGGCTGCTCATGCGGCACTTAAGTATCAGCCTGTATCTGAAGCGCCCGTTTATCTTGGCTGCGGCACATTTTGCGGGGCCAAGCACAATCAGCGGTATCTCACGCGGCAGCGCCTTGCGGTTTGCGTCAAGCAGCTGCACAAAACGGCGCGCCGCCTTTGCACAGGACATTTCGTCCACGGCGGAAAAAGTCACCGCCACAATATCGCAGAACGGCGGGTACAGCATAGCCTCGCGCAGCTTTATTTCCTCCTCATAGAAGCGGGGGTAATCCTGCCGCGCCGCAAGATTAAGCACATAATGTTCGGGCGTAAAGGTCTGAAGCATCGCCCTGCCCTTTCTGCCGCCGCGCCCCGAACGTCCCACAACCTGCGTTATCAGCGAAAATGTGCGCTCATACGCCTTAAAATCACCCGCATAAAGCGAATTATCCGTTTTAAGCACGCCCACAAGCGTAACATTAGGAAAATCCAGACCCTTTGCTATCATCTGCGTGCCGACTATTATATCATATTCCCCATCCGCAAACGCCTTGAATTTTTCCTCAAACGCGTGCTTTGTGGAAGTGGTGTCAGCGTCCATGCGCAGTATGCGCGCCTTTGGAAATATCTCGGACAACTCGTCCTCTATGCGCTGCGTACCCGTGCCTTTCATGGAGAAAAACTTTCCCCCGCACTTCGGGCAGACAGGCGCAAGCCTTTGCGCAAAGCCGCAGTAATGGCACATAATGCTGCCGTTCGCCTTGTGATAGGTAAGCGGCACGGCGCAGTTGGGACACTCCACGGCAGCGCCGCACAGCGAACAGCGCACGCTTGTGTGATATCCGCGGCGGTTAAGCAGCAGAATGGACTGCTCGCCGTTTTCCAGATTTTTTTCTATTTCACCGAGCAGCGGCATACTGAATGTGGAGTGATTGCCGTTTTTCTGCTCCTCCCGCATATCCACTATATATACATCGGGCAGCACAGCGTTGTTGTAGCGCTCGTCAAGCTCAAAAAGGCTGTACCTGCCGATTTTTGCGTTGTAGTAGCTGGAAAGGTCGGGAGTTGCGCTCGCCAGCAGCAAAAACGCATTATGCGCAAAGCAGCGCTGCTTAGCCGCCTCGCGCGCATGATATCTGGGCGAATTTTCGGATTTATAGCTTGCTTCGCCCTCCTCGTCAATCACTATTATGCCAAGGCTCTGCACGGGCGCGAACACCGCGCTTCTTGTGCCGATAACTATTTTTGCCGCGCCCTCGCGTATTCTGCGGTACTCGTCCGCGCGCTCGCCAAGCGAAAGGCTGCTGTGAAGCACCGCCACCTGCGCGCCGAAAAGCCGCCTGAATTTGCCCACCATCTGCGGCGTAAGCGATATTTCAGGCACAAGCAGCATAGCGGATTTCCCCTGCTTTACCGCCTCGTGTATAAGTCTGATAAACACCGAGGTTTTGCCGCTGCCCGTAATTCCGCGCAACAGTGCGCATTTAGGCTCGCTCTCATTCATCAGCGAAAGCAGTCCCTCAAAAACCTCCTGCTGCTTTTGTGAAAACACAATATCCTCAGGATTTTCCACCGCACATTCATCTGTCTGTGTGCGGAAAACCGTCTGCTGATACAGCTCAAGCACGCCCTTTTCCGCAAGGCGCTTAACCACCGCCGCCGTAACACAGCAGGCATAGCACACCTCTTTTACGGTCGCGGTCTGCGCTTCTGAAACAAACTGCACCACCTTTGCCTGTTTTGGCGTAAGCGAGGGCATTTCATCTGCCGAAGCAAGGCGAACAAGCCTTGCCGTTTCATCGCCAACGCGGCGCTTAAGCTGTTGATTTTCAGTGGCTGCGCCCTTTTTCAGCAAAGCGTTAAGCAGCCTGCCGCCATCGCCGCAGTAAGGTATAATCTCCCCGCGCGCAATGCCGTCCTGCGCCGCCAGAAGCTTTTCATACAGCGCGCGCTCCTTATCGCTTAGTTCGCCCGAAAAATCCTCCGCCGCAAAACAGCGCGCCGTAAGCGAAAAGCTTAATCCCGTGGGAAGCGCCGCCCTGAACGCGTCATAATAAGTGCAGAACGTATTATCGCGCAGCCAGCGGCACAGCCTTAAAAGCTCCTCGGAAAGGCAAGGCTCGTCATCAACCGCGTAAAGCAGCGATTTCAGACCCGTGCTGTCGCCGCGCGTTATCTCAAAAACAAGTCCTATGCGGCTGCGGTTTCCTCTGCCAAACGGCATAGCCACGCGCATTCCTGCGCGAAGCGTTTCGCACAGCCCATCAGGAATAACGTAGCTGAACAGCGCGTCAAAGCTGTATGAGGTGTTCTCCGCCGCCACAAGGGCAATCAGCCTGTCATTCATGAAAAATCATTCGCCCTTTATGCTGTCAAGCCTTGCAAGGCAGCGCTCCTTGCGGCATTTCTCGCCGCGAATTACCGCGATAAGGTCATTAACAGCGTCATCAAGGTCGTCGTTTACTACAAAATAATCATAGTTCACCGCCGCGTTTATTTCGTTTTTAGCCTGCGCTATGCGGCGCATAATGGTAGGCTCGTCCTCCGTGCCGCGCTTTCTCAGGCGGCGCTCAAGCTCATGCATTGATGGCGGCAGAATAAACACCAGACAGCAATCGGGGAACATCTTTTTTATATTCATAGCGCCCTCGATTTCGATTTTAAGCACAACGTCCTTGCCCTCGGCAAGCATTGCTTCAACACCCTTTCGGGGCGTGCCGTAGTAGTTGCCGCAGTATTCGGTGTATTCCAGCACCTCGCCGTTTGCTATCATCTCCTCAAAGCGCTGCCTTGTAAGGAAGAAATAGTGCGTGCCGTCCACCTCTCCGGGGCGCGGCGCTCTGGTGGTTGCGGATACGGAATAGCCAACGTTATCCTCTTTTGCAAGCACCTGCTCCAGAATGGTATCCTTTCCGCAGCCCGCAGGCGCGGATACAACAAATAAAAGTCCTTTACTCATTTATGTCCTCCCCGACAATTTTGCCCGATATTGTTTCAGTCTGAAGCGCAGACATCACCACATGACCGCTGTCGCAGATTATAACCGAGCGCGTCTTGCGCCCGCAGGTGGCGTCTATCGCCATGCCGCTGTCCTTGGCAAGCTGCACAATGCGCTTTATCGGCGCAGCCTCGGGACTTACCACCGACACTATTCTGTCGGCGTTTACGGTATTGCCAAAGCCTATGTTTATAAGTTTCATCATTTACACCTCTTGGGGTATTGCCTTAATCCCCACTAAATAATTATATCACAACAGGCGAGAAAAATCAATAGCGCGAAACCCTTAGGGCTTGACGTCCCCCACACGGCGGTAGTTCAAGCTGTGCAGCTTAAGACCGTTTGCCCCGAAATACAGACGGCTGCTGGAATAGCGCGAGAATATATTTATCTCCTTGGTGAGCGCAACGGGCTTTCCGTCCGTGCCGTTCCAGATAAACGTGCCGCAGGCACTGCCAACGCTGAACAGGGTTACGGCGCTCTGCGCAAGCTCCGAAAGACATGAGGAAGCGGTAATCGTCACCAGATACTGACCTTCGCGCGCGAAATCCAGCGCAAAGCTGTAATTTTCGCCCTTTTTGGTAATCATGCCGCCAAGGTCAATTGTAATCTCATCATCAACGGGATAATACGGAACTTCGCCGTTATCCCCGTCCTTATCGGCGGGACGGTTTATTATCTCCACGGGAATATCCTCGCCAAGCGCACGCTTCATTGCGTTGGTGTTCACAAGCATACCAAGTATATTTGCGGCGTTGCGCTGAAGTTCCGCGCGCTTAAGCTCGCCCTCCGCCAGACTTTGCAGAGTGTTGTCGTCATGCTTTGCGCCGTCTGCGCACACCATGTACACATCATTCTGTGCCATCGCCATTATTGCGAAATCGCGCTTATCGGGACGCTGACCGCGGCGGCTGATATTTGCCCACCAATCCGTCATGGCAAAGCCCTTGAAGCCCCACTCGCCGCGCAGTATGGTTGTGGTAAGGTCATAGCTGCCCGCAGTCCACACGCCGTTTACCGCGCCGTAGGTTGTCATTATCGTTTGCGCGCCGCCCTGCTTTACCGCCTTTTCAAATCCGCGCAGATATATTTCGCGCAGCGCGCGCTCCGATATAACGGAATCTATCCAGTGGCGCTGAGTTTCGCGATTGTTGCCGCAGAAGTGCTTTATCGTACCCGTAACGCCCGCCGAGTGCATACCGCGCAGCTCGGCGCAGGCAACCTCGCCCGTAAGGTACGGGTCCTCCGAGAAATACTCAAAATTGCGTCCGTTAAGCGGGTGGCGGTGGATATTCATACCGGGTCCAAGCAGGCACTCAACCTTGTTTGCCGCCATTTCAAGACCAAGCAGCGAAAAAAGCTGCGTAATAAGCGGACGGTTGAATGTGCAGGCAAGCAACGTTCCGCCCGGCAGGCTGAACGCCTTTGTGCCGCAGTCCATACGCATTCCCGATGGACCGTCCGAGCAGCAGCCGCAGGGTATTCCGTAATGCTGAAGCCCCTCGGAAACGCCGCCGAACGCCGCAGCCGTGCCGTCCGTAACCTTGGGGCTGCCCATGCCCTCGCCGCGTATAATGCAGGAAAGCTCCTCGTCCGAAAGCTGCGCCACAAATTCATTCATGCTGCGCTTGCCGTAGTACACGTCCGAAAGCTTAATTCCGCGGTCGCCCGTCTGGGGTATTTCTGCGGGAATGTCGGCGGCGCGGCGGTCAAACTGCTCCTGCATGGAAAGAGGAACTTCCTCAAAAGCGACCGTGCCGTTATCATTTCTCATGCGCTTAAACGGCGTTACGGGTGCAAGCGCCTGACAAAGCCGCTCGACCACAACATCTTCCGAAAGCGAAACAGCGCCCGCGCGCTCGGCGCGCCGCACATCTCCGCCTATGTAAAACACATACTCGCCCGCTTCAAGAATACGGCAGAAGCGGTTTCCCGTAACCCCGCTGTCGTCATAGCTTGCAAATTCGCCAAGGTCAACCGTGATTTCAAGATACTGCCGCTCATTCGGCGCAAGGGTATCTGTTTTTTCAAAGCCGCAAAGCACTCTGGCAGGCTTGCCAAGCTTTCCCTGCGGCGCTTCAAGATATACAAGCGCCACTTCCTTGCCCGCAAATCTGCCCGTATTTTTAACGCAGACCTTGATATCAGCCAAGCGCTTTCCGTCAGCGGTGCGCTCCGCAAAATCGGCAACGCTGACGTCAAAATCGGTATAGCTTAGTCCAAAGCCGAACGGATACCGAACCCTGTCCTTTGCAAAGGTTTCAAAATAGCGATAGCCGACATAGATATCCTCGCAATAAAAATCGCGGTCGCCCTCGCCGAAATATTTGTCCGAGGGATAGTCTGAAATATTGTATGCAATAGTGTCCGTAAGCTTTCCGCAGGGACTTATTTCACCCGCAAGAACCATAGCCACGCCCTTGCCGCCGACCATGCCGCCCTGCCATACATACAGGACAGCTTCGGGGGAATATCTGTCCATAAATCCCATATCAAAAAGCGCGGGAACATTAAGCAGCACTACCATTTTTCTGAAATGCTTACGCACGCGGCGCAGCATATCCTCCTCAACGGCGGTAAGCATAAACGCGCCCTCGCGCTGCTTGTTGTCCATTTCCTCGCCCGCAGTTCTGCCGATAATAACAACGGCGGTATCCGAGGTCTTTGCCGCCTGCGCGACTATCTCGTCCGTAAGGGGCATTTCCTGCTGACTCCACGGCTCTGTACCCCAGCCCTCGCCGAAATCAAAGGGGTGTGTGCCGTCCCACTCGTCATAGATATTGTAAAGCTGCTCGTTAAGCCTTATGCCAAGGCTTTGCAGACCCTCAGGGATTGATATAACGTGCGAAACGTTTACCATGCCACCTGAACCTGTGCCGCTTTTGTAATAATGAAGCTGTATGCGCCCGAAAACCGCAATCTCGGCGCTGCTGTCAAGCGGCAGAACGCCGTCGTTTTTCAGCATTACTATTCCCTCGGCAGCCGCTTTTGCGGATACCTCGCAGTATTCGTCCCAATCAAGAATACGCTTTTGTTCAGCCATAATATTCCTCCGTACTAAACTATAATGTCCTCAAACACAGCCCCGCACGCCTTTGCAAGGTCGGCAGGCTTGAGAATAAGCTGCGCGCCGAGCTTTCCGCCGCTGACGATTATTTCATCAAAATCCTGTGCGCTTTTGTGTATAACGGTTTTGTACTGCTTCTTCATACCGATTGGCGTGCAGCCGCCGCGGATATATCCCGTTACCGCGTTGATATCCTTTACGGCTACCATTTCAAGGGATTTTTCGCCAACCGCCTTTGCAGCCTTTTTCATATCCAGCGTTTTATCTATCGGCAGCGCAAAAACATAGTACTGCCCGCTTTTTCCGAATGTGACAAGCGTCTTGAAGCTGCTGTCATAGCTTTGACCAAGACTGTCTGCGATATGTACGCCGTCAATAAACTCCCCGCAGTCATAATAATTAACCCTATACGTAATTTTAAGCTTGTCCAGCATACGCATTGCGTTAGTTTTTACATCTTTTTCCTTTGCCATAATAACTCCTGTACGCAAATCCGCCCCGACGCCGCAGCTTCGGAGCGGGTTTATGGTTTTACAAAAACAATGGGCGCACCGCCTTAGAAGCTGTAAATATCCTCATCGTCGATAGCGTCAAAATCGTCCTCAAGGCACTCTGCGATAGCCTCGTTTCTGGTAAGCAGCCATGCAACAACACCCGCAGCAAGCGAAGCCAGCGCAATAATACCTGCGATGATAACAAACTTCTTAGTCATAACAAATACCTCCATAGAGCCTTAGCCAACGCCGCACAAAGACCATTACTCGACTTTTGTGTACGTCTTGCCTTTATTTGCTGATATTGTACCATATTTCCCGAAAAAAATCAATAGACCGCGCCAAATTTCTGTAATTTTTACGGTTTTTCGGGAGCGCTGAAGCTTTCAGATAAGTATGCCCTCAAGATGGTCACATTCATGCTGAATAATCTGTGCGGCAAAGCCGCTGAAACGTCTTCTGCGCTTTTTCAGCTTAACGTCAAGATACTCCACCTCAATGCTTTCGTGCCTTATAACGGATTTTGCGCCGTCATGCGACAGGCAGCCCTCCTCGGCGGTATAGACCTCCTGCGACCGCCACAGTATCACAGGATTAAGCATTGCCGTAAGCTGTGCGCTGTCCTGAAACACAATAATGCGTTTAAGCACGCCTATCATGTTTGCCGCCATTCCCACGCACTCATGCGAATGTGCCGCCAGCGTGTCAAGCAAATCCTGCGCCGTGCGGATATCCTCTGCCGCCGCGGGCGCGCTTTTCATGGAAAGCAGGAAATTATCCCTGCATATAGGTTTAACCATTGCCGCTCCTTTCGATGTATACAATTCCGTCCCTTATCCCCCGCGTAAGCCTGCGGGCGGGCGTGGTGTAGAAATAATTGTCGGAGAAAAACGCCACAGGCTCGTCCGCGCCCGAAATTTCACCGCCGAAAAGCAGCGCGCAGCTATCCGCGCACATCGCGGCAAGTTCGGTGTCATGCGTTACCAGCACCACCGCCGTACCGCCGCCGCAAAGTTCCCTGAGTATGCGGCACAGCGACTGCCTGCCGAATGCGTCCATGCCCTTTGTCGGCTCGTCAAGCAGCAGCACGTCAGGCTTTTTCAGCATAAGCTTTGCTATCGCAAGGCGCTGCTGCTCTCCGCCCGAAAGGTCATACGGGTGGCTGTCGGTAAGCTGCGAAAGTCCGAAGCGGCGCATAATCTCCGCATAATCCCCGCAGGAGGATTTAAGCTCGTCCGCAACGGTATCCTCTGTGAAAATTTCGCACGGATTTTGTGGAAGATACGCCGTGCGCAGTCCTTTTTTGCGCTTAATGCTGCCGCCAAGCGGCTTCAGCGCACCGTTAAGGCACTTAAGCAGCGTGGTTTTTCCGCTGCCGTTGCCGCCAAGCAGCGCAAAAACGCTGCCCGCGCGCACCTCAATATCGGCGCTTTTCAGCGCGTCGGGGGAATTTTTGTCATAGCTTACCCACAGGCGCTTTGCGCAAAGCAAAACCTCGCCGCGCGGCGCTTCCCTCCGTTTGTTGGGGGAAATTTTCTCCATACCGCCAAGGCAGACCGCGTTCGCCCTGCCCTCGCCCACCGAAAGCGGCGCGCCGCCCGTTCCTCCCGAAAGCGCAAACAGCCGCACTGCGGCGGGCATAGCCATAAACATGGGGTGATTTTTCGGTAGATTAAGACAGACATCGCGCGGCGGGCAGTCCGCTGCTATTTTGCCGCCGTCCATCACAATAACGCGGTCGGAGATATGCAGCAGCTCCTCAAGCCTATGCTCCGCGATAATAACAGTGATACCGAAATCTCGGTTAAGCCGCGAAATCACCCCGATAAAATTCTGCGCCGCAATCGGGTCAAGCTGCGAGGTAGGCTCGTCCAGCAGCAGCAGCTTCGGGTGAAGCGCCGCCGCAGAAGCCAGCGCCACAAGCTGCTTCTGCCCGCCCGAAAGCTCGGCGCAGTTTTTCTCAAACACCTGTTCCAGTCCGAAATATCCCGCCATCTCGCCCACGCGGCGGCGTATTTCGTCCGTGCCAAATCCCGCGCTTTCAAGAGAAAATGCAAGCTCATGCCAGACCTTGTCGGTGACAATGCCCGCTTCGGGGTTCTGCATTACAAAGCCTATCTCGCGCGAAGTACGCGCCGTTGGCAGGCTGTGCAGCGCCTCCCCGCAAAACAGAATATCGCCGCTTTTCTCCCCCCGCGGAGAAAGCTCGGACTTAAGCATACGCAGCAGCGTGCTTTTTCCGCAGCCCGAAGCGCCGCAAAGCGTGACAAGCTCCCCCTCGGCGATATCAAGGCTTACCGAGGAAAGCGCTTTTCTGCCATCGGGATATACAAACGTCAGTCCACTGACAGATACAATGTTCATCAAAACGCTCCTTTGCGCGCAGAAATGCGGCTTCTGCGGATTTTTTCATATATTATCGCAGCGGACGGCATAAGGCAAAGCGCACCGAACACCGCGTACAGCACTATATCGGCAGTCCCCGAATGCAGCGGAGTAAGCGCGGGGTAAAACTCAAAATCCGCCGCGCCCGCGCACATCAGCGCCGCCGCCACAGCCGACAGCACAATTATCGCGGCAAGCGCCGCGCCCTCAGGAAATCCGAAGCGATACAGCGAATAGCTTGTCCTTTTCGCCGTGCCGTAGCCGCGCGCCCTCATGGAATCCGCAGAAACCATCGCCTGCTCCGCGCTGTACCCGACCGCCGCCGAGAACGCCTTTAGCGAGGCTTTAATTCCACCCTCTCCCGCCGCAGCGGAAAAATCCCCTGCCCTGCGTATAAAAAGCGGCACAAGCCTTAATGCGCAGCTAAGCACAAGTCCGCTTGTCGGCAAAATCCGCCCGAACAGCCATATATATTTGTCGCTTGTCATGTATTTTACTGCCGCCATGCTCCAGCCTGCCGCCGCCGCAAGCATAAGTCCGAACACAGCACCGTAGGTGATTGATTCCAAAGTCACCGCATAATCTCCCACAAAAAACAGCACGGTATCTCCCCTGTGTACAAATATGGGATTTACCGCCGCAGAAGCCGCGGTTATCACAGGCAGCCACAGCGTATACCTTGCCATACCCGACAGCGAAAGCAGCAGCGCCGACCCCGCCGCCGAAATCAGCAGCACAACAGGCTGCCGCGTAAATATGGTCATCGTCAACACCGCAGCGAGATAGGCAAAGCAGCAAAGCGGGTGTAAGCGCGACAGAATTTTCATGATATCACGCCCTGCGCGTAAAGCCACTCTATAAGCGCGCCGCAGCCCTCCTGCACATCGGCGAGGGTTCGCTCAAAATCGCCCGTGTACCACGGGTCTGCGATATCGCGCGGACTGTCGGCGAAATCAAGCAGCCTGTGAATTTTCTGCGGAAAATCTCCCGCCACGCGCTGCATATTGCGGATATTTGCGCTGTCCATGCCGATAAGCAGGTCATACGCTTCAAAATCCGCGCGGGTAATCTGGCGCGCCCTGTGCGCGAAATAATCAATCCCTAGCCGTTTAAGCACCGCCGCAGTTCCGCGATGAACGCCGTTTCCTATTTCCTCGGTGCTTGTTGCAGCGGAAGCGACCGCAACGCCCGCTATTCCGCGCTTTTTAAGCATATCGCGCATGATGTATTCCGCCATCGGCGAACGGCAGATGTTGCCGTGGCAGACAAAAAGTATATTGTACATAAGGTCAGCCCTTTCTGAAAATATTTGTTGTGCGGTATCGTCTTAAAAATATATAGGCAACACCGCACGGGAATTGTATGCGATGCTGCCTTAAGCTAAAAAGTCAATATACAGACCGTCGAAAAAGCCCCGTTGGGGCTTTTCCGCCGAAACATCCGCACTGCGC
>CAZKXB010000051.1:0-16591 GCA_964556595.1 uncultured Ruminococcus sp. | reverse complement strand
GTTCCGATGTCCAAATATCTGTTCAACACGATATTTATCACGGTCGTCGGTACAACATTCAGAGTTATCTCCGCTTCGATGTGTGCTTATCCCGTATCAAAGCGTCAGTTTAAAGGTAAAGCATTTATATTCCAGATCGTTACGATCTCTCTTATGTTCGCTGCACCCGCTGCTACGATCGCAAACTACATGATCATGGCAAACCTCGGTTGGATCGATACATATTACTCCATTCTGATCCCCGCTCTGGGTAACTCCACTGCGATGTACCTTGTAAAACAGTTCATCGACCAGTTCCCCGACTCCGTTCTCGAAGCTGCTCGTATCGACGGCGCAGGCGAGTTCAGAATTTTCTGGCAGATCCTTATGCCTTCCATCAAACCCGGTTGGATCACCCTTATAGTGTTCGCAGTTCAGGATTTCTGGAATATGGGTTCTTCCATCTTTATCTACCGCGAAGAGCTTAAAACTCTCGCATACGCACTTTCTCAGATCTCAGCTGCCGGTATCGCAAGAGCCGGTGTTTCAACGGCGGTTTCTATCGTTATGATGTTGGTTCCTGTTATAACATTCGTTATTACACAATCTAACATCATCGAAACGATGGCAACTTCCGGTATGAAAGACTAATTGAAAGGAGAATAAAGATGAAAAACGGATTCTTTAAAGGGGCAATATCGCTTGTTCTCCTCACGATTATGATCGTTTCGGCTGCGATTCCCGCAGCAGCTCTTCCGATAACATCGAGCATCGCCGATAACTACCTTTATAACTACAACGGCAAAGCCGTTCAGGCTCCCCTTGCTTATAAGGCAGTTAAGGTCCTCGGTTATTCGGAGCTCGGTCTTGACAGATCTTTTCAGCCTGCCGACCTGTATGTAAGAGATTCTTATCTTTACATTGTCGATAAAGGCGGCAACAGAATAGTTGTTGTTGACGAAGATTATCAAGTCGTTTCCATTATTTCCGAGCTTAAAAACGCACCCAGCCTTTACACATATATCCCCGGTAGAACCAATTCCGACGGTTCTCCCTATCAGGACGTTGAAATGCTTTCTCATAACAGAAACCAGTTCTACGCTCCCGAAGGCATATATGTTGACGAGGATGGCATGATCTATGTTGCCGACACTCAAAACAGACGTATCGTTTGTTGCGATATCAACGGCAATGTTTCAAGCGTCATTCAAGGCGTTGACGTAGGCGTTATCGACAATTACGTATTCAAACCCCTTAAACTCGTTGTTGACAGAACAGGTTCTTTCCAAGTAATCGCGTACGCTGTTAACAGAGGCCTTCTCGAAATAGACAACGAAGGTAACTTCCGTTCGTTTATCGGCGCTCCCCCGGTAACATACAACGCAGCCGACTGGTTCTGGCGTCTTATTGCTACCGACGAACAGAAAAAGCAGCTCGTTAAATATGTTCCTACCGAATACAGTAACATAAATATCGACGATCGTGGCTTTATCTATGCTACAATCAGCACGATCGATGCAGCAGAGCTTCTGTCGGCTATCAGCAGTGACAGCGTTGAAGGCGCTCTTGCTCCCGTTAAGAAACTTTCGCCCTCCGGTTCCGACGTTCTCAGAAGAACCGGCGAAAATCCTCCCGTAGGTGACCTTGAGTTCGACAGAACATCATCGCCGCAGGTCGTTGACGTTGCGGTCGATGCCGAAAGCGGACGTTATACGATCATCGACTCGCGTTCGGGACGTTTCTTTACGTACGACCCCGACGGTAACCTGCTTTACATGGGCGGCGGTTCGAGTACAGACCAAAACGGACGATTCAGAACTGCGAACTCGATCGCAATCAGAGGCGAACACATTATTATTTCCGATATAGGAAATAAATCCATCACAATTTACGAAACAACCGAATATGCAAGACTTATCAACGCTGCCGTTGCGGCAAACTCCGCCGGTCGTTTTGAAGAGGCTGCCGAGATCTGGAAAGAAGTAACAACTTTCAACTCCTCGATGTACATTGCATATATCGGCCTCGGTAAAGCAGAAATGCGTCAGGCTATGGCATCGTACGACGAAAGCCGTTTCGAACATTACGAACAGGCTCTTATTTACTACTCCAAGGCTACCGAGAAAGAAAACTATTCCAAAGCATATACCGAACTCAGAAAAGAAGAACTTTCTCAGAACTTCACTTTGATCTTTGTCAGCGTAATTGTTGTCATTGTCGGTATAGTTGTAATTTACTTTGTACGTAAAGTGCAAAAGAACAAGAAGAAAAGGAGGGCACATTAAATGAAATCTTTTGGATACTACGCTAAAAGATTGGGCCATGGAACGGCAGAAATGTTTAGACGTCTTCCGTATGCGTTTTACATTCTTTCGCATCCCTTTGACGGTTTTTACGAACTGAAAAGAGACCCCCGCAAGCATAATCTTCCCGGTGCGGTTTTTCTGTTCATTGTTCTTGCCATCACCTCTATCTTGAAAAGACAGCTTACAGGTTATCTTTTTACAGAGCCCTTTTCTCAGCTTAATCTTAACGTTGCTTACGAGGTAGCGGTTGCTGTTCTGCCGTTTATTTTGTTTATCATTTCAAACTGGTGCTTCACCTCTCTTATGGACGGTGACGGTAAATTCAGAGACATTTTCACCGCAACGGCTTATGCAACCGTTCCCATGTCTCTTTGCAACCTTCTTGCTATTCCCCTTTCCAACTTTGTAAACCTTTCCGAAGCCGGTGTTTATAACTTTGTTGTTGCGTTCGGTTTCGTTTGGTGCTACAGTATGGTATTCCTCGGAATGCTCGTAACGCATCAGTATTCTGTTAAAAAAGCGATCGCAACGGCTATCCTTTCTATCATCGGTATGGCTGTTATAGCTTTCGTTATCGTTCTTGTCTTCTTCCTTGTACAGCAGGTAGCAAGTTTTGTAATCCAACTGTATACGGAAATAAGCTTCAGAATCAATGAGTAGGAGGAGTAGACGATTATGAACAGATTTATTTCATTTATCTTGGCTGTCGTTATGATGCTGTCAACGGTTTCCGTTCTCGCAGCTTGCGGCACCGATGATAGCGACGCTGCTCCCGAGTATATCAGCGAAGAGATGCGCACAAAGCACATCAACAACCTTATCGGTGGTAATCTTGTTATTGCCGAGACCGTTCAAAACAAGATATATAACGAAGAAACCGGTATCGAAACGACCGAAGAAGTTTGGGTCGTCGATCCCGCTTACAGCACAACTGCAGGTGACGAAGTTTCCAACTATACTGTTAAGAACGAAGAAACAGGCGAAACAAAGAAGATCAAACTCGGTATCACGAATATGACTCTTCTTATGGAAAACGATAATTACGCTCTGTACATGGATCTTACGTATGAAAGCACAGTCGATCTCGAATCCCAGGGCGGCGATACAACGGACTTTGCTCTTGTTGACAAGACCACCGGTCACGTTTATCATTCAAACTCCAACTACGAACTTAACTCTACATATGCTAACGTTAAAGCGCCTTCAAAAGACATTAAGGGTACTCCCGATATGGACGTTATGAATCCTATCGTATCCAACATTGCCATCGAAGCGTACGACGTTTCAAACAAGCGTTATGAGTTCAACTTCCGTGAGCACTGTCTTGACGATCATCGTTTTAAGATAGTAAAAATGTCCGAAAACCAAGTCAGGATCATCTACACTCTCGGTAACGACCCCGATAAGGACCTCGTTCCTCCCGTCATTACCGTAGAAACGTACGAATGGATAATCGCAAGACTTGAGGCTGTTACAACTCTCGACGAAAAAGGTAACAATGCCGGCCAGTCGGCTATCGCAGACCTTAAAAACAACTATAAGCTCGTTACTCCCGAATCGATCACTCTCGAAGACAGAGAACGTCTTATAAAGAACTATCCTCTTCTTGACGCAATGCCGATGTATATTTGCCGTACGCTCAACACAAGACAAAAACGTATCGTAAGAGACGCAATGGTTCTTTCCGGCTTTACGGTCGATATGCTTAAGAAGGAAATGGAAGCTGTTGAATATTCGGGTCCCGAACGTGCTGTTATGTTTACGATCCCCGTTGACCTCACTCTTACCGAAGACGGTCTTACGGTAAATGTAGATTCCACGCTCATTCAGGCTCCGTCCAAACAAAAGATCTATAAGATCAATCTTTACAGAGCTTTTGGTTCAATGACGCCTCCTTCGAAGATTTCCAACGAAGCGTATATTATCACTCCCGACGGATCTGGTGCATATATGCCTGCCGACGGCTATGTTACAACATCAGTTTACACAGACCGTATTTACGGCGCAGACAAGACTTTCCAGGAGGAAGAATCGACCACGAAAATGATGCAGATCATCGCACCGTATCTAATCTTCGACCGGTCTGACTACGGAGGCTTCATTGCCATACTGGAAAGTGGTGCTGCCCAGGCTTACGCAACAGCGCGACCGGCTAACGGCGGTAACAACCCGGGTGCTTCCGTAAACTACGATCTGATCTATTCCGAAAGAGACTACCGAACGTATTCCGGCGGCCAGGGCAACTCATCCAGTCCGACAGACACGTCGTCTTCCGGTGTTGTCCTTTCGAAAGAAAAACAAGTCGCAAACTTCCAAATAAAATACATCTTTACCGAAGGTAATCTGACCTACAGCGATTATGCCGAAATTTACAGAAATTACCTGATCGAAGAAGAGATCCTGCCCTCCGAAACCATCGAGAAAGGCACCAAAACGCCGTTCTATCTCGAAATTATCGGTGCTATAAACAAAAACGAATCCGTTGCAGGTATTCCTGTTGACGCAACAAAAGCGCTCACAAGCTATACCGAGCTTAAACAGATCGTTGAAAACCTTGTTTCCGCAGGTGTTAACAACATAAACGTTCGCTATATGTATTGGGCTAACGACGGTTATTACAACACCATCAACAACACGCCCAAGCTTATGAGCGAAATGGGAACAAAGACCGAGCTTACAGAGCTTGTATCTTATCTTAAATCCCAAAACGTCGGCTTCTTCCCCTCTGCAGACTTCCTTTATGTTTACAAAGATGAGCTGACCGACGCACTTAACTATACAAACGACGCTGCTCGTCGTTTGGATATGCGTGTTGCACGTGTATATCAGCGTAACCTCTCTACCGGCATTGCAAAAGACGGTAACTCCGATTACGTTCAAACGATCCTTTCTCCGGGTCTTATCCCGTCTCTGGCGGCATCGTACAAGCAAGGCTTGGAAAAGATAATCGACAACAAGCAGATCTCTCTCGGCGAAATCGGCGCGGATATCAACTCGAACTACAAAGTCGGTAATATCCTTAACAGAACTCAGGCTCTCGACGCTCATATCGAAGCTCTTGAGATCTTTGATGACGATGATTACGAGATCCTTGTTACAACAGGTAACAGCTATACCTGGAAGTACGCGGATCATATCGTAAATCTCCCCATCGGTTCCAGTGAATACCTCTCCTCGACCGGAGCTATTCCGTTCATTCAGATGGTTCTTCACGGATATATCAGCTACGCTTCAGAGCCGTTTAACATCTCCGCAGACTACGAGACGCAGCTTCTTAACTGTCTCGAAACCGGCAGCGGCGTTATTTTCCGTTGGATGTACGACGACAACAGCGTATTTGATAACACCACATTCTATGATTTCTATTCTCTCAACTATAACGACAGTATCGACAGAGCAGTCGCAATCTACAAGGAAGTATCGGCTCTCCTCGACAGAGTAACTTCCGAAAAGATCACTCTTCACGAAACGGCAACCGCTTATCTTACCTACGACGGCGAGATAAAGATGCTCGAAGAGGGTGACGAGGGTTACGTTGCAGGCGTTGACACTCCGTCTTATCAGAGAATCGAAACCACTAACGTATTCCACGTTATCTACGGCGACGGCGTTCTTGAGCTTTATATCAACTACAACAGCTATGATGTTGAACTCGAAGACAGAAGCGTCGTTCCCGCACTCGGATATTTGGAGGTGAAGTAAAATGAGCGCAGAAGTTGCTGTAAAACCTGCTCCGAAGCAGAAAAAAGTTAACAGACACCGTCTTTCCCTTGAACGCAAACAAAACCTCTACGGTTATATCTTCGTTCTCCCGATAATCATCGGTCTTGCGTTCATCTACATTCCCGTTATCATTCAATCCTTTATCTACTCCGTAAGCGAGATCAAGGTCAGTGCCGCAGGCTTCCAAACGGTCTTTGTCGGTCTTGACAACTACTATGAGGCGCTCTTCGTCGAGGCGGACTTCCTCCGTACCGTTGTTGAGTCAACACTCAGTATCCTTGTTCAGATCCCGATCATCCTTATCTTCGCATTCTTTATGGCGAACGTCCTTAACCAGAACTTCAAGGGCAGAACAGTCGCACGTGTCATCTTCTTTATCCCCGTTGTTATTTCAACAGGTATTATTGCTCAGTTCGAAAACATGAGCTCTATGCTCGACGTTTATACGTCCTCGGAAAAGATGGACCTCGGAAGCGCTTCCGGTATGGCTAACGTGTTTAACTACGCTCAGCTCCGCGAACTCGTTCAGGTCGTTCTTCAAAACGATGACTTGAGCGGCCTCGTCCTCGGCGCCGTTGACGGTCTTTACAGCGTTATCACCTCTTCCGGTGTTCAAATGCTCGTATTCCTCTCCGGCTTGCAGTCTATCTCCGTTTCAATGTACGAAGCTGCTAAGGTCGAAGGCGCAACAAGTTGGGAAGTTTTCTGGAAGATCTCTTTCCCGATGATCAGCCCCCTGATCCTTGTTAACCTCATCTACACGGTCATCGATATGTTCCTAAAGTCCGACAACGCCGCGGTTGCTCTCATCAACGAGGCCCTCGATAACGCAAGTGAGTACGCTCTCGCTTCCGCTTTCTCGTGGATTTACATGTTTGTCGTCCTCGCTTTCGTTGGTATCGTTGTCCTTCTCGTCCGCAAACTCATCATCTATCAGGATTAAGGAGGAATTATTAATGAGACAAATCAACTACGTTGCCGAAGGCCACGAAAACGATAAAAGAAATTTTATCGAAACTTTCCTCGCTAAAATCAACCCCACCAAGTACGCTGACTTCGAGTGGGAAAGATGGAAGAGAAAAAACTTAAACCTTAAAGGTGTCGGTAACGTCATCTGGGCTATTGCTCGCTTTATCATCATCGTCGGTATCTCGTTCATGATCCTCTATCCGTTTATTGTTAAAACGATAGTCTCCTTCATGTCTACCTCCGACCTCGAAGATAAAACGGTTATGTTTATCCCCCGCGAAGGCTCTACCTACTTCTTTAAACGCGCTATTCAAAATATCGAGTATTGGGAGGCTCTCATTACCTCCGCCGGTCTATCGCTCGTCACCGCGATCCTTCAGGTCCTCGTTGCCTGCGTCGCCGGCTATGGCTTTGCAAGATTTAACTTCAAAGGCAAAAACACCCTCTTCTTCCTCGTTATTCTTACACTTATTATCCCCCCGCAGACCATCATGCTTCCGCTTTATGTAAGATTCAGATACTTCATCGGAAACATCTCGATTATCGACTCCGTTTGGCCTATGGCGGTTATGTCCGCTACCGGCCTCGGTCTCAAAAACGGTCTGTATATCTACCTCATGCGCCAGTTCTTCAGAGGTATGCCCAAAGCCCTCGATGAGGCTGCTTATATCGACGGTGCAGGCCCGTTCCGTACGTTCTTCTCCGTCATGCTCCCCAACGCTACTAACATGATGATCACCGTATTCCTCTTCTCCTTTACTTGGCAATGGACGGATACCACTTATAACAGCATGCTCATGCCTAATATGACTATCCTCTCCAATACGGTCACCAATGTTACCAAAGGCGTTACCGAGCTTATTCAACAGCAAACCCTCTACGATACGGCTTCCATCCTCATGATCTTCCCCCTCCTGATCGTCTTCCTCTTCGCCCAAAGATACTTCATCCAGGGCATCGAAAGATCAGGTCTCGTTGAATAACAGTTTTTCTTTATTCATAAAGTAATTCTCCATAAAAACAAAAAAGGAACGGTCTTTTTCGATCGTTCCTTTTTTGCCCCCCCCTCTTTTATCAGTTATATCTGTTAAACATCCCCAATTTTTGTGTTTTATCAGTTATATCTGTTAATTTAACAATTTTTCCCTTGAAATTCAGTCGTATTTGTGTTATACTGTTTTTAACATCACTCTCGGAGGCGATTTTTATGATCAAACGCGAACTCTATATAAAACGTATCCGCCCTTTTATCGGAACAGACCTCGTAAAGGTTATGACCGGCGTGCGCCGCTGCGGCAAATCCGTTATGTTGGAACTCATCAAACAAGAACTTGCTTGCTCCGGCATCGACCCCTCTCACTTTATCTGCATTAACTTCGAAGACCTTAACTACGCTCATCTCCAAACCGCCAAAGCCCTCCACGACGAGATCACGCAAAAAGCCGCCGCCATTAACGGCAAGGTCTACCTCTTCTTCGATGAGATACAGGAAGTCCAAGACTGGGAAAAATGCATCAACTCCCTCCGCGTTTCCCTCGATTGCGATATCTATATCACCGGTTCTAACGCTAAATTGCTCTCCGGCGAACTCTCTACCTACCTCGGCGGCCGCTACGTCGAGTTCGTTATCTATCCGTTCTCTTTCGCGGAATTTCTCGAACTCTACTCCGCTGTCGCTCCCAACGAATCCATCCGCTCCGCATTCCGTAAATATATCACTTCCGGCGGTATGCCCTACCTCTCCAATATCCGCTACGAGGACGCACCCTCCAAACTCTACCTCCACGATCTGTTTAACTCCGTCCAACTTAAGGATATCGTAAAACGCTATAAGGTCCGAGATGTCGATCTGCTCGAACGTATCATCGCTTTCGCGTTCTCTAACATCGGCTCTACTTTCTCCGCTACCTCTATCTCTAAATTCCTTAAAAACGAACACCGCACCGTCGCACCCGAAACTGTCCTTAACTACCTCAAATATTGCTGCGACGCTTATCTGCTCTATCAGACTAAACGCGAAGATCTCTCCGGCAAACATATCCTCTCATCTTCCGAAAAATATTACATCGCAGACCACGGTATCCGCGAAGCCGTCTTCGGCGGCAATACCCGCGATATCAACGCCGTTCTCGAAAATATCGTCTACCTCGAACTCCTCCGCCGCGATTTCTCCGTCTCCGTCGGCAAAACCCCCAACGGCGAGATCGACTTCGTATGTTCAAAACAATCTCAAAAACTCTATATCCAGGTCTCTTACCTCCTCGCCTCCGACGAAACTATACGCCGCGAGTTCGACGCCTTTAACTCCGTTCACGATAATTACCCCAAATACGTCCTCTCCCTCGATGACTTCGATATGAGCCGCAACGGTATCAAACACCTCAATATCTGCGACTTCCTCCTCTCCAATTCTTGGTCTTGATCCCCTCTCCCTATATCTTGTGCCCGCTTTTTATTCCCCAATACCATATCTTGATTTATTACAATTTTCTTCTTTCTCCCATTGATTCCGCCTCGTCTGCAAAACCTCTCCCAAACCCTTGATACTCTCGACTTTTTTCGCGCCCCACCTCCATATGCCCAAAATTTGAAAATTGTAATATATTACAGTCCAAAATCACGCATTTTTGCTCCCCCTTTAAGCTCCTTTCGCTCCGAAATCCTCGATTTTTATGTGTATTTTTACTAATTGGCAGTCAATTTTAAGCAAAACAATTGTGCATTCATACAAATTACAGCCAAATCAAAGAAAAATTACAAAAGGGGCTTGATTTTTTGGAAGAAATGTAATATAATGTGTTTAGGCAAAAGGTCTTTCATAAGGGGGAAATGTCCCCTTTCGGATGTAACCCTCCGAAAAAGGACCAAAGCCGAAAGTTAATTTTTTATTACGCCTCTCACAGAGGCAAAATTTGAAGGAGGAAAACATCCAATGAGCAAGAAAATTATCTCTGCCATCCTCGTTATGGCAATGATAGTTTCTATGTCTGCCACCGCTCTTCTCTCTTCTGTAGGTGCCGCTGCAGAAACTGATTACGAAGCAGACAGAGCAACCCTCAAGTCTCTTATCCAAGAGCTTGTAATTTACGGTCCCAAACTTGAAGATGACACTTATACTCTTCTTAAACAGACCGGTATCCTTACATGGAATAATGATAAGGGCTATTACAACGAACTTAATGCTCGTACAAATTTCTGGAACAAGTTTGCTGGCGATGTAAACGATTATCTCTTTACATCTGATGCAAACGCTAAAGAAATCACAAAAAATGCAAACGAAGCTGTCAAATACGCTGCTTCCGCTTATTACTTTGGTCAGGACGCTAACAACGAAGTCGTTGATGCAACATTCAACGCAGGCAGAAATGCAGTTGTTAAATCCGGTATCTCCAAAGTTAATGCTATCTTCACATCCCTTAGAGGTCAAGTAGGCGCTGAAGTAAAACCCTCTGCTTACGATAATTACTTCAATGGCGAAGATTACAAAGGCTTTGCAACGGCTTCTAAAGCTTACAACCAGTCCATCGGTTTCAACCCCTATCTTTATATCATCACAAAAGAAACAGATGATAACTATTACGACGATACCTACTGGGGCAACTCTCTCGGTCAGTATACCGTAAGATGGTACACATTTGCCGAAGCTCGTGAGATCGATGCTGACGGCGTATTCGCTTTTGAAAACGCTATCCGTACTATCGCTCTTAACAACGGCGAAGGCGTTCTTTTCCATGAATTCATTGAAAACGACGTTACACCTTTCAAGACAATCGTTAACGATCTCTTCTCCAACCTCGTTGGTACAATCGATAACTACTTTGTAGACGGCGTTGATGTTGACGATCAGATCAAAGAATATCTTAAACTCAACATCATCATAAGCTACTACGATCTTTATATCAAAGACGTTTACAACAATATCTACACCGCTTCGAGTGCTCAGCTCCTCAACGATGTTCTTTATGCTAAACGTTTAATTGACTATATCGACGGCACAAACAGCAAACTTCTCGTTCTCGCTCTCTCCGATTTCAGCGAACTTACCGACGACATCCTCGCAGGTATCAAAGCTGTATCTCCCAGAAGCGAACAGCTCCTCACCTCTGAAGAAATCGCAACAGCTACCGCTCTTGTAAAGAAAGCAAACGCTCTCCTTACTCAGTGGTCCAACTGGGCTTCCATAGATTCTCTTAAAGGCACTTGGGGCAATCTCAAAGCTGCTACCAACAATCTCGCAAATATGCTTCCCGTATCTGAGGGTGAATCTGTAACCATCATCGTTGCAGAAGGCACAAAAGGCATGAAGAATATCCACGACAACGATGTTGTTAACGATACCTTCCTTATCGAATTCACCCCCAACTACTTTGCATATGTTAAATTCGTTGCACAGCTCGAAGCTCAGATCGCTCACTTCACCAACGTTCTTAACAGCGGTTCTATCAGCGACAGAGACCTCGGCAACGACAACAATATAAAAACTCTCGTTAATACTATCAACAGCTATGCTTACCTCGTAGGCGTTGTTGGTAACCTCGTTACTGTAGACGACAAGGGTGTAGTTTCTGCTGTTGAAGTTGACAAGACAAGTGGTCAGTGGACAGCTACAAAAATTTATCAGGAACTTCTTTATGAGAGAAGTTTTGAACAACAGATCGTCGTTAACGATGGTATGACTTATCTCGAAATTCTTGAGCATTTTACTTCCTCTTATAAAGCTGCTTCGACAGCCGGTGTTTATGACAAAAAGTCTATTTATGAGACCGTCCTCGGTTATGTCTTCGGCGACAACGAATATAGGACTGATGTAAACCAAGACGCTGCTATCGACAATGTAGTTTCTTTTATTAAAACTGTTGTAAGCGCATCTAAGTATGCTCTCGCAGGTAACTATGGTTCTACCGGTACATTTGACTGGACATCCGGTTCTTGGTCTTATACCAACGGTATTTCCAAACAGGTAGAAACACTTGTTAACGCTCTTAAAGGTCTTACAAAAGATATCACTGTTGAAGTTCAGACTTATGCTTGGATTCTCGACAATGTTGCAAAAGTATTCGGTTGGGAATATAAGACTGATAGTGACGTTTCCAAGAGAGCTTATGCAACAACCGATACCGGAAAATGCGAACAGCTCGTTACAAGCTTCCCCGGCTATGGAACAGACGCTTCTCCTTACTATATGAACAAAGCACTCAGCGCTGCAAATGCCCTTTCTGGATTGCTCACCGGTAAGACTGCAACTTATGCTTCTCTTAAATCCGCATATGATTCCTTTATCGATGCTGTTAAGACCTATCTCCTTACCGACGAAGGCGCTGCAGAACTCGATAAATTCGTAGAAGACGTTTACTATGTAGCTGATGCATATCTCGAAAAAAATCCGACCGCTTGGAACGATTACGATATGCTTCTCCAAAAACTCCAGAATAGCAACTGTCTCTCCGAGTATTACAAAGATGCTAAGAACTGCTACCAGTACTTTGCTGTAACTCTTAAGCATGCAGCTGAATGTGATAATCATTTCACAAACATCTACAATGCAAAGAACGGCGCTCTCGAAGCTAACCTCGTAGCTCCTCTTAAATCTTATCTCGGAACTATCGACGTTTCCGGTTACACTCGTGACTGGGCTGAAAACTTCGACGAAGTAAGACAGCTCGCTGCTTACATCGTAGCTTCTATCAGCTATGAAACAACTAAAGTTAATGAAACAACGGTCACTACATTTAAAGCAGTAAATTCTGATATGCCTGTTTGGTATGCAGAAAGAGTTCTTTCTGAAACTGCTGCTGCTTGGGCTGACAGAAATAACAACACCGTTGCTGCTCTTGTTGAATACAAAGCAGGTCTCGAAGCTCTCCTTATCGAAGCTGACGGTCTCAACGTTTACAATTTCGTTACCAACAACGACGAAGCAAAAGCTATCTGGACTGCATTTGTTGACGCTTATACAAACGCTCAATACGTTGCTCTTGACGGCAGATGCCCGAAATCCGATGTTGATGACGCTGTAGCTGCTCTTACCGCTGCTATGGAAGATCTCACCAAGATCGAAGCTCCCGAAGGTGCTGCAACCGCAGACACTCTCGCTGCTAAGATCGAAGCTGCTGAAGCTGTATATGCTCGCGCTGACGTAACCGATTCTTCTAACAAAGAAGCTCTCGAACTCGCTATCGCAAAAGCAAAGAAAGCTCTCCAGTTCAACATCACAGTTCTCAACTCCACCGATATCCAGGCAGAAGTTGACGCTCTTAACAACGCAATGAAAGCTCTTACCAACGACATGTACATTGGTAAGGACCTCAAGAAAGACACCAAAGTTCTCGAACTCCAGGTTGTTGCTGATCTTTACACCGAAGCTTCCTACAGAAAATTCGCTAACGCAGTTGAAGCTGCTTACACGATGGCTGAAGAAGACACCGCTTCTGAATCTGAAATGATGGCTGCATATGCATCCGTTGAAGAAAGATTCGGCGATCTCAAACTCGCTCCTGTAGAAGATAAACCCGCTGAAGAAGAACCCACAACATCTGTTGTTATGGAACAGGCTGTCATCATCTACAACGAAGCTGCTAACGGCTACGCTGCTGCTGTTGAAGGTTGCACCGCTGAAACCGCTGCTGCTTACAACGCTGCTATCAACACCCTTAAGGCTGACATCGCTAACGGCGCTGACGATGCTAAACTCCTCGAGTCCATCATCGCTCTTAACCTCGCTAAAGCAGGCCTTACTGTTGAAGTACCCGACACTTGCAACGACTGATAAGTTTTCTTCCGAATTGTGACACGGCAATTCGTCACGATATAAATTTGAAATAACTTTCAGCTAACTTAAAACCGGCGCACGGCAACGTGCGTCGGTTTTTTAATTAGCAATTAGCAGTTAGCAATTAGCAATGAGCAGTGAGCAATGTGAAATTAGCAATTAGTAATGTGAAATTAGCAATTAGCAATGTGCAATTGGCAATTGGGGTGGATAAGATAAAAAGTTTATCGTATAAACAGTTATCGTATAAACGGTTTATCGTATAAACAAATGATCGTATAAACAGCTGGTCATATAATTTTAAAAAAAGCCATAAAACGGACTTGTAAAAGGCAGTGAAGTATGGTATAATATACAAATAGGGTAAAAGGCTTAAAATGAGCCGAAAAGGAAATATCGTAGCCCCGAATTATCAATCCCTAATTGCCAATTGCACATTGCTAATTGCTAAAGAACCACCGGAGCCCCCGAATTCTCAATTGCAAATTACTAATTGCTAATTGCTAATTAAAAGAAAGACTGATGAAATGTAGATATGAGTTTAGTAATACCGAGCGGATACAGTTCGTTTTTGACGTTAAGGCAGACGCAGAAAGCCGTTAAAATAATAAAAGACGTATTTGAGATAGAGTTATCCAAGTTGTTAAACTTAGAGAGGGTATCGGCGCCGTTGTTTGTTTACAAAGACAGTGGATTAAACGATGATCTTAACGGAACGGAGCGTGCGGTATCGTTCGATTTCGGCGGTAAAGAAGTCGAGATAGTGCATTCGCTTGCGAAGTGGAAGCGGTATGCGTTAAAAAAATACGGATTTGAGCCTCACAGGGGCATATATGCGGACATGAATGCGATACGGGCCGATGAAGAGCCTGACAATTTCCATTCGATATATGTAGATCAGTGGGATTGGGAGGTCGTTATAAACCGAGAAGATCGCAGTGTTGAGTTTTTAAAAGAGACGGTCGGCAAAGTCGTATGTGCGATACATGACACGTGGGAAATCCTTAACAAGACATATGCGAAAGCTCAGACGATGTTCACGCACAAAAACGATGTTTATTTTATCACGGCGCAGGAGCTTGAGGACAAGTATCCTATGTTAACCCCGAAGCAGCGCGAGCAGGAGATAACAAAAGAGCATCCGATCGTGTTCATAATGCAGATAGGTGACAAATTATCGAGCGGCGAGCCGCATGACGGACGTGCTCCGGACTATGACGACTGGAAGTTAAACGGCGACTTGATATATCGATTTGAGCCGTTGGACACGTCGATCGAGATAATGTCGATGGGCATAAGGGTCGATGAGCGTTCGATGTTAGAACAATTAAAGAAAGCCGGCGCGGAGGATCGCAAAGATTTGCCGTTTCACAGAGAGCTTTTGGCGGGAGAGATGCCGTTGACGGTCGGCGGCGGGATCGGGCAGAGCCGGTTATGTATGTTGTTATTACAAAAGGCGCATATCGGCGAGGTGCAGGTATCGTTATGGCCTGACGAGATGCGTGAGCAATGTGAAAAGAACAATATGAAACTTTTATAATATAATGAGGTATAGACATGATTGCGATAAAAGAAATTTTTGCCGATATATCGGCGTATGACGGCAAGCGAGTATCCGTTGCCGGATGGGTGCGCACGGTGCGCGACTCAAAGGCGTTCGGATTTATCGAGCTTAACGACGGAAGCTGTTTTCGTTCGACGCAGATAGTATTTGAAGCGGAGAAGATAGATAATTACAAGCAGATTGCAAAGTTAAACGTCGGATCGTCGGTGCGTGTTGAAGGTACTGTTGTAGCGACGCCCGAAATGAAGCAGCCGTTTGAGATAAAGGCGGAAAAGATCGAAGTCGAAGGCGAATCGACGCCGGATTATCCGTTGCAGAAAAAGCGTCATTCTCTCGAATTTTTGAGAGACATTGCGTATTTGCGTCCGAGAACGAACACATTTTCGGCAGTATTCCGTGTCAGATCCGCAGCGGCGCAGGCAATACATAAATTTTTTGCAGAGCGTGGATTTGTATATGTTAACACACCGCTCATAACGGGCAGTGACTGCGAGGGTGCGGGCGAGATGTTCAGAGTAACGACGCTCGACCCGGAAAATCCGCCGAGAAAAGAAGACGGCAGTGTTGACTTTTCGAAAGACTTTTTCGGCAAGCCTGCAAACCTGACCGTATCGGGACAGTTGAACGCGGAGACGTTTGCGTTGGCGTTCGGCAAGGTATACACATTCGGTCCGACATTCCGTGCGGAGGTATCGTACACGGCGCGCCATGCTGCGGAGTTTTGGATGATCGAGCCTGAGATCGCATTTGCGGATCTGTCGGACGAAATGGATCTTTCGCGCGACATGATAAAGTATGCGATCAAGTATGTGCTTGACACGTGCCCCGACGACATGAAATTCTTCAACGATTTTGTCGATAAAGGGCTTATTGAGCGATTGACAGCGTTGTTAGACGCAGATTTTGTGCGTTTGCCGTACACGGAAGCGATAAAAATACTCGAACAGCACAAAGACAAGTTTGAATATCCCGTTTATTGGGGCTGTGATTTGCAGACCGAGCACGAACGCTATTTGACCGAGCAGGTATACAAGGCGCCCGTGTTTGTTACGGACTATCCCAAAGAAATCAAGGCGTTCTATATGCGTCTTAACGATGACGGCAAGACCGTTGCGGCGGCAGACCTGCTTGTCCCCGGCGTAGGCGAGCTTGTCGGCGGCAGCCAACGTGAAGAAAGAATAGATGTTCTTCGCGAAAGAATGGCGGAACTCGGACTTGATGAAAAAGATTACTGGTGGTATCTCGATCTGCGTAAATACGGCGGAACAAAGCACGCAGGCT
>CAZKXB010000050.1:0-17921 GCA_964556595.1 uncultured Ruminococcus sp. | reverse complement strand
GTTTTACGTCGATTGTGGTTTCAACTTCTTTGTGGGAGAGAAGTACAACCGTCTCCACGTGCTCCGTAAACGGAAACATATCCACAGGCTGTATTTTTTCCGTCCTGTACCCCTTGCGCGTGAGGAAGCCCAAGTCCCGCGCGAGGGTTTCTGGGTTGCAGGAAACATACACCACTCGGCGGGGCGAAAGCTTGACAAGGCTTCTCAGAAAATCCAGACTGCACCCTGCGCGCGGCGGGTCGGTGATTACAACATCAGCCTTTTCGCCAAGTTCCGCCATCTCAACCATAAACTTGCCCGCGTCACCGCAGAAAAAACGTATGTTGCTTATCCCGTTCGCGGCGGCGTTGGATTTTGCGTCACGCACCGCGTCCTTGTTAAGCTCAACGCCGATTACCTCGCCCGCACGCTTCGCCATAATAAGCCCGATAGTTCCCGTGCCGCAGTATGCGTCTATAACGCGCTCTCCGCCTGTCAGCGCGGCAAATTCCACCGCCTTGTTGTATAAAACCTCAGTTTGTATCGGATTTATCTGATAAAAGGATTTTGGACTTATGCGGAATGTAAGTCCGCATAGCTGCTCCTCAATATACCCGCTTCCGTAAAGTATCTCGCTTTTTTCGCCCAGGACAAGGCTTGTGTGCTTGTCGTTTATATTGCGGACTATCGTGGTTATATCGGGGTGACGCTGAAGCAGCGCGTTGACAAAAGAACGCTGCGAGGGAAACGCTCCCGAAGCCGTCACCAGCACCACCATTATCTGCCCGCTGAGAAAACCCCGCTTAATCAGCACATGGCGCAAAAATCCCTTCATTGTTACATCATTGAACGGCTTAAGCTTGAAGCTTGCCGCAAGCTTCCTTATTGTCACCATGATTTTGTCGGCAACCTCGTCCTCAATAAGGCAATCGTCAACAGGCACAATATTATGGGTGGAGGATTGATATACCCCCGAAATTATCTTGCCGTTTTTCATGCCAAACGCCGCCTGCACCTTATTGCGATAATGAAACGGCTGTTCCATGCCGATAATTTCATCAACATGGCAGTATCTTCCCAAAAGGCGTATAACCTTAACCTGCTTGAAGCTTAACTGCTTTTCATAAGTCATATTCTGAAGCTGGCAGCCGCCGCATTTTTTGTAGTGTGGACAAAGGCTCATTATTTTTCTCCTCGCTTGTGTATATCTTTTACCTAATTATAACCGATTTGCGCATTTATTGCAACACCTTTTGCGATATTCACCCGCCCGACATTACTTGACAACCCTAACCGCAAGCACGCAATTAAGACAATCCGAAAAACACTTTTATTTGTGGAATATATATTTTGGTTGGTTTGAACATTGACCAAAGCAGTAAAATAAAGTATAATTGTTAAGTAATAATTTACCTATAATGGTTATGCCGACCTTGACTCCATGTTCAATGAGGTTGTAACATCACGCATTGACTCATACACCTACGAAAATACAGTTGCATAAGGTCTGAACCACATCTTCCCAACGCAATAAATCACGCCCGCGGCTTAATCTGCCGCGGGCGCGTTTCGTTTTATTCCGATTTGCCGCCAAGTCGGCATTTGAAATTCTCGTATCCGAAGCGTTTCAGCAGTCTGAGGCTGCCGTCTGCTTTCAGCGCCCATATATCGGGCAGCGACATTCCGTTGAAGGTGTTGTTTTTGCAGGTGGAGTATATCGCCATATCCTCAAAAACAAGCTTATCGCCCACCGCAAGCGGCTTGTCAAAGCTGTAATCTCCCACAATATCTCCCGCAAGGCAGGTAGGTCCTCCAAGGCGATATGTAAAGCGCCTTTCGCCCGCTTCACCCGAAGCGTAAAGCGGCGGGAGGTAGGGCATTTCTATAACATCTGGCGTATGGCAGGCGGCTGACATATCAAGTATCGCGATATCCGTATCCCCGTTTTTCAGCGTATCAAGCACCGTTGTAAGCAGATATCCCGCGTTAAGCGCCACCGCCTCCCCTGGTTCAAGGTAAATCTGAAGCCCATACCTGTCGCGCATACGGATTATGCAGCGCTCAAGTCGCGCTATATCATAACCGCTGCGGGTTATGTGATGACCGCCGCCCATGTTAAGCCACTTCATGCCGCCCAGATACGCGCCGAATTTCTCCTCAACCACGTCAAGCGTTGTTTCCAGCGCGTCACTGTCCTGCTCGCACAGCGTATGAAAATGCAGTCCGTCAAGCAGCCCTATAAGCTGCTCCGTCATATTTTCGCGCCATTGCGAAACGGTTGTGCCAAGCCTGCTTCCCGCGGCGCAGGGGTCATAAATTTCATGCCCCTGTTGGGTGGAGCATTCGGGATTTATCCGCAGTCCCACGCTTTTTCCCGCCGCCTTTGCGCGCTTTCCGAACCTTTCAAGCTGCGACGGAGAATTAAACACAATATGCCCCGCGTATTTCAGCAGTTCATCAAACTCGTCCTCGCGGTAGGCTGCGCAGAAAACATGACACTCGCCCTGCGGCATTTCCTCCGCGCCAAGGCGCGCTTCATACAGACCGCTCGCTTCCGTTCCCGCAAGAAACGGCGCAAGCGTATCGTACATATCAAAATTGGAGAACGCCTTCTGCGCAAGCAGAATTTTGCAGCCCGTGCGCTGCTGAACGCCTAGCAGAATTTCCCCGTTTGCAATCAGCTTTTCCTCGTCAAGCACATAGCACGGAGTGCGAAGCTGCGCCGCAAGCAATTTTTCCTGCGCCGTCATCATTCCACCAATGCGGGGCTGTGACTTTCGCGATGAGGAAGTCCGTATTTATCAAGCGCTTCAATATAGGGGTCAGGGTCAAATTCCTCAACGGTGTAAACACCCGCCTTGTTCCACTTGCCTGTAAGCAGCATAAGCGCGCCGCACATTGCGGGAACGCCCGTTGTATAGGAGATGGCTTGGCTTTCCACCTCTTTATAGCATTCCTGATGGTCGCATATATTGTAGATGTAGTAGGTCTTTTCCTTGCCGTCCTTTACGCCCGTAAAAATGCAGCCGATGTTGGTCTTGCCCTTTGTTCTGGGACCCAGCGAAGCGGGGTCGGGCAGCAGCGCTTTCAAAAACTGTATCGGCACTATCTCTTTGCCCTCGTAATTTATCGGCGCGGTGGAGAGCATTCCCACATTTTCAAGGCACTTCATGTGGGTAAGATAGCTCTGCCCGAACGTCATAAAAAACCGTATGCGCTTTACATCGGGAATGTTCTTTGCAAGCGACTCAATTTCCTCATGGTGAAGCAAATACATATCCTTCATGCCTACTTCCTCAAAATCATATTCGCGCTTTATGCTCATTGCGGGAATTTCAATCCACCTGCCGTTTTCCCAATAGCTTCCCGGCGCGGAAACCTCGCGGAGATTTATTTCGGGATTAAAATTGGTCGCAAAGGGGTAGCCGTGGTCGCCGCCGTTGCAGTCCAGAATATCAATAGTATCAATGCGGTCAAACTCATGCTTCAGCGCATAGGCGCAGTACGCCTGTGTAACGCCTGGGTCAAACCCGCTGCCAAGCAGCGCGGTAAGCCCCGCCTTTTCAAATTTCTCCTTGTATGCCCACTGCCATGTGTAGTCAAAGTAGGCGGAAAATCCCGCTTCCTTGCAGCGCTTGTCGTAAACCGCGCGCCACTCGGGGTCGTCAATATTTTCGGGTTCGTAATTCGCGGTGTCCATATAGTTTACTCCGCAGGCAAGGCAGGCGTCCATAATCGTCAAATCCTGATAAGGCAGCGCGATATTCATAACAAGCTGTGGCTTGTAAGCGTTTATAAGCGCCTTAAGCTCGTCAACACTGTCGGCGTTCACCTGCGCCGTTGTTATCACTGTTGAGGTTGTGGGACGAAGCTTCTCCGCAAGCGCTTCGCACTTTGATACCGTGCGGCTTGCAATGCAGATTTCCGTAAACACTTCGCTTACCTGACAGCACTTTCTGATCGCTACATTGGCTACGCCGCCGCAGCCGATAATTAAAACTCTTGCCATTTTATCAAATCTCCTTTTTCAGTAAAGCTAAAATAAGTTCTCTAAGCGTTTTGCAGGCGATAGCCGTGCTTGCGCCGCTTGCGTCAAGCATGGGGGCAAGTTCGTTAAGGTCTGCCGCTACCACATTTCCGCCGCATACGGTCATTATAGCCTTAAGCAGGCTGTTAAAATCCGTTCCGCCCGCTTCAGGCGTTCCCGTGCCGCAGAAGTACGCAGGGTCAAGGCAGTCCAAATCTATCGTGAAATATATCGGCGTGTTGCCAAGTGCGGCTATCGTTTCCGCAAGACCGTCAAAGCCGAATTTGTGCATATCCGTATGCTGCGCCGCAAAGCGAAATTCCTCGCGCTCTCCGCTTCTTATGCAGAACTGGTGTATCCTGCTGTCGCCTATGATGTCATGGCAGCGGCGCATAACGCAGGCGTGGGAAAGCCTTGCGCCAAGGTAATCATCTCTTAAATCCGCGTGCGCGTCAAAGTGGATTATGTGTATATCGGGATATTTTTTCGCCGCCGCGCGAAACGCCCCCAGCGTAACCAGATGTTCCCCGCCAATAAGCAGCGGCAGCTTGCCGTCAGAAAGGATTTCAGCGGCTCTGCTTTCAATATCGCAAAGCGCGCTTTCCGCCGAGCCAAAGCAAAGCTCAAGGTCGCCGCTGTCCATCACGCTGTAATCCGTAAGGTCTGCGTCCTGATAGGGGGAGTAGGTTTCAATGCCGAAGCTTTCCCGCCGCATTGCCGAAGAACCGAACCTTGCCCCTGGGCGGAAGCTTGTGGTTGAGTCAAACGGCGCGCCGAACAGCACGATTTTTGCGTCTTGGTAATCCGCGTCACAGCCGATAAAGCAATCTCTCTGAAATTCCATCATTCCACCTCCTGAAGCATTTCCTCAAGAAATGCGGGCAGATAAAACGCGCCCTTGTGAAGCCTTGTGGTGTAATAGCGCGTGCGCAGATGCAGCTTGTTCCAAGCCTCCGCGTCAAGGTCGTCAATGGGGTGATATTTCTTGCTGGCGAAGCCAAACAGCCAATATCCCGCCGCATATGTGGGAATATGCGCCTGATACACGCGGCTTATCGGAAAAGTATTTGCAATGCGCTTGTGTGAACGCTGCATAGCCTCCGCGTCCTGCGCATAGAACGGACTGCCCTGCTGGTTTACCATTATGCCGTCCTCCTTAAGCGCCTTGCACACGTTGCCGTAGAACTCCTTTGTAAATAAGCCTTCAGACGGACCGTAAGGGTCGCTTGAATCCACTATAATCAAATCGTACTCGTCCTCGCGATAGCGGATATATTTCAGCGCGTTTTCATAGTGGATATGTACGCGCTCGTCGTCCAGTCGGCAGGCGTTTGCGGGAATATACTGTCTGCACGCTTCCACAACCACCTCGTCCATTTCCACAAGGTCTATATGCGTTACGCGGTCATAGCGGGTAAGTTCCTTTACAACGCCGCCGTCACCCGCGCCGATAACCAGCACCTTTTCAACGCCCTTATGCACCGCCATGGGAACGTGTACTATCATCTCGTTATAAATAAATTCATCGCGCTCCGTAAGCATTATATTTCCGTCAAGCGACAGCACCCTGCCGAACTCGCGGCTTTCAAAAACATCAATACGCTGATAATCGCTCTGCTTTGAAAAAAGCTGCTTTTCAATGCGTATGCTCAGCTTTACATCGGGCGTATGCTTTTCGCTGAACCAAAGGTCCATAGCTATAACCTCTCTTTCACAATGTCATAATCCGTATTCACAGGCAGAAGGGATATCTCTCCTAAATTATTTCAGCACATTAAGATATTCGATATCCGCGTCCTCTGGACCTGTCATGCTGCACCCTTTTTCCTTTGCGTACTGTATATAGCGCAGGATATCGGCGGTTATACGCTCGCCTGGGGCAAGTATCGGTATTCCAGGGGGATAGCACATTACAAACTCGCTGCACACCCTGCCCTCGGTTTCCATTATGGGCAGGCTTTCCTTGGCGGCGTAGAAGCTTTCCTGCGGACTTGCCACAACCTGCGGCGGAATATATTCCTGACTAAGCATACCCGTTTTGTCGCGGCGGCAGCAGCGGCGTATATCCGCAAGCGCGCTTACAAGCCGCTCAACCTCCTGCATTCTGTCGCCTATGCTGAGATATGCCAGTATATTTCCTATATCCCCGAACTCTATCTGTATATCATAATCATCGCGCAGCATATCATAAACCTCTATGCCCGCAAGACCTATATCCAGCGTATGCACGCTTAACTTTATCGGGTCAAAATCGTATACCGAGTCGCCGTTTATCATCTCTCTGCCAAATGCATAATAGCCGCCTATGGAGTTTATCTCCGCCCGCGCATACTCGGCGATTTCGCGCACCTTTGCAAAGGTTTCTCTGCCGCGCAGCGCAAGATTTCTGCGCGATATATCAAGGCTTGACATAAGCAGATAGCTTGCCGAGGTGGTCTGGGTGAGATTTATAATCTGCCGCACATAGCCCGCGTTTACGTTTTCTCCCGCAAGCAGAAAGCTTGACTGCGTAAGGCTTCCGCCGCTTTTGTGCATGGAAACGCTCGCCATATCCGCGCCCGCCGCCATCGCCGAAACAGGCAAATCATCGCCGAAGTAGAAATGCGTTCCGTGCGCCTCATCGGCAAGGCACAGCATATTATGCTCATGCGCAAGCTTTACTATTGCGCGCAGGTCGGAGCATATTCCGTAGTATGTGGGATTGTTTACAAGCACCGCCACCGCATTTGGGTGAGCCTTGATTGCCTGCTCCACCTGCTCGCGCTTCATGCCAAGCGAAATGCCAAGCCTGTGGTCAACTTCGGGGTTTACATAAACAGGCACTGCCCCGCACAGAATAAGCGCGTTTATCACGCTTCTGTGAACGTTGCGCGGCAGAATAATCTCGTCCCCGCGCTTGCAGGCGGTAAGCACCATACTCTGCACGGAGCTTGTAGTTCCCCCCACCATCAAAAACGCCTCGGCAGCGCCGAAAGCTTCTGCGGCAAGCTGCTCCGCCTGACGTATTACCGATACGGGGTGGCACAGGTTGTCGAGCGGCTTCATGCTGTTTACATCAACGGAAACACACTGCTGCCCAAGAAAGGCGGTAAGCTCCGCATTGCCCCTGCCGCGCTTGTGACCGGGTACGTCAAACGGCACAACGCGCATTTGCCTGAATTGCTGAAGCGCTTCATAAATCGGCGCTCTGTCCTGAGTTAAATGTTCCATAATAAATCTCCGAAAACAAAAAAGCAAGCTGCGCATAACACAGCTTGCTTAACTTATCCGTAAAAGCAGATACACCTAATGCGGCATACCATGCCAGAATGGGCAAGAATTTCGGGTTTTCCAGAGTCTATATAGCAATTCACTAAGTAATTAAACTTTTACTACTCTCTTATTGACCGTTTCACAAGTCTGCGCCGAAAGCGCAATTTCGGTTATGAAGTAACCAACTTATAAAATTTGAGCTTTTAACTCAATCAATAATGCAGCCTTACGCTGCGTGATAATTGCTGGGAAAGACTCTGCAAAAACTCATCTTTTCCCAAAAGCCGACCTTAACTGCGGCTTTATCTGCCGATATTACAAACAATACCAGCAACGTTATTATAGCTGATTTTTCCTCCGTTGTCAATAGGAAAAAGCAAATTTTTATTGCAAATGCAACTTTTGCGCAGCACAGGGGGAACTGCGCTGTCATCTAAAGCGCAATTTGTGCAGAATTTTCACCTTCAGCGCTGCCATTTACGAAAGATTTTAACAAACCACTTGCAAAAATCCTGCAAAAGGTGTATGATATGTATAGTACCCAGTGATATGAAAAGAGGACTTAAAAATATGAAAGACGACCTGCTGCTCCGAATATCCGAAATGATGCCGGAATTTTCAAAGGGGCAGAAGCTTATTGCAAGCTATATACTGGAGCATTATGAGAAAGCGGCATACATGACCGCGCTTAAGCTTGGCAGCACCGTAAACGTCAGCGAATCAACCGTTGTGCGCTTTGCCAACAAGTTGGGGTTTGAGGGCTACCCCCAGCTTCAGCGTTCGCTTCAGAGCCATATAAAAAACCGCCTTACCTCGCTGCAAAGAATGGACGTAACCCGAAACAGGATAGGCGATGTAAATACCGCCGAGGGCGTGCTTAATCAGGATATAGACAAAATACGCCGCACCATAGAAGCCGTAAGCCCGCAGGCTTTCCAAAATGCCGTGGACGCTATATGCTCCGCAAGAAATATCTATATTCAGGGCGCTATGAGCAGCGGTATTCTCGCCAACTTCATGCACTACTACCTGCGCCTTATTTTCGACAACGTCAGCCATATCGGCGCGGTGGGAACAAACGAACTGTACCAGCAGATGGTGCATATAGGCGAGGGTGACGTACTTATCGCAATGAGCTTCCCGCGCTATGCCAAAAGCACAATAGAAGCCTGCCGATTTGCAAGCGAAAGCGGCGCGAAAATCGTTGCTATCACCGATGGCGAAAGCTCGCCCTTGGTGCAGTATGCGGACTGCCCGCTTTACGCCTACTCGGACATGGTATCGTTTGTGGACAGCCTTGTTGCCCCGATGAGCCTTATAAACGCGCTTATCGTAAGCGTATCCGACCGCAAGCGCGAAAATGTGGAGAAATGCTTTAACAAGCTTGAAAAGCTGTGGGAGCGCGGAGAGGTCTATAAAAAAGATGTATGATTTGGTTGTAATCGGCGGCGGCGCAGCAGGAATGCTCTGCGCCATAACCGCAGCAAGAGGCGGCGCAAAAGTCGCCCTGCTTGAGCGCGGCGACCGCCTTGGAAAAAAGCTTGCCATAACAGGCAAAGGTCGCTGCAACGTATGCAGCAACAGCGACAATGAAGCGATAATGAGCAATATTCCCCGCAACACGCGTTTTTTATACAGCGCGCTTTCTCAATTTTCGGCGGCTGATGTAATGGCTTTTTTTGAGGGAATTGGCGTACCGCTTAAAACCGAACGCGGAAACCGCGTATTTCCCCAGTCGGATAAAGCTGCCGATGTAGTAAACGCGCTTAAAGCTGAACTTGCGCGCCTTAACGTTGCTATAATCCATGAAAAATGCACCGCGCTTATCATAGAAAACGGCGCTTGCCTTGGCGCAAAAACCGCAAAGCGCGAAATAAAAGCCGCCGCCACGGTGCTTGCGACAGGCGGAAAATCCTACCCCGCAACAGGCTCTGACGGCTTCGGCTACACGCTGGCGCAGCAGGCGGGACACACAATAATCCCGCCCGAACCCTCGCTTTCCGCCATGGAAACAAAAGAAAAGCCGCTTGAAGCGGCGGGACTTAATCTGCGCAACATTTCCATGCGGCTTATGGACGGCGCAAAATGTATTTATGAGGATTTCGGCGAGCTGTATTTTATGAGCTACGGCATTGCGGGTCCTACGGTGCTTAGCGCCTCGGCGCATATTCCAAAGATGGAAAGCGGCAGATATTCGGTCACGATAGACCTTAAACCCGCGCTCAGCGAAAAGCAGCTTGACGCGCGTATTCTGCGGGATTTTTCAGAGCGCCGCGGGCAGCGCTTTGAGGACGCTCTGCGCGGCTTGCTTCCCGCACAGCTTATTCCGCTGATTGTACGCAAATGCGGCGTTTCCCCCGACAAAAAGGTGGACGAAATTTCAAAGCAGGAGCGCACCGCACTTCTCGCCGCGCTTAAGTCGCTTAATTTTGAAATAACACATTTTCGCCCGATTGAGGAAGCCATAATCACGCGCGGCGGCGTCTCGGTCAAGGAAATCTCCCCCAAAACAATGCAGTCAAAGCTGTGCCGAGGACTGTATTTCGCGGGCGAAATTATCGACTGTGACGCGTATACGGGCGGCTTTAATCTGCAAATTGCATTCTCAACCGCCTACGCTGCAGCAGCGGCGATACTGGCTTAATATTCTCCCCCGCTTGGCTTTTCGTGCCAAGCGGATTTTTTGTGCGCGGATATCGTATGTACAGCTTGAAACACCTCTGCAATTTCAGCGCGGCGATATGTCGGACGGCGTTTCGGGCGTACCAGAACCGCTCAGCGCCTTAAGCTGAATAACCGCCAATATCAGCAGCAGACCAGTAATATATTTTCTTCCCATAAATAAAGACACTTCCTTTAATTTTGTAATATGTCCCTTTGCCCTAAATTCCGTTCAGTTCAAAGCAAAGGGGCGTTTTCCCCTGCGAATAATATTCTAATCTTTCCCTGCCCGAATTTCAAGTATCTCTGCGCAGAATGTCAAAATTCTTCCTAAAATGTAATTACCGCTGCTAACTCTTTTGGAATTTATACAAATTGCAAAAGACGTTTTGGGGATTTATCACAACCAATTTGACAGTCGTTTATAAAATTTCAAGTTGAATTGCCCTGCAATTTTATCCAAAATCATTAGGGCGGTCTGCCGAAGATTATTGATTATCCCCTCTTTGCCACCAAGAAAATTCAGAATTGTTGCGATTGTCTGCAGCTATATTTTCAATAAGCACAGTATCAGAATTTATTTCGTATATGTTATAACCTTGTTGTGTAATGCCTGTTTTTTTAAGCCCATCCACATATTTGTAAAAATCATCAAAACCCGATATCTCCTGCATACCAATAGCCGCAAGCATTGCAGAAAGCTTTTCCGCACTATTGTCACACGCTTCACAGCAACAATCTTCAGCGCTGTTCCAGTAATTTTTTCCCGCATAATACAGGCATTTGTCGGATTGGTGGCTATCACTACTTTCTGCGAGCACTGTTATGGCATACGCGGCAATATCTTCAACCCCCTCCGCAAGCGCTTCGCCGCTGTTAAACCACATTCTATATTCACAAACGCTGTTGTCATCGGGATTTTCAGAATTTCTGTGTTCAGTTACCAGTCCATTTTCGCCAACACGATAGATGCTGTTGCCACCGTTGGTTATGCCGACACACTCTGCCGTCGAAAGCAGCTTGTAAAAATCCTCATAGCAGGAAATTTCACTTACACCGATTTCGTGCAAATTTGCCCTCAAATCCCGCGCGTTTTCATCATCGCTGCTTTGACTGATTGTGTATAACCCCGAATGCCAGTAACGCGCCCCCTCGCAGTACAAGCACTGCGCTGGCATACTAGGAGAGGGAATTCCGTTATCGTCTACAAAATTATCATTGGGACTGAATTCCATGGTAACAGGATATACCTTAATTGCGGCGGTATACTCTACCACCTCCGCAGCTTCAGAGATATAGGAAACCTCCTCAATTGAAGGCTCACCGCTTTCACTTTCGCCATCGCTTGAACAACCGCTGATGATAGCGGCACTTAGTGCCACAATTGCACCGAACATAATTTGCTTCTTCATAACTGTATACTCCTTAATAATAAATTATATACGCATGCGTATAATGAATCAATTCTTCTTCGGCGGTGCCATGAGTCCACGAATCAGTGTATTCAAAGCTTCTGAAAGTTTGATTTAATGTGGTTGCAGGAGTGCCCATAATATACACATAATGTTTTTCCGTACTATTCGGACAATAAAAAGTATAAGTTAGACCTTTTGTTGCCACAGCCATACCTATAATTAAAACTTGATGATAATGTAATGTTGAACTGGCATCTTCACCACGTATGGCTATATCCAATGGTGCACTATTATCCGTCAATGAATCCCACACGCCTTGATTTGTCGGAAATTCACTAGCCGTACTCGTTCCTGTTACTGAAATTCCGAAATAATCGTATGCGCCAACAACAGCTCCAATTGTACCGCTAGGTTCGGTTTCAGCGTTTCCAGAAGGTCGAACGCTAGCCCATATTCTATTTTTTACAATGTTATATATGTTTAATGCGGAATAATTAGACTTGTTAACATAATTTACTTTCATAGCAATACTAGCAGCCCAGCATATGCCCCTGCCAGCCACAATTGTATTACTTACGTGAGAAACATTATACTTAACGCTTCCAATCGCATTACCAGTGTCAGCTAATAACGCTATATTACTGTCATTGTCAAAACGGAACTCTTTTGCTGTAACATAACTGTATTTCGAGTCATTGCTATATGTCGCAAGCGTAATAACACTGTTTTCATCACAATTATCAATTAGCGGTACACTGGCATTACCCTCGGAATATAGCCACTTTCCGCTATCATCAATTTTTATGTAGACGTTTTCGTTGATTAATAACGAACTGCTTATTGATGTATTTTCCATAAGAGAAAAGTCAGAATAGTAACCAATATTGTTTCGATAGATATTCATTTCTCCTACAACTGTATCATCAGCATTATCAATCAAGTATACCGAATATCCAGATTCAACCGTATTTTCTTGGCTATATATCGGTATTTCTGTAGTAATGAGATAATTTGAATTAATATCAAGCCCTGAAGCCATAATATAATTTGACATAGCTTCACCAATGTAACTATCAAGCGACAGTTCAACTGAAGAATTGTCTGCATAACCCACACTTAATAATGAACTAGATAAAACCAAAATAGCTCCCATGGTTAAAGCAATGATTTTTTGCGTAACTGTTTTCAAATTGAAAACTCCTCTCTACTATATGATGTAATATTACATGGATATTTCTATCTAACTGTTTTCCTTGCCGCAAGCGGCAATAGTTTCTTTTGGCAGGCAATCATCAACAAGTGCATGGCAAACTTTTCTTCCACGCCCGCCAACGGTCGAAATTTTTGCGCTGCACCCTATAGTATTCAAAACATTTCCAGCGGTTCAACATAATATCAACGGAATCACCCCTCCAACGAAATAAGAGATACCCTATCCCTTATAAACATTCTAATCTTTCCCCGCCCGAATTTCAAGTATCTCTGCGCAGAATGTCAAAATTCTTCCTAAAATGTAATTGCCGCTGATAACTCTCGGCGATTTATACAAGTCCGCGAATGCGATTTTAGACGTTATCACAAAAAATTTTGAGGAGTGCTACCCCTATTTCGCATGGAGTTGCGGCTGCGAAATCCATGGTCCCGCATGATTTTGGCAAAAATAAAGGCGACCGAAATTTCTCTCGGTCGCCTTGCCACTATAATTTTTTACCTTGAAAATAATATCAGAATAATTATCGCAGCGCCTGAAACGCCGCATATTATCCAGTTGCGTATTATAGCCTTTTGCAGCTTGTCATCATTCTTTTTGCGGTCATCGCGTTTTGCCATGCTGTCATCTCCGTTCCGTTTTTCGGGCTGTTGCTTATCTGAATTATACCACGAAGCGCCGCGGCTTGTCAAGTAAGCGCCGCGCCCGATTTACTCATCGGCAATTTTGGTCGATAAATTCAAGCAGGTCGCGCATTGCCGCTTCCCTGTCCAGTTCAAACATCAGCTCGTGCCGCGCGCCCTTGTATATGCGAAGCTGTGCGCTGCACCCGTGGTTTGCATATCTGCGCCACACGCGCCGTACACCGTAACCGTATTCCCCCACGGGGTCCATCTCGCCCGACATAAATAATATCGGCAAATCCGTGCGCGTGCTTTCAATAACGCGGCGGCGGTTCGCTTCAATCAGCGCAGTAATAAGGTCGCGGTAGCCGCTTGTGGTAAACGCGAAATTGCATTTAGGGTCGGCGCGGAATTTGTCAACCTCCTCATCACAGCGCGAAAGCCAGTCATTGGGAGTGCGGCGGTTTGCCGCGCGCAGATTAAAAACTCCCAGCGCAAGGTTAAGCCCCCATGTATATCGCCAGAAATCCCCATGCTTTTCCGCAAGCTTTGCAAGATGTCCGCGCAGCGCGCCCACCGCGGGCGGCGCGTCAGCCGTGCCCATAAACACCGCGCCGTTCCAGCGGTCATTTTGGCAGCGTGCATAGTAAATGCGCGCAATGAAGCTTCCCATGCTGTGCCCCACAAGAAAATGCGGGATATCGGGCAGCTTTTGGTCAAGCAGGCGCTTCATGCGCTGCAAATCCTGCGCCATGCGCAGATGCCCCCTGCTTTCTCCGAAATACCCCAGCATATCCGTGCCGCCGATGGAATTTCCATGCCCTATATGGTCACAGCCGCAGAACGCTATGCCATTGTCGCAAAAATACTGCACAAGCCATTCGTAGCGCTCAATATACTCGCACATTCCATGCGAATACATAATCGCCGCCCTTGGATTTTCGGGAAGATAAAAATAATAATGCACCCTGCAAAGTCCCGAAGCGCTGCAAAACGTGCCGTGAATTTTCTTCATATATACCCTAACTATTACGGATTTACCGCTTCCAGCCGATATATCGGCAGCCCCATATTGGTGAAGCGAGTTTCATACTCCGTCATAATATTCCCCTCAAAGCCGCTGTTATGCAGGTCGAGCGAAACGTTCTTCATTGCGAAACCATTGGCGGAGAAATGCTCTATCGAAAACTCAAACAGCCTGCGGTTGTCGGTTTTCTGATGAATTTCCGCTCCGTGCGCGAGAACCTCTTTGTAGATTTCAAGAAACCTAGTGTGCGTCAGTCGGTGCTTTGCATAGCTTTCCTTTGGAAACGGACAGGAAAAATTAAGATAAAGCCTGTCCACCGTATGCGGACGGAACAAATGCAGCAGATATTCCGCCTGACCAAGACAAAAGCGCACATTCTTCATGCCGCTTTCGATAAGCGCTTCCGCGCCTGTAACTATCACGTTGGGCGTTTTTTCAACGGCTATGTAGTTTATATCGGGATTGCGCTTTGCAAGCTCTATAATAAACGCGCCCTTGCCGCAGCCTATTTCAAGATGAACAGGATTATTGTTTCCAAATACCTTTTGACAGTCGAAAAACAGTTCTTCCTTAAGCGGGTCGTCTGCAAATTCGTTCTGATTTTGCATATAAATCATAACATCTTTGCAAGCCAAGAGCCTGTCCTCAAGGTGCTTTTTCTTTCTCATTCGCATTGCGGTTTACCTCTGCTTCAAAATATTGTCCTTGAAATAGCTGTACAGCTCGCACGCCATTTCCTCCTGCTCGGTTGCGCGGGGGTGTCCGCTTGTGCCTCTGCCGCAGCGCTCAAATACATAGTGCGTTACATCGGGGGAATTTACCTCCTGCACAATTTCCTCAAGCGCTTCGTCCCATGTGGGGTCGTGTCCCAGTATCGTAAGTATCAGCACAAATTTAGCGCCCTTGTGCTTCTCCCGCAGGGTATTCAGCATGGAAATATAAGCGTCCTTCCACTTTCTGCGGTATTCGGGAGTTTTTATGCGCTCAGGGTCGGGATTGTGGTCGTTCTGTCCTATCGCAATAATTACCGCGTCGGGAGTAAAGCGGCTGAAATCCCAGTCCTTGCGCTCCTTATAAGGGCTGTACTGAAGCTTGTCATAGCAGGACAACATTCCCGTCAGTTGGTCTGCGCAGAAGTAGCCCGTGCCGTCAAACAGCGCAATTCCTCCCTGTCCCATAAGGTGCAGTTCGGCATTAAGCTTTCTCGCAAGGCTTGAAGCATAACTGAAATGCGAGTTGTCAAACTGGCTGTGATGCGCAGGGTCGCAAGCGCCCTCATACCAAAGCGCCTCAGTAACCTCGCCCGCCGTTACGCTGTCGCCGTAAACTTCAAGCTTGTAATCATATTTCTTTTCGGGATTTCTGCAAACCGCGCCCTCATCAGCAACAATGCCCGCAAAATCCACATAATGCGCGGCGGCAAGGCGCTTGAATATCTTCAGCGTATGTTCGCCGTCCTCAAGATTTTCCGCAAGCATATACAGCGTATCATCGCTTTCATCGCCCATTTCAATTTTGCCCTGAACGCCGTCAATGATATAGCCAAGGCTGGTGTAATCCTGCATTTTTATGTTTTTGAACACAACTCCCACCGACTTGCCCGTAAAAATCGTTTCAGCGGACGTTCCCGGCCATGTCAGCACGGGACGCGCGGGATTATCAAAATCAATTCTTCCCGTGTACTGAAACACGCCGCTGTCGGCGGGGATAAATTTCTTTCCTTTTTCGATTGTGTAAGCCATTTCTTATGCTCCTTTTTGCCGCTATTGCGGCAGTCTGTAATGTCCCCTGTTGTCATCGGGAGTAATGTCCGCGCCGTTTTGACACAGACGGTAATACTGAAATTCCGCGCCGTATTCTTCTACAATGTAATTCACGGCGGTAATTCCGTTGTCAAATTCTATAACCCCGCTTACGCTGCCGCCGCAGTCAGCTATTATGCAGGAAATTTCATCGGGAACAGCTTCCTCGCCCGCAATATTCCCTCCCACGGGAACAAACGCCATATCCTCCGCCGAAAAATCATACCAATACGTTTTCCATGTATGCGCCATGTTTCCCTCAAACTCGCTTGAAATCGCCGTAAAGCCGCCGTTTTCGTCTTTGGCAAGCGACATCTGCGCAAAGCCTTTTATCGGAATTTCCACAGCGCCGCCGTCAGCAACGCAAAACGCGCAGGAAATTGAATAGGTCGCATAGGATTTATCCACAATCAGCAGTTTAACACCGCCGCAGTCCACAACAGTGGGATTGAGATAAGTATGCTGCGGCAAAAGTTCAGCCGCGCCGTCCTCGTTTTCAAACCAAAGCGCGCCGCAAACCATAGGCTCGCCGTCAAGCGTTTCGCAGTATTCGCTGCCAAGAAAATAAAAGCTGCCGCCAATAAATTCCTCGCTGCGCCACAATTCCCGCTCGGCTGTTTCAGAATTATCCTGCGTTTCGGCGCGGCTTTCCTGCTGCGACTGAGCTGGTTCGGCGGTGGTATCGAAAATGCTTTCCGCCGTCTGCACAGCCGAAGCTTCCTCATTACCGCTATCGGCGCACCCGCACAGCAGCATTGCAGCGGCAAAAAGAGCGAATATTTTCCTCATATATCCTCCGTCAGAATAGCAATAATCTCGTTCGACAGCAAAAAGCCTTTCGGCGTCAGCGCAAGTCTGCCGCTGTCAATGCGGTAATAATCCCTTGGAACAAAGCGCAGACGGCTCTCCAGCGGTTTCCACAGCTTTTCGGGAATACCCTCGCAAAGCCTAAGCCCAAGCATAATCCGCTCCTCAGTTTCGTTGGGATTTTCGTCCGTTATAATTTCCTCCTGCACAGGGCTGTCAAGGAATTTCTGCAAATCCCTCGGCACGGCAAACCTCTTGTTCTTATAGAAAGAATGCGCCGCAGGGCCTATTCCGAGATATTCGCCCCGCCGCCAATAAATAAGATTGTGGCGGCTTTCAAATCCCGCTTTGGCAAAATTGCTTATCTCGTACTGCTTAAAACCGTGCTGCGAAAGCTGCTCCACCGCCGCAAGATACAACTCCGCCGTTTCGTCCTCATCGGGAAGAACAGGCGGCTGCGCGCCGAAAGGCGTGCCCTGCTCTAGCTTAAGAAGATACGCCGAAATATGCGTCAGCGGAAGCGCCGCCAAGCGGGAAATTGTTTCACCAAGCGTTTCTCTCGTCTGGTTTGGAACAGCAATCATTATATCCGCGCTTATATCGGAAAATCCCACATCTCTCGCCGCAAGAACAGCCTGCTCCGCCTGCGCAGAATTGTGCCGTCTGCCAAGCGCGGAAAGTTCGTTATTGTTCAACGACTGCACCCCGATGGAAAGCCTGTTCACGCCCGCACTTCTTAGCTGTTCAAGCGTTTTCGGAACACACATACACGGGTTCGCTTCTGCGGTGATTTCCGCGCCGCTTTCAATGCGCACAGCGCTCAGAATTTCCTCCATATACGGCGCAAGTAGAATAGGTGTTCCCCCGCCGAAATAAACCGTGCCGAACTCTTCATCATAGCGCGAAACATTGCGGATTACCGCTTTAGCATACTCCCGCGCCGCCTGCTGCGAAAACTTCACAGAATAGAAGTCGCAATAAGGACATTTTGAAAGGCAGAACGGAACATGAATATACAGTCCGCGCGGATTATTCATCATCAAGCTTCAGCACTGCCATGAAAGCCTCCTGCGGCACTTCAACCGTACCAAACGCTCTCATGCGCTTTTTGCCCTCTT
>CAZKXB010000049.1:0-18903 GCA_964556595.1 uncultured Ruminococcus sp. | reverse complement strand
CTTCGTGTCCGGGGGTGTCAAGGAAGGTAATCTCCCTGTCCTCAAGCTGAACCTTGTACGCGCCGATGTGCTGAGTAATTCCGCCCGCCTCGGTGGAAGTAACGCTTGCCTTTCTGATATAGTCGAGCAGCGAGGTCTTGCCGTGGTCAACGTGACCCATTACAACAACAACGGGAGAACGCGGCTCAAGGTTTTCCTCGGTATCCTCTATTTCCTCAAAAAGGCGCTCCTCAATGGTAACGACAACTTCCTTTTCTACCTTTGCGCCGAGTTCCTCTGCAACAAGGCTTGCGGTGTCAAAGTCGATGGTTTCGTTAAGATTTGCCATAACGCCGAGGTTGAACAGCTTTTTAATAACCTCGGTCGCGGTTACTTTAAGTCTTGTAGCAAGCTCGGATACCACAATTTCATCGGGTATCTGCACCTTAAGCTGCTGCTTTCTTGCGCGCTCAAGTTCAAGGCGCTTAAGCTTCTGCGCTTCGGTTTCACGCTTGCTGCCGTAGCCGTTCTTGTTTTTATTCTGCGACTTCTGGGTAATTTTCTGCTTGCGCTGGAAATTGTCGCTGTTCATTTTTCCCGCGGGCGCAATGGTTTCATAGCGCTCGTTGTACTTATCAAGCTCCACATAAGAGCCGCGGGTGTCTACGGTCTTTGTAACCTGCTCGCCGCGCTGAACAGCCTCGCCCTTCTGCTTCTGCATGGTGGGGGGAGTGTTCACCTTTATCTTGCTGCTGTCGATTGCGGGCTTCTGCAAGGAGGGCTTTGCGGAAGCTGCGGGAGCGTTCTGCTTGCGGCTGTCCTGTCTGTTGTCGCGGTTCTGAGCGCCCTGCTGTCTGTTGTCCCTGTTGTCGCGATTCTGACCGCCCTGTCTGTTGTCCCTGCTGTCGCGGTTCTGCGCACCCTGACGGTTGTCGCGATTGTCACGGTTGAAGCCGCCCTTGTCGCCGTTCTGGCGGTTTTCGGGACGCTTGCCCTGCTTGTTATCGCTGTGATTATCGCGGCTTGCGGGCTGTTCAGCCTTGGGTTCAGCCTTAACTTCTGTCTTAGCTTCTGTCTTAGGCTCTGCCTTGGGTTCTTCCTTAACAGGTTCAGCCTTGGGTTCTGCCTTGGGTTCTGCCTTGGGCTCAGCCTTGACTTCTGTCTTGGGCTCAGCCTTGACTTCTGTCTTGGGTTCAGCCTTGACCTCTGCCTTGGGTTCTGCCTTGGGTTCTGCCTTGGGTTCTTCCTTGACAGGTTCAGCCTTGGGCTCTGCCTTAGCTTCTTCCTTGACAGGTTCAGCCTTAGGCTCTGCCTTGGCGGTCTTTTTCTTTGCCGCGGGCTTCTTTTCCTCAGCCTTGGGAGCTTCCGTCTTTATGGAAGCGGTTTTCTCGAAATAATCCTTAAAGTCCTTAACCTCATGCTTTGCGGAATACTTAGCAAGGACATAGCTGATTTCCTCTTGTGTAAGCGCGGTCTGCGCCTTTTTGGGCGTGCCGCCGAAGGTCTTGTCAAGCAGCTCTATAATCTCGCTGCGGTCTGCCCCCATATCCTTTGCAATGTCCTGAACACGATATTTTGTACTGGTTGTTGCCAATGTATAATCCTCCAATCCGGTTTGTCGGTTAAATTGTGCGGTCAGCCTATGCTTTTCGTTATCGAGCCGTAAAGCCCCTTGTCAAGCACAAGAAAAATGCCCGCCCTTTTTCCCAGAGCGCTTTCAGCCTCGTCCATAGTGAATTTTGCCGAAACTGTTTCGCACCCGTATTTGTCTGCATTGAAGCGGATTTCCTTACTGGTTTTGGGAGAAATATCCGCCGCAAGCACCAAGCCCGCCGCCTTTGATTTAGGCGACATAAGTTCCTGCACAACCGCGTCAAAGCCGATAACCAGCTTACCCGCGCGCCTGCACAGGCACAATGTTGATAGCGTCTTATTTATCCCCGCTCAGCTCCTTTGCAATATTTTCGTATATTTCAGCGGGAACGGCACATTTAAGCGAGCGCTCTATTCTTCCCGCCTTGCGCGCAAGCTCAAGACACTGCACGTCGCGGCAGATATAAGCGCCGCGCCCCGCCTTTTTGCCCGTGGGGTCGGAGGAAACTTCGCCCTCCTTGCTGCGCACTATTCTTAAAGCGCCTTTCTTGCCAATCATTTCGCCGCAGCCAAGGCATTTACGCAGCGGTATGTGCTTTTCCTGCATAATTCTCTCTCCTTACTCCTCGGACTGAGCGGCTTCTGCGGCAAGCTCTGCGTCTGCTTCGGGAAGTTCCTCAGGCTCAGGGTATTCGATAACCTCCAAATCTTCGGGAGTTACCTTGCTTTCCGCCTTTATGTCGATTTTGAAGCCTGTCAGCTTCGCGGCAAGCCACGCGTTCTGTCCCTTATTGCCTATGGCAAGCGAAAGCTGGCTGTCGGGAACTATCGCCTTGCACGCGCGCACCGCGGGGTCGTTTATGACAACATTTGTAACCTCGGCGGGCTTAAGCGCCTGCTTTATAAACTCCTCTGGGGTGTCGCTGTAAAGCACAACGTCAATCTTCTCGCCCTTTATCTCGTTGGAAACGGCGGTGATACGGCATTTCTGCGGACCTATGCAGGTACCCACGGCGTCAACATTGGGGTCGTGACTGATAACCGCTATCTTGCTGCGCGAACCGGGTGCGCGGCTTACGGACTTAATCTCCACCGTGCCGTCGTAGATTTCGGGGCACTCCAGCTCAAACAGGCGCTTTATAAGACCCTTATCGGTTCTTGTTATGCGCAGCGACTGGCGCTTTGCGCCCTCTTTATATTCTCTGGAAACGCCTGTAACGTATACCTTTATAACCTGACCCTCTGTGAGAATTTCGCCGGGAATCTGGTCGTTTCTCATAAGCAGGGTTTCGTTTTTGTTGATTTCTATTGTTGCGTGACCCGTCTTAGGCTCAACGCGGGTGACAACTGCGGAAACCGCCTCGTTCTCGTACATTCCCCACATCTCGGAAAGCTGCTGGCGCTCCACATCACGGAAGCCCTGCTTTATCAAGTCCTTCGCGTTCTTTGCGGCAATTCTCTTGAACTCGTGCGTGTCAATGGGGCAGCGCACAAAATCGCCTACTTGAAGCATGGGGTCGATTTTTCTGGCTTCTTCAAGCACAATTTCGGTTTCGGGGTCATACAGGGTGTCAACCACCTCTATAATCTCCTTAAGTACGCTTACATCAAATATCTGCTTTTCAAGGTCGATATTAACCTGCACCGCGTCGCTTTCCTTATCTTCTATATGAAGATTGGTGCGCAGGCTTCTCTCGATAGCGATTTTGATTTTGCCGACAAACACATCGGGGTCTATGCCCTTTTCTGCGGCGAGGTCTGCCAGCGCGTTGAAAAACTCGCCTATTTCGTTTTCCTTGGGTGCTACTTTTTTCTTAGCCATTTTCCTTTAGTCCTCCGTAAGTGAATTTGTTAAATGTCATAGTTTTCAAAATCGTCATAATTTATTCCCGATATATCGGAAAGCGGGACGCAAATTGTCCCGAAGTCGCCCGAAAGCGTCACCGCGCCGTCCGCGCAGCCGTCAAGCACCGCGCTGAAAGCCTTTGCGGGCGCGCCCTCAACAAGCTTGTAGGTTTTCACCTTTACCCTTTTGCCGAGCGACATATCAAGCTGTGCAATGCGGCGCACAGGTCTTTCAAGCCCCGCAGAGCCTATCTCCAGATAGTCAACCCTGTCGATAAAATCCTGCTTGTCTATCTCCGCGTTGATAAGCCCGTCTATGCTTTCGCAGTCGTCAAGGGAAACACCCTCGTCCTTATCAATAAATATGCGCAGATACCACTTTGCGCCCTCCTTTGCGAACCACACGTCCCAAAGGCGATAGCCGTGACCCTCCACTATCGGGCGCACAACCGCCTCCGCAGCAGCCTCTACGCTGCTGAAGCCTTTTGCCAAAGCCATTGCATTGCTCCTTTCATCGGGGAAATTCTCCCGATTAAAACTTAAAGACCGGAGCGCGAACCCCAGTCTTTAGCCTTATCTATCATTTAGTATTATACCACTGTTTTCCCATAAAATCAAGGGGTTTTTTGAATTTTGTGCAATAAAACTTCCGCGAAAGCCATTTTATGGAACAAAATTCCTCCCAAAAAGCGCAGGCGCAGCCGTCAGACTTACTGTGCAGCGCCGAAAAGCTTTCTGGTCTGCGGCACCTTGAACAGCACCAGCGCGCCCGCAACCGTGAATATAAGCTCAGGCAGCATATAGCAGCCGTTATACAGCAGGCTGTAAACATACTCGTTTTCGGTGGAGAAGCCGTCCCACAACATTCCTATGCTGTGCCAGATGACAACGCCGCTTATGAAATGCAGCACAAAGCGCAGGAAAACCGCAAGCGCCGTACCCGCAATCCAGCCGACAGTTCCCTTTTTGCGGAAAACGCCCGCAACGCCAAGCACCGTAAACGGCAGTATGTAGTCCAGCATTATGCAGGCAATGAGGATAGCGGGGGTAAGTCCCCAGCCGAACAAGCCGTCAATCGCGCCCTGACCAAACTGGATAAGCGCAAAGACAAAGCTTGCGAACAGACCGTTTCTTACGCCGCGGCGTATGCTGTACACGCATATGGGCAGCATGGACAGCAGCGTAACCGACCCGCCCCACGGCAGGCTGAACACGCGGATATAGCTTAACACGGCGGCAAGCGCCACCATCACCGCGCCCTCGACAAGCGCGATTATTTTTGCATGATTTTTCGTATTTTCAGACATGATAAATCTTCCTTTCTGCGGACTTTATCGTGAAACGGTACGGAAACACGGAAGCCGCAGGCGCCTTGCGCTTTCGTCTGAAGCCGTCTTGCCGCCGCGCGCACGCCGCCCTGCGGTGTGCGGAAATCGCGGCTTTAAGCGTCGGTAAAGAAAAACGCACCGACGGATATCGGCGCGCTTTGAAATGTCTTTTTATTTACACCTTAAACTTAATTGCGGGTAAAAAAGAAGAACGTCATTTCCTACGTCGGCATTATCCGAATCAGGTTATCAGGGTCTGTATCCTGCGATACACTCTCAGCCGCGCTTCGGCAGCTCCCCTTTCAGTCCGTCATTATTATACACCATCGCCCGACCTTTGTCAAGGGGGCGCGAAAAAGGTTGATTTTTTTGTGAAAAGTGCATAAAATTTCGCCGCCGCGTTAGCCTTGTTTTACGAAAACGCCACAAGCCTATTGTAATTTTTCTGTCAATGGTGTATAATGTAGTAGTGCTATTGTGCATCAGTATGCAAAAAAGAAGGGATATGAGTAAATGGATATTTCGGATATCAAGGTTCTTATCTGTGACGATTCGATACTTGTAAGAAAAAAGCTGGGAGATACCCTGAAAAAGCTGGGCGTTTCCGAAATTAACGAGGCGAAGGACGGCGTACAGGCTGTGGAGCTTTACAAGCAGCTTAATCCTGACGTTGTTTTTATGGATATTGTAATGCCGGGCAAGACGGGGCTTGACGCTCTTAAAGAAATAAAGCAGCACAACCCCGCCGCAAAGGTGGTAATGGCTTCCACGATAGGCACGCAAAGCCACCTTGTGGACGCGATAAAGGCAGGCGCAACAGACTTTTTGCAGAAGCCCGTGAAAGAGCATGATGTTAAAAAAGTGCTTGAGGCGATAGTATAACCCTCATTTACTGCGGCAAAGAAATTACGAAAGGTTAGTTAAAATATGTTTACACAGTTATTCGGGCATTTTCTGCTTAACAAGGGCATAATCACTGCGGAGCAGCTTGCCACGGCGCTTGAAGCCAAAAACAACGTGAAAGTAAGGCTGGGCGCTCTTGCGATTGACGCGGGTCTTATGAACGCAGCGCAGGTTGACACGGTTCACGAGGAGCAGAAGCGCGTGGACAAGCGCATAGGCGACATTGCGGTTGATATGGGATACATCTCCCGCGAGAATGTTGACGAACTTGTCGCAAAGCAGAAAACCGCAAACCTTATTCTCGGACAGGCTCTTATAGACCTCGGCTATCTTACCAACGCGCAGTTTGAGGAAGCGCTTATGCAGTACAAAAGCGCGGCGGCGTTCAAGGGCGACGGCAATGACGACGACGAGGCGTTCAAAGAGGACATAATCACCGTATTCGACCTTGAAAACGATAAGGACAAGGATTTTTACGCAAGCTATATTGTGCTGCTGATGAAAAATCTGATACGCTTTGTGGGCGATGATTTTGTGCTTGCGGGCTGCACCAAGAACGCGGACGTTTCCTTTGACTACATAAGCACCCAGTCGCTGATTGGCGAGCTTCCCGCGTTTACGGCGATAGGCGGCTGCGAAAAGGCGTTTATCGGTCTTGCTTCGCGCTATGCGGTGGACTCCAGTGACGATGAGGACAGCGCGGAGGACTTCGGTCTGTTTGACAGCGTGGACGAGTTTGTGGAAGCTTGCGTGGGCGAGTTCCTTAATCTGCAAAACGGTCTGTTTGCGGTGAACCTTTCAAACACCCGCAACATAGAACTTGACCTTGAGCCGCAGGACGTTATGCACGGCGGCACGATAGGCGGCGGAATTTGCGTGAAGCTTCAGTTTACTTTCGGCACGGTGGAGTTTGTTGTGGCAAGGCGGTAAATTCCACAATTTCAACAGAAAAACAGAGAGGGGCGGTGAATTTACCGCCCCTCAGTCTGTTGATAAACCGCCATCTTCGTCGTCATTCCGCACAACGGCAGGCACAAAGCCTAGCCGTTATGCGGATTCCTAAAATCTGACGATTTCTCACCAGACTGAAATTTGGCTTTGCCTACGGTCTGGTGGGCGATATTTTACCGCCCATCTGCGTTTTCAGTCCGCTGAAAAATCGCCAAACTGCGCCGCTTCAAACAGCAGCTCCATATTATCCTCGGAATACTCCACCTGCTTTGAGTAAAGCTTAAGATTTTCAATCCTGTCGCGTTCGGTGATTTCGCCCTTTTCAAGCCATGTAAGGCAATCCATCATCAGCACGGTGAACGTGGCGGCAAGCACTATCCCAATGCGGCTGTACACCTCGCGCTGAAACACGCCGTCCAGAAACCACCGATAGCAGAAATATACCGCGATATGCTCATAGCGCCACATTTCCCCGCTGTAAAGCGCGCAAAATTCCTCCATGGCGGCATAAATCCTGCCGCACTGCGCGGTAAGAGCGGCAAGGCGCGCGTCCCACTCGGCGCTTATGCTTTCCATCTGCGCGTAGAGTTCAAGCATTGCCTGCGCCGCTGCCAAATTCGCGGGGGGAGCGGTCAGGATATCGGGATTTGGCAGTTCCTCGCCAAAATCAAGCGCGTCCTGAAGCTGCCAGACGTATTCTTTCGCGGAATATAATCTGTCGCGCAATGGCACTTCCCTGTTCTGAAGCAGCGCGAAAAGCTTGCCGCGCGCCGTCAGAAGCTGCTGCAAAAGCGCTTCGCTGCAAGTTTCCTCATAAGGCTCGTCAATTTCGCCGCCAGTAAAGCTGAGCGGCGCGCTGTCCGAAAACAGCAGACGGCAGACTTCCTCGCAGCACAGCCCAAGTCCCGCTTCTTTAAGTCCGTTGTACCAGCCGAAAAAGCGCGGGTGCAGCGCGCAGATATCGCACAGGCTGTTTTCGCCCATATTGAGGATAAGCTCGCACAGACCGTCCTGCCGAAGCAGCGCGCAGCGCTCCCCCTCGCCAAAAGCAAAGGTATGCACGCCGTCCTCTCCCCTGTGTATCGCGCTGCGAAGCCGCTCGCCAAACTCCCCGCCCGCCTTGCGGAAACGCCGCATGGCAGGCTCGTCTATATCAATCTCCCACCCGATACAGCAGTTATCGGTACAGCGCGAAGCGGTACAGACAAATTCATCATAAAAATAAGGCTTTGTAAGCTTCATAATAATCACCACTATTATTTAATAGAATATAGAATTTTGAATATTGTATCACAATCCGCGCAAAATGTCAATTGACAAATTACACACAATGTGCTAAAATGAAATCGGTCTTAAAATCTGCTGAAACAGCATAAATACGGAGGTTGTAAATAAATGAAAAAGCTCTTTTTTATTCTTCTGGCACTGTGCGCGGTGCTGTGTGCCGCGCTGATTACCCGCTCGGCAATGTATGACGACAAAGAACCCTCGCAGGAGGTTTCGGCGTCAAATACGCAATCAAACGGCACAACCACTCAAAAGCCCGCGGAGAATAATCCCGATGATGGTAATGTTCCTGCGGTTGACAATATTCCCGCCGATGACAATGTTCCCGCAGCGGACAACACGGTTAATCATGTGAAAGACGGCGAAGTATTTACCGTTGAGCAAGGCGATGTGCTGAAAATAACCGACACGTTTGAGGTTGACGAGGGCGGCTCGGTCAATATCCGCGGCACGGTTGACATTACGGAACAGGGTCTGCTGTATTGCAGCGGAAGTCTGTACATAGACGAGGGCGGCAGCATATCCGTTGACGGCACAATGCAAATCAACAGCACAGCCAGCGTCTGCGGCGAGGGCAGCGTTATAGTAAACAACAACTTTTCCGATATAATCTGCTATGGCGATATTTACGCGCATATTCAGCCGCCTGCGCCTGTTGAGATTGACGGCGTTACCTATATCGGCGGGGTGCTTATCGCAAATAAGCAGTTTTCCCTGCCCCGCACCTACGGCGATGGTCTTACCGATGATACCTACTCCGCTTATGTGGAAATGAAAGACGCTTCGGGTTATGATATGTCGATTGTGTCGGGATTCCGCTCATACGAAAAGCAGGAGTCCACATTCAACTACTGGTGCAGCATTGACGGCTATGACAGGGCGATAACTTACAGCGCGCTGCCCGGTCAGTCGGAACATCAGACAGGACTGGCAATGGATATTTCCTCGCTTGAGCAGTCCTACGGCAAAACCGCCGAGGGTATCTGGCTTGCGGAACACTGCCACGAATACGGCTTTATAATCCGCTATCCGCAGGGCAAGGACGATATAACGGGATATATTTACGAGCCGTGGCACGTCCGTTATCTGGGCAAAAGCACAGCCAAAATGGTTCATGACAGCGGTCTTACGCTGGAGGAATTTCTCGGCGTGGCATGACTGCAATGCGGTGGAACAGGGCAAACTTCCGCGCAGAAATATGTCGAATAAAAATGAATAATTCCACGGAAAAAGCAGACAATACCTCTAAGCAGAAATGCTGCAACATCTGAAAATACGGAGGAATTTATATATGAAGGCAACAGGTATTGTCCGCAGAATTGACGACCTTGGGCGTATCGTTATTCCCAAGGAAATACGCAGAACCATGCGTATCCGCGAGGGCGACCCCTTGGAAATATACACCAGTCCCGATGGCGAGGTTATTTTCAAAAAATACTCGCCTGTGGGTGAAATCAGCGGCACAGCTTCACAATATGCCGATGTGCTGTCCAAGGTGGGCGGCTGTCCCGCTGTTATCTGCGACCGCGACCATGTTATTGCGGTTTCGGGTATTTCCAAAAAGGAAGTTATAGAGCGGCGCGTTTCGGGTTCGCTTGAGGATTTGATAGAGCAGCGCAAATCCTACACCTACAAAAGCCGCGAGGACAAGCGGCTCAGCCCTATTGAGGGCATTGACCGCTACGCGCTTGCCTGCTCACCTATTCTGGCGCAGGGCGATGTAAACGGCGCGGTTATTATGCTTGCGGACGAAAATGACGCGCTTGCAACCGCCGAACAATCCGCTCTGGTTCAGGCGGCGGCTATGTATTTCGGCAAGCAGATGGAGGAATAGGCGCGCTGCGACAAATTGTTTGTGGATATTATCACGCTTCCCCGCCTTTGGAAATATGGGCGGGGAGGTTTTTTATGATAAAATTAGGCGGTATGGGCGCGCGGGGGATTTAATCAGCATTCCACTTGACTTTAGTCATATTAAGTGATATAATTAGCGGTATATTAGGGGTTTTGTGCGGCGCTGCTCTAAAAAGTCTGCACAAAACCAGATTGCGAGGAATGAATATGGGGCTGTTTGATATATTCAAAAAAGGAAGCGCCGAAAAACCTGCTGTGCAAAATAATGACTGCACAGACATTGCGGCAACTGCCGAAGCAATGCTTGAGGAAGTTAATATAGACATTACCTCAACGGAAACCGTGAAACTGCCTATTGAGCAGCTAGGGCTGCTTGGCGCGGGTATCGCTTCTGTTCTTCCGCCGCTAAGAACCATATCGCAGAATATCACCTTTAATAATGGCAATCTGTTTCGGTGGGTAAATTCCGCAAACGCTGCGGGAACGCTTAAACTTAACGCAAAGGATAATCTGCTTGGCGGCGCATTTATTGATAAGCAAGGCATTTCAAGATATGCCAAATTTCAAGCTGCGGGGGCGCAGTCCGCTGCCTCTGTAACAGTTATGCCGATAGACCCTGCAAAGCTTATGATGGCGGCTGCGCTTATGTCGATTGAACATAAAATAGACGATATCGCCGAAACCCAAAAGAAGATTTTAACCTTTCTTGAAAATGATAAAGAAGCGGAAATCGAAAGCGATTTGAAAATACTGACAGATATTACAAAGGAATTAAAATTCAACTGGGATAATACAGAATACACCACAAATCACTATAAGCTTGCGCTGGATATTAAACGCAGCGCCGAAAAAAACATCATATTCTGCCGCAAACAGATTGAACAGGCTGTAAAAGAAGGCAAAGCTATACATATGCAGAATACGGTGAACGCAAAGCAGAAAAATCTGCAAAAGCATTTCAGATATTATCGTATGGCGCTGTATATTTACTCTTTCGCGTCATATATTGAAACCATGCTGTTGGGCAATTTTGAAAGCGACTATATTCATCAGATAAAAGAACAGGTTGAAAAACGCTGCGAAGAATACAAGTCGGTTCATTCGGACTGTTACAAAATACTTGAAAAATCCTCCTCCGGTTCAATTGAAAAGCATATATTAAACGGCGTTGGCGCGGCTGCGGGAGCGGTTGGCAGCCTTATCGGCAGTATTCCGCTGATAAAAGAGGGGCAAGCTGATGAGTGGCTGACTGACAAGGGCGCTGAAATACGCACTAAAAGCCAGAATATCGGCGAAAGCACGCTTGCGGTATTCAAAGAATGTGAAGAAACAGGCTGCATAATTTTCATGGATAACCTTGAACTTGTTGACAAGCTGTATAACCATACCTCAGACATCTACATAGACCGCGAAAATGTTTATCTCGCATTTTCCGAAGCAAAATAGTAATTTCTGACGGCAGTATGCCGCAGATTTCCAAGATATACGATTTCCCCGACCTGCAATAAGTCGGGGAATTTCTTTGCGTTATGAGGATTTTCGTACGCGGCGCAAAATTGCAAGGGCGGGAAATTGCGCGGCGAATGTTCCAAAATCGCGCGGCAATGAGCGCTGATTGCTGTTTTGATAGGAGCGTTCGCTCCCTCCCGAAAAGGTCGCCCCTGCCCCGCCGCTTACTGCTGTTCATTCTGCTGCTTCTTGCTTGCCGAGAGCAGCTCCCTTATGCCGAAAGCGAGCAGGAACAGCGAGAACAGCTTGCCCAGAAGCGCGCTTGCGACAAGCTGCGCGGCGAGAGTTCCCAGAATTGCGCCGATTGCGCCGCCGAGGATATATTTTTTCAACAGACGTTTGTTGATAAGTCCGCCCTTGATGTGAATAATCAGCGACAGCAGCGCAATCGGCAGAAAAAACAGCAGGTTAATTCCCTGCGCGGCGCGCTGTTCAACCCCCGCGAACATGGTCAGCCACACCATCAGCACAAAGCCGCCGCCAAGTCCCATGGAGGCTATAACTCCCGCGGCGAAGCCAACCACCGCCTGTATCACAGGCACAGCGACCTTACCGCCGCCGCAATAATCAGCAGCCCAAATATCCTGTGCAGCCACACGGAGCTTATTTTCCGCAAAAACAGCGAGCCTGCCGCCGCGCCGCCAAGTCCCCACGGAATATACTGCCATGCCGCGCCGAAATCCAACCCGCCGTTAAGCCAATAGGCGGCGGTGGTGACAAGGCTAAGCACAAAAATCAGCGCCACGGAGCAAGCGTGCGCTTCCTGCGCGGTGCAGCCGTCATGCTGAAGCACGGGCACGGCGATTACTCCCCCGCCCGAACCGAAAAATCCGTTAAGACCGCCGCAAAGCAGTCCCTTAAAAAAGTTGCTCATTAAAATCACCCACGGCTAGTATTTGCCGCGGGTGTGGGAATTATGCCTGTTTTTCGGGAGTGAACTGCACCTGCTTAAGCAGCATAAACGCAAGCAGCGCGGAAAGATTTTCCTCCGAATAAAAATCGCCGCCTTGCTTAAGCAATGCTATGGCTTCGGCGTATTCGGGCTTGTTTTCCTTTTCAAGACCATTGCAAACCGCGTCAAGCGTCCATTTCTGCATGAATTTAAGGCGGGATTTATCCAGACCGCCGCGCAGATAAAACAGCGGGCATTGGGGCTTATTCGCCTGTTGAATAAGCTGTGTATTGGCTTCGCAATGCGGGTTCATGCCAACCGCGCCGACCGCCGCAATATTCCAGCGCTTTGCCGCTTTTTTACAGCCGCTGATTTTGTTTGCAAAAACCCAGCCGAGGTATACAACCTCTGCGCCCTTTTCCACCGCCTTTTTTGCCGCTTTAAGCGGATATGCGGGAAGCCCCGTTTTCTCCGAAAGCGCCTGTGCATAGCGCTCGGTAAAGCCTGTCCCCGACTGATATATTATAGCTTTCATGTTGATATTCCTTTCAATGCGTGATGTACAGGTTTATTTTAGCATATTCCTGCGGCGCTTGTCAAGCTGCGCGTTGTGATTATGCACTATATTTTTCAAGGCGCTGATTATATTGAGGGTATTTTTTACAAAATACCCAAAAGCGATTGACAGCAATTCCTTAATAGTATAAAATAGTATCAGAGATAAAATACTATGCTCTGAACAAACATCAAGGGAAGCCTAATCGGCACTTTCCCGAAATCAGGAGAAACGCTATGAATAATTACCCTATTGTTGACGGCGTTGAAGCGCTTGAAGTCGCTTTCAGCCGTGTAAGAAAGGCGCAGAAGCGCTTTGCCGAGTTTACGCAGGAACAGGTGGACAGGATATTCCTTGCCGCCGCTTCCGCCGCAAACAAGGCGAGAATTCCCCTTGCGAAAATGGCTGTTGAGGAAACCGGCATGGGCGTGGTTGAGGATAAGGTTATCAAGAACAACTACGCAAGCGAGCATATCTACAACGCCTACAAAAACACCAAGACCTGCGGCGTAATCGAGCAGGACGACTCTGCGGGAATTATAAAGGTTGCAGAGCCTATCGGCGTTATTGCCGCCGTAATTCCTACCACAAATCCTACTTCCACTGCGATTTTTAAGTGCCTTATTGCGCTTAAAACCAGAAACGGCATTATCATAAGTCCCCACCCGCGCGCAAAAAGCTGCACCATTGCGGCGGCAAAGCTTGTGCTTGAAGCCGCTGTTGAAGCGGGCGCGCCTGATGGAATTATAAGCTGGATTGATGTTCCCTCGCTGGAGCTTACCAATATGGTGATGAAAGAGGCGGACATTATTCTTGCAACGGGCGGCCCCGGCATGGTTAAGGCGGCGTACTCCAGCGGAAAGCCTGCGCTTGGCGTGGGCGCGGGAAATACCCCCGCCATAATTGACGAAAGCGCCGACCTGCTTAAGGCGGTAAGCTCCATAATCCACTCAAAGACCTTTGACAACGGCATGATTTGCGCTTCGGAGCAGAGCGTTATCGTTGTGGGCAAAATTTATGACAAGGTGAAAAAGGAATTTGAAGCGCGCGGCTGCTATTTCCTTAAAGACGGGGAAATTGACAAGGTGCGCAAGACCATAATCATCAACGGCTCGCTTAACGCGAAGATTGTGGGTCAAAGCGCTTACAATATCGCAAAGCTTGCGGGTGTGGAAGTGCCCGAAAACGCCAAAATCCTTATCGGCGAAGTTGAGAGCGTGGAGCTTTCTGAGGAATTTGCGCATGAGAAGCTCTCCCCCGTTCTCGCAATGTACAAGGCGAAGAATTTTGACGAGGCGCTTGACAAGGCAGACAGGCTTATTGCGGACGGCGGCTACGGTCACACGGCATCGCTGTATATCAACGAAGTGACGCAGCGCGAGAAAATTCTCCGCTACGCTGAGCGCATGAAAACCTGCCGTATGCTGATAAACACGCCCTCCTCCCACGGCGGCATAGGCGACCTGTACAACTTCAAGCTTGCGCCCTCGCTGACGCTTGGCTGCGGAAGCTGGGGCGGAAACTCCGTATCCGAAAACGTGGGTGTAAAGCACCTGCTTAACATCAAGACCCTTGCCGAGAGGAGAGAAAATATGCTTTGGTTCAGAGCGCCCGAAAAGGTGTATATCAAGAAAGGCTGCCTGCCCGTTGCCCTTGACGAACTGGGCAGCGTTATGGGCAAAAAGCGCGCCTTTATAGTAACCGACAGCTTTTTGTTCAAAAACGGCTATACAAGGTGCATTACCGATAAGCTTGACAGCCTTGGCATTACCCACACAACTTTCTCCGAGGTTGAGCCTGACCCAACGCTTTCCTCCGCAAAGGCGGGCGCAAGGGCAATGGAAAGCTTCCAGCCCGACTGCATAATCGCTGTGGGCGGCGGCTCGGCTATGGACGCGGCTAAGATAATGTGGGTGCTTTACGAACACCCCGACGCCGATTTCATGGATATGGCTATGCGCTTTATTGATATCCGCAAGAGAGTGTATACCTTCCCCAAAATGGGCGAAAAGGCTTACTTTATCGCCGTTCCCACCTCGGCGGGAACAGGCTCGGAGGTTACGCCGTTTGCCGTTATCACGGACGAAAAAAGCGGCACGAAATATCCCCTCGCCGACTATGAGCTTATGCCCGACATGGCAATTGTGGACTGCGACCTTATGATGACGGGCCCGCAGGGACTTACGGCGGCTTCGGGTATAGACGCGGTTACGCATGACCTTGAGGCGCTTGCTTCCGTTATGGCTACCGACTACACGGACGGTCTTGCAATGCGCTCGCTTAAGATGATATTTGAATATCTCCCCAGAGCCTATGACAGCGCGGCAAAGGGCGCGGCTTACGACTATGAAGCGCGCGAAAAGATGGCTAACGCCGCAACCATGGCGGGCATGGCGTTTGCCAACGCTTTCCTTGGCGTATGCCACTCCATGGCGCACAAGCTGGGCGCGTTCCATCATCTTCCTCACGGCGTTGCAAACGCGCTGCTGATTAACGAGGTTATACTGTTCAATATGTCGGAATCCCCCGTGAAGATGGGAACGTTCTCCCAGTACGACCACCCCAAGACGCTTGCAAAATACGCCGAAACCGCGGAATATCTCGGCGTTAAGGGAAAGACCGATGAGGACAAGGTTTACGGGCTTATCGAAAAAATCAACGCGCTTAAGGAAAAAATCGGCATAAAGTCCTGCATTAAGGACTACGGCATTGACGAGGGAGATTTTCTCGCAAGGCTTGACGATATGGTGGAGCAGGCGTTTGACGACCAATGCACAGGCGCTAACCCCAGATATCCGCTGATGAAAGAAATAAAGCAGATGTATCTTAACGCATACTACGGCACACACGAACAGGTTTAAGGAGGACGTTTGTAATGGCTGACAATATCATTGCTGTAAGAAAAGGCAAGACCGTTTATCGCGAGGGAGATTACGCCGTAAAAGTATTCGACCACGGCTATGCAAAGCCCGACGTGCTTAACGAGGCGCTTAATCAGGCGCGGGTGGAGAACATCGGCATAAACGTGCCGAAGATTATCGAGGTTAAGACGATTGACGGCAAGTGGGCTATCGTGTCGGAATTTATCGAGGGCAAGACCCTTGCGCAGCTTATGCAGGAAAATCCCGACAAGCGGGAAGCGTATCTTGAGATGTTTGTGGATTTGCAAATGCAGATTCACGCGGCGAAATGCCCCATGCTAGGCAAGCTTAAGGACAAAATGAACCGCAAGATTTCGGAAGCCGACCTTGACGCTACCACCCGCTATGAGCTGCACACAAGGCTTGAGGGCATGCCGAAGCACAACAAGGTATGCCACGGGGATTTCAACCCCTCCAACATCATAGTAAAGTCGGACGGCACGCCGTATATTCTGGACTGGTCGCACGTTACGCAGGGCAACGCTTCGGCGGACGTTGCGCGCACCTATCTGCTGTTTATGCTTGCGGGAGATGATGAAACCGCAAAGGCTTATCTCCACCTGTTCAGCAAAAAGAGCGACACCGCCATGCAGTATATCCAGAAATGGATGCCGATTGTGGCTGCTTCCCAGTCCGTTAAGGGCAAGGACGAGGAGCGCGACTTCCTGCTTAGTTGGGTAAATGTTGTGGATTATGAGTAAGTGTTTCCCTCACGGGCGGCTGCGAACAGCCGCCTGAACAGCTCAACAACATACAAAAATCCCCCGCCATCAGAATAGTTGGCGGGGGAAATTTTATTGCTGTGTCAGCGCTCTCGATTAAACACCAAATCTTACGGTATTTACCTTAACGCCAGGACCCATTGTGGAAGAAACGGTGCAGCTCTTAATGTACTGACCCTTTGTTGCAGCGGGCTTAGCCTTAGCAACAGCTTCCATAAGGGCATTGAAGTTCTCCTCAAGCTTTTCGCAGCCGAAAGAAGCCTTGCCGATGGGGCAGTGAATGATGTTGGACTTATCAAGACGGTACTCAATCTTACCTGCCTTGGCTTCCTGAACTGCCTTTGCGACATCGGGAGTTACTGTGCCAGCCTTGGGGTTAGGCATAAGACCTCTCGGACCAAGAACCTTACCCAGTCTGCCGACAACACCCATCATATCGGGAGTTGCAATAACAACCTCGAAATCCATCCAGCCGCCCTGAATCTTGGCGATGGTGTCGTTATCTGCGATAAAATCTGCGCCCGCAGCCTTTGCGTCAGCTTCCTTTTCGGGCTTGCAGAATACCAGTGTTCTGATGGTTTTACCTGTACCGTTGGGCAGTACAACCGCGCCGCGAACCTGCTGGTCAGCGTGACGGGAGTCAACGCCCAGACGAATGTGAAGCTCAACAGTTTCGTCAAACTTTGCCTTCGCGGTCTTGCAAACTAAATCGAGTGCTTCGTTGGATTCGTAAACCTTGGCAGAATCAACGAGCTTAGTGCTTTCAACGTACTTCTTACCGTGTTTCATTATTTATCCTCCTTGTGGTCAAACGGAAATATCCTCCCACTTAAAATAAGTCTTTAGTGATGTGGAATGTCGTATCAGTCAGCGACCTCTACGCCCATGGAGCGGGCTGTACCTGCTATCATAGACATAGCTGTATCAATGTTGGCTGCGTTGAGGTCTGGCATCTTTGTTTCAGCGATTTCCTGAAGCTGTGCCTTGGTAATCTTTGCAACCTTTGTCTTGTTGGGAACGCCGGAGCCGCTTTCAATCTTGCAGGCTTTCTTAATAAGAACGCTTGCGGGGGGAGTCTTTGTAATGAACGAGAAGCTTCTGTCTGCGTATACCGTGATAACAACAGGGATAATAAGACCTGCCTTATCCTTGGTGCGCTCGTTGAACTCCTTAGTGAATGCCATGATGTTTACACCGTGCTGACCCAGTGCAGGACCAACGGGGGGAGCAGGTGTAGCTTTACCGGCAGGAATCTGTAACTTGATAAATCCTGTAACCTTCTGTGCCATGTTAATCTACCTCCATAAAAAACTTGAAGTCTTAAATTTTCTTGATACTGGAAAGCTCAAGCGTTGCGGGCGTAACTCTGCCGAACATGGAAACGTCTATCAGCGCCGTATTAGCGTCTGCGTCCACTTCTCTTACAGTGCCCTCGAAGCCCTCAAGAGGGCCGCTCTTTATGCTTACCGTATCGCCCGCCGCAAATGCAATTTCGTTTGTCTTTGCGACTATTCCGAGGTTCTTCACCTCTTCCTCACTGAGAGGGATTGGCTGCGACCCAGGGCCAACAAATCCCGTAACGCCTCTGGTGTTGCGGCAGATATACCACGACTCGTTGGTGACTATCATCTTCACGAAAACGTAGCAGGGATAGAGCTTTTCCTCAACCTCTGCGACCTTGCCGTCCTCTTTTTCCTCAGTGGTGGTGACGGTGGGAAGATAAACGTCCTCTATAAGGTGCTGAAGATTTCTGTTTTCAACAACCTTCATAATATCGCTGGCAACCTTGTTTTCGTAGCCCGAATATGTGTGGAGAATGTACCACTGTGCCTGATTTTCAGCCATATTTACCCCCTTGATGTGCTATCAGCCCTGACCAAGCACGAGCCGATTGAACAGACCGAACAATGCGTCCACGCCGAATATGAATATCGCCGCGATTACGCACATTGCCAATACAACGATGGTATTGTTTGTCGTCTGCTTTGGTGTAGGCCATACAACCTTTTTGAACTCTGCGATTGCGTCCTTGAAGTATTTTCTTATGCCCTTTTTCTTCTTGGAGCGCTTTGAACCGCCATCTCTTGCTTTGGAAGCCTTTTCGCTTTTTGCTTCATCGGGAGTTGCTTCGCTGACATCTTTTTTTGATTCGATATCCTTTGCCATTATTACCCTCCTGATTACTTGGTTTCCTTGTGTAGAGTATGCTTCTTGCAGAATCTGCAGTACTTGTTCATTTCAAGTCTGTCGGGATCGTTCTTCTTGTTCTTCATGGTGTTGTAGTTGCGCTGTTTGCATTCTGTACACGCCAGTGTAATTTTAACTCTCACTTTCGGCACCTCCTATTTTCTTGCCTTTTCAGGCATTATTGCCTCCCTCAGCCGCGGAATTGCGGATTTTAACGGCGCTTTTTCCGCGCAAAAAAATGCACAAAAAAATAAGCCCCATTCGAGGTAATTACATTCTACCACAAATATCACGGCTTGTCAAGGGGTTTTTTAATTTTTTAATGAATAATGAACAATGAACAATGAACAATGAACAATGAATAATGAACAATGTA
>CAZKXB010000048.1:0-19533 GCA_964556595.1 uncultured Ruminococcus sp. | reverse complement strand
ATGCTTTCCGCACAGGTTACAAACGGCGCGGGTCTGCCGCTTGTTAAGTACGACCACAAGGCGGGACAGGAAAATCACCCCGACGAGGAGGACGAGAACACCGCATACGCAAAGCAGACGGGTCACCCCTCTTACCGTGCAGATGACGCTCTGTGGCTGTTCCCGACCGTATACAAGTACATCTCCGAAAGCGGCGACAGCGCGTTCCTTGATGAGGAAATTCTTTACGCTAACGATGGCGAAAAGGGCACTGTTTACGACCATCTTAAGAGAGCTATCGACTTCTCCATGAACCACCTCGGCAACCACGGTATGCCCGCAGGTCTGCACGCAGACTGGAATGACTGTCTGCGCCTTGGCAAGAAGGGCGAGTCCACATTCGTTGCTTTCCAGTTGGTTTATGCTATTAAGATTCTGCGCACCTACGCTGTTGAAAAGAACGATACCGATTATATCAAATACCTTGATGAAATCGGCGCTAAGCTTGACAATATTCTTTCCGCTTGCTGGAACGAGGACAGATGGATTCGCGGCTACAAGGAGGACGGCACTGTTATCGGTCAGCGCACCGACCCCGAGGCTTCCATGTGGCTCAATCCGCAGAGCTGGTCGGTTATCTCCGGCTTTGGCACAAAGGAACAGCAGGAAGCTGCAATGGACAGCGTTTACAGAGAGCTTAATACTCCCTACGGCGCAATGGTTATGTATCCGCCTTATGTAAATCACGGCTTTAACGGCGCGCTTATGCAGTGCTTTAACAAATGCACCAAGGAAAACGCGGGTATCTTCTCTCAGCCGCAGGGCTGGCTGATTCTTGCGGAGTCCAAGCTGGGTCATGGCAACCGTGCATACCAGTACTGGACAGAAGCTGCTCCCGCAACCTACAACGACAACGCAGAACACCGCGTGCTTGAGCCGTACGTTTACGGTCAGTTCGTTGAGGGCAAGGACAGCCCGTTCGCAGGTCGCGCGCACGTTCACTGGCTGACAGGTACAGCTTCCACCGTTATGGTAGGCACAACAGAGGGTATCCTCGGTCTTAACCCCGAAACGAAGGGTCTTGTTATCGACCCGTCTATCCCCTCCGAGTGGAAAGAGTACACCATGGACAAGACTTTCCGCGGCAAGAAGCTTCACGTTACCGTAAAGAACCCCAACGGCTCTGAACACGGCGTTAAGTCCGTCACCGTAAACGGCGAAAAGATTGAGGGCAAGCTTATTCTTGACTCCATTCTTAAGGCTGAGAATGATGTAATTATCGAGATGTAATATTTATGTTCTCCCCGCTTAGGCGGGGAGAATTTTTTATTGCTGTCACAGGTTGTTCACACGGACGGCATTTTATTGTCAGATTAAGGAGCTACAATTTACTCACCAACGGCAGAAAGTGAGGTTTTTTTATGACAATAAACTCCGTGGATCAAAGCACAATAAACGTTGTGCTTAACAACGCAAAGACGCTTGAAACAGAAAAAACAGCCAAGGCATCCCTTGTAATCAAGGCGGAAGATACCGCAGCAGCATCGGTAAATACAGCGGCAAACGCCGATACGCTGCAGTTAAGCACACAGGCGCAGACTTATCTTGACGCTATCGAGAGCGAGGAAACAACTTCGGTTTCCGCTGAAACTTCAGCTTCTGCCGAGGACAGCGAGGAAAGCGTTGAAGATTTGTATACCTACACCGAATCACAGTTAAAAGAACTGCTGATAAACGGCGATATCTCGCAGAGCGATTACAACGCGGAAATCGCCAGACGCGGGGAATAACGGCGGCAAAACTCAATAGCGGCACGATTTGATTTGTGCCGCTTTTTCTTTGCGCGCTTGCGTGGTTTATTTTGTCGATATCTACAAAAAACGATTACATTTTTTCGCTGCCGCTATTGACTTTTTTGCGTTTATGTTGTATACTATTATTATCTGGCAGCATACGCTTTTTGTGCTGCAAAAATTTATACCGTTTTTGGTGGAGGTCTGACAATGAAGTTAAAGAAAAGCTTGTCGGTTATTATATCGGGTGCTGTTGCGATTGGTACTGCTGCCGCTGCTACACAGCTTATTTCGGCTGAAAGCGCGCCTGCTGCCCCTTCCGTTACGCTTGAGGAGTATTGGGGCGGGCTTTACAATATAGAAGCCGCACCCGCTTCCGATTTTACATATAGCTATGATGAAAAGCTTGGCGGTATCGTTATTACCGATTATAACGGCACTGCGGCTGATGTAAAAGTTCCCGACACGATTGACGGCTACACCGTTCTTGAGATTGATTTCAGCAAGAGCGCAAAGATTATAGAGTCGCTTATCGTCCCAGAAACGGTGGAAGATATCAGCCTGATGAAATATAACGATATAATCAGCAGGCTTAAGACAACAAAAGCGCCTTCTTCCGGTTTCTCTTTCTATATTGACGAGGAGCTTGGCGGCGCTGTTATCACAAACTACAACAGCAATACTTCTATACTCAGACTGCCCGACACGGTTGAAACTTCCACAGGCTCAATGAATGTTGTTGCGGTTGACCTTTCTGCCTGCGAAAAATCCATAGATATCGTTATCCTGCCCGAAAGCGCTTCGGCTATCGACCTTGGCGATTATGCGGAGAGATGCGTAAAGATGAGCCAGCTTAACAACGTTAAGATTGACGGCGAGTATAACGGAATAGGCGTTTCCAGAATGAACATTCCCGCAAAGTGCCTTGACGGCAAGTATGCTTTTTCGGGTTCTGCGCTGAGAGAGGTTTATATTCCCGCTGACGTTACCGAAATTCCCGACTGGTCTTTCGGCAAGTGCGAGTGGCTTACAGACGTTGTTATCGCGGGCAATAATATAGAAATCGGCAGCTATGCTTTCTCCTGCTGTGAGGAGCTTGTGAATATTGATGTTTCGCTTGCTACAAGCATTGATGATTGGGCATTCGGAAGCTGCAAAAATCTTTCAGACGTTACCCTTTCCAGTGACCTTACATATATAGGCGACGGCGCGTTCAGCGGCTGCGAAAGTATTGTTACAGCCAATATAGGCGCAGCAGTTAAGTATGTTGGTCAGTATGCGTTTGACGGCTGCGAGTCGCTTATGGCGATAAACGTTGACGAGGGCAATGCAAAGTACACCAGCGCAGACGGCGTTCTGTTCAATAAGAAAATGACGGTTCTTATGAAGATGCCTGAAAACAGCATGATTACGGAGTACACTGTTCCCGCGGGCGTTAAGGAGATTGACACCGCAGCGTTCCGCAACAGTTCTATAAAGTCCATCACTATTCTTTCGGGACTGAACAAAATCGGCTATGATGCGTTTGTTGGCAGCAAGCTTACTTACATTGGTCTGCCCCGCAGCGTAAGCGTTGTTGAGCAGAATGCGTTTGGCTCTATATCCGTAGGCACAAACAGATATACCAGCGGCAGCGGCGATATGTACAACGGCATTAACACCTCGCTGTTCTGATAAGAAAAGAAACGGCATTTTCAGTGCTGACGCAAATTTCCGCTCCCCCGAAGTCACTTCGGGGGAGTTATTACGGAGGTAATCATGAAAGTATTGCTTTATTCCGAGGCTATGCGCCTTATAAAGATATCGGGACTGGGACGTGCCATAAGACACCAGAAAAGGGCGCTTGAATACTGCGGAACAAACTTTACCGATGACCCATCGGATAATACTTATGATATGGTGCATATAAATACGCTTGGTCCGAAATCCAGACATCTTGCAAAAAAAGCCAAGAAAGCGGGAAAGAGCGTTGTTTACCACGCTCATTCAACGCAGGAGGATTTTCGCAACTCGTTTATAGGTTCCAATTTGCTGGCAGGGCCATACAAAAAGTGGATATGCTCGTGTTACAGACGCGGCGACGCCATAATAACGCCAACGGAGTATTCAAAGCGCCTGCTTACGGGATATGGACTGGATAAGCCGATTTTTGCCGTATCTAATGGCATTGATTTGGAGTTTTATTCCGCCAAGGATGGCGACAGAGAGGAGTTTCGCAGCAAATACGGCTTCTCCGCGCAGGATAAGGTTGTTGTGTCGGTAGGTCTGTACTTTGAGCGCAAGGGAATACTTGACTTTGTAAGGCTCGCGCAGGAAATGCCCGACCACAAGTTTATATGGTTCGGCAAAACGCCGCTGATAAGCGTTCCGCACAAGGTGCGCAAGGCGGTGAAAACCAAGCTGCCTAATCTGATTTTTGCGGGATATGTTTCCCCTGAGGAACTTAAAAAGGCATACGCGGGCGCAGATGTGTATATATTTCCGACCTATGAGGAAACGGAAGGTATCGTTCTTCTGGAGGCGCTTGCCAGCCGCGCGGACGTAATTGTGCGTGATATCCCCGTGTTTGACTGGCTGACGGACGGAAAGAACTGCTATATGGCTAAGGATACCGAGGAATTTATACAGAAAATCAGAGGTCTTACATCGGGAGAGCTTCCCTCGCTTAAGGACGAGGGCTATAAGGCGGTTGAGGACAAGGATATCCGTAAGATTGGCGAACAGCTTTTGGAAGTTTATGCGGTTGCGCGCGGGAAAAATTTTCAAAAGAGCTGATTGCCTATTGACACGGCGGATATAGTATGATATAATAAAAATGTAATAAAACCTTATCAAGAGTGGCTTCTGGTCGAAAGACGGGGGACTGGTCCCTATGAAGCCCGGCAACCTATTCTTCGGAAAAAGGTGCTACTTCCTGCGGTGAAAGCCGAAAGATGAGGAGTGTATAACGCTAGGTTTACGCACTCCACGGAGTGCGTTTTTGTTTTGACGGGGGATTTGATTTCCCTGCAAGAAAGGAAAGGAACAGCTATGGCAAAGAAATTTTTATTTACATCTGAAAGCGTAACAGAGGGTCACCCCGACAAAATCTGCGATAATATTTCGGACGCGGTTCTTGACGCGATACTTGCGCAGGACCCTATGGGCAGAGTTGCGTGCGAAACCTGCACCACAACGGGCATGGTAATGGTAATGGGAGAGATTACCACCACGGCGCAGATTGATATTCCCGCTATCGTGCGCGACACCGTGCGCGAGATTGGCTATGACAACTCGGAATACGGCTTTGACTGCAACACTTGCGCCGTTCTTACAACGATAGACAAGCAGTCCCCCGATATCGCAATGGGCGTAAACAACGCGCTTGAGGGCAGAGAACAGAACCTCGGCGATACCGGCGCGGGCGACCAGGGCATGATGTTTGGCTATGCCTGCAACGAAACGCCCGAACTTATGCCGCTTCCCATAAGCCTTGCCCAGAAGCTTGCAAGAAAGCTTACCGAGGTGCGCAAAAACGGCGAACTGCCGTATCTGCTTCCCGACGGAAAGACGCAGGTTACGATTGAGTATATCGACAACAAGCCCGCCCGCGTTGACGCGGTGGTTGTTTCCTCGCAGCACAAGGCTTCCGCTTCGCTTGAGCAGATACGCGCGGACGTAATTGAAAAGGTAATAAAGACCACCGTTCCCGCAGAACTGCTTGACGAAAATACCAAGTATTTTGTAAATCCCACAGGACGGTTTGTTGTAGGCGGACCTCAGGGCGACAGCGGACTTACGGGCAGGAAGATAATTGTTGATACATACGGCGGCTGTGCGCGTCACGGCGGCGGCGCGTTCAGCGGCAAAGACCCCACAAAGGTTGACCGTTCCGCAGCGTACATGGCAAGATATGCCGCAAAGAATATCGTTGCCGCAGGTCTTGCTGAGCGTGTGGAGCTTGAGGTTGCGTATGCTATCGGCGTGGCTAAGCCTGTTTCCATAATGGTGGATACTTTCGGCACGGGCAAGTATACCGATGAGCAGATTGCCGCCGCAGTTGCAAAGGTGTTTGATTTCCGCCCCGCCGCTATAATCAGCACGCTTGACCTCCGCAAGCCGCAGTACCGCCAGCTTGCCGCCTATGGTCACATGGGACGCGAGGATTTGGACGTTGCATGGGAGCGCACAGACAAAACAGAGGCGCTTATAGCAGCGCTGAAGTAAAGGCGCAATTCCGATAGGGGCTTGTACTCCGCCGATTTGGGTTGTATTTGTAAAAAAGCGAGGCTTTGTCCTCGCTTTTTGTGCTTGTATAGTCTGTAATTTGTTATGTTATCCAAAAAAAACAAAAAAATATGGAAGATTTTTAGAAAATGCGCAATTTCACTTGATTTATTTTGTTGAATATAGTATAATGTAATAAGAACTATTCTGCCATATCATGCGCTGTGCGTGTATTGGCTTTGAAATAATGACATAAAAGGATTTGATGCTTTGTTTTTTGGCAACAAGATTATAAAGGTTGAGATCCTGGATAGAAACGGCGTCGTTGCAGTTACATCAGACAAAGGCTTTGTGTTCCCGAAGAATATTGAAAGCGCGGACGAAAGCATTCTGATAATTAAGGGTACGGGTATGCGTGAGTTCCCAAGGGACGAAAGGGTACACGTTATTGCCACCACCAAAGCGGGCGACCGTATAAAATATCCGGGATTAGTTACCGTGTCGCTTGGTGCGCAGCTTAATGTGCGCATACTGAAAAGCCGCGACACAGAGGTGCTTGAGGAGCGGCGAAGATACTTCAAAATCAAGGTGGAGGAGCACGGGCGCGTGCTGTTTTTGGTGCGCGACGATGAAACCGTCCGCTTTGACGAGCCGATACCGATAGAGATACAGGATATCAACATAGGCGGCGTTTTTATAACCTGTGATGATTATGTTTTCCAGGAGGACGATGTAATCTGTCTGGATATAGACCTGTTTGTGGATTATCGGCTTAACGCTGTGGCGGCGGTTCTGCGCGTGCAGAAAGACGCGGACGGCGCTATAAAGGGCTATGGCTGTCAGTTCCAAGGTCTTACCGCCTCGCAGGAGGATTATATCGGAAAGTACATCTACAAAATCCAGTTTGCGCAGCGCCAGAAAGAAATGGCGCGTGACATGGATTATTGATAAAAGCTTACAATTACGCAAAAAATATACTTAATCGGGGGGACTAGTTAAAGATGAATAATGCAAAGCTGAAGGTTGTTCTTACAGCGATACTGTTGGTTTTCGCTATTGTGCCTGCGCTTGTGGTTGGCGCAGTGGGTACGTTTTCGTTTTTGGGGCATGAGGCTTCTGTAAAAACCGACACCCTTACCGCGGTATCGAAGTCGAAGTCCGTTGCACTTGACCAGTTGTTTTCTTACTACACAAGCACCGTTTCAACGCTTGCCAAGACTGAGGTTGTGATAGATGCAGCCAAGGACGGCACTGACGCTGCTTCCGTGCTTAAGTCTGTGGTGGAAACCGATAAGGACTTTATTGATGTTATGATTGTTGATGTTGATGGCGACATTATCGCCTCGGCAAATGGCAATACGGGTCTTAAGTTTGAGCATTTCAGCGATACAGGGCTTGCCACCGTTTCGGGCGCGCTTACATGGAACAATTACGGCGGCGCTGACGCATTCTATGTTGCAAAAGATGTTTATGACAACACCGCAAAATGCGGTTATACTATCGCCGTTGTTTCTCTCGGCGCTGACAGCAACATTGCGGCTGCGATTTCGGGTGAATTTCTTGACGGCGGTCACATGATTTTGTTTGATGAGAGCGGCAAGACCGTAAACCTTGGAAATGATATGTCTGTTAAGAGCGATTCCTCTGTCAGCAGCGCGCTTGCGGATATGCGTTCCCGCACTTCCGCTGATGGTTCGTCTGCCAGCCAGAATGTTATAACAGGCAGCTTTGGCGAGTATACATATACCTGCGGTGCTATTTCCGGCATTGGCGCGTGGAGATGGGCGGGTCTTGTAAAGACAGGAACATTCACCTCGTACTCGGCTATGGCGGTAATTATAGGCTGGGGCGTTGTGCTTGTGGCTTGCGCGGTTGCTTCCCTCGGCGCATGGTTTATCATCAACAGATTTACAAACCAGATGCAGGATATGCTGCGCACAATGGACGCTATCTCCGAGGAGGATAACGGCTATAAGATTAGATTTACCATAAAGAACGGCAACAGCGAGCTTGGACGCATTAAGGAATCCTTTAACGATATGCTTGACGAGGTTATGATGAGCGAGGAGCGCCACCGCACCATTGCCGAGCTGTCCGATAATATGCTTTTCGAGTGGGATTTTCACAAGGAGAGTATGTATGTTTCGCAGAATGCTTACGCAAAGTTCAATATAGATACCGAGGGCGCAACGCTTTCCAACGGTAAATTTATAGACGCGCTTATGCCCACTGAGGACGCTGAAAAGTACAAGAGGGATATCAGCCAGCTTCTTAGGGATAAAAACGGATACAGCGCCGAGTACCAGCTTAAGGCAAAATCCGGTACGGTAATCTGGGTGTCGCTGCGTGCCGTGTGCATTACAGACCGCCTTGGCGAGCCGCTGAGAGTTATCGGCGTCATGACCGATATTGATAACGAAAAGAAGATGGAACTTCAGCTTTCAGAGCGCGCAAGCTTTGACTTCCTTTCACAGCTTTATAACAGAAACACCTTTACAAGAAATCTTGTATCCGAGCTTGAGCGCCGCGGCGGAAATAAGCTTGCGCTGCTGTTTATTGACGTTGACGACTTTAAGTTTATCAATGACAGATACGGTCACACTATCGGTGACGAGGTTATCAAGTATGTTGCCGATACTATCCGCCTTAAGGTGGATAATAAGGGCGGCTTTGCGGGACGCTTCGGCGGTGACGAGTTTGTTCTGTGCTTCACAGACCAGGAGGATATTGAGAATATCGAGAACATCTCCATGGATATCATCAATGAGTTGTACAGTGGATATACAACCTCGGACGGAAGCATGACAATCAACGTAAAGGCAAGTATAGGTATCGCGCTTTGCCCCGAACATTCGGAGGACTGCAACGAGCTTCTTGCATTCTCTGATACTGCGATGTACTTCGTTAAGAAGAACGGTAAAACCAATTACCATATGTACTGCCCCGAGGACACAGAGTCCGGCGAATACATCGACCCCGAATTCTGATTACACAATAAATATACACATAGGGCGGACAGAAATTGTGCGCCCTATGATATCTTTGGAGGTGGAAAGCTTTGGCAAAGGTTATTGCTATTACCAATCAAAAAGGCGGCGTTGGAAAAACCACCACCTGCTGCGGACTTTGCGGCGCGCTTGTAAAAAAAGGCTACAAGGTGCTTGCTATTGACCTTGACCCACAGGGAAATTTAGGCTTCAGCCTTGGAACTGAGGCGGAGGATAATTTTACGGCATATGACCTGTTTAAGGGCAACTGTGAAATTACGGACGCGATAATCAAGGGCGAGGTTTGCGATGTTATACCGTCCAATATACTGCTTTCGGGCGTTGAACTTGAATTGACAGGCGTTGGCAGGGAGTATATCCTGCGCGAACAGCTTGAGGAAATCAAAAATCAGTACGATTATATAATTCTTGATACGCCGCCTGCGCTGTCGGTGCTTACAATCAATGCTTACACCGCTTCGGACGAGCTTGTTATTCCTATGCTGTGTGAGATACTCAGTCTGCAAGGCATTGCGCAGCTTAAGCAGACGATTTTTGCTGTGCAGCGGTACTATAATAAGAGCCTGCGCGTGCGCGGAATATTGCTTAACAAATACAACTCCCGCCTTATGCTGACCAGAGAGGTTGAGGAGCTTGCAATGATGATAGCGGAGCAGCTTGATACTGAGATATTCAAAACGCGCATAAGCACCAGCGTATGCATCGCTGAAGCGCCCGCCCATGGCGAGTCTGTTATAACATATTCCCCCAAATCCAAGGCGACCAAGGAGTTTGTGGCGTTGGTGGACGAGATTGTCGGCTTTAAGGGCAAAAAGGGCGGAGAAAAGAGTAAATGAGCGCCGAAAAGACACGAAAGAAAAAACAGCCTGCTTCGGCAGAAACTCCGCAGCAGCCCAAGGCGGCGGATAATGCCAAGTCGGGTGGAAAAACAGCGGAAAATTCTGCGGCGAAGCAGTCTGCCAAAAAGCGCACTGCCCATAAGGAGCGCAGCGGCGGCGAGCAAAGCAGCAAAACCCCGCAGGTTATGCGCCTTGTTGAGCAGCGCAGTGACATGGTTAATCCCACTATACTTGCGGGAAAGAGCAGTATTCCGCGCAAGCTGAGGGGACTGGAGCCGCTTACCAAGATTATGAAGCGCGATGCCGAAACGGTGCTTGGCACTGATGATGAGGCGGAAACCTTTAATCTTACCGCACTTGTGATTGACGACCATGCGGCGCAGATTTTGCGCAGGTTCAATGCGTGCGATTGCGAGATATGTATAGAGCGGCTGTCGCAGCTTACCGCCGAAAGTGTTCCTGCGCGCTTTGTCAAGCTTAAAAAGCGCTCGGTGGAGCGCAGAACTCCCGAGGTGGAGCAGCTTAAAGAGCCGCTGAAGCGTTCTGTAACGTCATATATGATACGGCTTGTAATGCAGAACAAGAAACGCAGCTTCCATGATATCTGATATATAAATCCCCGATTTTTTCGGGGATTTAATTTTTGAAAAAAGTCATTTTGTGCTATTGACAAAATTAAGCCTATGTTGTATAATTACTGAAGTTTGTTTTTGTGAGGTGCAAAATGTCAATAAGAGATAATCCCCGCCATACAATACTTGCAAGCTATGGCGGCTATATAACACAGGCGATAGTCAATAACTATATGCCGCTGCTTTTTATAATTTTCCGCGACAGCTTTGGTATTCCGCTTGAGCAGCTTACGCTGCTTATAACCGTCAACTTTCTTATTCAGCTTGCGGTGGATTTTCTTGCCGCAAAGTATGTGGATAAAATTGGCTGGCGAAAATGTATAGTTTTCGCGCATATTTCCGCAGCCGCAGGTCTTGCGGGTCTTGCGCTGCTGCCGCATATAATGCCGCCGTTTGCGGGGCTGGTTGTGTGCGTTGTGCTTTACGCTTTCGGCGGCGGTCTTATTGAGGTTATGGTAAGCCCCCTTGTTGAAGCCTGTCCCACCGATAACAAGGCGGGAGTTATGAGCCTGCTGCACTCGTTTTATTGCTGGGGAACAGTGGGCGTAATTGCAATTTCCACGCTGTTTCTGTATTTTTTCGGCAAGGAAAGCTGGGGTGTGCTTGCGCTGCTTTGGGCGCTGTTTCCGCTGGCGGTTGGCTTATATTTCACGCAAGTGCCGATTTACACGTTGGTTGAGGAGGGCGAAGGGCTTTCTATCCGCAAGCTTTGCTCCATGAAGCTGTTCTGGATTTTTATTCTGCTTATGTTTGCCGCAGGCTCAAGCGAGCAGGCAATGAGCCAGTGGGCTTCGGCGTTTGCGGAAAGCGGACTTGGCATATCCAAAACCATGGGTGATTTGTTGGGACCTTGCGTTTTCTCACTGCTTATGGGCAGCGCAAGGCTGTTTTACGGAAAAATGAGCCACAGAATAAATCTTACGGTATTCCTTTTCGGCAGCAGCGTGCTGTGCATTATTTCGTATTTGCTTGCTTCGCTGTCGGCGAACCCTGTGCTTGCACTGGTGGGCTGCGGATTATGCGGGCTTTCGGTTGGCATAATGTGGCCTAGCGTTTACAGTGTTGCAGCGGCTTCCATACCGAAAGGCGGCGCGGCGCTGTTTGCACTGCTTGCGCTTTCAGGAGATTTAGGCTGTTCGGGCGGTCCTACGATAGTGGGGCTTGTTTCGGGCGCTATGGACGGAAATCTCAAAGGCAGCCTGCTGCTTGGCATAATATTCCCGATTTTGATGATAGTGGGAATAATACTGAAATCCGCAGCGGATAAACGTACAGCCGCAAATGCTGAAGCGCCGCATGAATATTCCGAATAAAATATAATTCATACAAAATTCCCCCTATCCTGAACGAAACTTGGTTCAACTCGGAATAGGGGGATATTTTTTATTTATCATGTGTACATAGACCGCGCCTTAAAAGCGGTTCAGCCGCTTTAATATTGCTTCCACAAGCGAGTCTTTTTGGCGCAGATATTCATTATATGGCAGATTGCAGTTTTTGAGGTTAGTTCTGTTGTACATTTGCGCAATATTGTTATTTCTATTCAGAAAATTGCGGAATTTGGTCAGCCTGTCCCACGCCATGCTGCGTATATCCACCACGAAGAACTGATAACAGCGCAGTCCGTCCTTTTCAAGGCAGAACAGTGCCGCCTGCGGTATCACTGTCTTGCACTTTGCATAGCCGTGCCTTGAAAACCAACCGCAAACGCGTTTGATATCTTCGGGACACTCCACGCCTATTGCGATATCAATTACAGGGTTTGACATTATCGTGGGTATGCAGGTGCTGCCAACGTGCTGTATATTCACCTTGTATCTGCGCAAATCCTTTTCAAGCTGTTGGATTGTCTGCGATGCCGCGATAATCCATTCATCGTCATGCGGGCAAAGCTTTACAGTTTCGCTTGGTACGCCCAGTATCATTTTTTAAGCTGCTGCTGAGGCTGTGCCGCTTGAACTCTTTGCGCCTGCTGCTTAGCGGGGTCTACCGTTATGTCCGCGCCGCTGCTGAGCGTTTTGCGCATTACGCGCAGGTTGTTTATATCCTTTGCAAGCAGTTCTTCAACTCTGCCAAGCATTTTGTCTGTAAACTCGTTGGTGGAGGTGCGTATAAGATTGGAGCGCGCCTGCGCGTTGCTTATCTCCTCGGTTGCGCGCTTGCGTGCTTCTTTCATGATGGCGTTCTGGTCAAGAAGCTCATTTCGGCGCTGCTCCGCTTTGCGGATAATATCCTCCGCTTCGCGCTTCGCGTCGGAAATAATGCGGTTTTTGTCAGAAACAACATTCTGCGCCTGCTGTATTTCCTTTGGCAGCACAAGGCGCATTTCTGTCGCGATTTCGTCTATCTGTGCCACGTCCACCATGCTTTTCTTGGACAGCGGAACGGGGGTGGCTTTTCTTACCACCTCGTCAAGCATTGAGATAAGGTCTAAAAGGCTGTAATCCATGGTTAAAATTCCGTCCTTTCCGTCAATTGTTGTTCTTTTCGGCTGCTTTTCTTGCGGCTGTAAAATCCTTGTATAGCTTCTGTGAAATCTCCTCGTGGATACATTCGGGCAGGTATTTGCTGACATCGCCGCCGAACATCGCAACCTGCTTTACCATGCTGGAGGAAATAAACGTGGTGTTCTGACTTGCGGGGATAAACACCGTTTCCGCTCTTGGGTTAAGGTCCTTGTTTGTGTGCGCCTGCTGAAATTCCGACTCGAAATCGGTGGTTGCGCGTATACCTTTTACGATAACGTCAACATCATCGCGCGTGTTGAAATAATCGGCAAGAAGCCCGTCAAAGCTTGCAACCTCCACATTCGGAAGCTGCTCGGTCGCGCGTCTTAAAAGACGGCAGCGTTCGGGAATAGTAAAAGAGTAGCTTTTCATGGGGTTTATCAGCACCACCACGATAAGCTTGTCAAACATTTTGGAAGCGCGCGTTATAATATCCAGATGCCCGTTTGTTACAGGGTCGAAGCTGCCGGGATAAATAGCGGTTTTCATAAAATAATATCAGTCCTTTCGCCGTCATTCCTCGTCCGCCGCCTTGGGACGATACACCGTGACGCAGGTACGAGAATGCTTCAGTACCTTTGCCGTTTCAAATCTGCCCAGTTCACGCGGCAGTGTAAGTTCCTTTTCATGCTCGCATATAATAATGCCGTTGTCGGACATTTTTTCCTCAAGATGGGGAAGCGCCTTGCTTAGTATCTTAAGGTTGTACGGCGGGTCGAGTATCGCGATATCGAACACCGCCCGCGTGCTTTTAAGAAACGCCGTAAACGGCATATTGACAACGTGCGCCCTGTCCTCAAGATGAGTGTGCGCAAGATTTTGCTTTACAGCTTTTATGGAAGCGGCTGCGGAGTCCACAAAATATGCTTCCTTTGCGCCGCGGCTGAGCGCTTCAATTCCAAGCTGCCCGCTGCCCGCAAACAAATCAAGCACCGTGCGCCCCTCTATCTCAAACTGTATGGCGGAGAAAATAGCCTCCTTAACGCCATCGGTGGTAGGTCTTACCAACTCTGTGCCCTCAACGGTGACAAGCTTGCTGCCCCTCGCCGAGCCTGTTATAACTCTCATTAAAATCTCTCCTGAATAAAATTGTACAGCTCCTGCGCTTTTTCTGCGCTTATCTTAGCCGTTATGCGAAGCTGCTCTGCGGACGCTTCCTTAAGCCCCTGCTTTGTGCGGAACTCCTTAAGCAGCGCCCTTGCCTTTGCCTCACCTATGCCCTTTACCTCGGTAAGCTCAAGACCGTAGGTTTTCTGCTTGTGCTTTACGCGCTGAAACGATATGGAATATCGGTGAACCTCGTCCTGTATGTTGGTAAGCAGCTTAAACAGCGCCTTGTTTGCGCTTACCGATATCTCGCCGCCGTCCTTGGCAATGGCGCGGGTGCGGTGCTTGCTGTCCTTGACCAGTCCAAACAGGGGAACATCTACCCCAAGCTCGTCCAGAACCTGTCTTACCGCTGCCACATGCCCCTTTCCGCCGTCAAGCAGTATAAGGTCGGGAAGCGGCGAAAAGCTTTCATCGCCGTCAAGATAGCGCTGAAGCCTGCGGCGCAGCACCTCCTGCATACAGGCGTAATCGTCAATGCCCACAACCTCTTTTATTGCAAAGCGGCGATAGCCCGCCTTAAACGGTCTGCCGTTGCGGTATACAATCATGCCGCCAACGCGACCCGTTTCACCAAAGTTGGAGATATCATAGCTTTCTATGCACAGCGGGATTTTTTCAAGTCCCAGCAGATTTTTCAAATCCTCAAGGGAATTTATTTCCTTAGCGGTTCTTCCCACCTTTAGCGCCAGATATTCGCTTGCGTTGCTTTTGGCAAGAACCACCTGCGCCAATCCCTCGCCGCGCTGCGGAACAACAAATTTAACCGCATGGTCTGCTTTGTCGCGCAGAAGCTGGGTAACAATTTCCATATCCTCAAACGGCTCGTCAATGTAAATTTCCTTTGGGATATCCTCGCGGTCGGGATAATAGCCAAGCAGAAAATCTCGCCGCATTGCGGCGGGGTCGTACTCGTCGCCGATAAAGAAGTTCTCCTTATCCACCAGTCTGCCGCCGCGGTATTTCACCACCGCCACGCTTGCAAGGCTGATATTCTGCGCAAGCGCCACAATATCGTAATCGTCCGTCTTGTAGTCGAAAATTTTCTGGGAATTATGCAGCCGCGCAATTGCCTGTATCCTGTCGCGAAGCTTAGCCGCCTTTTCAAATTCCAGATTCTCGGCGGCTTCCTCCATTTCGGCGCGAAGCTGGTCTGCGGATTTGCGGCTGCCATCCTTAAGATACTGCAATGCCTCGTCCACTATTTTTTTATATTCCTCGGAGGAGATTTTCCCCCTGCAAACGCCCATGCACTTTTTTATGTGCATATTAAGGCAGGGTCGCTCCTTGCCGAAATCCATCGGGAAGCTTTTGCGGCAGGTGGGCAGCATAAAGATTGTGTTTGCCTCCTCCACCGCTTGCTTTACGGTGAAGCCGCTTGTAAAAGGTCCGAGATAATCCGCGTTTTTGTCGGCGGTGTTAAGCGCATAGGTTATCCGCGGGTAAGCGCCGTGGGAAATTTTGATGTAGTTGTATCCCTTATCGTCTTTTAGCAGGATATTGTATTTCGGCTGATGAAGCTTAATCAGACTGCATTCCAGCACAAGCGCGTCAAGTTCGCTTGGGCAGATTATAAAATCAAAATCATAAATATTGCTTACTAGCTTGACGGTTTTGGCGTTATGACTGCCGTCACTGCGGAAATACGAGGTAACACGGTTTTTAAGCGCTTTCGCTTTGCCTACATAGATTATTTTATCGGTTTTGTCTTTCATAAGGTAAACGCCCGGTTTCAGCGGAAGCCTGTTCGCCTTATCCCTTAAATAATCCAAACGTTCGTTCATGTGCCACTCCCCACTGCGCAGATACACTAATATACATTCTATATTGTATCACTTTTTGTCCCGAATTACAAGTACCGCGCGAAATAATTTTGCTTCTTTACAAAACGGCGCGGTTGTGCTATACTTTAGATAAGAGGGGGTGAGCGTTTTGGCTGTAAACGAGAAAGCCGCGTTGCGGCGGGTGCTTTGTGCGGCGCGCAAGATATACTGTGCGCTTGCGGAGGGCACAGCCGAAAACGGCGCAGATATGCTTGACAGCGTTTGTGCCGCGCTTACGCATTGCCTTAATCAGCGCAAGCCGCTGTCCCGCTGTCTTGGGCAGCTTAAAAGGGAGCTTAAGCGCGCCGACCGCGAGCTTTACCGCGCCATAAAGCCATGCTTCTCGCGGCTTTCGCCCGCCATGGACTATGATTTTGACAAGGCGGTAAGGCACATACCCGCGATAATTTACGGCAGCGATATGATAGCCGCGAAGCTTATGGGCGGCGAAAAAAACAAAGCGCGCTCTATGGCGGACGCCATGAAAAGCTACCCTGGCTTTCTTTTCGGGGAGTTTGAAGCGCTGTCGGACGCGCAGTTTTACGACCTTGTTTTCGGGTTTTACCCGAAGCTGTATGAAGAACCGTTTATGGAGGAAATGCAGGGGCTGTTTAAGGGATAGGAAGAACCCGCCGTGAAAGGCGGGTTTTGTGTTTGTGGGGTTAGCCGTTTATGGCATTGTAGAGAGCCCATATGTTGTCATAGGTGTATGTTTTGCCTTTGTAGGTGGCTTTTATAGAGGTGCAGCCATAGAAAGCACTACTGCTGATAAAAGTAACACTATCTGGGATTGTTATGCTTGTCAATGAGGTGCAGCCATAGAAAGCATAATCGCCAATTTCAGTAACACTGTCGGGGATTGTTATGCTTGTCAATGAGGTGCAGCCATAGAAAGCCAAATCGCCGATAGAAGTAACGCTGTCGGGGATTGTTACGCTTGTCAAGGATTTGCAGCCAGAGAAAGCATAACTGTCAATATAAGTAACACTGTCTGGGATTGTTACGCTTGTCAATGAGGTGCAGTCCTCGAAAGCACTACCGCCGATAGAAGTAACACTATTGGGGATTGTTATGCTTGTCAATGAGGTGCAGCCATAGAAAGCACTACCGCCGATAGAAGTAACACTATTGGGGATTGTTATGCTTGTCAATGAGGTGCAGCCATAGAAAGCATACGAGTCAATTTCAGTAACGCTGTCGGGGATTGATATGCTTGTCAATGAGGTGCAGCCATAGAAAGCATGCATGCCGATTTCAGTAACACTATCGGGGATTGTTATGCTTGTCAATGAGGTGCAGCCAGAGAAAGCACTCTGGTCAATTTCAGTAACGCCGTCGGGGATTGTTATGCTTGTCAATGAGGTGCAGCCAGAGAAAGCTTTATAGCCAATTTCAGTAACGCCGTCGGGGATTGTTATGCTTGTCAATGAGGTGCAGCCAGAGAAAGCATAATCGCCAATAGAAGTAACGCTGTTGGGGATTGTTACTTCACTAGCATTGCCGTTATATCTGAGCAATGTGCCGTTCACTGCAGCAAACTCTTGATTTTCACACCACGGTGTATCATTAAAGGCATCACTAGAAATCTCAGTGCTGTTGTTTCCGCTTGATATTACACTTGTCAATGAGGTGCAGCCATAGAAAGCATCCTCGCCGATTTCAGTAACACTATCAGGGATTGTTATGCTTGTCAATGAGGTGCAGCCATAGAAAGCATACGAGTCAATTTCAGTAACGCTGTCGGGGATTGATATGCTTGTCAAGCCGCAGCCAGAAAAAGCACTGCTGCCAATAGAAGTAACACTGTCGGGGATTGTTATGCTTGTCAGTGAGGTGCAGTAAAAAAAGGCATTATCGCCAATAGAAGTAACACTTTGCGGAATAACCACATCTTCATCGCTGCCTTTGTACTTGGTGAGTACGCCGTTCACTATCTCGAAATTTTCATCGCTGATATTAAGCAGTGCTTGAGAACCGCCTACTTCGGAATGGGTACTGCCTGAAGTTATGGAGTCAGAACCAATCAAACCTGCATCCGAAGAATTTGTCTTTTTCTCACAAGCAGAAAGTGTGCTTGTCAGCATAACCGCCGCAAGAATGAATGCGATTTTGGTTTTCTTCATAATTTTTCACCTTTCAACATTTTTCGGGTATTTGCCATAACTATTTTACACCAAAAACATCAGCATGTCAATACAAAAATATCCAAGAAAAATTAGTCTGAATATATATTGCACAAGATTTTACCCGCCGCGCGGCGCGCATTAAATTTTTTGCGCCCCGCACGCCATTCCCTATTGACAATATCGCAAAACTGCTTTATAATAAATATGTATGCGTAAGCGCAAAAAAGCGCGGCAGTCAGCCGCGTGCAATAAATCAAAAATGAAAATCGAGGACAACTATTATGAAATGGACAGGCTTAAATGACCTCCGCGAAAGCTACCTTAAGTTTTTTGAAAGCAAGGGACACCTGCGCATGAATTCTTTCCCGCTAGTGCCGCAGGGGGATAATTCCATTCTGCTGATAAATGCGGGCATGACCCCGCTGAAAAAGTATTTTCAGGGCATAGAAGAACCGCCCCGCCACCGCGTTACTACCTGCCAGAAGTGTATTCGCACTCCCGATATCGAGAACGTGGGCAAGACCGCGCGCCACGGCACTTATTTTGAAATGCTGGGCAACTTCTCTTTCGGCGATTACTTCAAGCATGAGGCGATAGCTTGGGCGTGGGAATTCCTCACAAAAACGCTTGAAATCCCCGAGGACAGGCTTTGGGTAACTATCTATGAGCAGGACGATGAGGCGGGCGATATCTGGGCGAACGAAGTCGGCGTTCCGCGCGAGCGTATCATAAAGCTCGGCAAAAAGGATAATTTCTGGGAGCATGGCAGCGGCCCTTGCGGACCCTGCTCCGAAATCCACTATGACCGCGGCGAGAAGTACGGAAAGTTTGACCACATCGGACAGGATAACTTTGAGGAAGTCGGCGACTGCGACCGTATAATCGAAATATGGAACAACGTTTTCACGCAGTTCGACAATGACGGCAAGGGCAACTACACCCAGCTTGCCACAAAGAATATCGACACGGGCATGGGTCTTGAGCGTCTTGCCTGCGTTATGCAGGACGTTGACAACCTTTTCGAGGTTGACACCGTGCAGAATATCATGAAGAAAATCTGCTCCATAATCGGCGTTAATTACAAAGAGGACGCGCAGAAGGATATCTCTATCCGCGTTATCACCGACCATATCCGCTCCACAACATTTATGGTGGGAGATGGAGTTCTGCCCTCAAACGAAGGTCGCGGCTATGTTCTGCGCAGACTGCTCCGCCGCGCCGCAAGACACGGCAGAATGCTGGGCTACAACAATTCCTTCCTCTACGAGGTATGCGACACCGTTATTGACGAGAACCTCTCCGCTTATCCCGAACTTGCCGAAAAGCGCGCTTACATCAAAAAGGTAATCAAGACCGAGGAAGAAAGCTTCGCAAAGACTATCGACAAGGGCACGGAAATCCTCGGCGAGATGATTGACGCGCTTATCGCAAAGGGCGAAAAGACGCTTTGCGGCGAGGACGTTTTCAAGCTGCACGATACCTACGGATTCCCGCTTGACCTTACAAAGGAAAT
>CAZKXB010000047.1:18279-19548 GCA_964556595.1 uncultured Ruminococcus sp. | reverse complement strand
GCGAAAAATATGTTGACAAATTAAATCGGTTGTTGTACAATTAATACTAATAACCGTTTAAACGAAGGAAAAGATTTGCGGAAAGACAGTGCCGATATCTAGAAAAAGAAACGCAGGCGTACTGTATGTACGTCAAGTTTCTTTGACGACGAGAGCGGTGCTGGATTTCTGCAAAGATTTCCTGAATTTAAATGGTTATTAGTATAACCTGTAGTTTTATTGGAAAATCAATTTGTATTACATAAGGAGCAATTGGTATGAGTTACGGCGGAAAAAACAACAAATGCAGACAGTGCGGCTGCGATATCGGCGATAATTCGAGCGGCTTCTGTCCAGAGTGCGGCGCAACGCTGCTTTCCAAAAAAAGCAAAAAAACGGTGATATGCCACGCGGTAAGGGGCGCGGATTTGGTGCGTCTGGTGTTTGTGGTGATACTGCTGATTGCGGCGTGCTTTTATTCCGTGTGGAATTTGAAGCACGTTAAGGAATATCAGGCTTCTGTCGAGCCTGACTACCTCACCGCGCAGCAAATGCTTGAAGCCGAGGGCGAGATTGACCCCGAATTTCAGATGGCTTACAAGCATTACGGACTTGCCGAGATATATCTCACCTATGCAGTGCCTGCAATGGTGGGAGTGAGCGCGCTTACGGCGGTTTTTGCGCTGCTTTGCCTTGTGCGGCTTAGGTTTTCGTATGCCATAACCGTGGCGCTTAATATAGCGGGACTTGTGCTGCTCTGCGCGGATACGCTGTGCCTGTTTTTGTATTCCGTGCCGATGAATTATATCTACGCCGCAACGGCGTTTTTGGTGAGATTTCTGCTGATTTTTGCGCTTATGAAGTATGTGCGCCTTGCGCAAAGCGAAAGCACACGCCGCCGCAAGCGCAAAAAGAACGATATCGACATAGAGGGCACAAAGGATATGTACGATACCTCTATGTTCACAAGCGACATGAAAACGCTGAAACGCAAGATAGAGCGCGATGGTCAGGCTGATTTTGAGCTGAAAAACAACGCGGGCGAGATAGGCGAGGTCGCGCTTATTTCAAAGGGAACGCCTATGCCAAAGGCGGTTGAGGAAAAGGCTGCGCCTGCAGTTCCTGCCGCAGTGGCTCAGCCGAAAAAGACAAATGACCGTTTTGGTGACGACCGCAATCTTGACGCGGTTCAGCAGCTTGCCGCAGTTATAAGCGAGTTGGAGGGAAGTTCCGCTCCCGCACCTGTGGAGGAAGCGAAACCCGCTCCCGCACCTGTCGAGGAAGCAAAAC
>CAZKXB010000047.1:0-18179 GCA_964556595.1 uncultured Ruminococcus sp. | reverse complement strand
CCTGTCGAGGAAGCAAAGCCCGCCCCCGCACCTGTGGAGGAAGCGAAACCCGCTCCCGCACCTGTCGAGGAAGCAAAACCCGCTCCCGCACCTGTCGAGGAAGCAAAGCCCGCCCCCGCACCTGTGGAGGAAGCGAAACCCGCTCCCGCACCTGTCGAGGAAGCAAAACCCGCTCCCGCACCTGTGGAGGAAGCCAAGCCCGCTCCCGCGCCAGTCGAGGAAGTAAAGCCCGTTCCCACGCCAGTCGAGGAAGTGAAGCCCGCTCCTGCGCCTGTCGAGGAATCCAAGCCCGCTCCCGCGCCAGTGGTGGAAGCAAAACCCGCTCCCGCGCCTGTCGAGGAAGCGAAGCCCGCTCCCGCGCCTGTCGAGGAAGCAAAGCCCGCCCCCGCGCCTGTGGAGGAAGCAAAGCCCGCTCCCGCTTCTGCGGAAAAAGCAGAGGAAGGCTCGGCTAAAACGGCGAAGCTTAGCGGTATTCTTAAAAAGCTGTCCCTCGGCAAAAAGGACGAGGAAGAAATTTTTGACGAGGAGCAGGGCATTACCGACTGCGAGCCTATTCCGCTGGTGGCTGCCGTTCCCACCGAGGAAAGCGAGCCTACCGAGGAGGAAAGCCAGCTTAACCGCAAGGCGGGACCGTGGCAGTGTCCGCAGTGCGGTCAGATGAACTATGCTTCAAGCGTAAGCTGCATGGGCTGCGGCATAAAGCGCTGAGCGATTGATATGGAGGTAATTATTATGGAAGAAAGCGAGTATATCCGCTGTGAAAAGTGCAAGCGGCTTTTTCTTGAAAGCAGCGACAGGCGCTGTCCCTACTGCGGAAAGCGCATAGGCGGCGCGGCGACAGAGAATGTCGCCAAGCCGCCGCTTATAGCGCGGCAAATCAACGGAAAAATGTTTGCGGTGCTGATAGTTATTGTTGTGATAAATATTATCGCGGCGCTTGTTTCAATGTTGTCTAATATCAGCGTGTATTCGGCGGCGGCTGAAAGCGTAGGCAGCGAGGAATTTAAGCTTGTGCGGCAGTATGTCGAAAGCGGCATGATAACCGATACGCAGACGGTTGAAAATGTGCAGTTTGTTATAAAATCGTTTAATGCGGCTTCGGCGCTGGTGTGGTTTATCTGCATTGCCGACGGTGCTGCTATTGCGGCGGGAGTGCTTATGCTGCTGCGTTTCAGGTGGTCGTTCAAGGTAGGAATTGTTACAGCAATATTCGGAATGCTTGTGCAGATTGCGGACGCAATATGCGGCTTGGCGATAGTCGGCGCTGTTGATATTGCGGGAACGCTTGCTTACACTATCCCGAAGCTTGCGCTTGTCCTGCTGTTGGTAATCTTTAACGAAAAGGCTATGTCTGCGCCCGAGCAGACCACCGCTCCACGCAATAGCGAGGACTAAAATGGTAATTATATAAATGAAAGGAATTTTGGTATGGCTGAGAATTACAATCGCTGCGAAAAATGCGGCACAACCTACATGGACGAGGGCAAAGGCTGCCCCAACTGCGGCGCTCGCGAGGGCGGAGCATTCAACGAAATTCAGACTGTTAAAAGGCAAGGACTATTCTACCGCTTTGACAGCATCAAGGAGTATGTCGCGGTTATTGTTATCGCAATTTTTGCCGTAGGTCTTGCGGTATACAATTTTAATGGCGTTAATTCTATTAGCGAGACTCGTGCTTATTACGAAGCTGAGCGTGTATCGTATGATTATAAAGTTGCCGAGTATCAGGAAGAGCTGGAAGAGTATGAATCTAACAAATCTACTGGTAAGTATACTTCTGCGCAAATTGCTGAGATCGAAGACCGTATACGTGAGTGGGATGATTACATTGAAGAATGTGATGCATATTTTGCGAAAGGGGACGCATATTTCAATTTTGCTGATATAGTTTGTGCTTTGTATATTACCTTCTCTGTTCTGTTTATTTTGTCGGCTGTGATGATGGTTGTGAGACTGAAATTTTCGTTCAAGGTTTCTATGGTTGTGTGGGTATTGTATCTTGTGATGTTAACTGTTACCGAGATATGTGGAATTTTTGTTGCCGATGTTGATATTGAAGATATAAGTCTTTATGGTCGTTTAGCTTTAGGCGGAGCAATTCTGTCTATTCTTTACAGATTTAACATTGCCGTCGCCGTCAGCGAAAAGACAACGCTGAAGCCAACGGCGGTTGCCGTTTATCCTGCGGCGGCGGGAGTGCCCATGCCCACGGTAAAGGAGCTTAACAGCGATTTGGACAGCTTTATGGCGCAGCAGCCGACCTCCGCGTCTGCCGAGGAAATCCCCGCCGATATGGCTTCCGTTGCGCCTGTCGGCAGGGCAGAACCTACCGAACGCGACAGAATGTTCATGCCCACCGAGGTGCAGCCGACAGTTCAGCCTGTAATGCCGCTTGCGGAGCGCACCGCCGAGGTCGGTTCTGCGGCAGACGCTGTTACGGCGCTTGAAAATCCCATGATTCCCGTTGAGATGATGGAGGACGAAACAATGCCCGATGCCGCGCCCCGCGCCGAGGAAAGCGCGCCCGCAGCGCAGCCTGTTCAGCAGCCCTCCGCCAAGGGAATTTGGTTCTGCTCCGGCTGCGGCAGCCTTAACGAGAACGGCAATTTCTGCGTTTCCTGCGGAAGAAAAAGGGATTGATAAAAACCCGCTTTGAAATCAGCGCCCGATGGTATTTGCGCCATCGGGCGGTTTTGTACAGGCGGGACGAGATTTGTGTTGACAATCGGGCGGTAATTGGCTATAATAGAAACTGGGGGAGAATGTGGAACGAATACTAATAACCATTTAACTTCAGCAAATTTTTTCCTTCATTTGAACGGTTATTAGTATAATATATGAGAGGATTAACCGATGAATAAATATTATAAAAAATTGGAGCTTGACAAGATACTTGAACTTCTTGCCGAGCAGACATACAGTGACGCCTGCCGCGAGCAGGCGCTGAAGCTAAGACCCGAATTTGACGGCGCAAAAATGCGCGCCGAACTGAAGAAAACCGATGACGCGTTTAAGCTGTCGTCCAAATTCGGCACGCCGCGTTTCAGAAAGATAAAGGATATAACAGGCTCGCTTAAGCGCTGCAAAAGCGGCTCTGCGCTAAGCTTCAGAGAACTTCTGGACGTTGCGGAGATACTGCGCGAAACAGGCGTTCTGTGCGACTGGTACAGCCAGTGCAGCAATATCGAAAACACGCTTGACGAATATTTTGCAGAACTGTACCCGATAAAAAGCCTTGAGCAGCGTATTTCCGACAGCATTATATCCGAGGAGGAGATGTCGGACGGCGCAAGCGCCGAATTATCCTCCATAAGGAAAAGGATAGTGCGGCAGGGACTTAATATCCGCGAGCAGCTTGACAAGCTGATTAAAAACAAGAATACCCAGAAATATTTGCAGGAAAGCATAGTCACCATGCGTGACGGAAGATACGTTGTGCCTGTGCGTTCGGAGTATAAGAACGAAGTCCCCGGTCTTGTGCATGACACCTCGGCAACAGGTCAGACTTTCTTTATAGAGCCTATGAGCGTTGTTGAAGCCAACAACGAAATCCGAGTGCTTAAATCGCGCGAACAAGCGGAGGTTGAGCGCATAACCCGCGAGCTTTCCGCGCAGGTGGGTGAAAACGCGGACGCAATTCTTAACAACTTCCGCGTTGCTGAGATACTGGAGCTGTACTTCGCCAAGGCAAATCTCGGCGCTAAGATGAAAGGCGTTGCCGCCAAGATTTCGGACGAGCCAAAGGCGGTGCTTCACAATGCGCGCCACCCGCTGATAAATCCCGATACAGTCGTGCCTGTTTCGGTGGAAATAGGCGAGGGCTATGACTGCCTGATAATCACGGGTCCAAACACGGGCGGCAAGACGGTCGCCATAAAAACCGTGGGTCTGCTTACCCTTATGACCATGTGCGGACTGATGATACCTGCTGCCGATGGCAGCGTCATAGGTGAATTTGGCAGCATATACGTTGATATCGGCGACGAGCAGAGCATAGAGCAGAGCCTGTCTACTTTCTCCTCGCACATGACCAATGTTATAAAAATTCTCGACAAGGCGGACGAGCGCAGCCTTGTGCTGATTGACGAGCTTGGCAGCGGCACCGACCCCGTTGAGGGCGCGGCGCTTGCGGTTTCAATTCTTACCCAGCTTAAGCAGTACAGCGCAAAGGTAGTGGCTACAACGCACTATCAGGAGGTTAAGATTTTCGCGCTTGAAACGGAGGGCGTGGAAAATGCCTGCTGCGAGTTTGATGTAAACACGCTTAAGCCTACCTACCGCGTGATTGTGGGTGTGCCGGGAAAATCAAACGCGTTTGCTATTTCCTCAAAGCTTGGTATGCCCGATTTTGTTATAGAGCGTGCGCAGAACCTTGTCAGCAGCGAGAACAAGCGGTTTGAGCAGGTTGTGGACGCGCTTGAAAAGTCCCGTCAGGAACTGGAGGAACTTAAGGAGAGCGTAGCCGTATCCGAGCGCAATGCAAGGCTTACCGAAAGCGAACTTAAGCAGAAGCTTTCGGAACTTGAAGCGCAAAAGGAAAAGGAACTGGAAAACGCCCGTCAGCGCGCAATGAGCATTATAGAGGAAACCCGTATGCGCTCCAATATCATGCTTAACGAATTGGACGAGCTTAAGAAAATCAAGGATAAGGAAGAATTTCGCCAGAAATACAGCGCGGCAAAGGGCAGGGTAGGCGGTACGCTTAATAAAATGTATGACGAGGCTAACCCCGTAACCGAGCGCAAGTCGGAGGATTATGTGCTGCCGCGCCCGCTTAAGGCAGGCGACAGCGTAATGCTTGCGGATACCAAAAAGGAGGGCACGCTGCTTACCGTGCCCAATATGTCGGGCGTGTGCTATGTTCAGGTCGGCATGATGAAGATAAAAACCAACCAGAAAAATCTGCGCCTTATCGACAACAAAAAGAAGCAGTCCGCGCCAACGGGCGGCAAGGTAAAGAAGCAGGTAACTTCCAATATGGAGCGCAAAGGCTCTATGGAGCTTGATATACGCGGCATGATGACCGAGGAGGGCGTGATGGAAACCGAGCGCTTTATAGACGGCGCTATGCTTTCGGGACTAAAAACCATCACCGTAATCCACGGCAAGGGAACGGGCGCGCTGCGCGCGGCGATACATCAGGCGCTTAAACGAAATCCCTCGGTTAAAAGCTATCGCCTCGGCGTTTACGGCGAGGGCGAAGCGGGCGTTACGGTGGTTGAGCTTAAATAATAATTTGTCTGCGTGGGGGCGCATTTTCCCATGCGGACAGGCTTAGGGCAAGGGGTGATAGTGTGAGGATTGCGGTCGCGGGCATGGGCTATGTCGGTCTTGCAAACGCGGTGCTGCTTGCGCAGAAAAATGAGGTTACGGCGGTTGACATATCCGAAGAAAAGGTCAGCTTGCTGAATAGGGGAATTTCCCCCGTTGCCGATGAATATACCGAGCGCTTTCTTAAGCGGGGCGGACTTTCGTTAAGCGCGGTCACAAACGCCGAGAGCGCCTACCGCGAAGCGCAGCTTGTTATTATTGCCGTGCCGACGGATTATGACCCCGAAAAGAATTATTTTGACACCTCGGCGGTGGAGAGCGTGATAGAGCAGGTGCTTAATGTAAACGGCGGCGCGGATATCGTGATACGCTCCACTGTTCCCGTTGGCTTTACGGACGGTGTGCGAAAGCGTTTCGGATGCGAAAGGCTTATTTTCGCGCCAGAGTTTCTGCGCGAGGGAAAGGCGCTTTATGACTGCCTTTACCCCTCGCGTATCATAGTTGGCGCGCCGCAGGACTGCCCCTTGGCTGTAAGCGCGGCGCAAAGGTTTGCGGCGCTGCTTAAGCAGGGCGCGGCGGAACGCGATATCCCAACGCTTTTTACAGAACCATCTGAGGCGGAGGCGGTAAAGCTTTTTTCAAATACCTATCTTGCCATGCGCGTGGCGTATTTCAACGAGCTTGATACCTATTGCGCAATAAAGGGGCTTAATGCGCGCCAGATTATTGACGGCGTAGGGCTTGACCCAAGGATAGGCGCGCATTACAATAATCCCTCGTTTGGCTATGGCGGGTACTGCCTGCCAAAGGACTCGAAGCAGCTTCTTGCAAACTACAGGGACGTGCCAAGCGACATAATCGGCGCGGTGGTCAGCGCAAACCGCACGCGCAAGGACTTCATCGCGCAGCAGATAGCCGAGAAAAATCCGCGTGTTGTGGGCGTATATCGGCTTGCAATGAAAAGCGGCGCGGATAATTTCAGACATTCCTCGGTTCTGGGGATTATACGGCGGCTTACGGAAATGCACATAAGCGTTATAGTGTATGAGCCGCTGCTTAGCGGCAGCGATTACTGCCGCGGCTGCAAGGTATATACCGACCTTGACAGCTTTAAGCGCAGCGCGGATATTATTGTATCCAACCGCATGAGCGCCGAGCTTGCGGACGTTGCGGACAAGGTGTATACCCGCGATATTTACGGCAGGGATTGACATTGGAGGTGTTATTATGGATTATACCGAGCAGCTTATTCACGAAGCGGCAGAGCCGCGCATAATGATGGGTCTGTTTACGCTGGAGATTGTGGATAAAAAGCCCGTTGCGCTTTATATTGACAATGAAACGGGCAGAATGATGGGCATTGATACCACGCTTTCCCCGCAGCAGCAGCTTGCGGTGTTTTTGGCGAACGTGCCGCAGTCCGACCTTGCGGTTGTTCTGCAAACCATAGAAAACTGTATGTCGGGACTTAAGGCGGAAGCGCGCTTTAAGTGGCGCCATTCATCGGGCGTGGAGCTTGACATAAGCTGCATTGGTATCCATGCTGAGGAGAGCGAGGGCGGATATTTCATACGCGGCTATTTCAAGCTTAACGCAGACAGCGACCCTGCCGAAAACGAATATGACACGGTTATACTTAAAAATATGCTTACCGAAGTAATGATGGATAACCTGTCGTTCTGCGCGCTGTGCAATCTTGAAAAAAACACTATACGCATTGTAAAGGACGTGTTTAATGTCGGCAGCGTGCTTGGCAAGGGCTACACCTATGAAACATGGCGCGATACGTTTTCCGCTCTTGTTGCGCGTGAGGACTGCGAGAAGTTTGATGACGCAACGTTCAGGGGTATGCTGCTGCGCTATTTCAGCAGAACCACCGAGGAGCGCATTGAGGAACTGCGCTGCCTTGACCCCAAAACCAGAACTTACAGATGGGTAAGGCTGCGTGTGGTGCGCTTTAAGAGCGAGTTTGCCGCGCAGTACAGAGAAATGCTGGTGCTTAAGGATATAACGGAAACCAGCCACACCACCTTTAAGGACGCGCTGCGCATAAAGCTTATAAACGGTCTTACGCTGCCATATCAGGATATAGACCTTGTAAACCTGCAAACGGGCAAGGTTTATTCCTCTGGCATGGGGCAGGGAGAGTATGCCGAAAATTTTGATGTGCGCGGCTATTATAATGACGAGCTGTCGAAATACGTCTATATGTGCGACTGCAACAATGAAAAGCGCGAGGAACTGCTTGACAAATTCCGCGTTGAGCGCATGAGAGAGCGTTTCCTTGCGGGCGAGAAAAATATAGAAGCCGAAGTTCGCCGCAAAAATATGCACACAGGTCAGTATGAGTGGGTGAGAATACAGGGCTTTGTTTCCTCATATGACGAGGAAGGACAGCCGCTGATGGCGCTTGTTACCATACAGGCGATAAACGCCGAAAAGGAGCGCCAGATTAAGGAGCGCCAGATGCTGGAGGACGCGCTGCGCTCCGAGCAGCAGTACAAGCAGGCTATACTTTCAACGGCGTTTGCCATGTATACGTTCAACGTCACCACCGATACGCTTTATGACGAGGTTATTGAGGGCAACGATAACCGCCCGCTTGTGCCGCAGCTTGGGCTTTCCTGCCCCTGCTCGTTTGACGAGTATTTAAGGCGCAAAAGCGAGAGAATTACCTCCGAAACCGAGGCGGAGATTTACCGCAAGACGTTCTGCACCCAGACGCTGCTGGATATGTTCGACAGCAACCGCTGCTGCTTTGACGCAGAGTATGAGCTGCTTACAAGGGGCATAAAGGGCGTTTACCGCGAGGGCATAATTCTTACGAAGGATTTCCGCAGCGGCGAGGTATGGGGACTGATGTATGTAAAGAACATCACCACCGAAAGAGAGGAAAATAAGCGCGTAGAACAGGCTATCCGCGACGCATTTTATCAAGCGCAGCGCGCCAACAGCGCAAAAACGCTGTTTATGTCCCAGATGAGCCATGATATCCGCACACCGCTTAATTCAATCCTCGGCATGGCGCAGATTGCTAAGGAACATATTGACGAGCGCGAGCGCGTTATCGACTGCATGAACAAAATAGAATACTCCGGCAGACATCTGCTGGAGCTTATAAACAACGTTCTTGACCTTAGCGCTATCGAAAGCGGCAAGGCGGTTCTTGCGGCGGACGATTTCAACATGACGCATTTCCTTGAGGATACCGCAAAGCTGATAAAGCCTGTTGCTGATAGCCACGGACACACTCTGGTCTGCGATTTTCGCCCTATGCACCAGTGCGTAAAGGGCGACCCGCTTAAGCTGCGGCAGGTGCTGACAAATATTCTGGGCAACGCCGTGAAATATACCCCCGATGGCGGCACTATCCGCTTTACTGCGGAGGAACTTGAGCCTGACCGTCAGGACGTGGCGCGCTATATGTTTACGGTTGAGGATAATGGAATAGGCATGACCAAGGCGTTTGCGGATACCATGTTTGACCCGTTTGTGCGCGCTGACGACAGGCGCATAACAAAGGTTGAGGGTACGGGACTGGGCATGAGCATTGCGCTTAACATCGCCAGAATGATGAACGGCAATATCACGGTTCGCAGCGAGCTTGGAAAAGGCTCTGTGTTTGAAATTACCGTGTGCCTTAAGCGCGGAGAGGAGCATATTTCCGACCGCTTTTCGGAGATTTCCATGGACGAGCCGAAGCGCCTGCGCCTGTCGGATTACGATTTCAGCGGCAAGCGCGTGCTGCTTGCGGAGGATTTGCAGTTTAACGCGGAGATAGCGTGTGAGTTTTTGTCGCAGGCAAAGCTTGTCACCGATGTTGCGGAGAACGGCGCAAAGGCGGTGGAGATGTTTGCCGCTGCGCCGCAGGGATATTACAGCATTATTTTTATGGATATACAAATGCCGGAGCTTGACGGCTACGGCGCGGCAAGAAAAATCCGCGCGCTGCCCAGAGCGGACGCAGAGGAAATCCCCATTGTGGCAATGACCGCAAACGCTTTCGCCGAGGACGTAAAAAAGGCTATGGCGGCGGGAATGAACAGCCATATCGCAAAGCCGCTTGAAATTCCGCGGCTTATTGCGGAACTGGAAAAATGGTTACAGGAGTAAAGGACTATGCTGGTTGAAAATATTACGGAGCTTATAGGAAATACGCCAGTGCTGCGGCTTAACGGCTTTGAGCGGCACAGCGGCGCAGGCGCGCGGCTTTTTGCGAAGCTTGAGCGGCAAAATCCCGCAGGCAGCGCAAAGGACAGGGTTGCGCTTTACATGATAAATGACGCGGAAAAGCGCGGTGTGCTTAAAAAGGGCGGCGTTATTATCGAGCCGACAAGCGGCAACACGGGTATAGGTCTTGCGGCAGTGGGCGTAAGCCGCGGCTATCGCGTTATACTCACCATGCCCGATACCATGTCGGCGGAGCGCAGAAAGCTTATCGCAGCCTATGGCGCGGAGGTGGTTCTTACGGCGGGAAAGGACGGCATGAGCGGCGCTATCGCCAAGGCTCAGCAGCTTGCTGAGGAACTTCACGGCTACATTCCCGCGCAGTTTGACAATCCCGTAAACGCGCTTGCCCATTATGAAACGACAGGTCCAGAACTGTGGCGCGACCTTGGCGGCGATATTGACGTATTTATCGCAAGCGTAGGCACGGGCGGTACGCTTACAGGCGTGGCGCGGTATCTTAAGGAGCACAAGCCCGATATCCGCATTGTGGCGGTTGAGCCTGAGGATTCTCCGCTGCTTTCGGGCGGAAAGGCTGCGCCGCACAAGCTTCAGGGCATCGGCGCGAACTTTATTCCCTCCGTGCTTGACAGGTCGCTTATTGACGAGGTGGTTACGGCGGGCGCGCAGGAAGCATTTCAATGCGGCAGGGATATCGCCCGAACCGAGGGCATATTGGTTGGCATATCAAGCGGCGCGGTGCTTTCGGCGGCGGTGAAGCTTGCTAATCGCCCCGAATTTAAGGATAAGCGCATTGCCATGGTGCTGACCGACACAGGCGAAAGATATCTCTCCTCCGAAATGTTCGGAGAATAAGGAAAAGACAAATGAAAAGAATAGTAACTATACAGGATTTTTCCTGCGTGGGCAAATGCTCGCTTACAACGGCGCTGCCTGTTATTTCGGCGGCGGGCGTGGAGGCTTGCGGTATTCCCACGGCGCTGCTGTCAAATCATACGGGGTTTGACAGCTTTTACTCGCGCGACCTTACGGAGGAGCTTCCCCCCATCGGCGCACAGCTTAAGCGCGAGAAAATAACCTTTGACGCGATTTATACGGGATATATCGCGTCCATTCATCAAATGAAGCTGATATCGGACTTTATCGGGGAATTTGGAGAAAACGCGCTTATTTTTGTTGACCCTGTTATGGGCGATAACGGACGGATTTATTCGGGACTTTCTCAGGATTATCCCGAAAATATGCTTAAGCTGTGCCGCCGCGCGGATATACTTTCCCCCAACATTACGGAAGCGTGCCTGCTGCTTGGCATGGATTATTCCCCCGATATACCGCGCAGCGGCATTGAGGATATGCTAAAGCGGCTCTTTGCGCTTTGCGGGAAATATGTGTTTATCACAGGCGTGCGCGAGGACGGAAAAATAGGCGCGACAGGCTTTGACGGAAGCTGTTTCCACTCCTGTCTTATGCCGCATGAGGACATAGTGTGCGCGGGTACGGGCGATATACTTTCGGCGGCGTTTCTCGGCGCTGTAATGCGCGGCGCGGATTTTGACAGCGCGCTTGATATTGCCGTAAGCTTTACATATGAGGCGGTGCGCATAACCGAAAGCGACCCCGAACGGCGCTTTTACGGCGTTCAGTTTGAAGCCGCGCTGCCTTATTATATAGAGAAGCTGGGGGCGATTTAGGCAAATGGCGGGTTTTAAGCTAAAGCGGCTGCACAAGGCGATTATACTGCTTGTTATATCTGCGCTGTTTTTTGCGCTGATGAATATGTTTGTGCAGCTTTCGGGCGAGGTTCCCACGATACAAAAGGCGTTTTTCCGCAATTTATTCGCGCTTATAGCTGCAAGCGGCGTGATGATAAAAAACAAGGTAAGCGTTGTGCCGCCGAAAGGCGCGCGGCTGGATATCCTGCTGCGCTCGGCGGTGGGCTTTGCGGGCGTGCTGTGCAATTTCTACGCGCTGGGGCGGCTTAATATTTCGGATGCTTCGCTGCTTAATAAAATGTCGCCGTTTTTTGCGATTATCTTCTCCATTTTCCTGCTTAAGGAAAAAGCCGACCGCGTGCAGTGGGGAATTATTCTGACTGCTTTTGTGGGCGTGCTGTTTGTTATAAAGCCCTCGTTTAATAATGCGGAGCTTTTCCCCTCGCTTATAGGCTTTGCGGGAGGGATTGCTGCGGGCTGCGCGTATACCTTTGTGCGCAGGGCTGCGCTTCACGGGGCAAAGGGAAGCTGCGTTGTGTTTTGCTTTTCGCTGTTTTCCTGCGTGGCTTCGCTGCCGTTTGTGCTGTTAAATTTCAGCCCCATGACGGCGCAGCAGCTTTTAATGCTGATTTGCGCGGGCTTAAGCGCGGCTGTGGGACAGTTCTGCATAACCGCGGCGTATTCCTATGCGCCCGCCAAGGAGGTTTCCATATACGATTATTCGCAGATTATCTTTTCGGCTGCGATAGGATTTTTTGTGATGGGACAGCTTCCCGACTGGCTTAGCGTTGTGGGATATGTAGTTATAATAGCGGCGGCGTTTGCAATGTTCCGTTATAATAACAGAAAAACAACATAGAAAAAATCCGGAGCGGCTTTGCTCCGGATTTTTTATATGAAGAAGCTTTATCTGTACGCAGGTACTGCGTTTTTAGCCTTGAACTTCAGCCTTAAATGGTCTGCGATAAGCGCGATAAATTCCGAGTTTGTCGGCTTTCCGCGCGAGGTGTGTACGGTGTAGGAGAAAATTCTCGTCAGCACGTCTATGTCGCCCCTGTCCCATGCTATCTCTATGGCGTGGCGTATTGCGCGCTCAACGCGGGAGGAGGTTGTCTGATAGCGCTTTGCAACCGTGGGATAAAGCAGCTTTGTAATGCAGTTTATCATCTCGTCATTGTTTACCGACAGCATTATCGCCGTGCGCAGGTAATGGTAGCCTTTGATGTGCGCGGGTATTCCCACCTGATGAATTATTTCGGTCACGGCACATTCAAGGTCGGTTTCATCGGGAACTGCGGTAGGCTCGCTTTCAAAGCCGCAAAGCTGCGATACCTTGGTGGTGAGATAGTGCGGGTCTACGGGCTTTACTAGTACGCACGCCGCGCCGACATTCATAGCCTCGCGCTCAAGCTGAGGGTTTGCCGTGTTTGTCACGATTATCACCGAGGGAACGTATTTTTTCTCGGCTCTCAGCCTGCGTATAACCTCTATCGCGTCGCAGAATGGCATCTTCTCCTCAAGCACCGCAACATCGGGCGCTTCCGATTTAATCGAGTTAAGTACGGAGTTTCCATCGCAGCGGCGCGTTATCGCGTACATTCCAGAAGCTTTCATTGCGCCTGCCCATGCCATGCCGCAGTCTGCGCTGTCGTTTCCGATAAGAACTTTGATTTGGTTTGTCATTTTTTTACCTCCATTGTTGTACGGCTGTGCGTTTTCCCGCACAGTTTATTTCTTACAACATTATATTACCATAAAATGGATTAAAATTCAATAGGTTTTTGGAAATTATTTCAAAGAATTTCCAATTACACGCAAATGCGCCAAAACGCCGATAAATGCGATAACAAACGCATTTATCGAGTTTTTTAACAGCGTTCTTGATGTGGAAAGATGTAAAATTTTGTCGAAATATTGCTGCCGCTGTCGAGGAAAAGAGGGAATTTACGGCTTCCAATTGGAAATCATAGGTGGTATTTTTTCCTTTTTGAAGGTTCTGCGGCAGTAGTTGCGCGTTATCTCAAACACCTTTGGCGAAAGCAGAAACAGCGCGGCAAGGTTTGGCAGCGCCATAAGCCCGTTGAACATATCGCAAAGTCCCCACACCGCGGAAAAATCCATAACCGCACCGGGAATTGTCAGCGCCGCGAACACCGCGCAGAACGGCTTGCGGGCGCGTTCGCCGAACAGGTAAACCGCCGCGTCCGCGCCGAAGCAGCTCCACCCGATTACCGTGGAAAACGCAAACAGCAGCACCGCCACGGCAAGCAGTTTTCCCGCCGCGCTGCCAAAAGTCTGCGAAAAGGCGTAGGTGGAAAGCTGCGCGCCCGTCACTTCTGATATTACAACGCCGCTGATAAGCGGCACGGTTTCGGCGCTGTCCAGAAATATCGGCTTGCCGCTGTCAGAAAGCTTCTGCACGCCCGTTACGGTCATCAGATTGGAAAAGGTCTGCCCGCCCTGCGCTATCTCCACCGTAAATCCCGTGCCGTATATTGTGCGGAAATCGGTCTGCTCGCCCGCTCCTGCTGAAAGCAGCGGCGCGCCGTCCGTTATAATCTGCGCGCTGTCCGTAAGGCGGAAATACTGCGGCTGAAGCGATATGCGGCTGAACGCCTCCTGCGCAGTGGGCGCGGTGCAGGGGCTTGCCAGCAGCACTACGGCGGTAAGCGAACACATTATTATAGTGTCGAAGAACACCTCGAAAATGCTCCACATTCCTTGAACGCAAGGTTCTGTAACATCTGAGGAAGCGTGCGCCGCAACGGAAGTGCCAAGTCCCGCCTCGTTGGAAAAAACGCCGCGCCTGAATCCCATGGAAACCGCTTGTTTTATTATGTAGCCGCTTATGCCGCCGCTTACCGCGTCAATGCCAAACGCGCCCTCTATAACCGAGCCGAATACGGCGGGAAGCTGCCCCGCATTTTTCACCACAATCCACATTGCGCCCAGAATATAAAAGCCCGACATAAACGGAACAAGCTTTTCCGTTATGCTGCCCACGCGCTTTATTCCGCCGAAAATTATCAGCGCCGTTGGAATACACAGCGCTATGCCCGATACAAGCGGCGGTATGCCAAAGCTGCTTTGCAGCACGTCCGCCGCGGAATTAAGCTGCGCCATATTTCCCATGCCAAACGCCGAAAGCACGCAAAGCGCCGCAAATACGGCGGCAAGCGGCTTTGCAAGCCTTTTGGCAAAGCCAATCTGCGCAAGTCCCCCGCTGATATAGCACATTGCGCCGCCACGGCGGCTGCCGTTTGCGGATATGCGGCGGTAGTATATGCCAAGCACGTTTTCGGCAAAGCCTGTCATAGTGCCAAGCAGGGCGGAAATCCACATCCAGAACACCGCGCCCGCGCCGCCCGCCGCAAGAGCGGACGAAACGCCCGCGATATTTCCTGTGCCAAGCGTTGCCGCAAGTGCGGAGGACATAGCCTGAAACTGCGATATGGTGTCGCTGCCGCTGTTTTTCTGTCCTGCGCGTGAAAAAATGGTGCATTTCAGCCAATGCCCGATATGGCGCAGCTGAAAAAATCCCGTACCGATACTGAACAGCGCTCCCGCTGAAAGCATAAGCACCAGTGTGGGCGCGCCCCAGATGATATTGTTTATTTGTTCTATAATCTGCATATGGCTGTCCTTTCTGCTGTTCTAGAGTGTGCGGTGCTGTCATAACAGTTTATGGACAGGCGCGCGGGAATATTACATCGCCGCAGTATGCGGATTGTCGCCGCTTCGTCAATTTGCATAAAATAGCTTTCGCGAATTTAAGTTATAACACCTCGAAAAAAATTAAACAACATAGTTCATTCCAGTGCAATTTGTGTAATGTTTTGATTGAACAATATGTTAAAATAGATTGTCAAAGCCGAATAAATATGATTGGATAATAAATAAATGTCATTAAAAAGAAAAATACTAACCATACATCAGCCCTGTCCCGAAGATGAGGATATCAAAGAGCAGCTTGAAAATGATGGCTATGATGTAATTTTCACTGTTGCAGGTGAACAGGCAAGCGAGATGGCGCAGTCACACTGCCCTGACCTTGTGCTGCTGGATTTTTCGCTGCCCTATACGGAGTGCGTTGCTTTTGTGCATAAGCTGCACCTGTGGACGCATACGCCCGTTGTGGTTATGGCAGCGCCCGAACAACTGGACTGTATGCCGTATGCGTTGGAAAACGGCGCGGACGACTTTATACTTAAGCCGTTTGACGCAGACGAGCTTTTATCAAGGGTAAAGGTGGCGCTTCGCAATTCCGCCCATGATGGAAGCAACAGCGAAAATATAAGGGAGAACAGATTTGCCGTGGGCAGCCTTATTGTTGATTATGACAAATGCCGCGTTCTTATAGCGGGAGTTGACGCGCGCCTTACTCAGAATGAGTTCAGGATTGTTGCGCTGCTTGGCAAAAATGCGGGCAGGGTTATCCCCTATAACGTCATGATATCCGAGTTGTGGGGACCAAACGCACAGCAGGATAACCAGATACTGCGCGTAAATATCGCCAATATCCGCAGAAAAATAGAGCCTGATACCACTCACCCCAGATACATAATAACAATTGCCGGCATCGGCTACCGCATGGCAGAAAGATAAAATCAAGCCCCGCACTTCGCAATACGTCTTGTTATGCGGTCTGCGCCGCGACCTGCCCCCATATTGAAATTGCCTATTGACTTTTTTGCTTTATTATGTTAAAATTGAGACAGCGTAATCATAATGTAAAGCACAATAGCAGAAATCTGTTTTCTTAATCCAAAGGGGATTGTGCCTTGGCAGGACAGATTTTGAAATTATGGAGGTATTGCGGCATGATAAAAGATGAAAATATGGATTATCTGTTCAAGGCGGTTCTCACTCTTGAGTCTGTGGACGAGTGCTATGCTTTTTTTGAGGACCTCTGCACCCCTCAGGAGCTTAAGGCAATCTCCCAGCGGCTTCATGTGGCGAAGCTTTTGACAGAGGACTGTGTTTATAACGAAATCGTCAAGAAAACAGGCGCAAGCACCGCAACTATCAGCCGCGTGAACAAGACGCTTAATTATCAGGCGGCAGGCGGCTATCAGATAGTGTTTGACCGCATGAAGGAAGATGAATGATGGCAGGCTATGGTGAGTTCGCCTCGGTTTATGACCTGCTGACCTGCAACGTTCCGTATGACGAAATAGCGGGATACTACGATGGAATTATAGGGCGCTTTGGCGCGCCGGGCAGGCTGCTGCTTGATATGGGCTGCGGCACGGGCAATCTTACAACGCGCCTTGCCGCGCTTGGCTATGATGTTATAGCGTCGGACGCGTCCGCCGAAATGCTTAGCATTGCGGCTTCAAAGCAGGAGAGCGCCGATATACGCTATATCTGCCAGAGCATGACCGAAACAGACCTTTACGGCGCGGTGGATATTGCGGTTTCGACGCTTGACAGCATAAATCACCTTGAAAGCGCGGGAGAAATCGCGCGCTGCTTCAGAAGAACCGCCGACAATATAAACAGCGGCGGGCTTTTCCTTTTTGATGTAAACACAATCTACAAGCACCGCTGCGTTCTTGCGGAAAATACATTCATCTATGATGTGGACGGGGTGTACTGCGCGTGGCAGAATAAATATTCCCCAAAGGATAACAGCGTTGAGATAGAGCTTGACCTGTTTTTTGAAAACACCGACGGCAGCTATGACAGGGGCTATGAAGCCTTTAAGGAAATTGCGCTTGGGCAGGAGGATTATGAGCGCCTGCTTAAGCAAGCGGGCTTTGAGGTGCTTGGCGTGTACGAATATCTTACGCTTGACCCGCCCGCGGAAAACAGCGAGAAGCTGATGTTCGCGGCGCGTAAGCTGTAAAAATCACACAAAATCAATAACAGCATATAATAGAGGTACAGTAATGGGCAAAATTGTAAGAACATTGTCGGAGGACGGCAGCGTTCTGTGTTCGGCAATAGATTCCACCGATATGGTGAAGGAGCTTCAGCGGCTGCACGGCTGCACACCCGTGGTTACGGCGGCGCTTGCCCGCATGGTTACAGCGGGCGCAATAATGGGCGCTATGCTTAAAAGTGACGGCGATACGCTTACGCTGCGCGTAAACGGCGGCGGGGCTGTCGGCACGCTTATGGTGGTCGCCGATAATTGGGGCAACGTTAAGTGCTGCGCGGATAACGCAAATGTAAATATCCCGCTTAATAATGACGGCGGACTGGACGTTTCGGGCTGCGTTGGCAGGGACGGATTTCTCACCGTTGTAAAGGATATGGGGCTTAAAGAGCCGTATGTGGGACAAATTCCTTTGGTTTCGGGGAATATTGCGGAGGATATCACGGCATACTATTCCATAAGCGAGCAGATACCTACCGTCTGCGCGCTGGGAATTGTGTTTGACGATAACGCGCAGGTAAAAAGCGCGGGCGGATATATGGTGCAGCTTGTGCCGCCGTTTGTTGATACAGCGGCAGATGTTATTGAGCGCAATTTGTCCTCTATGGAGTCGATATCGGGTATGCTTGCCAAGGGTATGCAGCCGGAGGATTACGCTATGATGGCGCTTGATGGGCTTAATGCGGAAATACTGGATAGCTGGGAGGCTGTGTATCACTGCGACTGTTCAAGAGAAAGAACCGAGAGGGTTCTTATAAGTATGGGCAGGGCGGAAATTGAAAAGCTTGCCGCAGAGGACGAAAAAACAGAGGTGTGTTGTCACTTTTGCAATAAGAAGTATGAGTTTTCAACACAGGAAATGTTGGATTTGCTCAAAGAAAAATAATTTTCAAATTTTTTTGAAAAAACGCTTGACAAATCGGTTGCAAACGTGTATAATATAAAAGTCGTCAGGAACGAGGGAGCAAAAAACCCAAGCGAATGATGTTCTTGATGGGAGTTTAGCTCAGCTGGGAGAGCATCTGCCTTACAAGCAGAGGGTCACAGGTTCGAGCCCTGTAACTCCCACCACATGGCCTGGTAGTTCAGTTGGTTAGAACGCCGCCCTGTCACGGCGGAGGTCGTGG
>CAZKXB010000046.1:4592-20644 GCA_964556595.1 uncultured Ruminococcus sp. | reverse complement strand
TTTGCCTCGGCAAAGCTGAGGCAAAAAATGTATTTCAAAAGCCCGCTGCGCGGGCTTAATAGACTTTTTCAACAAGTTGTATTCCCTTCGCATACGCGGAGGGAATTTTTTCTTGACACGGGCGCGATTTGGTGATATAATCAGAAAAAAGGCGCTGCGCCGCTGAATTAAAGGAGAAATATCATGAAAGCGTTAAAGGAAAATTTCAGCATTATCCTTGTCGGAATTGCGGAACTGGTTGTGGGCATACTGCTTATTATCGACCCGCAGAAGTTCACCAACGGAATTATAATAACACTGGGTCTTGCGCTGAATATATATGGTATTCTGGCGATTATCAAATACTTCCGCAGCGCGCCCGAAGAAGCGGCTCTCGGTCAGCAGCTTTTTAAGGGACTTATGTCAGTTTCGGTAGGACTTTTCTGCGTGCTTAATTTCTCATGGTTTACGCAATACAACGAGATTATGTCGCTGATTTACGGCGCGGCGCTGTTTCTTATAGGTCTTTCAAAAATACAGTGGGCAGCCGATATCCTAAGGCTTAAAAAAGGCAGCTTTCTTTATCCTGCGCTTGGCGCGGCGCTTTCCATTGTGCTTGGCATAATTATTATCGCCAATCCTTTTGGCGAGGGGCTTGCGACATTCACCGCAATTGCGCTTATAGCGGGTGGAGCGTATGATTTCTTCGCGCTGGTGTACGGCTGGATACTCAATAAAAAATCCGCCAAAAAGGAAAACGGCGATGATGTGATAGTTGTTGACGCGGAGGAATAATCCCGCCGCACGCACATAGGGTTGACAAAAAGTTGTTTGTATGATATAATCAATCTTGGGGACGGCACCCATAACAAAAAACAGCACATATAACTGCTTCGCACCGAGGGGAGGACACCCATGACAAAAAACGATGCACAGGCGAAACAGACCGTCCGCGTATTTTCCGCGGAGGGAGAAGAAATAGGCTCTACCTATCCCAAACGGGCGGCGGGGCTTGTAAAAAAGGGTCGGGCGCATTTTGTGAACGACTTTGATATTCGTCTGAATGTGTCCGACGTAGACGTATTTACGGAGGAAAACACCATGATGGATAACAATACAAACGCAAACAACAATTCTGCAATCAGCGAACCTGTAAACAAGCTTTATTTCAACGCAAGAGAATGGAGCTTCAACAAGGCTTGCCAAAACAACGTAGGCAGCCGCTCCTTTATGCAGGGGCCTGACGGCGTTATTGACGAAGCTTTCACGATAGGCGACTGGGGTTACAACTGGACGGAAATTGTATCACGCACGCTGATACTGCCCAAAAATACGCTTAACACATTCACTTTCTGGCTTAACGGCGGAGAGAATGACAACAGCAACGAAGTGTGCCGATTTGAAGTTATATTCAATGACGATTACGAAAACCGCTACACCTACAACCTCAACCGCAATTTTGTAAGACCGCTGAAAAAGTGCAACGGCTGGGAGCTTTATGAGATTGCTTTCCGCACAGGCGACAACGAGTATACACAGCTTCGCTTTGTGGCTCAGCGCGCCTATATGACGGTGCTTAACGCAAAGGACGTATCGGAATACGCAAATCTTGCCGATAACGCAGACCCGTTTGAGCAGTATCGTCCACAGCGCCACAACATAATTTTTGCAGACGGCTGGCCCACAAACGCATGGTACAGCACCGCAAGACTCAAAGCCGCTCACGAAGCAAAGGACGAAAAGCCGACAGGCTGCTTTAATCAGGACAGCTTTCCGACAAAGCCGGTCGATAATTCCTATGAGGGAATATCGGCTGCTATACAGGGCATAAACGCTGCACTTAATGAGTTCCGTAGCTTTGACCTCGATGGGTTCGAAGAAAGTCTGAGAGCGTCACTTGGGGGACTTCCGATATCAGACGCCGATAAGGAAGAAATTATCCAAAGCGGTGTTGAAAACGCTGAAGAAGCGATTTCAAACGTTGTTGAGGAGCTTGAGGACTCACTTGAGGAACTAGAAGATTCGCTTGAGGATATGCAGGATTAAAAAAATCCATCACAACATAAAATTCGCCCCTGTGAAAGCAGGGGCGATATTGTTCTTATCTTAAAAAAACGTAATAATCCACGCCGCACTCCATATACTAAAGCGAAAACGGAGGTAGGCGCATGAAAAAAATAATTTGTTTTGTACTAGCTTTTGCTATTTTCCCGACAATAATCCCCGCCGCGCCCGCTGCTCATGCGGAAAGCGGCGCAAAATCCGAAATACTGATTGAAGCCGACACTATGCAGGTGCTTTATTCCGCCAACGCCGATGAAAAGCTGCCTATGGCGTCTGTTACCAAAATAATGTCGCTGCTGCTGTGGGCGGAGGCAATTGAGGACGGCTCGCTTACGCTGGAGGAGCGCGTTAAAGCTTCCGCCGCCGTGCAGGACGCGGACGGCTCTACAATATGGCTTTCTGTCGGCGAGGAAATGACCGCCGCCGAGCTGCTTGAAGCGGTTATCATAGCCTCGGCAAATGACGCCTGCGTTGCGCTTGCGGAGCATACCGCAGGCAGCGAAGCGCAATTTGTAAAGCTGATGAACAAGCGCGCAAAACAGCTTGGCATGACAAACACCCACTATACCAACTGCGTTGGCTATGACGAAAACGGTCACTACTCCACCGCGCACGATATAGCCATTGTTACAGCCGAGCTTATGCAGCATGAAGTTTACCGCGGCTGGTTTCTTACTTGGCTGGACTACCTGCGCGGCGGCGAAACCCAGCTTGTCAACACCAACAAAATGATAAGATACTATGACGGAATTATCGGCGGCAAAACAGGCACAACCGATAACGCGGGCTGCTGTCTTTCGGTATGCGCACAGCGCGGCGATATGAAGCTTATCGCGGTAGTTCTCGGCTGTGAGGACGATACGGCGCGCTTCGACAGCGCCGAGGAACTGCTTGATTACGGGTTTGACAGCTTCCAGAAATTCAAGCCGACTGTGGATAACAGCAAGCTGCTTCCCATAACAGTCCTGCGCGGAACGCAGAACACCGTTAAGCCTGCGGTTAAGGACAACGGCGGCGAATGTATCATCAAAAAAGGCACAGCAGGTACAGTGGAATACGAATACACCTTTGTGGAACAGCTTGAAGCGCCTGTTGAAAAGGGCGACTTTCTGGGCGAATATCTTGTAACGGCAAACGGTGTTGAGGTTTTCCGTTCGGATATAATAGCCGCAGAGGATATCCCGCATATTTCGTTCTGGTACTGCTTTATGGAGATACTGGGTCAGCTTTTTAATATGTAGCCTTTTATTGCAGCCCGCAGAAACGTAGGTTTTCTGCGGGCTGCTTGCAGATTAGGATTGGGATTTCTCTTTTTCCGCTTCAAATCTCTCATAAAACCTTTGGTATTTGCGCATAATTCTCCCCCGCCAAACTTGCTGATTTTTGCAATTTTATCACAATTTTATTATAATGCTCTTGACACGACTTCAAACGAATACTATAATGGCATTGTACATTTAATTTAATGCACGCTTAATGATATGGAGGAATTATTTATGAGCATCAGAAAACAAATAATGTCTGTGGCGCTTACAACGGCTATGGTCGCTTCCCTGCCGATGGCTGCCTATGCTTCGGACGAAAAGCTTGAACTGGTTGTTGACGAAACGGCGATAATTTATAATTCAAGCAACCTTGGCGAGGATAAGTACTTGTATGGTACTGAGGACGGCGACAGGCTTCTTATCAGTATAACAGATGAGGACATTGCAGATTTTGCCGAAAGCGGAAAACTGTCCTATTCGGCAATAGCAAACCTGAATGAATTGTTCGGCTGCGCCGAAGATGAATTTGTCGATTATTACTCAAATTATCACTTCAAAAACGGATATTCATTGCTTACCAAAAAGAATGATGATGGCATAATATCGCGTTACCGCGTTTATTATGACGGCGCTGAGCTTTCAATTGTTGACGAGTTTGAAAGCTACTGCTCTATATCCGCCAACGGATATATTGCGGAAATAATCGAAAACGCCGACAGCACAACCATTAACATCACCGCACCCGACGGCACAGTAAAATCATTAAATTACGAGCAGGAGCTGATATACTTTTACGCTTTCCCCGATGGCGGAGAAGATATAATCATTATGACGCTGGACAGCAGCACCGAAATTACTGATGAAGATGAAGATATAACGTACAACGAATGTGAAATAACCATGCATATCATAAACGAAAATGCCGAGGTTCGTGATATTCCCCTTGAACTTGACGGCGTAAATTATGGTATCGGCAATGCGTACTCCGGTCAGGATTTCACGCTTTATGAAATAATCTACAACCCTTTCAACTATGCAAAAGCGTGCATTTACTTCAATGACGAAAATAAAACCCTTGTACTGAACAATTTCCCGGAAAGCAGACTGTACGAAACCGTAATAGATACTGACGGCGAAATATACAACGATATTTTAATAGTAATCTATACTCCATACGATACATATGTCGGAGAGCTGACAAACGAAAGAGCTTATGCCCTAATTGACATCAGCCAAGAGGGCAAACAGATAAGCGATGATTATTCCCGTATTTACACTAATGACGGCGAAATATACTTTGCCAAAAAGGCTGACGGCACATGGGGATATCTTAACAACAATGGCGAGGAGCTTGCTTTCTTTGACGACGCAGGCGACTTTATCGGCGACTACGCTCCCGTAATCAAGGACGGCAAGGCATACCTTATCGACCGCAATATGAACATTGTAAGCAACGGCATAGAAGCCGATGGTATATACACATGCAGCGAAAATTTGTATGTAGTTACCAAGGGTGATGAGGAGTATTTCATGACATTCAAGCTGAACAACAGCGCAACAGACGAGCCTTCCACTGACACAGGCAAGGATAATCCCGACACAGGCGCAGAGGGCATTGCCGCTATCACCGCAATTGGCATAACGGCAGTCGGTGCGGCTCTGCTTTCCAAGAAAAAGAAGTAAGGACTTCATAGAAAATTCTAATAAAAAGTTATCTCCCCGACCGAAATCGGGGAGATATAATTTTGTCAAAAAACACTTAAAGATGTTTTATTTCTTAGTTTTTAGGGATTGAATAAAATCCGCAAGCCGTTCCTGCTGAACCTCGCTCAGTTCCTTTATTGCCGATAAAAGGAATGGACTTATCCCCGGCTCATCGTCCGAAAAAAATTCGGCAAGGCTTATACCTAATGCGTCACAAAAATACGACAATGTTTCAACCGTAGGATTGCGCAAGCCAAGTTCTATATCACGCAAATGGCTCTGCGATATGCCCGCAAGATTAGCAAGCTTGTTTGTTGTTATACCACGCTGTTTTCTCAGCTTTGTAAGCCTTGCGGCAACGTCCATAATATCCGTCATGCCCCTTTCGCTGTTTTTGCTTTAATTTATATTATACGATATAAACAGATAATAAATTACTGTTATACACTTGACAAATTATATTTATTGTGATAGAATGTTATCAGAATAAAGATAATCAACTGGTTGGTTATTTTTGTTACTATATAACCCTATTTTAATAAATTTGGAGGAATTATTATGAGCATCAAAAAACGGATAATGTCTGCCGCATTGACTGCGGCTATGGTTGCTTCGCTGCCGACAGCGGCGTATGCTTCGGGCGAAAAGCTTGAATTGGTTGTTGACACAGAAACACCATGTGAAGTTTGTGAGTATGATGGCGAAAATAAGTACTTGTATGACAATGAAGATGGTGACAGACTTCTTATCAGCATAACAGAGGACGATATCGCTGACTTCGCCAAAAGTGGAGAACTTTCCTATACGGAAATAGCAAATCTCAATGAATTATTTGAATGTGGTGAGGGAGAGAGTGCCGGTTATTTCACTGATTATCTTTTTAACAATGGATATGCAGTACTTTTCAAGCGCAATAGCGAGGACGTAATCTCTAATCGTTATTGTGTTTACTATGACGGCTCAGAGCTTTCTGTCATTGATGAATTTGAAAACTATTGCGGTGTATCCGCCAACGGATACGTTGCAAATTTAGTTAAAAATTCAGATGGCACGACCATTAACATTACTGCCCCCGATGGTACGGTAAAATCTTTGAATTACGGAGCGGACTGGGCTTTTTATTCAGCCTTTTATGGTGACAGTGAAAATATAATTTTTGTTACCGTAGACAGTTCAACCTTTATCGGTCAGAGTGACTGGGGAGCTCTTTCCGAATATAAAATGACTATGCACATAATAAATGAAAACGGAAAAGTTCGTGATGTTCCTGTTGAACTGAATGGGAAAAACTATGGTATAGGTAGCAGGAATGTTGGCGAAAACTTTATGTTCTATAAAATAAGCTTCAAGCTCGCTGTAACGCCTAAAGTATGCATTTATCTGACTGACAATGATGAAACGCTTCAATTATCCAGCTTCCCTGACAGCAAAACTGGAATAGTTGTTGATGGCAAAATATACAATGATATTTTAATCGCAACCTTTACGCCATACGGCGAGGACACTGAGGAGGTTTCCGCTCTTATTGATATCAGCCAAGAGGGCAAGCAGATAAGCGAGGGATATTCCCGTATGTACACCGCAGACGGCGAAATATACCTTGCCGAAAAGGCTGACGGCACATGGGGATATCTCAACAACAAGGGCAAGGAGCTTGCTTTCTTTGACGATGCAAGCGACTTTATCGGCGATTACGCTCCCGTAATCAAGGACGGCAAGGCATACCTTATCGACCGCAACATGAATATCGTAAGTGACGGCGTAGAAGCTGATGGAGTATCGACAATAGGTGAAAACTTATATACCATTAGAAAGGGCGAAGAACGCTATCTTATGACATTCAAGCTGAATGACAGCGCAGCAACAGACGAACCCGTAGCAGATGAGCCTATCGCTGACGAGCCTGTTGCTGATGAGCCTATCGCTGACGAGCCTGTCGCTGACGAGCCTATCGCTGACGAGCCTATCGCTGACGAGCCCGTTGCAGATGAACCCGTAGCTGACGAGCCCGCCGCTGATACTCCCGTTGTGGACACAGATGTAGCCGTTGACACAGGCAAGGATAATCCCGACACAGGCGCAGAGGGCATTGCTGCTATCGCCGCAATTGGCATAACAGCAATCGGCGCGGCTCTGCTTTCCAAGAAAAAGAAGTAAGAAGTAAGGACTTCATAGAAAAATCCTCATAAAAAATTATCTCCCCGACCGAAATCGGGGAGATATTTTTGTTTAATTCGTACTGTGCAATCAATAAAGGCTTCCGTAAGCGGCGCAGGCTCTGTAATCCGCGCCCTCCATATCCTTTGTGCCGAAACTGCTCCATGCGTGAGGTCTGAACAGGCGCTCGTCAGACAGATTGTGCAGCGATACGGGGATTCTCAGCATACTTGCCAAAGTAACCAAATCCTCGCCGATATGTCCGTAAACAAACGCGCCGTGATTTGCGCCCCAGTTTGCCATTACATTGTATACATCACGGGTTGCGCCCTCGGTGCATATGGGAGCGAACCATGTGCTTGGCCATGTGGGGTCGGTGCGGTCAAGCAGCGTTTTGTTTACATCTGCGGGAAGTTCAACCGTATAACCCTCAATAATCTGAATGGTCGGTCCAAGTCCCTTTACAAGATTTACCCTTGCAAAGGTGCAGGGCATAATTCCCTGTGTGGAGAAGCTGGAGGAAAATCCGCCGCCCCTGAAATATCCCAGATTAGCGCAGGGCCATGTGGTAGCCGCAAGGCAAGCGTCTATATCCTTGTCGGTCATATCCCACCAGCATTTCATAACGCTTTCGCCGTTATCGTCCTTAACCGCGCCTGTGCCGTCAAGCGCTGCCGCGCCGCTGTTGATAAGGTGGATAAAGCCGTTTGCCGCCTTGCCATCGGGCGTCCAGCCTGTAACGCGCTTTACCGCATCGGGCGACCAGTATGTACGCACATCTGCAAACACAGCAGCCTTGCCCGTAAGCAAATGCAGGAACATAAGCGTTACGCCGTTAAGTCCGTCATTCTCGGTTGCAAACGGAATAGGCTCGCGCGCGCCGTTCCAGTCGAAAGTGGAGTTAAGTATAGCCTCGGTGAAATCCGCGTTGGGCATGAAATCCGTCCACATTCTCTGACCTTGGAAGCCGCCGCAGATTGCGTTTCTGCCCTTTGCTTCCTCAAGCCAGCCCATATCGGCAAGCTTCTTGTTTCCGTGCAGAATATCCCGCACAATGCAGGTCATCTTTGCAACAAACTGCCAGTTTTCCTCCTTTTCCTCTGCGGAAAGAACAGGGCGCATATATGTCATTCCGGGAGTTGGGTTGATATCCAGGCCCTCGGGGCATTTCTCCTTAATCCATGCAAGAGCCTTTTTATACTCATCCTCGTCATATATGCCGAGCTTTTCGCGGCGGATTATTTCCGTCATGTCTACCCATTCGGGGTGAATACCCAGATAGCTACGGAAGAAATCCTCGTTGCAGTATGAGCCTGCAATGCCCATTGCAACCGCACCGATATTGACATAGCTCTTGTTCTTCATAGCGCCGACAGCCACCGCACAGCGGGCGAAACGCAGTATCTTTTCCTCAACGTCTGCGGGAATTTCCTTATCGGCAGCGTCCTTGACATCATGACCGTAGATAGAGAAGCACGGCATACCTATCTGGGCATAAGCGGCATTTGCCGCTGCAAGGAATACTGCGCCAGGGCGCTCTGTGCCGTTAAAGCCCCATACAGCCTTGATAGTTGCAGGGTCCTCGTCAATAACCTGTGTAACATAGCACCAGCAAGGGGTTACGGTAAGCGTTGCCACAACATTTTCCGTGGAGAACTTATTTCTGCAAGCAGCACTTTCTGCAATTCCGCCGATTGTGGTATCGGCTATAACGCACTCCACAGCCTCTCCGCTTGCGTGGCGCACCTTGGAGGAAATAAGCGCAGCCGCAGCCTTAGCCATGTTCATGGTCTGCTCCTCAAGTCCCTCGCGTATGCTGAACTGTCTGCCGTCAATAACGGGACGAATGCCTATCTTTGGTAACATAATATAACACTTTCCTTTCGATAAAATAATTTGAGAAGTTAAGTCCATATCAAATGAACAACCACTACCATTATAACAGAATTATTTACTAAATTCAATAGGTTTTTAGAACATTTGCACAATCATATAACGCAAAAATTATCCCCACCGAAAGGTGGGGATAAAATCAATCTTGATAAAGCTTATCTTGCAAAATACATTATATAATCATTATCAAATCCATATACAAGGTATTCACCGTCATAAGTTAATTCCATATCATAATCCCAGTCGTCAATTGTATAGGTTAAGATAATGTCGTCGCCCTTTGCATACCAATTGCCTGAATAAGATTCGTCATATTCGGAAACAATAGCAGTTCCATCGCCGCGAAGCTGGATCCAAAAATCTTCTGCCTCAAGCTCCTCAGCAGTATATGTATAACCATACAAATCGTAGAGACTTATATGCCATGTACCAACAAGCGCAGTATTTATTGTGCCGCCTGTTGTCTGGGCGTTGTTGGTCTTTTTGCCCTGCTCAATAGCCTTGTCAGCCTTGGTTTCAAGGCTGCCCCACTTGGTTGCCAGACTGTTGTATTCGGATTTGTACGCTTCAAGCTCCTCTACGCCGATGTCATAGCTGCTCCACACCTCATCGTAAATATCTTCAACGGCGTTATACAGGTCTGCAATCTCGTCAGCCAAATCCTCGCTGAAATATTCCTCGCCCTCGTTGTATTTGTCGAGTATCTCTGTCATCATATCGTATGCTTTATAGGCAAGATCCATAATGTCGCTATAATCTGCCTTGGGGGTAAGGTATTCCTCAAGCTCGTAAATAAGGTTGTCAATGCCGTTGGACAATGCGCCTGCAAGCTCGCTGCTGCTGCCATCGCATACTGCCTTGACATCGTTAAGCATTGCAAGGATATACTCGCCCGCCGCCTTGAACTCCTCATCGGTCAGTTCATCGGAAACGCCGCCCAAATCAAGCGCGTCTGAGGGGATTGAAAGAATTTCATCATCGTTATAAGCGGTGTTTGTCAGCTTAAGCGACAAAGTGCCGTACTCGCCGAAGTCTGCGCTGAAGCTGCTGCTGTAAACGTTGTTTTCAACCTTATCCTCAACCATAATTCTGTACTGGCTGTCCTCAGGCTTGCTGTCAGCAGTTGCCGCAAGGTAAATATCATAGCTGCCCACAGTAATCTCCGTGTTGTAGAGTTTCTCCTGATCAACACCCTTATAGTCGATATTTAATCCCATGGGGATATCATCATATGCACTGCCAACAAAAAGACTTGACATCATCTCACTAAGTTCAAATCTTATTGTGCCGTCTGTATCGTTCTTTGCATCAACTGTCACGCTGCATAACTCCATGCCCATTGAGGTAATTGCAAAGCCGCAGTCATTGCCGTTTGCTACATAGTTTACGCCAACAGCGCCCTGATTGGGGATAACTACGCTGTACGCGCCGCCAAGAACATCACCGTTGAAATTAACAAGAGTCTTTACAGTAAGACCGAAAGGCACGCTGTACTTTATATCGTCAGCGGCGCTTATAATGGCGCTTCTGTAATCAGCCGCAGAAAGCTCCACGCCTGCTTCAGCCGCCATTTCAATAACCTTGCCTGTAAAATAGCTGTCATCTGCAATGTAAGTAAACATTTCGGAAGCCATCTCACCAAGCACGGTGTTGGTCATATTAACGCTGATAAGTCTGCCGGAAGCCTTAACTATGGGCTTTGCGGCTGTGCCGCCTATTGAAATATCGCCGTTTTCAACGGTAGCTTCTGCGCTTTCGTAATATTTAAGATAAATGTCAACAATACCCTGTGCCAGACGCTCAACCTCAGCGGGGTCAATGTCGATATCCATTTCCTCGGTGTCAACTACCTCGCCTGTGTCAATATCAAAGTTAACCTTAACGCACTTGCTGCTACCAAAAGGCATCATAAACGCAACCGTGCCGTCGGAATAAACAACGCCCTTTGCGTTTACCGTAAAGCCGCTGCTGTCCTTTAAGCCTATAATGCCGCCTATGGCGTCCTCGGAAACGGCATAATCAACCGTAAGCTCGGAATTGTTGATATAGTCAATCACTGCTGCCATATCCTCGCCGCCAAGACCAAGCTCCTCCAGAATATCGTCAGAAAGATTGATATTCGTATCAAGCTTTACGGAAACGGCGTTTACGCCCAGTGTTTCCATATAAGCGTTGTAATATGCGGAAATCATTTCCTCTATATCGTCAGCGCCGTACATAGAAGCAAGGCTTTCTATCGAGGTAATGTCGCTGCCATAGGACGAACTTACAAGGCTTTTCATTACCGCCGACGCCATAACATCGGTCTGCTCTGCTACACCTGTCAAAACATCGCTTTCCATAACAACATCGGCTCTGCGGCGCTCAACCTTTGCCGCATAACCCTGATTGCCCATAAAAATGGGGTGGAAAAATTCTCTGAAGAACAGCCCAAACACAACGCCCGCCGCAACAAGAATTGCGCCAAGCGAAATAAGCACGATTTTCAGCGCCTTTTTGCCGCCCTTCTTAACAGGCTTGACGGCAACCGCTGCCGCGCCGTTCATGTCATATGCGGGGAATGCAGGGTTTGCCGCTGCGGGCTGTGTGAATGCAGGAGCAGCCTCAGTCGCACCTGTACCGAATGACGCGGGTGCAGCTGTCTGTGCTGCAGCAACAAATCCACCCTCGGAAGCGCCGCCGACAGGTGTAGGAACTGTTGTAGGCGCGGGGATTTCATTCACGGGTGTAGGAACTGCCGCAGGCGCGGGGATTTCATTCACGGGTGTAGGAACTGCCGCAGGTGTGGGGATTTCATTCACAGGGGTGGGAACTGCCGCAGTTGCGGGAATTGCCGCACCCGCCATAACAGGCGCCGCGCTCTCTGTCTTAGGCGCACCGACAGGCTTGCCGCAAACTCCGCAGAACTTTGTATTTGCCTGAAGCGCGCTGCCGCACTCGGAACAGAACATTGGCGTTGTTTCCGCCGTGGGAGCAGGAGCGGGAACTTCAAGCATTGCGCCGCAATTAGCACAGAATTTTGAAGCTTCGGAATTTTCCGAATTGCACTTTTTACATATCATAAATTTCTTCCTTTCTTACCGTATACGCCGTAAAAACGCGACACTTGCGCGCCTTTTCCGACTATACAAGTACACATTATAATTGTATTACTAATTTCATCTTATGTCAACCGCCTTTAGTGCCGAAAAAATCAGTAAGTTTTCATAAATATTGCACAATTTTCACAAGCATATTGCCCAGACCAACGCCGCGTTGCCGATATGATATTATTTCGACATTTTGATAAGCGGGAATATTTTCAGACAATTCCACCAAACTATTACAGGTTGCCATGAACAACCGTAATTTTTCTGCGAAAGGACTTGATTTTATGAAAAAAGCTGCTGCGGTTCTGATTGGCTTTGCTGCGCTTTCGGTGGGAGTATGCGCCATTCCCGACGCCGCGGTAAACGCAATGCCCGTTTTATCCGTAATATCGCCAAAAACCGTAAGCTACTCCAAAACCCTGCAAAGCAGCGGAACTCTCGCCTATCTGGGACAATCAGATGTCACATCTGTTCTGCCGCTGGTTATAAAGGAATACCGCGTTGCCGAGGGCGATATAATCGAAGCGGGAGATGTTGTCGCGCTGGTTGACCGACAAGGCTCTCTTTCTCTGCTGGAAAGTCTGGGGAAATACGGCTCTGTTGCCGTTTCCACCTCTGATTTATCTGCGGCGGCGGGCTTAATTCCTGCCGAGATAACCTCCGACCGTTCGGGACGTGTGCTTTCCACGGCGGGCAGCGGTGCGGCGGTTCAAGCGGGGAACAGCATCTGCACGGTGGCGGGTACGGATACCCTTGTCATTACAGCGCCTGTAAGCGAGCTGTACATTTCCGAAATAGAAGTCGGGCAGAATGTAACCTTTACCCTTTCCGCATATCCCAATGAAACCTTTGTGGGCACGGTTTCCGCGATAGCAGGCTCTGCGCGCAGCCAATACAGCGGCTCGGTGCTTGAAACGGTGGTTGATGTCACAATAACTCCCGATGAGTTTGATGAAAGAATGAAAGCGGGTCTTACGGCAGACGTAAGCTTTACGCTTACACCGCCGCAGAATATCTGCGTTTTATCCTATGACGCTATCGGTCAGGACGACGGCGGAGAGTATGTCTATGTATACAATGACGGCAAAGCCGTAAAGCGCAGAATATCAACAGGCGCGGAATTTACAGACGGCGCACAGGTTATTATCGGCGTTACGGAGCATGAGCAGGTTATAAGCTATCCCGAAAAAATATCCGAAAACAGCTATATCAGAATGGAGTAAAAATGAGCCTTAGCAGAACCTTGATAAATATACTGCGCTGCCGCGCCCGCTCTCTGCTTACCATGGCGGGAATTGCGATAGGCGTTTTTTCCGTGGTGCTTATATCAACAGTCGGCTCGGTCGGCACGCAGCGGGTAAGCGCCACGCTTATTTCCATGGGCGTTGACACCGTGCTTGCACAAAGCGCTTCGGATACGGTAAGCGCACAGCTTACAGAGGAAAGCATTTCCGCGCTTAGCCGTGTTGACGGCGTTGGGGACATCATGCCGCTTATGTCATCGGTAAGCGAGGCAAAAATGATAGGCAGACGGCTTGACGCATATATATGGGGCGTGGATAAAACCGCCGACAAGCTTATCTCCCTTGAAGCAAAGCACGGGCGGCTTGTCACCGCCGCCGACACCGCCGCAAACGCGCGGGTGTGCGTTATTGATGAAGCGTTTGCGCTTGAAACCTATGGCAGAAGCAATATTGTCGGCAAAAGCATAAGTCTTTTTCTTGGCGGCAGATATCATGAGTTTGAAATTATCGGCATTGCCGACACGGGGCTAAGCGGACTTCAATCCGCACTTTCAAGCATTATGCCGAACTTTATGTATATCCCCATAACAACCATGCAGCAGCTTTGCGGGCGCAGCACCTACGACAAGCTAGCGGTAAAGCTTACAGACAGCGCAAATTCCGATACGATAGTGCAAAGTATACAGCAGACGCTTGACAGCCAGAGCGGCTGCACAGACGGATATATAGTAAACAATCTTCTTTCACAGAAAAAACAGCTTGAGGATATTATGGGTATCGTTACAACCTCGCTGTCGTTGGTGGCGGGAATTTCGCTTATCGTGTCGGGCGTTTCGGTAATGACCACAATGATGATGAGCGTAAGCGAACGCACCCACGAAATCGGCATAAAAAAGGCGATAGGCGCGGGCAGCTTTGATATATGCATAGAACTGTTAAGCGAAAGCATACTGCTTACGCTGATGGGCAGTATAATCGGAATAACGGCGGGACTGCTCGCGGCGGGTATCGGCTGCATGATTATGGCGGTTCCGTTCTCGGTGAATACGGCGGCGCTGATTATTTCGGCAGGGGCGGCGGGACTTGTCGGCGCGGTGTTCGGCGCATATCCCGCATATAAAGCGGCGGCGCTTAAACCCGCCGAGGCGCTGAGAATGTAACCCGCACCTGCCGTTATACAGATAAACTTTCAACATTTTAACAATAAAAACGCGGACAGAAATGCCCGCGCTTTTTGCTATTAAAAAAACTGTTTTGCACCTGCTGCGGCGTAAAATTCCACCACAATAAAGCGAAACGCACATTTGCGGCGCTTAAAAATCAAGCTGTTCGCCGCCGCCCAGATACATAAGTCTGTCGCCGAGAGTTTCGTCCATCACATCAAAACCACGGAAGCCTGTGCAATGGCAGGCATATATCTTTTCCGCGCCGCTAAGCTTTAATCCGCGTGCCTGCGCCGTTACATAATCTGATGAGCAGCCAAGCGTTTTGGGATTACTTCCCGTAAAATGAAACCCGCCTATTACCGCAAGTATAGGAATGTCAAACCAACGCTCCCTTACCGTTTCCAGCATATTAACCGCGCCGCAGTGAAAACAGCCGCCGACAAGTATAAGTCCGTCCGCCTTGCGCTTTTTGGGGAAAATAACAGCAAAGCTTTCATCGCTGTGGTCAAACGGAACGCTTTTCTTGCCGTCCGCTATAAGATATCCGTTATCGGGATTTATATTTTTCTCGTCAAAATTCTCACACGAAGCAAGGTAAAATCCCTCCGTAACCTCTGAAAAGCTGTTAAACAGCACAAGGTTGTCCGCATATTTCTTGAAAAAAGCCTTTCCAGCGCCCGCAGGAGATTTGAAAAGTCCGTTTTTGCGGAACACCTCGCTGCGCGCGCCCGCACGCAGATATATCTTTGCCTCCGGATTAAGCCGCATTATCGCGTCAATTCCGCCGATATGAGCATTATGGTTATGTGTAAGCACAACGGCATCTATGCAGTCTATTGGCAAACGCATTCTTTTTGCGTTATCCACGGCTTTGCCCGTAAGACCTGTATCAATAAGATAATTTTTGCCGCCGTATTCGACAAAAAGCGATATTCCGTTCTCATAGAACAGCTTTTCGTCCACTGCGGTATTTTCAATCAGACATACTATTTTCATTGCAGCCCTCTTGCCCTCTTATAAAATGCCGCGCCGCTTTTGCGCAGCACGGCATTTTGTCATTTTATACTGTTGCTTTTTACAAATTTCTTGATTGCTTCAAAGCTTTCGGCGCTTAAGCAATGCTCAATACGGCAGGCGTCCTCCGCCGCCGTAACTTCCGATACCCCAAGCGAAATCAACCAGTTGGTGAAAAGAACATGGCGCTCATACACCTTTTCCGCAATGGCTCTGCCCTTTTCGGTCAGGGAGATATATCCACCCTTGTCAACCGTGATACACTCGCGCTCGCGCAAATTTTTCATTGCAACGCTTACGCTGGGCTTGGAATAGTCAAGCTCCGCGGCAATATCAATGGAGCGCACCTCGCCGTTTCTGTTGTGCAAAATCAGTATAGTTTCCAGGTAATCTTCACCGGATTCCAGAATTCTGTCTTTCATCTCTGACCGCCTTTCCGCTGTATCATGTCTGTACGGCAGCAAGCCGCGCCGCTTT
>CAZKXB010000046.1:0-4492 GCA_964556595.1 uncultured Ruminococcus sp. | reverse complement strand
AGCACCCTTGTCATAATAAGATTTACAAGCAGAGAGAATATAACCGTTATCACAAAGGAATATATAAACGTTGTCGGGTGAATATTTCTGCCGAACATAACCTCGTCAATCTCCGCAGTCTGCACAACAAACCGCAGAAGCACTACGCCAAGCAGCAAGCCCACGGCACTGCCCATTATGGAGAGTATTATATTCTCGCGGAATGTATAATTTGAAACCTCGCGGTCATAAAAACCGAGAACCTTAAGGGTGGCAATTTCGCGCACGCGCTCCGTTATATTTACATTGGTGAGATTATACAGCACCACAAACGCCAGCGCGCCTGCCGATACGATAAGCACCACGATAACCATATCAATCATGCCAAGCATATCGCTGAAAGTGCTTGACGATTTTGAATTAAGTATCACGCTAAGCACGCCGTCACACTGCATTATCCGCTTTGAGAAATCTTCCGCGACAGCTTCGTCCTCCGACATTCCGTTGGAGAAGTAGACCATGTTGTATTCCGGCGCTGCGCCGAAAAGTCCGCTGTAAGTCTGCGGGGTCATGTAGATATAATGACTTGCGTAATGCTCGGTAATAGCGCCTACTTTTACGGTGCGCGTTTCCTTATCGTTAATCTTTATGCCTATTTCATCGCCCACAGAGGCATTAAGCAGCTTTGCCAGCTTTTCCGTAATCACCGCACCGTCCGCATTGACAAAGGAAAGCTTTTCGCCCGTTGTGCGGCTGCGGAAATCTATCATGCTTTCAAATACCGCGCTGTCCTCGGCAACCGTCACATACGCCTGCACATTTGTCCCGTTAAAGCAGGCGGTATACTGCTTTATCAGCGCAGGAGTGCTTTGCGTGCTTTCTTCATAGGCGATAAGTTCGTTATAAAGCGCCTGTCGGTTCTCCTCAGAAAAATCGTCCTCAACAGCTATATAACCGCTGTATTGATAAATCTCGCCATACTGAAGACTTATTATGTCCGATACCGAGTCTTTTAATCCAAAGCCCGCCATCATAAGCGCGGTACAACCCGCAATGCCCACAACCGTCATGAACATTCTGCGCTTGTAGCGGAACAGATTTCTGCCCGATACCTTTGCAAAAAAGCCCATTCTGTTCCAGATAAAGCCTATGCGCTCCAGCAGCACACGCTTTCCCGCCTTTGGCGCTTTAGGGCGCATAAGCGCCGCGGGAGTTTCCGCAAGCGCCTTGCGGCAGCTGAAAAATACCGTGAGCGCAATCGCCAGTATCATTGAACCTGCGGAGATTACTATATTGTCAATCGTAAACACGCAGTATACTTCTGTAATAATATACATAATGGAATATGCGTAAATTATAACATTTGGGAACAACAACATTCCTCCGAATGCGCCGATAATACTGCCCGTAACCGCCGCTGTCAGCGCATAGCACATATAGTGAGCCATTATACGACTGTTGGAGTAGCCAAGCGCCTTAAGCGTGCCGATATGTGTGCGGTTTTCCTCGACCATTCTGGACATTGTTGTAAGGCACACAAGCGCCGCAACAAGCAGAAAGAACACGGGAAAAATCATTGCTATCTTGTCGATACGCTCCGCATTGCTGGCATATTCGGAATATCCGGGGTTGTCGTCACGATTAAAAATATACCATTTGGCTTCGCCCGCGTCCGATATTTCCCGCTTTGCGTCGGCTATTTCCTGCTCAGCCTTGGCGATTTCGGTTTCAAAATCAGCCAGACCCTGTTCATAATCCTTTTTGCCGTCCGCAAGCTTAAGCTTCGCGTCATTAAGTTCAGCAAGTCCGTCCTCATACTGCTTTACGCCGTCCTGATACTCCCGCTTTTTTTCTTCAAGCTGAGAAACACCGTCAAGATATTCCTGATTTCCCTGCGTAAATTCGGCAAGAGCGCTCTCATATTCCGCAAGACCCGCGTTATATTGCAAAACGCCGTCATCAAGCTGTTTCTGCGCGGCGGCAAGCTGTAACTCGCCCTGTGCAAGCAGCGCTTCGTTCTGCTCAATCTCTGCAAGACCTTCATCAAGCTGCGTTTTTGCAGCTTCAAGCTGAAGCGAGGTCTGCTGAAGCAAAGCGCGATTTTCCTCCAACTCAACCTTTTGTTGAATTATAATTGGATTATCCTCTCCGTATAGAAGTGCAGCCTGTTTAAGCTGCTCCTCACCCGCTGCAAAAGCCTGCATTGCCTGCTGATACTGCTCGTATCCCGTCTGATATTCAGTATAGCCATTCTCAATCTGAAGCCTTGCCGCCTCAAGCTGCTGACGGCTGATTTCAATCTCCGCCTTGTTTTGGTCAAGCTCAGATTGTCCCGCTTCAAGCTGAGCCTTGCTTTCATCAAACTGCTGCTTTGCGGCAGAAAGCTGACTTTCGCCCTGCGCAATCTCCTGCGCCGCTTGTGCAAGCTGTTCTTCGGCTTCGGCAAGCTGAACCGCGCCATCATCAATTTCTGTCTTTGCATTGGCGAGTTCAGTTTCTGCTTCGGCTATCTGCTGTTCGGCTTCTTCAATTTCTGCCTTTGCATCGGATAACTCGCGCTCTCCGTCAGCCTTAGCTTCCGAAAGTTCCTTTTCACCATCTGATATCTGTTCAAGCGCTTCACCCAGCACTTCGTCATAGCGGATATCGCTGCGAGTGTAGCCAAGCGTTTCAAGACTGTCCGTAATTTCGCCGCGAAGCTGCTCATACTCGTCAGAATAGCTTTGCATTGCGGTAAGTTCATCTGAACTTATGTATATCTCTGTGTATACTTCTTGGTTAAAATTACTCTCAGGAATATACATAAAAGCATCCAACGCACCGTCACCTATGGTTGTGCTGCCCTTTTGGGTCATTGAAATATACATTGGCGAGTCAAAAATACCGACTATTGTGTACTCCGTATAGGCAAGCGGAAATTCGTCCGCGCCCGAAAGGTCGGCAAGAGAAACGGTATCGCCAAGCTTAAAGCCGTCATGAAGCTTGTTTGCGCTGATAAGGCACTCATTTTCCGCCTGCGGCTCTCTGCCCTCATAAAGCAGAATTTTATTTACCTCGTTGTTGTTCCATGAGTATACGCGGGTAAGGTACTCCTTATCCTCATAATGCACGGCAAGGTCGGTATATTTTGATGTGTACACCTGTGAAACACCGTCTATTTCAAGTATCGCCGCCGCGTCATCATCTGTCAGACCGAAATTTGACAAAACGCGCAGGTCAAACAGCGCCTGTTTGTCATAAAGCTTATCCGCGGAAAGCTTCATATCGTTTCCCGTTGCCTTTATTCCGCTGAAAAATCCAACACCGATTGCGCATATAAGAAATATGGACATAAAACGTCCCTTGGAACGGGATATCTCGCGGAAGATGTTCTTGTTAATCGCTTTCAAACCGCTGCCCTCCGTTACCACTCAATTTCTTCAACGGGGGTTGGGTTATCGTTGATTACTATATTGCTTACCTTGCTGTTTTTAATTTTTATCACCCTGTCCGCCATGGGCGCTATCGCCGAATTATGCGTTACCAGAATAACCGTCATTCCGTCATTGCGGCAGGTATCCTGCAAAAGCTTAAGTATAACCTTGCCTGTGTTGTAGTCAAGCGCGCCAGTTGGCTCGTCGCACAGCAGAAGCTTGGGTCGCTTGCTGAGTGCGCGCGCTATTGAAACGCGCTGCTGTTCTCCGCCCGAAAGCTGTGCGGGGAAGTTATCAAGACGTTCGCCAAGTCCCACCTTTTCAAGTATATCGGCGGCGGGAATAAAGTTTTTGGTTGTCTGCACCGCAAGCTCTACATTCTCCTTTGCGGTAAGATTTGGAAGTAAATTATAGAACTGGAATATAAATCCTATATCACGGCGGCGATATTCGGTAAGCTGTTTTTTGTTGTATCCGTCAACCCGTGCGCCGTCAACGCTGATTATTCCCTCGTCACAATTATCCATTCCGCCGAGCATATTAAGCACGGTGGTTTTACCAGAGCCGCTTGGACCCACAATTATAACAAACTCGCCCTTTTCTATATCAAACGTCATGCCGTCAGCGGCATTGATAGTTACTTCACCCATATGATAGCGCTTGTAGACGTTATCAAGTGTAACAAAAGCCATAATTCCTCCCGAAAAAAGACAAGGTAAGACACAAGGCAGCGCCGCCCCAAATCCGCTTTACAGCGTTTCAGCAGCCTGCCTGCGTATTTGTCTTACCCTGTCATATCATCACCTATAAAGCGGTCAGAAGCCGCTTATCACTTAACTTCAATCTTAGCCTTGCCGCCCATGTACGGTCTGAGTACCTCAGGAATGTTTACGCTGCCGTCCTCATTAAGATTGTTCTCAAGGAAAGCGATAAGCATTCTGGGGGGCGCAACAACAGTGTTGTTAAGCGTGTGTGCAAAGTATTTGCTGCCGTCCTTGGTCTTTACCCTTATGCCAAGACGTCTTGCCTGCGCGTCGCCAAGGTTGGAGCAGCTGCCTACCTCGAAATACTTCTTCTGACGAGGAGACCATGCTTCAACA
>CAZKXB010000045.1:0-22230 GCA_964556595.1 uncultured Ruminococcus sp. | reverse complement strand
AAGAAACCTGCGCCGCCATGTGCCGCTCCGTAAACGGCGGCGGAGTAGACACTCCAGATGGCTGGGACGATATGTGTGAAATGTTCTTTGCCGCAATGGATTATATGAATAAATAACGCTTGCGGCAAAAGCTTAAATGCTGCATGCCTTTCCATCTATATCGAGTGGCGAAAAGGTAGATACAGATGGAAAACCGCTCCCAGAGCCAGTTTGAAGGCTTTGAGGGCGGTTTATTTTTTCAGAATATATCTTGAGCAGTGTGCCACAAAAAGCCCTCACCAACAGCGCTTGCAAGCGGTGTATCCTGCTTCAATAGCCTGCTGCAATGTCATTTCGGTGTAGTTCTTCATGCCCGAACAGTCGAATTTTTTGTGATATTTCCCTGTTGAACTCACATAAACTGTAAGCTGATTTGCTTCATCAGAACCTTGGACGTCGCTGGGATTTTCAGCGGGAATAATCGTGGCCACTGCAGACTGCGTAACAGGCACAGCGCTTTGGCTTGCAGTGGTTACATCCGTCTGCGCGCTGGACGGAACGCTTTCCGATGTTGCATAAGACTGCGCTTCAGACGGGGTACTTTCTAGGGAGAGATGAAAGAATTAAATTAAAAAATCTTTTGTTTTTTTATTGTCTACTTGACAGGGGGGCTGATCATTGATTCGCAGCAGAGATGCTTTTTTAATTCCATTCCTCAGCTAAGAGGAAATCTCTGATATTTCTGTGCTTGATGCCGTTTCGGCTCATATCGAACTCATCAAGGGAAACAACATATTTGGGGTAATTATCCCGAATGTTATCGTATACACCAAACTCACGCTGAATGGTTTCGTCGGAGGCAAGCAGATAGGCTACCTGCACATACAGCTTTTCTCCTTGTTTGTCGCAAACAAAGTCGATCTCTTTATCGCCGGTTTTGCCAACGGTCACATGATAGCCTCGGCGCAACAGTTCCAGATAGACGATGTTCTCCAAAATGAGATTGATGTCACGCATATTGCCGCCAAAGACAGCCTCACGGATGCCGTGATCGGCAATATAATATTTCTCGTTGGAAGACAAAATCTGCTTGCCTTGCAAATCCTCACGCTTGACCTGATAGAACAGATACGCATCAGAGCAATACTTGATGTAATTCAAAATCGTTTCCGGTGCAACGGTACGCTGCTCATTTTTGAGGAACTTGGAAAGAGAAGTTGCGGAGAACGTGGTTCCCACATTGGCAATCACATAGGAAATAATGCGTTCCAACAGATCAACATCCCGAATTTTGTTTCGCTTTACAATGTCCTTGAGCTGGACGGAATTGAACAGATCGTGAAGGTATAGTTTAGAGGGCGCATCCTCGTAGCGAATGTTGGCAAGGTACGGCATACCACCGGACAGCAAATACTTTTGGAAAGCCTTTTGAATCGGCTCGTTGGGAACAATAGAGTGATACAGCTCCAAAAACTCAGCAAAAGAAAATGGATAGATGACGAACTCCACATAGCGACCGCCCAGATAGGTGGATAGCTCGCCGGACAGCAATTTGGCATTAGAGCCGGTGGTGTAGATGTCGCAGTCCAATGTCACACGGAAAGAGTTGATGCACTTTTCCCAGTCCTTCACTTCCTGAATTTCGTCGAAGAACAGGTAGACTTTGCCCTCGATATTTGCCGAGCGTTTTGTAATCTCATCGTGCAAAGCCTGCGCTGTTTGCAGATGGGCATAGTTCATATTTTCAAAGTTGATAGAGATGAACTGTGTCGGGTTGACACCAGATTCCACCAGTTCCTCTTTAATTAAATCCAGCATGACGGATTTGCCACAACGGCGAATACCGGTCATCACTTTGATTAGCTCCGTTCCGATAAACGGACGGATGCGTTTCATATAAAGCTCTCGTTTAATCATGAAAATCAGCCTCCTTTTTCGTGGCTGACTATAGTATACCACATTTACATCTGAAATACAAGGCGAATTTGGAAATTTATCAGTTATAACTGATAAAAACGAAATCTCAACATATTTCGACATATATGTTTGCAACAATCCAAGAACTTAAGCCACCAGCCATTAGGACGATGACATAGTTTTTGGCAATATAGCCTGACAAATCGGCAAGTACATGATATAATTCAATCGTGATCAAAATATGAAAACGGAAGGGAGCGCCAACATGGGAAAGGAATTAGGATTACGAATAACCAACGCTTTGCAAAAACAGGGCATGACACAGAAAGAATTGGCAGAACGCATGGGTGTGACTGAGGCTGTAATCTCCAGATATGTTTCTGGAGATCGAGAGCCAAAGCTGGATACATTAGCGAATATGGCTACAGCTCTACATACTAAGTCCGACTGCTTACTTGGTATTGAGTGCGAAGAGTTTGATCATCCCAGAATTCGTCGTATGATCGCACGAAATTCATCATCCATGACCGAGCGGGAAAAAAGAGAGCTGATTAATGCATTGTTTGGGGAGAAGTAATATTGGGAACTTCTTTGTCACACGAAAGATACGAGGAGATTAAGCAGATCGTTGTTGATGTATTCGTAAAATACAATGTATCCTGTGTGCCTGTTAATGGTTTTGAACTTGCAACAAAAATGGGCATTACGGTTATTCCTTATTCAGCAATGGAGCTGTTGAAAATTAGTAAGTTCTAGCATAGTTATGTCAAGAATATGATTGAACAATTCACATTAAGTAATGTGTGGCGCAAAGCATGAAAATTTGTCTTGTCAATTCCGCTTTCTGCTACATAAGCCTTGAACCGATTTGGCATAGTGCGCGGTTCAATATATTGTTTAGTATCTCCAGTTAAAATAAATTCTTGCGACAAACCAACAAGCTGTTTCACATAATCCACAAGAAAATCAGAATATCTGTTACGGTTTTGGGGGAAAGTGCTCCTGCGCCGTCCAGCCGCCCATTGTGCAGCAAATACATAATATGTTCCTCAATACAATTAGTTGTGAGATGGGATATCTGCCATTCGCCTAGCTGCGGTTTTATGTGAGTATTTATCAGAGGCTTGTATCTTGAATAAGTAGATTCTTTGATATTCAGTTTTGAAAATTGCAGCCAGTCATTAAGCAATTCGGAATAAACAATGGCACTTGGTATACAGTTATTACATTGTTTTTGTAAAGCAATTTTACTTTCAAGCAATTTGCACTTTGCTTCCCTGTAAGTTTTTCCGTAAACATATCCATACATAGCTTTTCCGCTGTCGCTATGAGAGCGGCTATAGCGTCCATCCCAACGACTATCTTTTCGCCTTTCTTCGGCATGGCGACTTCCTCCGTTTCTATGTTTGCTTGTTAACGGAAGATGTGACGGCGTATAGAATAAAATATATTGCTGTAATGTGTCATCTGTTGCAAAAACAGGACAGATATAACAAATTTTAGGCTTTTTATTAAATACTTGTTGACAAATCCGACAACTTCAAGTATAATTATACTTGATATTAGTCGAAAAAAGTTTCATCTTTAAGTTAGATGCTTGACGAATTTTGAGACAGAGTTCACTAAATAAAAGCGGCAAAATATCTTGCCAAAAAAGCTTTCGAGAAAAAGGAGAATATCGACATGGCTATTTACAAGTGCAAAATGTGTGGCGGCGAGTTGAGCGTTGGCGAGGAGAATACCATCATAGAATGCGAGTTCTGCGGAACTACGCAGACGGTTCCCACCGCCAAAGACGAAAATCTGCAAGGATTATTCAACCGAGCAAATACTCTGCGAATGAAAAGCGAGTTTGACAAGGCAGAGCAAATCTATGAGAAAATAATCCAAGCAGACGAAACGCAGGCAGAGGCGTATTGGGGTGCGATTTTATGCAAATTTGGCATTGAATATGTAGAAGACCCTGTAACCTTTAAGCGGGTGCCCACTTGTCATAGAACTTCGTTTGACTCCATTATCGCTGATGATGATTATAAATCTGCATTGAATTATGCCGACAGTGTGCAGCGAGGAATTTACAAATCCGAAGCCAAAGAGATAGACCGTCTGCAAAAAGAAATTATTGCTCTTTCTCAGAAAGAAGCCCCCTATGATGTTTTTATCTGTTACAAGGAAACAGATGAAACAGGCAGACGCACCCAGGACAGCGTCATTGCAAACGATATTTACCATCAGCTCACTCAAGAGGGCTTTAAGGTGTTCTATGCTGCAATAACGCTTGAGGACAAACTCGGTTCGGCTTATGAGCCGTGCATTTTTGCTGCGCTGAATTCTGCAAAAGTGATGCTATCAATCGGCACAAAACCCGAATATTTTAACGCAGTATGGGTTAAGAATGAGTGGTCGCGCTTTTTGAAAATCATGAAGAAGGATCGCTCAAAAGTCCTGATTCCGTGTTACAGGGATATGGACGCGTATGAGCTTCCCGAGGAATTTGCACATCTGCAGGCGCAGGATATGAGCAAAATCGGTTTTATAAATGATATTATCCGTGGCATTGAAAAGGTTCTCTCCGTCAACGCTCCGAAAGCAGCAAAAAAAGAAACAGTTGTAGTTAATTCCAATAGCGCTACTACCGCTCCGCTTCTTCAAAGAATGTTTATGTTCCTTGAAGATGGCGACTGGAAGAGTGCGGAAGAGTATGGCGAAAAGGTTCTTGATATTGAACCGCAGAATGCTCTTGCATATCTTGGAAAACTTATGGCTAGATTACGCGTACATAAGCAGCAGGAATTAGCTTACTGTAAAAATCTGTTCGATAAAGAAAACTTATTCAAAAAAATAATTCAATTTGCTGATGATGAATTGAAAGCTGCGATGAATGGTTATATCAAATCCATCAAAGATAGGATATATAATGACGCTATTCAATGTAAAAAATCTGCGGCAAATGCGGCGGGCGAACAGGCGATAGAGAACTATGAGCGAGCTGCTGACATTTTCAAGACGATACCGGACTGGAAAGACGCGGCGGAACAAGTTAAGGACTGCGTTTATAGGCGTGCTAAAGTTGTAAAAAATTCAGCGGCTAAGTTAGCACATAAAGAAGCAATAGAGGCATATGAAAAAGCTGCTGATAGTTTTATGACGATACCGGACTGGAAAGACGCAAAAGAACAATATTCACTTTGCCTAGAAAAAGCACAAGCCGAACGAGAAATAGTAAAAGCCGAACGCGAAAAAGCAAAAGCCGAACAGGAAAAAGCACAAGCCGAACGAATAGATAAAAAGTATAACGATTACAAGAGTATTTTTGATGTTGGAGTCCACAAAACAAGAGAAGATTGGGTTAGGGCGCAGCAAGGGTTCGAATCTATTTCGGGATGGCGAGATGCAGATGATTTAGCAGCGAAGTGTGCAGAAACCATTAAGCAAAAAGATGCTATCTATCAAGCCGCTATCCAAAAAGGTAAAAAAGGAAGAATCTCAAATTTGAAATTGGCAATAGAAATGTTGCAACAACTTAATGGTTGGCAGGATTCAGCAAAGCAAATTAAAATTTATGAGAGCTCTTTTAAGAAAAGACGATTTCTTATATGGTTCATAATTATCGATATGCTCTTCTTAATCTTCACCGTCTTATCACCTTATTGGGCTTAAGTGTTTTTTCAAGAAACCAACAAAACATCGGGAGGGAAATTATGGCTAAATATGTAATGTTTGAACCGGAAGAGAAAATCAGATTGTTTGACGAAATTGCCGATTGTTTCTATAACGCAAACTTTGGACAGCTTTCAAAAGCCGATATGGAACTTATGATGTTCAGATTCTATATCGAAAAAATGATTTCTGACAACCAAAATGCAGACGGAACTATTGACTATCAAAAGTGTTCTGATTACAAAATCAGCAAAGATTTGGGAATTACACAGCAGCGGGTCAGAAACTTGAAAATCAAAAATCAGCTAACTCACCCTATCGAGTATGACTGGAAACTTGCTTTTGCAAAACTTACCGAAAACGCAAGATATGATAATTGCAGCAGGAAAGTTATTATCAACATTCCCGACCCTAATTTGGCACTTGAAATTCAAAATTTCATTGAAGATAGTGGCGCTTATGTTGAAAAACAGCTAAATTCCAAAATACTGCAAATTCGTGCGGAATACTATTTGGATTTAATTGTGGCGTTAGAGCCAGAGCAAAACAAAAAGAAAATAGTTAAAGCGCTCAAAAAACAATTTTCGGAAAGCAGCAAAGGCAATGTTGTGTTTGACGAGAGCAATATAGGTAAATCGTTCTTTGATGCAGATTTAAATATTAAAGCTGCGTTGGAAATAATAAGCAGTATAATCTCTGGCGGCAACCCAATTTTAAAAGCATTATCTGATCTTCTGCAAAAACAATAATACATATTATATTGATTCTGTTTGAATAGTTCTCAAAATATTTCAAGGAGGTAATCCAATGAGCAGATTTGTTATAGAATGTCCGTCCTGCGGACGTTATGCTGAAGCCTCTACCGGCTTTTTTGCGCGAAAGAAAATCGACTGTGCCTGCGGCTACACAATTAACGTGAAAACCGACAAGCTCTCGTCAAAAGTTTGCCCGTCTTGCGGCAACAATGTCGTATATGACCAAAGCAAGGGCGAGGACGCACTATGTCCTGTCTGCCATGAAAGAATCAACACGCGTGAAAGCATGGCGGCATTGGTGGAATTTACCTGCCCGTCATGCAGCTGCAAGCTGGCTGCCGACAAATCCAGTTCTGCATATATTTGTCCTCTATGTGACGCTGCGATTGATGTGCAAGAGCGTATTGCAAAAGAGAACATTAAAAATCAAGGACTTGCAAGCGTGGTTAAATACGAGGGTGGAAACGACACTTTCGTATGGAAGCACCCGATTGAGGATTACAACCTCGGCTCTCAGCTGATAGTTCACGAATCCCAAGAGGCAATTTTCTTCCGTGATGGCAAAGCGTTGGATTTATTTGGAGCGGGACGTTATACTCTCGCTACACAGAATATTCCTCTGCTTGAAAACCTATACAAGCTGCCTACAAGCACAACAGAAGTATTCCATTCCGAAGTTTACTTTGTAAATCTCACCACCCAAATGGGTATCAAGTGGGGAACTGACAGCAAAATTCGCTTGTTCGACCCTGCTTCAGGACTACATATTGAAATAGGCGCTTGCGGTAATTTCAGCCTGCGTGTGTGCGACTCCAGAAAGCTTCTTGTCAGACTTGTCGGTACTGCCTCTGAATTTAAGCAGAACGAAGTGATTGGCGACCCTTATAGCATTACATCTGTCGTTGGCAAATTCAAAGCGCTTGTAATGAATAAGGTCAAGGCTAATCTTGCCCGTATCATCAAAGAGAATAATATTAACATTCTTGAAATAGACGAATATATTGACCTTATCTCCGAAAAACTTCGCGCTGCCATAAACGAAACTCTCGCAGAATATGGTTTGACAATGCCCGAATTTTTCGTGACATCTATTCTGACGCCTGATGACGACCCGAACTACCGTCGTCTGAAGCAGCAGTTTGCTGATAAGACTTTGAGAGTTCGTGAAGAAGAAGTCCGCAAAGCGGAGGTTGAAGCGGCGCAAAGCAGAAAAATACTTGAGGCTCAGACCGAAGCACAGTTAAAGATGGTCAATGCCCAAGGCGAAGCCGAAGCTCTCAAAATCAAAGCACAGGCAGAAGCTGAGGCATACAAGGCACAAGCGTTTGCAGAAGCCGAAGAAATGCGGGCAAAGGGTTATACTTATCAGCAGGAAACTTCCCGCATGGTTGGTATGGAAGCAATGCAGAATGGCATTACTGGAAACGGTTCCGGTGGAGCAGGCTCTGTGCTTGGAGATATTGCGGGTCTTGGAGTAACCCTCGGTGCAATGGGTGGAGTTATTGGAATGACTAAGGACGCGCTCTCTCCCATTATGCAAACGTCCGCTGAAATTGGCGGCAGTGTTGTCCCCGCTTGCGCTGACACATGGAACTGCGCTTGCGGCTGTAAAGATATTAAATCCAAGTTCTGTCCCGATTGCGGTTCTCCAAAGCCTGAGCCAATAATTGGCTGGGATTGCTCCTGTGGCTGCAAGAACATAACTTCTAAGTTTTGTCCCGACTGCGGAAGCAAGAAACCAGAGCCTACGACTTGGGATTGCACCTGTGGCTGCAAAAATATAACTTCTAAATTCTGCCCTGACTGTGGAAGCAAGAAACCAGAGCCTACGACTTGGGATTGTCCCGAATGTGGCAACAAGAATATCACCGCCAAATTCTGCCCCGAATGTGGACATAAGAGAGAGGGGTAATCATGAGCATTAAATTAGATAAGAAATCCAAATCCATTATTGCGATTTGCGCTATTATCCTCGTTGTTTATATGCTGACTTTTTTAGTTATACCGTTCCACAAGATAGCTGCAAGTTGGATTTCATTTGCGTTTACTATTATTGCAATTGCAAGCAGCTTGTTCGTTTTAAATCAAGCTTTTAACTCAAAGGAAACGCTTGTAAGCAAAATATATGGTTATCCTATTTTTCGGGTCGGAATAGTGTATGCTCTCGCTCAATTGATTGGTGGGGTTATAATTTGTATTATTGCAGCGTTTGTTTCTGTGCCCTATTGGATAGCTTTAGTGCTTTCCGTTCTGTTGCTGGGAGCAGCCGCTATTGGTGTACTTATTACAGATAATACCCGCGACTATGTTGAACACATTGATGAAATGACAGTGGCAGACACTGAAAATGCAACTCGTTTCCAAATCAACATTGCAGGTATTGTTGAGTGCTGTGAAGACAGCGCTTTGAAAGAAAAGCTCAAAAAATTGGACGAATCGTTCCGTTTCAGCGACCCTGTAAGCAACAGTTATACTAAAGAATCGGAAGAAAATATTAGTACTTTGTTAGATGAACTGAAAGTCTTCGTTGAGAATAACAATTCTGACGAAGCAGCGGCGCATATCAAAAAAATCTTCAATGCTTTAGCTGAACGCAATCGCATTTGCAAAGCAAGAAAGAACAATTTGTAAAAGTCTGATGAGTAATCAGGTTTTATAGGTTAAAGAAAGGGAAAAACAATGAGCTTATTAAAATGCAAAATGTGCGGTGGCGCACTTGAAATCAACGATAATGAAACAGTCGCAACCTGTGAATATTGCGGAACACAGCAGACCGTTCCCATGGCGGACAGCGAGAAAAAAATCGGGCTTTTGCCCGTGCAAATCTTCTTCGATTTAACAATGAATTTGATAAAGCGGCAGCTTTGTATGAAAATATCATTGCTGAATTTCCGGCAGAATGTGAAGCATACTGGGGACTTGTTCTGTGTAAATTCGGAATTGAGTATGTAGACGATCCCACAACAGGAAACAAAAAGCCTACCTGTCATCGCACCATGCTAGAAAGCGTCTATAATGATGCGGATTTTCAAAAAGCGTTGGATTATTCCGACAGCGTAGCGAACAGCTTATACCGCAAGGAAGCGAAGGAAATCGACGCTATTCAGCAGGCTATTTTAAATATTGCTAAAAATGAAACACCATATGATATTTTCATCTGCTATAAAGAAACAGATTCTGACGGTCAACGAACTAAGGACAGCGTTATAGCTCAGGATATTTACGAAGCTTTAACCCAAAAGGGCTATAAGGTGTTTTTCGCACGCATTACACTTGAGGATAAACTCGGTCAAGAATATGAGCCATATATATTCTCTGCAATTAGTACAGCGCAGGTTATGCTTTCAATCGGTACAAGCTATGAAAATTTCAATGCGGTTTGGGTGAAAAACGAGTGGAGTCGTTTTATCGCTATGATGAAAACCGACAAGAGTAAAACGCTTATTCCGTGTTATTGTGATTGTGACGCTTATGATATGCCACAAGAGTTTAAGAATCTTCAAGGTCAGGATATGAGTAAGGTCGGCTTTGTTCAGGACCTTGTAAGAGGCATTAGCAAGATTCTGAACCCTAAAATTGAGGGAAAACTTGCACAGCAGAATATCCCCTCATCAAATATACAGAATCTGGTTAAGCGAGGGGTTAAATGTCTTGAAGCTGAAGAGTGGAAAAAAGCAGATGAGTTTTTTGAAAGAGTACTTGATGAGGATATTGATTGTGCGGACGCACTTATCGGTAAACTCTTAGTTAAAGATGAAATTAATCCATCTCTTTCGTATTATGAATTATATTGGGAATTATGGGAATTAGGTGATAAAGTATCTAGTTATAAAAAGGAACTATTTGACCAATCTTCAAATCCTGCTTTAACCAAAATATTGGTGGTTGTTAACGCTATCTTGAATGCTCCAACTTTGGAAGGTGTGGAAACTTTTGTTGTTCCTGATGGTACGACTGAAATTCGTCCGTTTGCTTTTCTTAAGGCATCTTCTTTAAAATCAATCATTCTGCCTGATAGCGTAACTACTATCGGTGACATGGCTTTTTATGATTGTAAATCGCTAACCTCAATCACTCTGCCTGATGGCGTAACTACTATCGGCGAAGGGGCTTTTAGTGGTTGTGAATCCCTAACCTCAATCACCCTGCCCGATGGCGTAACTACTATAGGTAAGGAGGCTTTTGGGGGTTGCGAATCTTTGACCTCAATTACTCTGCCCGATGGCTTAACTACTATAGGTAAGGAGGCTTTTATTGGTTGTGAATCCCTAACCTCAATTACTCTGCCCGGTGGCTTAACTACTATAGGTGAGAGTGCTTTTAGTGAATGTGAATCCCTAACCTCAATTACTCTGCCCGATGGCTTAACTACTATAGGCGACGGGGCTTTTAGTTGTTGTGAATCCCTAACCTCAATCACTCTGCCCGATGGCGTAACTACTATTGATGACTGGGCTTTTGGTGGTTGTAAATTGCTAACCTCAATTACTCTGCCCGGTGGCTTAACTACTATAGGTGAGAGTGCTTTTAGTGAATGTGAATCCCTAACCTCAATCACCCTGCCTGATAACGTAAATACTATCGGCAACAGTGCTTTTAGTGGCTGTAAATCCCTAACCTCAATCACTTTGCCCGATAGCGTAACTACTATTGGTGACAGGGCTTTTAGTGGTTGTGAATCGCTAACCTCAATTACTCTGACCGGTGGCGTAACTACTATTGGTGACAGGGCTTTTAGTGGTTGTGAATCGCTAACCTCAATTACTCTGACCGGTGGCGTAACTACTATTGGTGACTGGGCTTTTTATGATTGTAAATCGCTAACCTCAATCACTCTGCCCGATGGCGTAACTTCTATTGGTAAAAGCGCTTTTTATGCTTGTGAATCGCTAACCTCAATCACTTTGCCCGATAGCGTAACTACTATTGGTGACTGGGCTTTTTTTCCTGCGATTCTCTTGGTACTATCATAGTTTCTGACTACATATTAAAAAAGTACACGCTGATAGACCTGGGCATACTCAACTCAAAAGTCATATATACCACACAATCTAAGCTGGAAGAACAAAAACGTTTGCGGTTAGAGGAAGAAAATCGAAAGAAAGAAGAAAAACGTTTGCGCTTGGAGGAACAAAATCGAAAGAAAGAAGAAGAACGCTTGCGCTTGGAGGAACAAGAACGTATAAAAGAAAGCCAGCGTTTGATAAGAGAGCGTCAATATAGCGGTGTTTGCACATACTGCGGCGGAACGTTTAAGGGACTTTTTACAAAAACCTGCTCGCAATGCGGACAACGGAAAAGCTATTGAAAGGATAATCGGAAATGAATGAACGTTTGCCTAAGGTTCTTTTTCTTGGAAATGGTATATGCCGTGCATTCTTTGGTGATGATGTATCATGGGAGAAGTTGAAAAGGAAACTTACAACCAATCCCATAATTAATGATATTCAAAGTACTAATCTTCCAAACCCATTGGATATTGTTCTTCGCTCTGAAAATAATTACGAATCTCTCATAAAGGAACATAAAAAGGAAATGTTTTTACCTGTGCAATCAGGACAGAAGGAATATGTTTCAAAACTTTGCGATCTTCTCAGTATGGGCTTTGATGATATTATAACCACAAATTATAGCTATGAACTTGAGTCCGCAGCGATATACCCTGCTCCGCTGACTGAAAATTGGCTGAAAAATAATATGGATTACATTCGTTCCTCTGATGTTAAACGCGCTGAGTCAAAATATCTTCTTCATACATTTAATGTAGTTAAATACAATGGGCATACCAACAGAATATGGCATATTCACGGTGAAGCACGAAAACCAAGCAGCATAATTTTGGGTCATTACGCCTATGGAAGGTTGTTGTACAAATATATAACATTTTTCACTAGTCGAGGAAATTACTATGAGCAATGTCAGCGGGAATGCCGTCCAATAAAGGTAAAAAGCTGGCTGGACAATTTTGTTTTGGGTGAAGTATATGCTCTTGGTTTCGGATTTGACTACTCTGAAATGGATCTTTGGTGGCTTCTGAACAGAAAATGCAACGAGAAAGCACATACAGGCACATTTCATTTTTACGAACCTAAGCCGACTGACTTTGATGACAAAGCCGAGCTTATGAAAATCTATGGAGTAAAAACGCATGACCTTGGGTTTGCGAAAGAAAGGGACAAAGAAATGGACTATAAACCATTTTACGAAAAGGCTATTGAAGATATTAACAGCAAAATGTCAGATTAAAATTTTTAATAGCCATGAACAAAACGCAGATTTCGCAAAGCCACAATATACCGAGTGACAATAGCGCTTTAGTGCCAATATATCGCGTATATCTTTGAGCGGATTGGAGTTTTGATCATTTTTATAATTTTAGGAGGGGAATTATGTCAATCTTCAAATGCAAAATGTGCGGAGGCGCACTTGAAATCAACCACAATGAAACTGTAGCCACCTGCGAATATTGTGGCACACAACAAACATTACCGAAACTGGACGATGATCGGCGGGCGAATTTATACGACCGCGCTAACCATTTTCGCCGCAACAACGAGTTCGATAAGGCAATGGGAATCTACGAACAGATACTCAACGAGGACAGCACCGATGCAGAAGCATATTGGTCGCTTGTTCTTTGCCGTTATGGTATTGAATATGTTGAAGATCCATCTGCGCATAAACGAATTCCAACCGTAAACAGGGCGCAGTTCACCTCGATTTTTGATGATGACAACTATAAATCCGCCTTGCAATACGCAGATGAATATCAGCGTAACATCTACGAAGAAGAAGCTAGAGCAATCAACGAGATTCAAAAGGGTATTCTTGCAATTTCGCAGCGGGAAGAACCGTTTGACGTGTTTATCTGTTATAAAGAAAGCGACAATAACGGACGCCGTACTCCTGACTCCGTTTTAGCGAATGACCTCTATCATCAACTGACTCAAGAAGGCTTTAAAGTGTTCTTTGCTCGTATCACATTGGAAGATAAACTCGGATCAGCGTATGAGCCATATATCTTTGCGGCACTGAACAGCGCAAAGGTTATGGTTGTTCTCGGCACAAAGCCCGAATACTTTAATGCCGCCTGGGTTAAGAATGAATGGAGCCGTTACCTCGCTCTTATCAAGCAGGGACAGAATAAAATGCTTATTCCTGCATATAAGGATATGGACCCTTATGATTTGCCTGATGAGTTTTCTCATCTTCAGGCGCAGGATATGTCTAAGCTTGGATTTATGCAGGATTTGATACGGGGTATCAAAAAGATTGCACAGGCAGACGCAGCAAAGGTGACTATTGTTAAAGAAACAGTAATTTCTGGCGAAAACGCCAATACTACGCCGCTGCTCAAACGTGTCTTTATGTTCCTTGAGGATGGAGATTGGGACGCTGCCAATGAGTACTGCGAGAAAGTTCTTGATATAGATCCCGAAAATGCATCGGCATATTTAGGCAAACTGTTATTTGATCTAAGAGTAAGAAAACAGGAGCTCTTGAGAGATCAGACTGAACCTTTTGATGACAATAAAAATTATCAGAAAACCATTCGTTTTGCTGACGAAAAGTTAAAATCCACACTTATCGGTTATATAGAGCATATCAATACCCGCAACGAAAATGCACGTTTGGATGGCACTTATACCCGTGCAAAAAATGCAATGTCTGCGGCAAATACCGAGAGCGGTTATAAGGAAGCGGCGCATCTTTTTGAAACTATCAGCGGATATCTGGACTCTGCGGCTCTTGCGCAGTCTTGCTATGAAAAAGCGGAAATTGCACGAAAAGATGAAATACTCGCAAAGGGCGAAGCAGTAATGATGGGCGAGGATATCTATGCTTATGAATCTGCAATTCAATTTTTCAAGTCGATTTCAGGCTGGAAAGATGCAGATGAGAAAGTTTGTGCCTGCCAAAAGAAAATTGAAGAAATCAAGGCAAAGGCAGAAGCTGCACATTTAGAGCGTGAGAAGCGTATCGCAAGGCAAAAAATTATTACAATATCTATCGCTTGTGCTATTATTATCTTTAGAATTGTTTTAGGTTTTTTTAGATTTTAGATAAGGCTATTATTCCGAATGGCAAATACAATGATGCGATTGCGATAATGGTGGGAATAGTGTTTTTTCCAAAGTGAAGATACACAAGATAAAATATTTCTTCTGAGTACTAGTGAAGCCGAAATGTATTTTAATTCTGATAATGAAAGAGAATGCAAACCCACAGATTATGCAGTGGCGTACGGAGCGTATATTGTAATGAAAATTGCTGTTGGCGGCTACGGACTATGCTTAGAGATAAAGCTGGAGCAACAAACAAAGTCATATGTGTCAAATGTAATGGTAGCTACGATTAAATTTTGCACTGAATTGGGTATGGATAGTCACTCAGATGAGCTTGTTCCTTGCGTTGCAGGTGTGCTGAAGCCGCGTTACTCTTAAATCTTCTTTATAAAAGTCAAGCGGCTTGGCTTATATCATCACCGCCATTTGTTCGACAACGGTCTTACCCCTTGGCAGAAAAGTTTGGCTTGAACTCTGGGGAGCATTAAAATTTTGCTTGACAAGTACGCATTACAACCATCAGAAGTATCCGCTTCGCCGCTCACGCCATTGAGTCCAGCAGCGAGGTTTTCTGTGCATTTTCTTTTTCAACGCCAATCATATAATTTTGCACCTGTGTCAGCAGTTTTGCCTTTTCGGCGTTTATAACTTAGGCAAGATGTCCCCCGCCTCTTAGGCGGCGGGTTCCATTTACCATTCAGTAGGGGATACAATAGTGTTGAACGAAGTTCAATACGCCGACTGAATGGCAGGTTGGCGAAGCCAGTGTCGAACTTGTTCGATACGCCCTTAGCCCCGTTAAATGACGGGGCAAGCCCCTTATTGAATTTCGGTCGGCATATCCGCGTCACGAAGCAATGTTCATTTTTGAAAATGGGCATAAAAAAGACCGCCAACTTTTCGCAGATAGATTGCGACTGGTCAACGGTCAGTTTTTCGGTATTCAGTTGATATGCTCAGTTTATAAAATTGGAATTTGTCGCTTCATCAAACTGAAAATTTCAAGCGTATTAACATGGTAAATCTGTCTATTTCTTTCTTATCGGAATCCAAAGCTCGCACATCAAACCTTCTCTTCCCTTTTCAAAGTAAATCTCATAGTCTGTTTCCGATTCTGCCTCATATCCCATCTGTGGCAAAAACTCTTTATAGAATTTTCCCCAAGTTTCACCTATGCAATCTCCGTCTTCTCCAATACAGTCAAACACCACGTATGTTCCCTGTTTCACATTCCAGATGCAGAAACCGGCTTTTTCCATTTCAGCCATATCAAAGTCCGCCGTCTGTTCATCAACCAATACACCGATTCCATATTCGAAAGTGTCTTTCCCTTCTTTTGTCGGGGTACACAATCCATACAAGTCTCGCTTTCCTTCTGGTCGCAAATTACGAATGGTTCCTAATAGGTTCTTTTCATTGCATTCGCCCCAAAAATCAGGAATATCATGATTCTCCTCATCATTGATGATTTCATTGCGAAAACTTCTTACCAGTGCAATAAATTTTTGTTCTTTTGTTTGTACAATCCTGTAATCCATACTTGTACCACCTTCCACAGTTATTTTAATAACAAGCGGATTAAAAAGCTGGAGCTTTGCTGATTCTTCTCTGGCAAATTTAGGGGCAGTTCCATGAAACCTTGTAAATGCCTTTGTAAAACTCTCCGGTGTTTCATAGCCATACTTCAGCGCAATGTCTGTTATTTTAGCGTCGGTTTCTACAATCTCTCTGCCCGCTAAAGACAACCTACGGTTGCGAATATAGGTATTGGCAGTTATCCCTGTAAGAAAACTAAATGCCCTATGAAACTCATAGTTCGAAGTGTGTATATGCTTCGCTACATCTTCATAGTTAATTTCCTCCATAAGATGTTCTTCCATATAAGTAATTGCCTGCTGCATTGCTGCTATCCACTCCATACTTTTATCCTCCTGTCAAAACTTATTATATCAGCAATTTGAGATAATTGCATTTCCATGCTTGCGAAGATTTGTCAGGTTGTTAATTCTTATTTATCCAACAAGTCCACAGGGGATAGCCGTTTTATCGGTGCAACTGCCCCGCCGCTTTCGCTCATGCCATTGAGTCCAGCAGCGAGGTTTTCTGTGCATTTTCTTTTTCAACGCCAATCATATAATTCTGCACCTGCGTCAGCAGTTTTGCCTTTTCAGCGTTTATAATTTCGGTCGGCATATCTGCGTCACGAAGCGCAGAGTCGGTGCTTTTAAGATTTTCTATATAGTTCTGGTTGCGCGCATAGGTATGCTCGGAGCGGTTTCTCATTGCGCCCGATTCTGCACGCCGCCGCAGCAGATATGTGTTTGCGCCATCAATACGGTCTATCGCTTTCAGCGCCCTTTCGATTGTGGTAATGCCCGTTGTGTTGATACGCATAAGATATGCGTCCGCGCGGGTTTTGTTGTACCAGATATAGCTATCCGTGCGCCTGCCGTATTGTATGCCTATCTCGGTGTCGTCATCGCGTGTTTCAGCCTGATAAAACAGATCATCAGCGGCGTTTCCCGTAAATCTGCCGAAATGATAGCTTCCGTTTTCGGTGGTATAGAACATCAGATGTCCTTCCATATTGCTTACGCGCACAAGACTGTCCTGCTGTTCGTAAAGCTTGTTCATTGTATTGATAAGCTCATCGGCGGTGTAGCTTCCCGCGGGGATTGTGATTGAGGAATGTTCCTCGTCCAGCGACAGCGACAGTGTGTCATTCTGCCCCTGTTGTATTAAAATGCCGTTGCTGATATCCGCCTTGCCTATCACGCGGGAGGGCTTTGGAGAATCCGTTGCGGAATAAAATATCCTGTATGCAGCGCTTCCGCGTATGCCGTCAATAATTGTATCCGCGCGCTCAATTGTTCCGTTGTCGGGAAGAATATAGCTAAGCACCAACATTCCCGGGCTTTTTATTGCAACGTTCTGGTTTTCCTCAATTCCCACCGCGGCAAGTCCTATCGAAGCGTGGAAATACTCCTCGTTTATCAGATTTCCGTTGGGGTCTTTAAGACCTTTTATAGCCTCTCTGCCTGCGGTTTCAACGGCTGCCGCGATTTCCTCGGGGTCATAGCCGCCTGCAGGGATTTTTACGTTGATTTTATGGGTTTCGCCCTGATATGTGAAATCAAATATCAGTTCATCATTAAGACCGGTGTAGATTATTACATTCTTTCCGCTTTCAATTTCCTCCTCGGTTTCGGGCTGCATATTATTTCTGCCGATTATGTAAGAAGCCGCTGAACCTACGGTCGTACCAACCGCCTCGGAATGTCTGGAAACATTATAGTAATTGGCACTCTGGAACACGCGGTCAAACAGCTTTCCGCTGAAATTGTATATTCCGCAGGAATTGGATATCTCAGCGCCTGTTATTGTCAATCTGCCGCCCGATACGCCGACTTTCAGCAGATTTGGCGCAGCCTTTGCGTCAATTTCCGCCTGAAGCGCCGCCGCAAGCGTTTGCGCGGTATATGTTCCTTCTGGGATTTCAATATCAATCTGCTGCTCAATACCGCCGTTGGAAAGGGTAAACTGCATGGTGTTGTAGTAGTCCTTTATTTCCATTGTGCCGATATTCCGCGTGCCTATTATGGAACACATATTATAACTGCGGCTGCGGCTGTATATGCTTGCAGAATTTTGGGCGCGCTTGAACACGGGCGAAGTATTGTCTCCGCTAAGCGATATGGTGGCAGAATTTCCCTCAAGGTCGGTGACGATTTTAAGCGAATTTCCGCTTAAGGAAACAGTTACTCCCGCGCCGGAAAGACCATTCTCCACCTGTGACGCTATCGAGGATTTTCCCGAAGAACCCTTATATTCTCCATGGGTAAGCTTGAATTTATAGTTCGCCCCGTTGATATTTATGGATACGGTATCGTTATAGTCATTTATTTCTATGCCATCATTATCAAACAGCGAGCCGAAATTGTTGTTCTCCGCTGATGCGGGGAATTTCACGGTATTGCTGCCTGTATCGACAGTGCCGCCCGCGGTGTTGTTCTGCTTTTTGTAGGTTTCCACCTTTGATGTGCCGCCAAGATTGCTCAGTTTATAACCGTTTCCGCCGCCGACAGTGGTAAAGGTAAGTCCCTTGTCTGAGCCGCTTGGGGAATAGCTTGCCGTGATTTTGCTGTTAAGCGCGGGGTCATTGGCAATAGCCTGATTTACGGCGTTTGTATATTCCTGCGCGGTTGAATATGTTCCGTCGGGGACGGTTATGGTAAGCGTTTCGGTGCGCGTAACCGAGGGGTCGGCAGCATCGGGAGAGGAATAAGTCATAGTGATGGTATTGTTGCTGCTGTCAACCGTCAGCGGGAAATGGGTATCCACGCCCTCCGCGCGTATAGTGGCGGGGGTGTTCTCGGTATTGGTGGCGGGGTCGTAATACTGCGAGGAGGATATATTGTTATCCGTCTTTTTCTGATTTATGTGGCAGGTGGTAGCGCTGCCTATGGATATGCCGCCCGTCTTCTGCGGGCTGCCCAGAAACGTCAGTGAGCCGCCGCTTGCTGAAACGCTTACCTGCGCAGTGCCGCCGTCGCTGTCCGCTATTTTGGCATTGATTTCGCTTGCAAGCTCATCAAGGGTGGAATAGGTTTTCTGCGTAAGCCGCAGGTCATAGGTCTTTCCACCCGCAGTAAACTGCAAACGGTCAGTAGCCGCGTCAACAGTCATAGGAATATTTGTGCCCGCATATTGCAAGGTAAGCTTTGCAGGAACATAGACCCTGTTGTTCTCGATATCGGCAACAGCGTCTGCGTTGTTCTCGTAATAGGTTCGGTTTGCGGCATATTGTAAATCCGCAGGGCGCACATCAAATTTTACCTTTTCACCCTTATCGGCGCTTGTGAATACTATATCGTTTCCGCTTGCCGAAGCGGTGGCAGCGCCGCCAAGCTGCGCGTTAAGCTGGTCAATAGCCTGCGCGGCGGTAGAGCCTTTGGCGATTACCGCGTTGTATTCGGTGGCGTTTCCGTCCTTATCCGTAAGGCTGAAGCTTACAGAAATATCCCTGAGCGAAGTACCCGCCGCCGTAAACTGGGTGAGCGCGTCCTTGTATGTAAGCTTTGCGGGGGTATGTACAGCGTTGTTTTCATCACCCACAGCGCCCTGCTCCACATCAGCGATAGGGGTGGATTTTCCGTCCTCAATAGTGGGTATGCGGCTTGAATAGTTTATGTAATTTGAGGAACTTTGGTTTCTGCTCACAGAGGGATTATATGAACTGTACGAAACGGCGTCCGTAGTTTTTCCTGCGGTGGACGTGACATTGCTGCGCCCCGTTCCGGGGACGGTATCAACATAGCTTGACGCAGCACCTTCTTTGCCCGCAATAATGGTGCAGTTATCCGAAAGGGTCGAGCCTTGCAGCAGCTTGCTGTATGCGCTGGTCTGGTTGGCGGAAATGCTTGTAATCTCGCTGCCCGCAATACTGTTTGCGCTGAGGATAAGCCTGCTGTCAGCAGAGAACACCAGCTTGTTGCTGATATCGGGATATTGGTCGGCAAGCATTGAATTAAGCTTTGCGGTAAGCGTAGAGGTATTGTATGTGCCTGTCGGGATATCAAACTCGATAGTACGGTTTGCAATTCCGCTTGAAGCGTCAAAATTTATGTTGTACGAAAGTTTGTTGTGCTGCGCGGAAATCACAATGTTTGTGCCAAGCTGCTGCCCGCCTTTAAGCATAGCGCCGGTATACGAGGAATATGTTCTTGACGGAGAAAGCACCTGCAAAGTTCCCCTATCGAAAATATCATAAACCATATACCCGCTTGGAACGTTTGAAGTGTCAAGCTTTACTTTGCACTCCTTGCCATATTGCAGCGTATACATTTTTATGCTGCCTGAGTCTGTAAGTTCCGCAACAACCTGCGCACCCGCTTCGTCAAGCTTCTGCTGAATACGCTCCACAAGTTCTCTTGCGGAATACTGCTTTATATTTTCGCCATCGTCAAGCAGGTCTATGCGCAGCTTTTCACTGTGCGGCAGACCGTTGTCATACCAGCTGGCGTCCAGCACAAAATAATCGTTTCTGCCGCGCTCTATTTCAACGCCCGATACAATTGATTTTGTGCCTATAAGCGTAGCCTCGCTGTTTACAAGTGTGCTGTAACAGCATATATCATATATGGGCGAGTGGATAGCCACGCCCTCGTCAATCATAAGAAAATTGCCCGAAAGACCTGTTATGGTTGTTTCGCTGCAAAGTCCTATAACATTATAGCCCTCATCAGTGGTGTACATTACAGCTTCAACTTCGCATGGAAGTCCTGCGGCGGCGATTTTTTCATTGATATGTGCCACAAGCTCAGGGCGGTTGTATTTTCCCACGTCAAGCTGAAGCGTATATTTGGTTTCGTCATTATTCCCCAAACGAAATTCAATAACATCATTCTTGCCTGCCACAACCTCAAGCCGTGCGGTGCTGTCATTGGCAAAACGCGTTACGCCAAGCAAATAACCATCGGTAGAGCCAAGCACCGTATCGTAAAACAGTGTTGACGCGCCGCCGCTGATGTGGTCAATTTTTCCGCCCTCGCACTGCATGGTAAACTGCGAATCCTCATTCAGACCGATAATAAGTTCAGGCGCTTTATCATACAAAAGCGTATCTATTACATCAGCAGCTTCGCTTGCGGAATATGTTCCGCTGGGTATAGTTACGCTGCACTCCTTTGTTTTGCCGTTTATGATATATCCGATATTAAGCACGCTGTTTGTGCTGTCTATTACGATAGGCTCATCATGAACAACATTGCCCGTATCCTTTTCGTACTCTGGCAAATGCTTTTCCATAAGCGGAATACCGTTGAAATGCGCGCTGTCCGAGATATCCGCAAATTCCTCAAGTATCTGCTGATATTCCAAATCAAGCGCGTCGCGGTCAAGGCGGCTGTTTGTGCCATTGGCGGCTTCAACGGCAAGTTCTTTAAGGCGGTGCAGCATATTGTTCATCTCCTGCGCACAGCCGTCAACGGTATCGAGATAATTTATTCCATCAGAGGTATTGCGAAGTCCCTGCCTTAATCCACGGTCAATTGCTCTCAGCTTTTCGGACATAGCAAGCCCTGCCGCGTCATCGGCGGCTGAATTTATCCGATTTCCTGAAGCAAGCCGCTGTGAAGCCAGCGCAAGCTTGGACTCCGACCGTTCCATTCCATGAAGCGTTTTGTATAATCCATCGCTGATATTCAAAATAGGACACCTCACATTCAGTACTTTATTCCAAGTATAGCATATTTTTCCCAAAAAATCAACTATAACTTAAAGGCGGAGATATCTTGGCAAAACCGATTACAACAGGTCTTTTGTTTTCCGAGCAAGGTAAAGCGGGAGATTGGTAAAATCTCCGTCTTTACGATAGCCACGCTTGGAGAAACGGAAAGCGTGTTCTGGTTTGTGGTCTGCGATATACTTCTTGAAAGAAGGAGCAGACTTATCTTCGCCGCCTTTAGCTTCGATAGGGATGATCTCCATGCCGCTTTGCAGAACAAAGTCGATCTCACTGCCCTTATCGGAATAATAGCGAGGTTCTACCTCAAACTGCCCACGGAGCTGTTGCAGAACATAATTTTCCGTCAGCGGACCCTTGAACTGATAGTCCGCTTTCAGCAAAATCGCCGTATTGTCGATACCTGCCATATGTTTGAGAAGTCCAGTGTCAAAAACAAACAGCTTGAACTGATCCAGCTTGTCAAAAGCAGACAGCGGATGCTCCATCTTGGAAACATTGTAGACACGGTTCAGCATACCGGCGGAAACCAGCCATTCGATTGCTTCTTCAAAATCTCTGGCTCTGCCGCCCTCACGGACAGCACCGTACATAAACTTTTCATTGGGCT
>CAZKXB010000044.1:0-22318 GCA_964556595.1 uncultured Ruminococcus sp. | reverse complement strand
GGTGGGAGCATATCATTAACGGCGAGTATCAGGATTATTATCAGAGAATGTATGGGAACAGATAAACCTTTAGTCACTATCCTTATGGCGGTATATAAACCGAATGAGGAATGGCTTTGTGAGCAGCTTTTATCATTGAATGAGCAGACTTATGCAAATCTTGAACTGCTTATTTATGATGATTGTCCCGATTGTCCGCTTGATGAGAACGTTGTCAGCAAATTAATAACAGCGTTCCCTTTCAGAATCATACGCGGCGAAAAAAATCTCGGCTCAAATAAGGCGTTTGAGCGGCTGACCGTTGAGGGAACAGGGAAATATTTTTCCTACTGCGATCAAGATGATGTGTGGCACTCCGATAAGGTTGAACGCATGGTTGATGTTTTGGAACAAAGTGGCTCTCCGCTTGTTTGCAGCGACCTTGCGATAATCGACGGTAATGGCAGGCATATTGCGGACAGCATAACAAAAATAAGGAAGCGCCATGTTTTTCATGAGGGTGATGGACTTGCGGGATATCTTCTGGTGAGAAACTTTGTAACAGGCTGTGCTATGATGATTAGGTCAGATGTTGCCAAGAGTTCAGTTCCGTTTGTGGATTCGCTGGTACATGACCAGTGGCTCGCGATAAACGCGGCACTGAATGGGCGTATAGAGGTAATTCGGGAGCCGTTGATTGATTACAGGCAGCATAATAATAATCAGACGGGAGTGCTGAAGGGAGTAAATTCCAAGCAAGATTACTACGAGGCGCGTATCGGAGATATGAAAAGACGGTTGGTCGATTATAAGGCGCGGCTTAATGAATTTGCGCAGATAAAGCAGACCATCGACGAGCTTGAAGAATTCAACGAGGCAAGAAGCCGATATTTTTACAGCCACAAGGCATCGGACAGGGCGATCATGAAAAGGTACAAATACTTTGCTAAACAAGATGTTCTCTTTGAGATAGTTATGCCGTTTTTGCCAGGGTGGGCGGTGGCAAAAGCTTTTCGACTGATACAGAATGGAAAAGTGTGAGGAGATAGGTATGGTAATAGTAACAGGCGTCAAGGGTCAGCTTGGGTATGACGTTGTAAAAGAACTGAACAGAAGAAATATTGCCTGCAAGGGCATTGATATAGATGAGTTGGATATAACCGACCGCAGAGCGGTGCTTGAATATATGTGTACAGAAAAGCCGCAGGCAGTAATTCATTGCGCAGCATGGACAGCCGTAGACAAGGCAGAGGACGAAGCGCAGCAGTGCACAGCAGTAAATGTTGGTGGAACAGAAAATATTGCTATTGCCTGTAAGGAAATAGGTGCTGAAATGATGTACTTCAGCACAGATTATGTTTTCTCGGGAACAGGTGAGAGCGAGTATGAGGTTGATGACGTAAAATCACCTCAGTGCGTTTACGGGCGTACTAAACTGGAGGGCGAGTACAAGGTTCTTGAAAATCTAGACAAGTATTACATAGTCCGCATTTCGTGGGTGTTTGGCATAAATGGCGCTAATTTCATAAAGACTATGCTTCGTTTATCAGAATCACATTCGGAACTTAACGTTGTTTGCGACCAGGTAGGCTCGCCGACCTACACAGCTGACCTTGCGCCGCTAGTGTGCGACATGATACAGAGCGGAAAGTACGGCGTATATCATGCCACCAACGAAGGATACTGCTCGTGGGCAGATTTTGCAAAGGCTATATTCCGAGAGTCGGGCAAGAATGTAATTGTTCATCCGATACCTTCATCAGAATATCCCGTAAAGGCAAAAAGACCGCTCAACTCGCGTCTCAGTAAGAGCGTGCTGGACAAGGCTAGCTTCAGCAGACTTCCATCATGGGAGAGCGCGCTGAAGAGATACTTGGATGAATTGGAGAAGAAATAATGGGGGAAAAAAAGATAACGCTGAAGCAGGGCTGTGTGATAACCGTTGCTCTATATTTCGTGATGATGGCGATATTCTGGATATGCGCTTATGAGCAGCTTAACTACCGCGATGATTACACCGATATGCTCCAAGGAGATGGCGTTATCGGTGAGATAACACAGGATACCGTTTTCTCTCAGAATTTTACTGTCGAAGAAAAATGCGACCTTATAAGTATAACAATGCTTATGGCGAGTTACAACAGGGATAATACCACACATATAAAATTCCAAGTAGCAGATGGTGAAAGCATTGTCGCAGAAACGACCATAAACTGTTTGGATATAGTGGATAATTCTGAGCATGACATTGTTTTTGACAATACTCCCGAGCTTGATAAAGGGAAGGTATATTCTCTTATTGCATACTCGGACGATGGCGTTATCGGAAATGCCTGTACTATATACTATGGTACCAAGCATGCTGCAGGAAAGGTCGCTGTAAATGCAGAACTTTCATCGGATATGCAGGCGAAGCTTAACGGAGAACCATTGGGATATTCCTTCTGTTGGAGCATAAAAACCAGAGCATCGCTTGTGTGGGGTAATGTGTATCCCTTTGCCGTGCTTGGCTTGGGCGCTATCCTCGTGATATATTGTATACATATGATAAGGTGCGCCGAGAACGGCAGGAGATGTCTGGCTCTTAATTTTATCACCGCCTTTTCTAGATACAAGTACTTGGTAAAGCAGCTTGTTTCAAGGGATTTCAAGACAAAGTACAAGAGAAGCGTTTTGGGCGTTCTGTGGAGCTTTCTGAATCCCTTGCTGATGATGATAGTGCAGTATATTGTCTTTTCTACATTGTTTAGAAGCTCTATACCAAATTTTTCGCTATATCTGTTAGTAGGCATCGTGTGCTTCAATTTTTTCTCGGAGTGCACTGGAATGTGCCTAGGCTCAATAACAGGAAATGCATCGCTGATAACTAAGGTGTATATGCCTAAGTATATTTACCCTGTTTCCCGTGCACTTTCCTCAGGAATAAATCTGCTGTTTTCGCTTATCCCATTGGTAGGCGTAATGATAATCACACAGGCTCCGTTAGGTAAGGCGCTTGTTCTTGTTCCGATACCGCTGATATGCCTGTTTGTGTTCAGCTTGGGTATAGGGATGATACTTGCAACAATGATGGTATTCTTTAGGGATGCGCAGTTTCTCTGGGGAGTGATCAGCACAATTTGGATGTACATGACGCCTATCATATATCCTGAGAGTATTCTGCCTGAAAAATATATGCCAATTTTTAAACTCAATCCTATGTATCATATAGTTAAGTGCATTAGAACCATGATCATGGATGGTGTATCGCCTGAGCCAAAATCATATATCATAATGATGGTAATGTGCTTTGCTACCCTGCTTGTCGGCGGGCTAATCTTTAGAAAAAATCAGGATAAATTTGTTCTTAATATATGAGGTCTGAAATGGTTGAAGTAGAAAACGTGTCTATGAATTACAAGATGATGAAGGATCGTGTAAAAAGCGTCAAAGAATATATTGTTCAGATGCTTAAGGGTAAGATACAGTATGAAGAATTTAGGGCACTTGACGATGTTTCATTTAAAGTGAATAAGGGAGAGGTGATGGGAATAATCGGCAAAAATGGAGCTGGAAAATCTACTTTGCTGAAAGTGATTTCCGGTATCCTCAAGCCGTCGTCTGGTGAGGTCATACTTCAAGGCAATGTGGTGCCTATGCTGGAGCTTGGCAGCGGATTCGACATTGACCTTTCGGGAAGAGAAAATATATTTTTGAACGGAGCGATTCTTGGATACAGCGAGGAATTCCTCAAAGGAAAATACAATGAAATACTCCAGTTTTCAGAATTGAATGATTTTATAGACATCCCAATAAGGAACTATTCATCTGGTATGGTAATGCGTCTTGCATTTTCAATTGCTTCTCTTGTAAATCCGGAAATTCTTATTGTGGACGAGATACTTGCAGTCGGTGATTCGGCGTTTCAGGAAAAGAGCAAGGCAAAAATGCTTGAGCTTATGTCCGGCGGTACAACAGTTCTGTTTACATCACATTCCATTGGTCAAATAAGGGAGATGTGCGACCGAGTGGTTTGGTTAGAGCACGGTAAAGTGATGGATATCGGTACCCCAAAGCATATCTGTAGTGAATATGAAAAATTTATGAACGTTTAAATTGAGGAGTGTAATTATCATGGAAGCATTAAGGTTGGCTAAGAAATCCGTAGAAACAATCAGTCAATATGGATTTAAGGCGTTTTTTCAGAAAACGAAATATTACTTTCAGGCAAAAAAACAGAAACACACAATGAAAGAATCCATAAACGACAATTCAAATGAGCGCGATTATATTATGGCTGATGTGTTATTTATAAATGGCTGCTATCTTCCTCATCCTTCAAGATACAGAGTATCTCATCAACGCGAACAGCTGCTTGCAAATGGGATGCCGTCACAGGAAGTATTCTATACCGATTTAGATCTAAAATATGTAAAAAGATACAGAGCTTTCATTTTTTACAGATGCCCATATACAGATATGGTTGGCCAGTTTATCAGAAAAGCCAAGTCTTTTAACAAGGTGTGCATTTTTGATATAGATGACCTTGTTATAGACACAAAGTATACAAATAACATCCCGTACCTTGCTACGCTAAACCCTGATGAAAAGGAACAGTATGACCGCGGAATCACTCTCATGCAAAAAACATTGAAGCTCTGCGATTCTGCAATAACTACAACCGAAGCTCTTGCAGAGGAACTCAGACATTATGTGCCCGAAGTATTTATCAACAGAAATACAGCCTCTGATGCAATGGCGCAACGCTCCGCATGGGCTGTATATAACAGAGATGTTTTGCCATATCTCTCCAGCAATCAGCTTAGTAGCAGTCAGATTAAGTTGAAGAAGCAAATTATTTCTCTAAAAAAAAAGGAGAATGGTATTGTAAAAATCGGATATTTCAGCGGAAGTATAACCCACAATGACGATATTGACATGATTCTACCTGTCTTAAAAAAGGTCATGGCAAAATATTCAAATGTGTACCTCTGCTTTGCGGGGCAGCTTGATATTCCGGAAGAGCTGAGTCAGTACAAGGATAGAATCAAGGCATTTGATTTCTGCGAATGGCAGGAGCTGCCGAGCAGAATTGCTCAAGTGGATATAAATATTGCACCACTTCGCGATACTCTGTTTAATGCAGCAAAGTCGGAAAACAAGTGGGTTGAGGCAGCACTGGTAAAGGTACCAACAATTGCAAGCCGCGTTGGCGCAATGAAGAAAATGATAGACGACATGAGCACGGGAATCCTGTGCTCAGACGAAGCTGAGTGGCTTGCGGCATTCGACAGGTTGATTACCGACGAAATGTTTAGAAAGAAGCTCGCTGAAAACGCATACGACTATGTTATTGAGAACTGCCTGACCATAAGTAGCGGCGTCCCACTGTGTGAATACATAAGAAGCAAAATGCACAAAAATATTGCTTTTGTCCTTCCTTCGCTAGGAATAAGCGGCGGTATTCTTGTGGTACTTAAACATTGCTATATGCTCAAACAAGCAGGAAATGACGTGCTGATTATTAATGACAATTGGGGTAATGATAATGTGGTTAAAGACGGAGAAGAAATAAATGTTCTTTCAACTCGTTCTGATAAATTTTTCGGTCAGATTGATGTTGCTGTTGGAACCCTTTGGTCAACCATGAACTGGGTGGATTCATACAGGAATATTAGAGAAAGAAAGTATTTGGTCCAAAATTATGAAACTCGATTCTATGATCACGGTCAATTTTTACAGTTTCAAGCAAATCAGACTTATTCTATGAACAACGTAAAGTACATGACCATTTCAAAATGGTGTGAGAAGTGGCTAAAAAAACAATTTCATCAAGAGGTTGCATTTATTCCTAACGGGTTGGAGAGAGAAATGTTTTTCCCGAAGAAACGAAGTTTTGATAAATTGAGAAAAATCCGAATCCTTGTTGAGGGAAATAGTGCAGACTTTTACAAGAATGTTGATGAGAGTTTTCGCATTGTTGATATGCTTGATAAAGATAAGTATGAGATATGGTTCCTTTCATATTTGGGAAAACCCAAGAGCTGGTACTACACCAATAGGTTTTTCCATAAGATTCCATACGAGCGGGTGAGTCAGATTTACAGGCAATGCGATATCTTGCTAAAGTCTAGTATTCTTGAAAGCTTTTCCTATCCCCCACTTGAAATGATGGCGACAGGTGGATATGTTGTTGTTCGTCCGAATGATGGAAATGTCGAGTATCTCCGTGATGGTGAAAACTGTCTTATGTATGACGGCAATGACTTACAGACTGCGGTTGACGCAATAGAGAAAATTACTTCTGACGAATCTCTGAGGAATAGGCTCTATGAAGGCGGTCAGAAGACCGCGGATGAACGCGATTGGGAGAATTATACCAGCAATATTGTCAATGCATATTTGGGTTAAAAAGAATGTTGAAATGAAAAAGGAAAGATTGGATTGTGTAGATGTAGTAAAAGGTTTGGCAATGATATTTGTCCACCTTGGACATTGGAATACCACGCATTTAATAAGTTCCTGTCTATTAACAAATGCTTTCCTAATCCTAAAAGCCAAAGTTTGAAAACAAAATCATTGGCTCTAAAGCCGCTTAATACAGGAGGATTGTGTTATGTCTCGACTCATTGAGAAGATAAAAAGTAGATGGTTCTCTGCAGAACCGTTCGACGGATCGTCTAATTTCGATCTGGCAAAGTTATACCTTGTTCTCGCTTTGATTTTTGGTACATTAATCATTTACTTAAGTCCCTATTTTACTCAGCCAGATGAAAATACACATTTCCTGAATGTGTGTCGCATATCCTCGCTCCATGTTTTCCCTGATGTCGAGAATAGTGTTTATGGAAGCTATATAACAGAAGACGAGTTCAACTTTCTCAATACATACAACGGAAAATATAATGGTTTGAGTGCTGAAAAAATCACGTTCAGTGATATGTATTTTCAAAGTGCACTGGATTTCAAGGGCGATGCAACCGTGTTCTATCCTGGGGGTGTCGTAAAGTTGAACCCAATCGGATATATCGCATCAGGACTTGGTGCATGGATCACGAAATATATATTTCATGATTTCAGTCCGTTCAATGAAATGCTAGTTGGCAAGCTATTCAACCTATTCTTTTCTGCGTTGATGATTTATTTCGCTATAAAGAGGACACCCATACTTCCTAAAACCATGTTTCTACTTTCATTGATGCCCATGACAATATATCAGTGTGCTTCTCTGTCATATGATGCTTTGCTAATAGGAAGCTGTTTCCTGTTATTTGCCTATATAACTCATTTAATCGTATCAGGCGATGATGTGGTTCGTTCGGATATAATTGCAATTGCTGTTTCTTCTTTCTTTATCTTTGGAATCAAGAGTGCATATATTCCCTTGCTCTTATGTCTATTTGCGATCGATAAATCCAAGTTTGGTTCAGTAAAAAGGTATATTAGATGTATTACAATCGTTGTATTGACTGGAATTGTAGGATATCTTATCCCGTCCATGATAATGAACGGACTCACTGGCAGTTGCATAAATTCCACCGTGGATGATCTAGTTCTTCAACAGAAACAGTTTGTTTCTGAAAATCCATTTTGTTTAGTGAATGTATTCTTCAATACTGTAAGCCAGTCGTTTGGTTTCTGGACTATAAGCTTCTTCGGATGTTTAGGCTCTTTGGACACTAATTTCTGGGAGCCTTTTGTGACTATATACTATATCATATTGTTAGTCACTGGCATATCTGAGATTTGCATGACAAACAGACTTAATTTCAAATTCAGAGTTTTCTCGCTTATCGCTGTGACGGCGATGAGTTTTGGAACTGTCGTTGCGATGTACATTAACTGGACACCTTTGGTGACAAGTAAAGTGGGTGAATTAATATCCACAGGCACACAGGGACGTTATTTTATCCCAATTGCTATATTTGCCATATCAATTCTGAGTAATGGATTGTTAAAACGGTTTAGATATGCAAAGAGAATAGATGTGTTGGAACTTACTACTGTAAAATTTACATCAGTTTGTTATCTATCATTAACAGTAATTGTTATGATGGCAAGATTCTGGATATAACTCTTTGGCGACGATTGAGCCGCATATTGAGTATATAATAGCATTGATCCTTGACATTGTTCTCGCTGTTGTGGCTGTTATGATGTGAGCATTCATTGTTTTTACCAGATTGGAGAAGGGATGACTTCAAATATAAAAAAGAACACTTTATGGAATGCCGTCGGCAATATAGTATACCTTGGCACCCAGTGGCTAGCAACTGTAATGGTAACACGCCTATTTGGGTTTACCGATGCAGGTATTTTGTCCCTTGCGATGTCGATATCTGCCTCTTTTCAGACAGTTGCGCTGTTCGGAATAAGGAACTTTCAAGTATCTGACATTGAGAATAAATACACAGATACCTGCTATGTCGGTTTCCGCGGAATTTCATGCACCGTAGCGCTATTGCTGTGCGTATCGTTCTCCTTTATTAATGCTTATTCTGCTGATACTATCGTGACAATTGTTCTGTTTATGATTTTCAGGCTAGCAGAAAACTATTCAGACGTGCTGCATGGCATATTTCAGAAAAACGATATGCTATATAAGGCGGGGCAGTCATTACTGATAAAGGGCGTGGCGCTTTTTATAGGATTTGTTGTTGGGTATCTTGCTTTCGGTAACCTGAATGGTTCAATAGCATTGATGGCTTTTGCTGCTATGCTTGTCACAGTGTTCTTTGACATTTTTCAATCGAAGAATATTTCCAGATACAGATTCACAAGTCCAATTTCCATCTATTTTCCACTTGTAAAGGAAACAGTGCCGCTTTGCATTTACTTGTTTCTTAACAGCGTGATAGCTGCTGCACCAAAGTATATTCTTGAAAAAATGTGCGATGAAACTATGCTTGGGGCATATTCATCTATATTTGCTCCAGCACTGTTGATACAAGCTGCTGCAACATATGTTTATATGCCGTTCCTCACGAAGTTTGCGGAAGCTTATCAAGTGAGGGACACGAAAGCATTTGGTTCACTTGCGTCAAGGATAACGGCAGTTATAGTTGCCATTGGCATCGTGGTACTCTTGGCTGCAAATTTTGTCGGAGAATGGGGCTTGAATGTTCTTTTTGGCGAAAACATTGTTCCGTATAGTGGATTGCTGATGCTGATAATCGTAGGGACTTTCTGTACGGCTATAAATGCGTTTATTCAGATGCTAGCAGTTGTGGTTAGAGAGTTTAGATGGCTAGTGATAAGCTGCGCTGTGGGAGTTGCTGTCTGTTGTGCGGCTTCATATGTTGGTATTGGATTATGGCAGGCTGATGGGGCAAGCATGGGGCTTATCGCAGGCAATGTGGCTAGCGTTATTATTCTGATTGCAATTCTAACATATAAACTCAAAAAACTTGGAGGTCAATCAAATGAAGGTTAGCATTATTTCGCCGTTTTATCACGATAACAAGATGATGATGCGGGTAATGAAAAGTGTGCTTAAGCAAGACTGCAACGATATCGAGCACATAATTGTAGACGGGGGGTCGGGTGAAGAGACTGTTACACTTCTTAAGGAATATGAGCAGAAATATAAGGCGTGCGGCAAGGCCTTAAAGTGGGTATCTGAAAAAGACAGAGGAATTGCAGACGCAGTAAATAAAGGTTCTGCCATGTCCACTGGTGATTTGCTTATTTTTATGATTGATGTATACATTGATTCTCATGTAATTTCACAAATTGTTGAAAAGATGGTCAGCGAAAATGCAGATTATTGTTATGGCGGATTGATTTATCAGCAGGACGGAAAAATCGTTCGCAAATGGAGCGGAAAACCTGGAAACTGGCGTCTGGGGTGGATGATGGCAACGCCTACTATGTGTTATAAGAGAAGCGTATGGGAAATGTGCGGACCATATATTGAAAAATACAGAACTGCCAATGATTATGATTTTCAACTCAAAGTCATGAGGAATAAGTCCCTTAAGGGAGCATCCATTCCGAAACCGTTGGTTGTTTATTATGCTGGCGGCGTCAGCAATGGTTCATTAAAAAACAAGTGGAATTCCATAGTAGAAGAATATCAGGTTCTAGTTGACAATCATGTCAAATTCGCATGGTTTACAAACTTGTGCAAGATTATTATTGCATTGTGCGCATACACTTTTGTTTCTAAGAAAACTGTTAATTTGGAGGATTACGAATGAAAACAGCACTTATAACAGGCGTAAACGGCCAGGACGGCTCTTATTTATCCGAATTCCTGCTCGAAAAGAGTTACGATGTACACGGCATAATCCGCCGTTCATCGGTTGACAAAAAAGACAGGATTGAACACTTAATGGGAAATGCTCATTTCCATTTGCATTATGGTGATATGACGGATTCTATCAGCCTTGTTAAGATTGTTTCCAAAGTAAAGCCCGATGAGATATATAATCTCGCAGCACAAAGCCATGTTAAGGTAAGCTTCGAAGTTCCCGAATACACTGCCGATGCTGATGCAGTGGGAACACTTCGTATGCTAGAGGCAATTAGAATGGCGGGGCTTGAAAAGAGCTGTCGTTTTTACCAAGCGTCAACATCTGAACTTTTCGGAAAAGTGCAGGAAATACCGCAAAAAGAAACCACTCCGTTCTATCCGTATTCTCCTTATGCCGCTGCAAAGCAATATGCATACTGGATAGTAAAGAATTACCGTGAGGCGTACGGTATGTTTGCGGTAAACGGAATCTTGTTCAACCATGAATCCGAGCGCCGCGGTGAAACTTTCGTGACAAGAAAGATAACTCTTGCCGCAGCAAATATTGCAGCGGGAAAACAGGACAAGCTTTTACTCGGAAACCTTGATGCACTACGCGATTGGGGTTACGCTAAGGATTATGTTGAGTGTATGTGGCTAATTCTCCAGCACGACATCCCTGATGACTTCGTTATTGCTACTGGTGAGCAGTATTCCGTGCGCGATTTCTGCACGCTGTCATTTAAATATGCAGGCATTGAGCTCGAGTGGCAAGGCAAGGGAATTGACGAAAAGGGTATTGACAAGAAAACCGGTAAGGTGCTTGTTGAGGTTTCCCCGGATTTCTTCCGTCCGACTGATGTTGTGACGCTCCTCGGTGACCCGACAAAGGCAAGAAATGAGCTTGGCTGGAATCCACGCAAGACCTCGTTTGAGGAGCTTGTAAGAATTATGACGGAATATGATGTTTCCGAGGCTAATAAGGCATGATAACGATTTTGAAAACGGATTTTGCCTTTTCCGATAACAGAGGAGAAATCTGCCAGCTATTAAGCTTTCAGAACAAGCAGGTCAATTACCTGTTTACCAGGAAGGACGCTAAAAGGGGCTGCCATTATCACAAGAACAATCGTGAGTATTTCTATATTATCAGCGGAAAGGTTGAACTCATCGTTTGTGATGTCGAAACCCATGACAACAATGAATCGTATTTTTTTGAAGCAGGAAGCTTTTTCTGCGTTGAACCATATACTGTTCATGATTTCAAATTCCTTGAGGATACACAGATGATAGTTGTATACGACAATGGCGTTGAGGAAACGAACGGAAAAGACATTTATTTGGAATGAGTGGAGGACATTATGGATAAAAACGCCAAAATATATGTTGCAGGACACAACGGAATGGTTGGCTCGGCAATAGTTCGTGAACTAAAACAACAAGGTTACAACAATATAATAGGAAGAACACATTCAGAGCTTGACCTTACAAGGCAGGCAGATGTGGAAGCTTTTTTCCAGCAAGAAAAGCCAGATTATGTGTTTGTAGCTGCTGCTATGGTAGGCGGTATTTGGGCAAATTCAGCACATCCGGTTGAGTTTGGACTTGTAAATATGCAAATTGCGTGTAACGTTATCAATGCAGCTTTTAAAAATAAAGTCAGAAAACTGCTATATCTCGGTAGTGCCTGCGTTTATCCCAATGACTGCGAATTCCCGATAAAAGAAGAAGACCTGCTGAGCGGCAGATTAGAAAAGACAAACGAAGCATACGCTTTAGCCAAAAATTTTGGCGTCCGTCTGTGTGAGTACTATAAAAGAGAATATGGAGTCGATTTTGTTGCTGTTATGCCAGCAAACTGCTATGGAGAAAATGACAGCTTTGATCCCAAGAATTCTCATGTCATTCCTGCTCTTATCAGAAAATATCATGAAGCCAAGCTCAATAATACCAAGCAAATAGAACTCTGGGGAACCGGCAAAGCTGAGCGTGAATTTATTTATGTAGACGACCTTGCTAATGCATGCGTATTTATAATGGATAACTATAGCGGAGATTCTTTCCTTAACGTTGGCACCGGCGAGGAAATATCTATTCTGGCACTCTCAAGGCTTATCAGCAAAATCGTTGGATATGCCGGAGAAATTGTGTGTGATACATCTAAGCCTGACGGCAAGCTTCGCAATGTGATTGATTCTTCAAAGCTGCTTGCTATGGGGTGGAAACCTGCTTATAATATGGAAAGCGGAGTTCTTAAACTATATCAGTGGTTCTTAGAAAACATACAATAATTTGTCGGAAAGGATAATCGTATGAAAAAGCTAGATAAGATATATGTTGCTGGTCATACTGGAATGATTGGTTCAGCACTTGTGCGTGCGTTAATTAACCGGGGATATAGCAACTTAATACTTAAAACACATGACGAGCTGGATTTGACAAATCAGAAATCAGTCGAGGACTTTTTCTTAGCAGAAAAGCCAGATGTGGTTTTTCTGGTTGCCGCTAATGTTGGCGGCATAGCTGACAATAGAGAATATCCTGCAGAGCATCTTGTAGATAATGCGTATATTGCATTAAATGTTGTTAGCAGTGCTTATAGAGTTAATTGCAAGCATTTGCTGTTTATTTCCTCGAACTGTATATACCCTGTTTCTGCGAAACTTCCATTATGCGAAGACAGCTTTATGACGGGTAAACTGGATCCTGATTGGGAGGGATATGGTTTATCCAAAATGATTGGCGTGAAACTTTGTGAATATTATTCAAGGGAATATGGGGTTCAGTATATTTCTGCTGTTCCCTGCAATTTATATGGCATAAATGATTGCTACAATCCTCAAAAATCCCGCGTAGTCGCCGCTCTGATTCAACGGTTCCATGATGCGAAAATAAAAGGAATTGAAACCGTTGAAATATGGGGAGATGGGTCGGCATTAAGAGAGTTCTTATTTTCGGAAGATGTTGCTGATGCCTGCATTTTCTTAATCAATAATTACTTTGAGAACAAAATGATCAACGTTTCCTCTGGCATTGAAAATAGCATCAAAGATATTGCTTACAAAATTGGCGATATCGTAGGGTATCAAGGAAAAATTGTATTTAATGACAGCAAACCGGGTGGTATACCCAGAAAAAACATGTCCTGCGATAAGATTAACAAACTCGGTTGGTATGCAAAGTATGACCTTTCAATCGGACTTGAGATGGCATATGAGTGGTTTAAGAATAATATCCACGATTAATGACAAAAATATTTTTTTGAGGTGAACATGAACATAATTCTTCTCTCAGGCGGCTCAGGCAAGCGCCTTTGGCCGTTGTCTAATGACATTCGTTCAAAGCAGTTTTTGAAAATAGTACGCAACAGCGATGGCGAAAACGAATCCATGGTGCAGCGTGTGTACCGGCAGATAATCGCCGCGGGTCTTAACACGGATATCACTATCGCTACCAGCACATCGCAGGTGGAATCCATAAAGAGCCAGCTTGGCAATAAGGTTTCAATTGTTATAGAGCCTGAGCGCAGAAATACATTTCCGGCTATTGCGCTTTCAACAGCATATCTCTATTTTGAAAGAGGATGTTCCCTTGATGAAACTGTTGTAGTACTGCCGGTAGACCCCTATGTTGACGAAAATTATTTTGACAGGATACACGAGCTTGACCGAGCAGTGCAAAGCGGCGCAGGAAATATAGTATTGATGGGAGTGCAGCCTACATATCCATCAGAGAAATACGGCTACATAATTCCGCAGGATAGAAGTGCGGAAGTTATGAAAGTGGCTGAGTTTAAGGAAAAGCCGACTGCACAGATTGCTGCTGATTTTATAGGACAGGGCGGTCTTTGGAATTGTGGTGTATTCGCGTTTAAGCTGTCATATCTTATGGATATCGTAAAGTCGCAGATAGAATGCGAAAGCTTTAAAGACGTTGAAAGCCAATATAAGAAGCTTGAAAAGACAAGCTTTGACTATGCTATTGTAGAAAAGGCGGATTCCGTTGCGGCAATATCCTACAACGGCGAGTGGAAAGACCTTGGAACTTGGAATACTCTTACAGAGGTTATGGAAGCAGAGCCGATTGGCGATGTTCGTATGTCTGATGACTGCGAAAATACGCATATCATAAATGAGTTGGATATACCTGTGGTTGTTATGGGCGCAAAGGATATGGTTGTTGCAGCAAGTCACGATGGCATACTTGTTGCGGACAAGGAGCAGAGCTCATATATAAAGCGCCACGTTGAAAATATGGACAGGCGTCCAATGTATGAGGAACGCGGCTGGGGCGAATACAAGGTGCTTGATATGGTCGCGAATGATGATGGCACTAAGTCACTGACCAAGAGAAAGACCATTAAAGCGGGAAATTCTATAGATTATCAGTGCCACAAAAACCGTTCAGAAATATGGGCTGTTATTAGTGGCAAGTGCATTATCACAATAAACGACCGTGCGCACGAAGCGCTTACGGGGGATACATTCTCCATAGGCGAGGGTGTGATGCATGGACTTAAGGCGATAACCGATACTGAAGTAATCGAGATACAAATAGGCAAAGAGCTTGTCGCAGATGGAACAGAGGTACGAGGGAATACATATACGGACAAGCTGTTTTAAGGAAGTTTAATAAGCGGGGTGTACCATATGGACAAAAAGGTGCTGATAATAATACCAGCGTATAATGAGTCGGAAAATATCGAAAAAGTAGTAGATAATCTAGTGCAAAATTATCCGCAATATGATTATCTCATAGTGAATGACTGCTCTACAGACAACACTGAGCAAATAATTCGGCAGCATGGATATAGTTACATATCGTTGCCGGTGAATCTTGGCATTGGCGGTGGAGTGCAAAGCGGCTACATTTATGCGGTGGAGAACAACTACGACATCGCGATACAGATGGACGGAGATGGTCAGCACGACCCTGCGTATATTGAAAAGCTTATCGCCCCGATAATCGCAGGCAAAGCAGATATCACCATAGGCTCAAGGTTTATCGACAAGACAGGCTTCCAGACTTCGTTTATGAGAAGGCTCGGCATAAACATCATCAGCTTTGTCATAAAAATGTGCTGCGGCATCAAGGCAACGGATACCACTAGCGGATTTCGTGCTTCAAACAGTGAGGTGAACAGGTTTTTTTCCCTGAACTATGCACAGGATTATCCCGAGCCGGAAGCTATAGTTGCAGCTTCTCTGAACGGATTCAGAATAAAAGATGTAGCTGTTGAAATGAATGAACGAATGGGAGGAGTTTCCTCCATCAATGCTAAGCGTTCTGTGTATTACATGATAAAGGTTTCACTCGCGCTGATAATCTGCCGAATAGGCACAAAGAAGAAAAGGAGGAACAGCAAATGAATATGGTACTTCAGATATTTTTAATTGTAGTTGTAGTAATATTCACATTGATTATAATAAGGTATTTGACCCAAAAACGGCTTAATCTTAAATACTCCCTTGCATGGCTAGCGGCTTGTCTTGTTATGCTGGTGCTTGCGATATTTCCGCAGCTTGTTGAGAAAATAGGCGCTCTTGTGGGGATTGCTACTGTAACAAGCACGGTGTTCGTGTTTGCGATTATGTTCATGCTGGTGATAATCCTTACGTTGACAATGATAGTATCTCATATGAATAATCGTATATATAGGCTGACTCAGATGCAGGCACTTCTTGAAAAACGTGTGCGTGAAATTGAATCCCACAACGAGCAAGTCGTTGAGATTAATAAGGAAACTGTAAACAGCTAAAAAGGAGTAGCAATTATGTGCGGAATAGTAGGATATATAGGCGACCGCGATTGCACCGATGTGCTGATAAGTGGTCTTGAAAAGTTGGAATACCGTGGATATGACAGCGCAGGTATAGCCGTATTTGAAAATGATGTAATAAGAACGGTCAAAACAAAAGGCAAGCTTGCCGGTATGAAACGTAAGCTTGGAACCGAGGGAGCGCCATTCGGTCACTGCGGAATAGGTCACACTCGCTGGGCAACACACGGCGAGCCGAGTGATGCAAACTCACACCCGCACAGCAACGGCAGAGTCACAATAGTCCATAACGGTATTATTGAGAATTACATTCAGCTTAAGGAATTCTTGACCACGAAGGGTTATAAGTTCGCATCACAAACGGATAGTGAAGTTATTGCATGTTTACTTGATTATCACTATTCTGAACGCAATCCGTTACGCGCAATAATCGAAACCATGAAGGAACTTGAGGGAAGCTATGCGCTTGGTATAATGTTCTGTGATTTTCCCGACAGAGTGTATGCAGCCCGCAAGGAAAGCCCGCTTATTGTTGGCGAGGGCAACGGCGAATATTTCATTGCTTCGGATATTCCGGCGTTTTTGAAGTATACAAAGAATTATGTTCTGCTGAATAACGATGAAATAGCCTGCATGGAAAAAGACAATATTCGTTTCTATGATATTCATGGCGATGAGATAGAAAAATCCGTCAGCATTGCAGAATGGGACATTGAACAGGCTCAAAAAGGTGGATTTCCACACTATATGCTCAAGGAAATACACGAGCAGCCGAACGTTGTACACAAGACGCTACAAAGCCTGGTAAAAGACGGTGTTCCGAATTTCAGCGAGAACGGAATAACAGACGAGTTGCTGCGCGATGTAAACCGAGTTTTCGTGGTTGCTTGCGGAACAGCAATGCACGCAGGAATTATTGCAAGATATGCTATTGAAAAATTGGCAAGAGCGCCTGTTACAGTTGAGGTAGCAAGCGAGTTTCGCTATATGGAACCTATTGTTGGCGAGGGCGATCTTGTCATTCTGGTGTCGCAGTCAGGTGAAACGGCGGACACCAAAGCCAGTTTGCATCTTGCAAAGAAACACGGTGCGAAAACTCTCGCTGTCGTCAATGTAAAGTACAGCGCTATTGCCCGTGACGCTGATATGTATATTCATACGCTTGCAGGTCCTGAAATCGCGGTGGCTTCCACCAAGGCTTACACGGTGCAGATAGCTGTCCTGTATCTTCTGGCTTTCAGATTTGCTTTTGCTAGGGGAAAGATAACGGAAAAGCAGCTGCGGGAATACACTTCTGAGCTTAGTATGGCACCCGATGCTATACAGGCAATAATAGACCGTAAGGAAGAGTGCCAATATATTGCCTCCAAATTAGTGAATGTCGAAAACCTGTTTTTTATTGGAAGAGGATATGATTACGCGCTTTCGTTGGAAGGTTCGCTGAAGCTTAAGGAGATAACCTATATTCACTCAGAAGCCTACGCCGCAGGAGAACTGAAGCACGGTACGATTTCGCTTATTGAACAGAATATCCCAGTGATAACCATCGCAACGCAGACTGACGTTCTTGCAAAGACCATAAGTAACATGGAAGAAGTTAAGGCGCGTGGAGCATACATAATTGCAGTATGCCGCAAGGGTACGGTGTTTAATGCAAATACAGTTGATCTGAAGCTTGAGCTTGATACTATATTACCAGATATGCTGCTGCCGTTGCCAGCGGTATGCACACTTCAGCTGATCTCATATTATTCCGCGGTGCTACGTGGGAACGATCCGGACAAGCCCAGAAATCTTGCTAAATCCGTTACAACAGAATAGTCGGAGGAATGGTAATGACTAAATATTTCGGAACAGATGGTTTTAGGGATGAGGCAAATGTCGGATTGCGCGTTGAACACGCTTTCAGAATAGGCAGATACATCGGCTGGTTTTACGGCAGGGAGCACAGACCGCATATTGTTATAGGCAAGGACACCCGCAGAAGCTCATATATGTTTGAATACGCGTTGGTTGCAGGGCTTACTGCGTCTGGAGCAGATGTTTCGTTGCTTCACGTCACAACTACGCCAAGTGTTTCCTATGTCTGCCGAGTAGACGAATTCGACTGCGGAATAATGATTTCCGCAAGTCATAATCCTTATTATGATAATGGAATAAAACTGTTCAACAGCAAAGGCGAGAAAATGGATGAAGAAACCCTCCTCGGTATCGAAAAATATCTTGATGGCGAGATACCAGAGCTACCTCTAGCAACAGGGGAAAATATCGGCTCTGCGCACGATTATTCTGCGGGAAGAAATCGCTATATTGGTTACCTTGTTTCCCTTGCAGTGCATTCGTTCAAGGGCAAGCGAATCGGTCTAGATTGTGCCAATGGTTCCGCGTTTGCAATTGCAAAGAGCGTGTTTGATGCGCTTGGAGCGAAAACTTATGTAATTAACAACAAGCCCGATGGGCTGAACATCAACACTGACTGTGGCTCCACGCATATAGAGGGATTACAGAGGCTTGTCAAGGACGAAAGTCTTGACGCAGGCTTTGCTTTTGATGGTGACGCGGACAGATGTCTTGCAGTAGATGATAAGGGTAATGTTGTTGATGGCGACCGAATTCTGTATATCTACGGGCGTTACATGAAAGAGCGCGGAAAGTTGGAAAAAAACATAGTAGTCACGACCATTATGAGTAACATCGGACTATACAAAGCATTCGACGAGCTTGGTATCTTCTATGAAAAGACAGATGTCGGAGACAAGTACGTTTATGAGAATATGAGCGCGAACGGTTACGTTCTCGGTGGCGAGAACTCCGGACACATCATCTTCTCAAAGTACGCAAACACTGGTGACGGAATAATTACAGCGCTTAAAATAATGCAGGTGATGTGTGCGAAAAAGGCAAAGCTTTCTGAATTGTGTGTCCCGATTACTATCTATCCCCAGTTGCTTAATAATGTTCGCGTTACAGATAAAAATGCAGTCGTGAATGACCCAGATGTTCAGACGGCAGTGCGCGCGGCAGAAAGTGCCCTAGGCACTGATGGGCGGGTTCTTGTACGTCCCAGCGGAACGGAACCGCTGCTAAGAATAATGGTCGAAGCGGAGATAGAGGAGATTTGTCGGAAGAATATAGAGAATATCGAAAAAGTCATCAGAGTGAATGGGTTCATTGCGGAATAAATGTATCCCATCAATAACCCTGCGTCCTCTTTAAGATGTCTTTGTATTTTCATCACGCAACACATTCTGCAAATGCAATGAGGCAAATTTTAGAAAGTCACAACGGATATGTTCGAACAGATGCCTGTCCCTCATACAACGGCAGTTAAGGTAACTCGTGCAGTATGTTGGGCACAAGCAAACCGCTCCTGCCCGCGGACAAAACAACAGCGAAAACAGTAATTTCCATTTTGACTCTTAGGCAGCACCGCACAAAAGCTGCTTTAGAATTTTGCAGCCGCCCTTTATTCCGCATTCCAATCGCCTTTCCATCTATATCGAGCGGCGAAAAGGTAGACACAGATGGAAAACCGCTCCCAGAGCCAGTTTGAAGGCTTTGGGGGCGGTTTATTTTTTGCTTTTTTCAGAATATATCTACCTCACCAGCAGCGCTTACAAGCGGTGTGTCCTGCTTCAATAGCCTGCTGCAATGTCATTTCAGTGTAATTCTTCATGCCCGAACAGTCGAATTTTTTGTGATATTTCCCTGTTGAACTCACATAAACCGTAAGCTGATTTACTTCGTCAGAGTCTTGGACGTCGTTGGGATTTTCAGCGGGAATAATCGTGGTCGCCGCAGACTGCGTAACAGGTGCTTGGCTTGCCGTTGTTACATCTGTCTGCGCTTCGGACGGAACGCTTTCCGATACAGCATAAGACTGCGCTTCAGACGGAATACTTTCTGCTTCGCTTGACACGGGCGCGTCTGGCTCAGCTTCATGCAAACTGCTTTCGTCCTCGCTTTCTGAAGTTTCACCCGCTTGTGCCTCAGAGGTATCACTTTCGGCGTTTCTGCTGGAAGTGCGATCAACAAGTTCTGCATACGTTATCGTGGTAACTTTGGGCTTCTGGCTTTCTATGTAATTCCCCGCAATAGAGCCAACAAGCAGCACTGAAAGCACAAGCCCTATCGAGCTTTTCAGCTTGTCCGAAATATGCATTTGCAGCACCTCCCTAAACGCTTGCGTTTTATTGAAATAACATATAATAAACGCTTGCGTTTATTATATCATATATCGCAATTTTCGTCAATGTTTGTTTTAAGTTTCACCAAAATCCCCGAAGCAAAGCCTGATAAACACGCATAACAACAGGGGAATGAAAAGAAGGCATATTGCATCATGGTATAATTGTCCAATACGCACGGAACAAATCTTTGATTTGCGTATGTTCGAGGATTTTTAATCGTATAATAAACGCTTGCGTTTATTATATCATATATCGCAATTTTCGTCAATGTTTGTTTTAAGTTTCCCCTAAATCCCGAAGCAAAGCCCGATAAACACGCATAACAGCAGGGTTTGGGGAAGGCGCTCCCCATTCGCTCCCTTTTGTCAATACGGGCGAGCGCAGTATTGCTCCAATCATTTACGCTGTTTATAGGGAATGATAAAAGGCTGTTGCAGAACGGTAAAATTCTACAACAGCCCTTTTGCGATTGTTGGTTGGGCGAGAAATCAATCTCCGTTAATATCGTTGCGTTCTAACGCTTCACAGAGATATCGAATATATCGTTTCTCTTTCAGAGTAATCTTTCCGTCCATAGAAGTGGTACACAGGCAAAGAATAACCACGTCCCGCTTCAGCTTTTCTTCGGAAAGTCTGAGGATACTTAGCACTTTTTCCACATAATCTCCAACCAACTTCTTTGCATCTCTGTTACACCGAAAATTCTCCTTGAGAGATTGAAAGTCAAAATCTTCGCCAAATGTTCTGACAAGAGATGGATACATGAGCAGATATTCCATTTCATTCAACTTGCCATCCGCCATCGCAGAGCCGATCATAAACCCGGCGAGAATTTCCTTTGGGTTACTTTCGGGTATAGAGTGGCTTTGTAATTCGTGAAATACGGAACTGGATTTTTCTTCGAGTAGTTGTCTGCGTTCTCTGGTAGATAGTTTTTCAAAGGTATCACAGATTTTCTTAAACTCAAACAATTCCGTTCACCTTCTTTTACAAAGGCAGATCTTTCTTTGTGAAGCGAATGGAGCCGATCACATATCCGAGGATACCGGCAACACCGAGAATCACGAATTTCCACACAAATGCGTCGGTGCCATCGATAATGGAGATCACATCGAACAGGGAAATAACTGTGGCATAATTAAAGTAGTTCAGGGACTCCAAACGGACAACGGAGGGGATCACAGGACTGCCGAACAAACCGAGCATTGCCGCCACCAGCGCAAAGATGGACAAGCCACCGCCGATGGCCATGGAACGCTTGCTGCGGTCAAACACGCAGGAGGTCAGGAAACACAGACCCGACAGTGCCATCAGCACAAGGAACGCACCAACGTTCAGCAAGATTAGATTTGTATAGGTCAATTCAATTTCTTCCGTCACCATTGACAGACACACGCAGCCTGTGATGGTTGTCAGAGCGAACATGGCAAACAGCGACCCAATCAGATAAACGGCTTGGGTAAATACCACGCTGCTTCTCTTGGTGGAAGTGGAAAGCACATACGCCATAGAGCCGCTGTCCACCTGTCCGGCAATCAGGTTGTTTGATGCCATTATCATGTAAATAATCGGCAGCAGCAGACCCGCCAGTTTATAGAATATAGAGCCGACGATTAGGGAGTATAGATCCATCTGACCGATTTCCTCCAGTGCGTCGGAAACCTCTTGAGGCAGTGTGGAAAGGAAGCTGGAAGAAATATCTTTAGACAGTTCCTCTTTTTTGGCTGCCGCCGCATTCTGATAGGCTTCGTCCGTTTCAAAAGCACCGTCCTCATATTGTTCGGAAAGCATTTCCAGTTCATATTCCAGTCTGCCCTGATAGGTAACGATGGCAGTATTAGCAATGTGCCTGATGGAGTCGTAAGTATAGCCGTAGGAGTCATATTTTTCAGTGGTCACGCCGTAGTCGGACAGGGTTTCCATAAGCGCTTCTACGGTTTCGGTCTTGGTCATGTTGCCTGCAAGGAACACCGCTGCGCCATCTTCCGCTCTTGTTTCGCGATAATCGCTTCTTTCGTTGGAAGCGAGATAGGCGTTGATATCTCCAGCGCTGATATGTGTGATGAGCGACAGGAAATCGTAATCAGCAGGTATTTCTTCGCCGTTTTCGGTATAAAAATCATTGAAAGTTCCGTTGGGGTTCAAGGTGTACATTAC
>CAZKXB010000043.1:0-22390 GCA_964556595.1 uncultured Ruminococcus sp. | reverse complement strand
GGCTGACCTTGAGGAGCTGATAACAAAGACCTATGGTGATTCCTGGCGTGCAGACGACCTGTCTGATTATGGCGCTGATTCACAGGCTGCTATGCTCGACGCTCTCGAAGCTGCTGACGTTATCCTTGCTGACGCTGATGCTGATGAAGAGGACTACACCGTAGCATACATGATGGTAGAGGCTGTTGCAAATAAGCTTGTAATTCATACTGTTGATGAGCTTAAGGCTCTTCTTGCTGAGTGCGAGCCTATCATTGCAACAAACAATATCTTTAATGAGGAGCTTCAGGATCAGATTTATACTGCTGAGTCTTTCGGTAATCTTGAAACCGAGTACACAGATGCTGAGAAGTTTGTAACTTCTACTTCCAGCACAGAGATTACAGCAGCTTATGAAGCACTTTATAAAGCAAAGGATAAGCTTGTTGAGAATGCAAAGGTTACCAAGTCCATGTTCAGAAACATTCTGAAGGAGTATGATGAGATTCTTGACGATCAGTTCGCATACGATACATGGAGACGTGGTTCTATTGGTTGGGCTGATACATCTATGGGCAACTATTGGAAACTGCAGGGTCTCAGCGACAATACAGGAGCAGCCTTTGGCTATTTCTACAACATGGCGCTTGAAGCTAAGGATGATATCAAGGATGCATACAGCGCTATTGATTCTATCAAGGGTCTTACAAAAACAACAGACGCTGAGATTTATGCAGGCTACATTCTTGCAAAGGATATAGTTGCAGTTTACGCTTCTTGGCAGGCTGACAATGTTGGCACAGCAACAAAGTCTGGTCTCTCTGCTTTGGTTAACAAGTATCACGGTCAGCTTGTACATGACTATGCTACTACTGATGCAAGCGATCTTTTGTCTGCGATTACAACTGCTGCTGGTATTGGCAATGTAGTTATATCCGATGGCACTGCAGCAACTGATGCAAACCTTTGGTACACCGAGAGCGCTACTGTAGGCGGTATCACCAAGCTTTACAAGGCACAGGCTGTTATTAAGGTTACTAACAAGTCTATCAAGGCTGTGTATGTTCCTGTTGATGATAATGGCTACTGGGATGGCAATGCTGTTGTTACAACCAAGCCTACAGCTGGTAAGTATCAGACCATTTCCGTTAACTCTAAGTTTGATATCTCTAAGCTCATTGATATCACTGGCAAGGTTACAGCTGGTGGCGATGTTGCTGCTGCAGATAACATGACTTTGGACGCATCTGGCGAGTACGCTCAGGTTATGAATGGTCTTGCTGCTCTTTCTTTTGATGATACATTTGAAGTATCTCTCAGCAAGGCTATGGATATAGCTGAGGATTATCTGACTGGCGATAAGAAAGTAATTGCTGCTAGCGATGTTAAGGATATCGACGAAACTGGTGTTATTGCTGATGGCGTAGATCCTGCTGGCACTTCTAAGGAATATCAGGTTGTTTATCGTTACCTTTATTACGCTCTGACAGAGAAGTATGATGGCTCTCTGGCTGCAGAGACAACTTATACAAGAGCTGATGTTAAGGCTTTGATTGAAGACGCTTGGGAGCTGATTGAGGACACAGGCGATGCTTCTATCTTCCGTACTTCCAATGTTAACCTTGTAGAAGCTCGTAGAGCTGCTATGGCATGGGTAGCTCAGGCAAATTCTGATAAGCTTTACAAGGAGAATACCGCGGGCAAGGATGCTAATGGCGAGATTTACATCACTTCCACACAGGCTTACAAGGATCTTAAGGCTCTCTATGATGCACTGCAGAAGGAGTATGATGCCCTGAAGTACAGCTTTGGCGAGATTTATGACAAGCTGGCTGGGGTTGCTGAGGATATCGATGATGGCAAGCTTGATGCAACAGATGATCTCTTGGCAGCAATGGATGATGTAGCTTATGCTCTTTCGTGCATAGATCCTGTGGTTTACTATCCCTATGGGGGCGAATATGATGATAATGCTGCATTTGACATTGATAGAGTATTTATGCCTAACAATCGTCTTATTACCGCAAGCGGTGATCTGTGGCAGGCTGTTCAGATTGCTGAACTCAACAATAATGGTGTAACAAATAAGAATAACCCCACTCACGCTGCTCTCGCTACTGCTTATGACGCACTGCTCAAGGCAATCGCTGCTCAGGCAGAGGCTGAGGTTGTTCTCGGCGACGCTAACGGCGACGGCAAGGTAAACACTGCTGACGCTGCTGCAATTGCAAAGTATGCTGTTGGTCTTGGCACTGTTGACGAGAAGGCTGCTGATTACAACAAGGACGGCAAGGTAAATGTTGCTGACGCTGCTGCAATCATCAAGGCTATCGTTGGTCTTAACTAATGCCGAAGAAACCTTTGTTTCTTAATCATTCTTAAGTTTTGTGATTAGTCCCGCGCCGAGGCTTCGGTCTCGGCAAAGGGATTGATTATATAAACAAAAAAATTTATGGAGGAAAATAATATGAAGAAGATTTTATCTCTTGGCGTTGCTGCTGCAGTTGTTTCTATGACCGCTGTTGCTGCTTCCGCTGCAATCGAACCCGTTATTCTTGATGAGGCTGTTGTTGGTTCTACCATCACAGTTGAGATCGTTGCGAATGGTGTTACTGTTGATAATGTACAGTTTGCCGTTGAAGCTTCTGATAACCTTGAATATGTTTCCATGGAAAAGCCTGAAACTGCTGTTTATAACGAGGAAACAGGCGCTTATGCTTGGTTCGACATGAACGCTAATGAGTGCGAAGACGGCTTTGTATTCCTGACACTCACCTACAATGTTGTTGGTGACGCTGATGAGGAAGTTTCTGTTGCTCTCAAGGCTACAGATGATGATTTTGCTGCTCTTCTCGGTGAGGGCGCTGTTGCTGTTGTTGTTGATGAGGCTGACATTATCCCCGATGAGCCTATTCCTGATGAGCCTACTCCTGACGAGCCCGATGATCCCAATGGCGGCGATATCATCGTTCCCGATGAGCCTACTCCCGACGAGCCCGATGCTGGTAACACAGATACCGACAACGTTCCCACAGGTATCGCTCTCGCAGTAGCTCCCGCAGTTATCGCTGGCGCTGCTATCGTAGTTTCCAAGAAGAGAAAGTAATTCTTGACTGAATTGTTTCATTCTTAAACACACTGCCTCCCCGCAAGGGGAGGTTTTGTTTTTGCTGTTGACGGCGATTTTCGGCGGCTGTGCGCTTTGCCGAAAATCAGCCGTTTTTTTGTGCAAATTGCCAAAAATCGCGCCGAAGCCGCTCGCCGCACATATTGAGGTAATTACCTAAATCAACATCTGGTGCATTTGCCGACAGCACTCGACATTCCCCACAAAATATTGAAGAAGCTTGCCTTTTCACCCCGCTTTATGAATAAAAAGTTAGCCCGCTTCATTATTTATATAAATTGCATAAAAAAATTCAAATCTTATTGACATCAGCGTATAAATTTGATATAATTATTAAGGTATATATGATAGCGGTGTTATGACTTTGTGTAAAACTGCCGCCTTTCCTGCGGACGAAAGGACTTAAATGAAACATATAATTCAAGCGAATAACGTCTGCATGGACTTCAATATCGGCGACGGAAGCGTTGTTCATGCGCTTAAGGGCATAAATTTGCAGATTGAGCCAAACAAGCTTTCGGTGCTGCGCGGACGTTCGGGTTCGGGTAAAACTACGCTGATAAATATTCTCGGCGCACTGGACAGACCAACATCGGGCGAGGTCTTGTTCCTGAACGAGGATAACGACATCACAAAGCTGTCGGATTCGGCGCGCGATAAGCTTCGCCGCGGCGAGATGGCGTTTGTGTTTCAGTCGGTTGCTCTTATCTCAACCATGACCGCGTTTGAAAATGTGGAGTTTGCGCTAAGGTTGCAAAAGCTGCCGTATAAGCAGCGCGCCGCGCGTGCAAGACAGGCACTTGTGCAGGTGGGGCTTGAAAAGCGTATGCACCACCGTCCTGGCGAGATGTCGGGCGGCGAGCAGCAAAGGGTCGCCATTGCAAGGGCAATCGCGGTTTCACCAAAAATCATCTTCGCGGACGAGCCGACCGCCGAACTTGACCTTCCAACGGGTCTTGCGGTAATGCGGCTGTTTAGGGAGCTTGTGCATGACAGCGGTCTTACAATCGTTATGACAACTCATGATACCTCAATGATGGAACTGGCTGATATCGTTTACACGCTGGAGGACGGCGTTATCAGCGATGTCACGGAAAATTCCGTTGCTGACGGGGAGGTTGCAGATGCCTAAAAAAGTCATGCTTGCCCCGCCCGAGAACGTGATGGTTCAGGCGGATAACCTCGTCAAGATATACAAGTCCACAGATGTGGAGGTTATGGCGCTTCAAGGGCTTGACCTCACGGTGGAGCGCGGCGAACTGATGGGCATTGTCGGCTCAAGCGGCAGCGGTAAATCCACCCTGCTTAATATGCTTGGCGGACTTGACAGACCCTCGGCGGGCAGCCTTTTCATTGACGGAAAGGATATGCTTAAGTTCACCGAAAAGGATTTTATAGAATACAAGAGAAAAACAGTCGGGTTTGTGTGGCAGAATAATGCGCGCAACCTGATTCCCTATTTGACGGCACAGCAGAATGTGGAAATGCCGCTTCTGCTTTCGGGCTTTTCGGGGAGAAGTGCAAGGGCTGCGGAGCTGCTTGACATGGTGGGGCTTTCCCACCGCAAAAACAGCCGCCTTGACCAGATGTCGGGCGGAGAGCAGCAGCGCGTTGCCATAGCAATTGCCCTTTCAAACAACCCGAAGCTGCTGCTTGCGGACGAGCCGACAGGCTCGGTTGATACCGCAACGGCGAAGCTTATACTTGATGTGTTCCGTCAGCTTAATAAGGTCATGGGCGTTACCATTATAATAGTAACGCATGATACAAAGCTTTCCGCGCAGATTGACCGCGTTGTGGCAATCCGCGACGGCAAAACCTCAACAGAGCTTGTCAGAAAGGCTTCGGCGAAGTCATTCGGGCAGCTTACGGAAGAAGCAGAACAGACCGCCCATGAGGAACTTTCGGTTCTTGACCGCGCGGGTCGGCTGCAAATTCCCAAAGAATATCTTGAAGAACTTGGGCTTAAGGGCGGCGATAAGGTTCGCGTGGAGCTTGAGGACGGCAGGATATGTATTTACCCCCGCTAGGGAGATTATTCAATTTTGTATCTTGATTGGGCACTGCCCGATTTCGATATGCTGCATTACAGTCTAGGAAAGGTGGAAAACACTGTGGCAAGAAAGCACACATTGAAGCTGAAAAAGGTTACATCAATGTTTTTGTCGGCGTTGATGCTAAGTACCGCTGTTCAGCTTCCGATGACTCTTGGCGCCGCTGCTGAGGAAGAGCAGAAGTCGTCTATGAGTTCATCATCAGTAAGTACCGCAAATGTCGGTATGTCTAGCAATGAGGACGCATACAAAAACTACATTGCAAAGTACGCTGACGCAGAAATGCCGATGAAGGAAGTGGTTGTGGATATCCTCAACTACACGGCTTCAGACGGCGCTGTCACCGAAGTGGTGGATTACGGAATTGAAAAGGACTGCGTGTCATGGCTGGATAGTGAGGGAACTATCACATGGACGTTCAACGTTGAAACGGCAGGTCTTTACAACCTTGAAATGTTCTATCACCCCGTTGCCAGCACAAACACAACTATTGAGGTGGTTCTCAGAATAGACGGCGAAAGCCCCTTTGACGAGGCAGAGCTTATCGAGCTTGACCGCTATTGGCACAGTGCAACCGCCATTGGATATGACGCAAAGCAGAAAAACCAGAAGCGTCCCCCTCAGGAGGAGTATGACTGCTGGGTAACATATCCAATCAAGGATAAGGACGGTCTTATAAATACGCCGTACTTCTTCTACCTTTCCGAGGGTGAACATACATTATCCCTTGACGGCGTAAAAACAAACCTCTATATGAAGGGTATCCGCTTCTACAATTCGGAGGAGCTTCCGTCCTATGCGGACATAGCGCCCACGCAGGAGCAGATTGACAATACCCCCGCACTCGCCGACAATCAGGCAATCCTGTTTGAGGCAGAGTCACCGGTGTACACAACTTCCTCTACGCTGTACCCTACTTATGACAGAACAGACTACACCGTCAGCCCATCCCACCCCGTAAACAAGCGTTACAACACAATCGGTACGGATACATGGGATCAGGCTACGCAGTCCATCTGCTGGGAGTTTGAAGTTCCCGCAGACGGCTACTATACAATACAGATGAAGGCACGCCAGAGTACAATGCGCGGCTTCTTCTCCAACAGACGTGTTTACATCAACGGTGAGGTTCCCTGCAAGGAGCTTGACTGCGTAAAGGTTAAGTACGACCCCAACTGGCAGACGGTTGAGCTTTGCGACGATGATGGCAACCCCATCTATCTTTACCTTGAAGCGGGCAAGAAAAACACCATAACCCTTGAAGCTATCCCCGGTGATATCGGCGAGGTTATGCAGCGCCTTGACGACCTTATCTACGAGCTTAACTACTATTACAGAAGAATTCTGATGATTACGGGTCCTTCTCCCGATGAGTACAACGACTACTACATTGATGAGCAGATTCCCGAATTGCTGAGCGTTTTCCAGAACGCTATCGACACTCTCTACTCCGAAAAAGCGGGTATTGAGAGGCTGACAGGCGAAGGCTCTGAGGCTTCCACGCTTCAGACCATGGCGGTTATTCTTCAGATGGCTGTTGATGAGCCTGATGATATCCCGCTGATGCTCTCCAGCATAAAAGACCAGATTTCCGCAGTTTCCGCATGGATGCGTGACTACCGCGACCAGCCGCTTGAGCTTGACTATATCGAGGTTAAGACGGTTCACGATAAGTATAAGGACGCAGGCTCTAACTTCTTCGCAGCTTTTGCGTTTGGCTTCCAGTCCTTTATCGGTTCTTTCTTTGAGGATTACACATCTATCACCGATTCAACCGAGCAGGCGCTTAACGTATGGGTTTCCCTTGGACGTGACCAGGCTACCGTAGTAAGCGAACTGGTAAGCTCCGAGTACAATCAGGAACATTCAACGCCTATTTCCATCAGCCTTGTACAGGGCGCTGTGCTTGAAGCAACGCTCGCAGGCAAGGGTCCTGAGGTTGCATTGTTTATCGGCGGCGACTTCCCCGTTGTCTGCGCTTCCAGAGGACTTCTTGTAAACATGAAGGGCTTCACCGATTATGACGAGGTTGTTTCACGATTCAGTGAGGACATAACCACGCTGTATGAATTTAATGACGGCGTTTACGGCATACCCCTTACGCAGAACTTCCCCATGCTGTTCTACCGTACCGACGTTCTTGAAGAACTTGGTTATGATGCTCCGCCAGAGTCTTGGGACGCACTGATTGATATGCTTCCCGACCTGCAAAGAAAGTATCTTGAGGTTGGTCTTATCCTGCCGTCCAATGTTTCCTCGCAGGTATTTGACGCGGGCAACACCTTCGTACTGCTGATGAACCAGACGGGTCAGAGCTTCTACAACGAAAACCAGACCGCGACAACATTCGATACCGAGGCAGCGGTTGAGGCGTTTACAAAGTGGACAAAGTTCTACACAGTATATGACTTCGACCAGACCTATGACGCATTTACACGTTTCAGAACAGGTGAGATGCCCATTCTGGTGCAGAATTACACATTCTACAATCAGCTTAGCGTTGCTGCTCCCGAAATCAAGGGACTTTGGAGCTTTACTCATGTTCCTGGTACATACAGAACAGATGAGAACGGCAACACCATTCTTGACTATACCGCAAACTCCGGTTCCTCCGGCGCGGTTATCTTCCAGTCCTGCTCCAATAAACCGGCGGCTTGGGAGTTTATCAAGTGGTTTACCGAAACAGAAACTCAGGTTTCCTACGGTAAGAATATCGAAGCCATTATGGGTCCGCTCGGTCGTTATGATACAGCCAACCTTGAGGCGCTGTCCAGACTTAACTGGTCAACAGCCGAGTACAGAAAAATCAGCGATCAGATGGCAAATCTGAAGGAAGTGCCGATTATACCCGCTTCCTACGCTGTAACCCGTAACGTTTACAACGCCTTCAGAGCGGTTGTAAACAACCAGAAAAACCCCAGATACCAGCTCAGCTCCTACAACAGAGATATCAACAACGAAATTGTAAGAAAGCTGAAAGAGCTTGGCTTCTATGAGGAGTAAGCTTTCTTCGGAGAAATCCGAAGGAGCGCTCGCTCTTTTCAATAACTATTAGGAGGAATCAGTTTGTTCAGTAATGAAAAAACGCAGTATATCGAAGACAGTAAGTTTCGCTATACGATGCGTGAAATTAAAAAGAACGGCAGCGCGTATTTGCTGGCACTTCCGTACTTTGTGCTGTTCCTGATATTCACGGGTATCCCTGTTCTTATTTCACTGCCTATCGGCTTTACCAGCTTTAACATGGTACAGTTTCCGACTTGGGTTGGTCTTAACAACTTCTATACCCTGTTCCTTGGGGACGATGTTTTCCTTATCGCAATTCAGAATACGTTGGTGTTCGCTATCATCACTGGCCCTGTAAGCTATGTAATGTGCTTCCTGCTTGCATGGCTTATCAACGAGATGCCTGGCGCGCTTAAAACGGTGTTTACATACGTTTTCTATGCACCCACGCTGGCAGGTAACATCTTTGCTACATGGCAGCTTATCTTCTCAGGCGATACCTACGGCTTCCTTAACTCCACGCTGATGGATCTCGGTATTATCAAAGGCCCGCAGCAGTGGCTTACAGACGCAAGATATATCCTCATGTGCGTTATCATCGTACAGATGTGGATGTCGCTTGGCGCAGGCTTCCTTTCGCTTCGTGCAGGCTTCCAGGGCATTGATAAGTCGGGCTATGAGGCAGGCGCTATCGAGGGTATCAAAAACCGCTGGCAGGAGCTTCTGTATATCACAATCCCCAGCATGGGACCGCAGCTTCTGTTCGCTGCCGTAATGCAGATAACCGCTTCGTTTACAGCCGGTGATATCGGACGTTCGCTTACAGCTTTCCCTTCAACCGATTACGCTGCGCACACCATCATGACCCACGCTTTCGACTACGGTTCTATCAGATACGAGATGGGTTATGCCTGTGCGATCTGCTTCCTGCTATTCCTTGTAATGATGCTCGTAAACAACGTAATACGCAAGGCAATGAGCGGAATTTTGGAAACTTAAGGAGGACAGTAGCACATGCGTATTATACAAAGAAGAAAGAGATGGGGCGGCTCACGCGGCGGCGACATTGCAATATTTGTTGTTCTGTGCCTTATCGGCGTGTTTATGCTGTTCCCTATCTACCTGTCCGTTATACAGTCAATAAAGCCTGTTGAGGAATTGTTCGTGTTCCCGCCAAAGCTTTATGTTCAGCGCCCCACTTCGCAGAACTTTGAGGATATGCTTAAGGTTGCGGGCAGCTTGGACGTTCCCTTCTCAAGATATGTATTCAACTCGATTTTTGTTTCCGTTGTTGTAACGGTTGCGCAGCTGTTCCTTTCCTCCTCCGCTGCTTATGTGCTTGCAAAGGTAAAAGCACCGGGCGTAAAGGCAATGAACAAGGTTATCGAAATTGCGCTGCTGTTTACATCTTCCGTTACATATATCGTGCAGTACATCGTTATGGCAACGCTTGGCATGATTGATACCTACTGGGCAATCACGCTGCCGTACATAGCAACGCCTATGGGTCTGTTCCTTATGAAGCAGTTCATGGGACAGATTCCCGAAAGTATGATAGAGGCTGCAAAGCTTGACGGCGCAAGCCACCTTAGAGTGTGCTGGCAGATTGTAATGCCGAATGTTAAGCCCGCATGGCTTACCCTGATGATTTTCGCATTCCAGGGTGCTTGGCAGATTACAGGTTATCTCTTCGTTTACAGTGAGCAGTTAAAGCCTATCCCAATCGTTATGCAGCAGATTTCCGCTGCGGGTATTGCCCGAGCCGGCGTTTCGTCTGCAACGGTTGTGGTTCTTATGCTGCCGCCGATGATACTGTTCCTTATCCTACAGTCAAACGTTGTTGAAACGATGGCTCACTCGGGTCTTAAGGATTGATGAAATAAATAACGAAAGGATGATTTTGATTGCCATCAATAAAGCGTATCGCAGTGCGCGCTGTCGCCGCGGTAATGGCTGCCGTTACACTGGGTACCTGCACCGCCTTCGCAGACGAGCCGTATGACGGTTACAACTACGACTGGTGGGGCGACCCTGTTCCTTCCCAGAACGGCTACGTTGTGGATACGGTTGTTACAGGTCTGGATCTCGGTATAGGCTCGTTTACAGAGCCGTCCGACCTCTATGTATCAGAGGACGAGAAAATATACATCGCAGATACAGGCTATAAGGGTACGTTGGACGCAAGCATGAAGGGCAGAATTGTCATCACAGACAAGAACTTCAACTTCATAAATGCGATAGAGTACCTTGATTTCAGCAACTTACAGGACTGGCTTGCCAACAAGAAAGAGGAGCTTGCCGAAAAGCAGACTCAGTACAATAAAATCAGCGACATCTACTTTGACGGCCCTACGGGCGTGTTCGTAAAGGACGATGTTGTCTACGTTGCCGATAACTCCAATGACCGCGTGGTTTCCCTTACCGTAAAGGTGGACGAAAACGGCGTTGGCTACGGCGAGGTTATCAGAGTGTTTACGCGTCCCGACTCCGATGTCTATGACGCAAACACAACCTTTAACCCCAGTAAGGTTCTGGTTGACGCTGCGGGCAACGTATATATCTGCATTAAATCCATCACAAAGGGCGCTGTTGTTTTCTCCAAGGACGGCGAGTTCAACGGCTACTTCGGCGCAAACCGTGTTGAGGCTACCGCAGACGTTCTCATGAACGCTTTCTGGAAGCTGATATTCACCCGTGAGCAGGTTAAGAAGATGCAGAGAAACGTTCCTGTCGAGATTTCAAACTTCGATATCGACTCCGATAACTTTATTTATACCGTTACCGAGTCCAAGAGCGTTGAAACGGATATCATCAAGAAGCTTAACTCCGCAGGTACAAATATCTTTATAAACCTCGGCTATTCCGATTATACCTTTGGTGACTACCTTACAAAGTACTACCGTGGTCAGACTTATTCCTCGCAGATTACCGATGTCGATATCGGCGAGAACGGCACGATAAACCTGCTTGACCTTAAGACAGGACGTGTGTTCCAGTATGACGACGAGTGCAACCTGCTGTTTATCTTCGGCGGCAAGGGTCAGCAAAAGGGTACGTTTACTACCGTAAACGCGGTTGAAAGCCTTGGCACAAACGTTTATGTGCTTGACGGACGTAAGGCAAGCATAACCGTATTTAAGCAGACCGAGTTCGGCAGCCTTGTTCATGAGGCTATCACGCTGTTCAACAGCGGTAAGTACGAAGAAGCCCGCGGTCCGTGGGAGGAGGTGCTCAGGCGCGACTCCAACTACTGGCTGGCTTATATCGGTCTTGGTAACGCTTACCTCAATCAGGGCGATTACGAAACCGCGATGGAATACTTCCTGTACAATTCCAAGACGGGTTACAATGACGCATTCAAGGGCTGGCGTATGGATTTCATCAGAGATAACTTCACCGTTATCGCGATAATTATTGTTGGCCTGCTTGTCGGCATTTATGTCATCGCTTCCGTAAGAGGAAAGATGAGAGCAAAGAAGCGCGCCGAAGCGGAGCGTATCTTCAAAGAGCGGAATAAAGGAAGGGAGGATTAACGCATGAGATTTGATCTTGATATGCCAAAGTGGAAATGGCCTTTCTACATAATGATCCACCCTTTTGAGGGCTTTGAGGACTTAAGATGGAAGAAAGCATACAGCATGAGAGTTTCCATGGTAATTGTAGCGCTGTTCTTCATTATAAGCGTTTGCGAACAGCTTATGACGGGCTTCCTCTTTAATGAAAATTACGTTAAGATATTCAATATCGTACCTATCATTATTCAGACGCTTGTTCTGTTCTTCACTTGGGTAATAGGCAACTGGGCGCTGTGTACGCTGTTTGACGGCGAGGGTACAATGAAAAACATCTGTGCCAACACCGCTTATGCGCTGGTTCCCATGCTTATCGGCAAGGTGGTAAACATTATCCTCAGTAACTGCCTTCAGAAGACAGAAAGCGCGTTTATCGTGTTTGTATCCTACCTTACGCTTCTCTGGACAGCTATTCTGCTGATTTCGGGCATGAGGACGGTTCACCAGTATTCAATACCTAAAACCCTTCTGTTTATGTTTATAACGGTGTGCGCAATGCTTGTTATAATCATACTGCTCGTACTTCTCGTTTCGCTTTTCCAGCAGGTTTATGTTTTTGTATACTCCATTTATACAGAGCTGCTTTACAGATTTACAAATCTGGAGCCGACGACGCTGATATTGATTATGATTGGCGTGGTGGTTGTTATCGCCGCTATCGTTATCACAGCGTACACGCTCGTTGAAAAGCACCAGCTTAAAAAGCAGATGGAAAAGCTTAAATCCTGATGAACAGTAACTACAACGTTTTATTATTGAAAATGGTGGTGTAAAAATGCTTCAATTACGCAAGAAAATACTTGCCGGCGTGCTTTGCTCTGCAATGGTGCTTACGGCAAGCCAGAGCGTTGCATGGTCTGAAAACGCTGAGGTTCCCACCGACGCAGGCGCTGTTGAATCGGTTGAAGACGCCGAGAATACAGATGAGGAAGCTTCTGACGGCACTGCTGCCGAGGAAAACGCTTCCGAAGACACTCCTATAACAGAGGAGCAGGCGCTTGCAGAGTGTAAGCTTTATGCGCAGTCGTCCACGCTGTCGCTCTATGTAAATGAGAGCACCGGAACATTCGCGGTTCAGAATAAGGACACCGGCTACTGCTGGTGGAGTAATCCTTATAATGCGGATTCCGACTCAATTGCTGCCGGTTCTAACCTTGCCGGACTTAAATCCGCCCTTTGCATAGAGGGCAGAAAGATTACCGATACCGACCACAGCAAAACCGATATAAAGTCATACAGTGCCATGACAAGCGATTCCTATACGCTTGAGGCAATTGATAACGGCTTTAAGTGTACGCTGGTGTTTAAGAATGAGGGTATCACAATTCCTTATTATGTAACGCTTGTTGATGATTATTTTGAGGTTTCTATCGGCGTTAATGAGATAATCGAGGAGGAGTTCCTCGGCAATACTGCCGAAACCGTCCGCTCCGTTGCTGTTGTCAGCCTGTTCAAAGACCTTGGCGCAGGCTCAAGCGAGGAGGAGGGTTATCTGATAACTCCCGATGGCTCAGGTGCTGTAATCAACTTCAACAACGGCAAGTCAAAGGCTGCCGAGTACACACAAAGACTTTACGGCAGAGATGTTGCGATAAGCTCCGAAATGGCTCCCGCAAAGACAGAGCAGGCTTATCTTCCGATAGTTGGTATCGTAAAAGAGGATAACGCGCTTCTTGCAGTCGCAACCGAGGGCTCCGCTTATGCTACCGCAAGGGCAAGCGTAAACGGTCAGGGCGCTACATCTTACAATTCCGTATGGTTTGATTTCAACCTGCGTTCCACAGATTCCTATTACATGGGACAGAGCAACGCGGCGCTCAGCGCTTACGAAACCAATATCATACCCGAGGACAGAGTAACGGTTCGCTATTACCCAATCTCCAAGACTGGCGCTGACTATGTGGACGTTGCGCTGCGTTATCAGCAGCACCTTGTTGATGAGGGCGTGCTTACAAAGGATAAGACAAGCGAGAATTTGCCGTTCTACCTTGATTTGTTCGGCGGCACGGTAAAGCAGCAGTCCGTTATGGGCTTCCCTGTTTCCCTTGAAACCGCTGCAACAACCTATGCACAGGCAAAGGAGATAATCGAGAAGCTGTACGCGCTTGGCGTTGATGATTTCGTTATAACCTACGAGGACTTCAACAAGGCAGGAATTACAAGCCGTATTTCCAACAGCGTTGACTACTCAGGCACGCTTGGCGGAAAGTCCAAGTACAAGCTGCTTTCCGACTACTGCGCAAGCATAGGTGCAACGCTTGCTCCGAGTGTTGATATTCAGGAGTTCCACCGTTCGGGCAACGGCTACTCCACAACAACTTCCTCCGTTATCCGCGTTACCAAGGCATACGCTACCCAGATTGAGCATGAGCGTGCTTTCGGTACTCCGCACGATACCAGAGAAAGCTGGTACATCATGACCCCCGCTTATTATCAGGACACAGTACAGAAGATAGTAAACAGCTACGTTAAGGAGGGTATTACGGCAATATCGCTTGAAGAAGCTACTAATATGCTGTACAGCGACTTCACCGCCAATACCACAAAGCAGACTTCAAGACAGAAGGCTGTCGAGTATCTCCAGAGCTGCTACCAGATAATCAAGGACAACGGTCTTACATTTGTTGCAGACGCTTGCAACGATTATGCACTGAAATACGTTGATTGTGTCAGAAATGTTCCGCTTTACAGCAGCAACTTTGACGTTTACAACTACGACATTCCTTTCTATGAGATAGTAATTCACGGCTATATTCCTTACACAACCAAAGCCATGAATGCAAGCTCCGGTGCTGATGAGATGTATCTGCTTGCGCTTGCAACAGGCACTCCCGTTCACTACGAGGTAATGTACGAGAACCCCAACGAGTTCACCGACAGCACTTATGATACGCTGTTCTACACCTACTATGAAGGATGGCTTGAAACAGCAGCGGCTCAGTACAGAGTATCGCAGGACTTCATAAAGGGTCTGGCAGATGAAACTATCACAGATTTTGAGTATATCGACAGCAAGGTTGTTAAGACAACATTCTCCGATGGAACGGTAATCAAGGCTGACCTTGAAAACCTCAAGCTTGAAATCAACGGTACGGTTATCAACCTTACCGATTACGGACTGAAAGGAGCGACAACTGACTGATGAGTGACGAAAGAAATTTCGAGCCGAACGCTGAAGCTGAAGTAAACCCAGCTATATCAGAGGTCGCTGAAGCTCCCGCAGCGGAGGTTGCAGAGCCGGCAGCGGTTGAAGCCGCAGCAGAGGTTCAGCAGACCGCTCCCGTTCGTGTTTCCGCCCACAATACGGCGGCAGCCGCAGCCTTTAATCTTGAGGGCGCAGATGTCGATGTACGAAGGAAGGACGGCGCTAAGCAACAGCGCAAAATTAAAACATCAAAAATTTCCTATGAGAGGAAGAAGGGACTGTACGGCTACGGCTTTATCGCGCTTTGGGCGGTTGGTACATTGTGGCTGTTTATTCTCCCTGTTATCACATCAATCTGGTACTCGCTTTGCGATACCAAGCTTTATGCAAAGGCCGACGCGCTGCTGCACGGTATGACCACCGCGGGTATCTATACCGAGTGGAATAACTTCAGCAACTATATCGACGCTTTCGGCGACAGCGCAGAGTTCCTGCCCGCACTTCTTAATTCGCTTGCGGATATCGGACCTAAGTCAATAGTAATCCTGATATTCTCGCTGTTTATCGCGGTTATCCTTAACCAGAAGTTCAGAGGAAGAACTTTGGCGCGTTCCATCTTCTTCCTGCCTGTGCTTATCGCAACGGGCCCTGTTATCAGCGTAATCAACGGTGATATGACCTCGCGCGGCGTTTCCGATGCGGCTCAGTTCAGCACACTGTTCAAGACAGACCTTGTTACAGAGCTGATGGAGTTTGTAGGCATCTACGGCATCAACCAGTCGCTTACCGAGTTTATTCAGGATATCACAAGTGACGTGCTTAACCTGGTATGGAACTCCGGTATTCAGATATTGATATTCCTGTCGGCGCTGCAGACAATTCCTCCCTCCGCGAAGGAAGCTGCCAGCATGGAGGGCGCAACCTCTTGGGAGTTCTTCTGGAAGATTACGTTCCCCTACATAAGCCCGATGATTTTGTCAAACCTTGTATATACGATAATAGACGCCTTTGTGGCAACCGATAACGAGGTTATGGAATTAGTACTTAAGGCTTCTAAAAGCTGGGAATACGGCACATCTGCGGCTCTTGCATGGATTTACTTCGCAATAATCGGCGCGTGCCTTGCGATTATAACCGTTATAGTCAACAGATTCGTATTCTACGAGAATGAGTAAGGAGGTTAGAGAAGTGACAGATAATAATTTTGCTTTTCCAAGCGAGGAAGATGTTAATGTTGCTAATCAGCCTGCTGAGAGTATGACATCTGTTCCTGAGGCTGCACAGGCAGCCGAAGAATTACCCGCCGAGGGTGCTTTTGCGGCTGCAGAGCCTGTGGACGCTGCGCCTGAAGCTATCGCCGAGGCAATTGCCGATATCAATGACGCTGCCGCTGTTGTGGCTACCCCCATTGAAACGGGCAAGCCCAAAAAGGCAAAGAAAAAGAAAGACGATTATCATGTATCAACCTTTGAGATAATCAAGAACTATCGCCACTATACCGATAAGGAAAAGAAGCACTACCGCTATCTGATAAAGCGCAGACTTTCCAGTTGGGTATGGCCGTTCTTCAGATTTGTGATTATCTTTGGTCTTTCGTTCGTAATCCTGTACCCGATACTGTACATGATTTCCACCTCTATCCGCCCCCAGTTTGAGATGAACGACCCCTCTGTAATGTGGATACCCAAGTCTATCCGCTTTGAGAACTTCGTTGAAATCTGGAACGCGATAGATTATCCCCAGACCCTTTGGAACACGCTGGTGCTTAACATTATATCTTCCATACTTCAGGTTGGCACCTGTGCCCTTACGGGTTACGGCTTCGCAAGATTTAAGTTCAAAGGTAAAAATCTTCTGTTCGGTATTGTAATCCTCCAGATTATCGTACCTTCCCAGATTATCCTTATCCCGCAGTTCATGCAGTTCAGATACTTTGATATATTCGGTATCTTCAACTCAATGCTCGGTTCGCCTATTACGCTTACCGATACAAACTGGTCCATGTATATTCCTGCGTTCTTCTGCAATGGTATACGTTCGGGTCTGTTTATCTATCTGTTCAGGCAGTTCTTCCGCGGACTTCCCAAGGAGCTTGAGGACGCCGCTTATCTTGACGGCTGCGGTCCGTTCAAGACCTTTATCAGCGTAATGGTTCCCAACGCGGCAAGCTCATTCCTTACGGTGTTCATCTTCTCAATCGTTTGGTACTGGAACGACTACTATGTATCCTCCATGTACTTCACCAACGCGGCTACGATTTCTCTGAAGATTGACTCCATTGCTACAAGTATCTCCATGTATCTGTATAACGAGGTTCGTAATGCGACCGAGTTTATCGTTTGGATGGAGGCGGGCTGTCTGCTTGCAATCGCGCCTATCGTTATCATGTATGTATTCTTGCAGAAATACTTCACAGAAGGTATCGAAAGAGCGGGACTTGCAAACTAATCCGCAAAGCAAAACACAGCATATTCAGCCTCCGCAAGGGGGCTGTTTTGCTGATATGGAGGGTATATGAGATTTGTAGAGATATTCACCGATGGCGCTTGCAGCGGAAATCCCGGACCCGGCGGCTACGGAGCAATTCTGCGCTGCGATGGCAAGGAAAAGGAACTTTCGGGCGGAGAAGCGCACACCACCAACAACCGCATGGAGCTGACGGCGGTTATCACCGCGTTGGAGGCGTTAAAGTTCCCCTGTGAGGTACGGCTTACCACTGACAGTAAATATGTGGTTGACGGCATAACCAAAGGCTGGGCGAAAGGCTGGAAAAAGCGCGGCTGGAAAAAAAGCGATGGCAAGCCCGCCCTTAATCCCGACTTGTGGGATAAGCTGCTGAGCCTGCTTGAGGTGCATAAGGTTGAGTTCTGCTGGATAAAGGGTCATGCGGGGCACGAGGAAAACGAGCGATGCGACAGCCTTGCCGTTGAACAGCGCGACCTATATTCGCACAAATAGAGCTGCAAGTCTGATTGGATTTGTATATGAAAGCGCCATGCAGATTTTTGCAAGGCGCTTTTCGTATTTGCGCTGTGAATTTGGCGATAGTGCAAATTCGGAACCTCGCGCCGAAATAGCGGTAGCTATCGGTCTGCCTTGCCTGCTGCGTGCATAATATTGCTTTATTGCCATAAAAATATGAATGTGTGGTCGATTTTTTGGACTTTAACATATTGCATAGATGAAAAAAATGTGATATAATAAACGCAAAGCGTTTATTATATGATTGGAAATCCTCGCACATACGCAAATCAAAGATTTGCTCCGTGCGTATCGGATAATTAGTGATTAAGCGATAATGCATTGTCAGGTGTCACACAAAGCGGTTGGAGTAAATTCCTGCGGCTTGATGACAATAATAAGTGTAGAGCAGACAGAACTGCACATAACTGTCGGGAAAGGATATATAATTATGAAAGAAAAGAACGAGAAACAGCAGAAGCAGCAGATAGACGAGCAGGAGCTGCTGAAAAGAATAGACGCCAATCGAGAAGCGTATCAGCAGGAAAAAGAGGAAAGCAGGAAGAATATCAACGAAGCTAAGCAGCGCCTCAACGAAGCTTATCAAAGACTTGCAAAAGCCGAGCAGGATAAGGAAAGACGCCGCAGAAGGGCAGACCCCGCAACTCACACCTATACCGAGGAGGAGAAGCAGGAGATACTTGACCGCTGCCGCAATGTTACAGCGCGCTATATGAAGCTTAAGGATTTTACGGAGCGTTTTGAGATTATGCAGCAGCGCCGCGAGATTGAAAAGATTATGATGGCTGCCGGGGAAGGAAAGGAAACTCAGCCCGCTGAAGCGGCAGATGACGAGAAGGACGAATAATATCAGCGCCGCATACCGCATTTGGGCTTTGGAAAGTATAAATTTTTTTATGCAACTGGGGTGATTTAATGAAACTTGATATTCGGGATATCACAAAAATTCCGAATTTGCTTACGTTGGCAAGGATAATTCTTATACCGTTTTTTGTATATGCGTTCCTTTGGGAGGACGGCATGATACACAGCGACAGTCAGCTTTTCAGGGGAACAAACGGTTATATTCTTGCGGCGATAATTGTAATTATATCGGGTATTACGGACGCGGCAGACGGTTTTATTGCGCGTCACTTCAATATGATTACCGACCTTGGCAAAGCGCTTGACCCGCTTGCCGATAAGCTTACGCAGGCGGCGGTGGTTGTATGCCTTGTTATCAGATATAACGAGATTTGGTGGGCAGTTGCGGCACTTTTTATACTTATTGTAATAAAAGAGCTTACATTGTTGGTTATGGCGCTGCTTTTTCTAAAAAAAGGGCAGGATTTGGGCGGCGCAAAATGGTTTGGAAAGTCCGCCACAATCGTGTTTTATGTGTTGGTTATTGTACTTATCGGCGCGCCGTACATGGCAGACTGGGCGGCGCTGATTATGATAGGCATTATGTTTGTATTTAATGCGATGGCGTTTTTCCTGTATATGAGGGAATATTACATAATGTATAAGCAAAGGAAGCAAGGAAATGATAACGGCTGATTTTCATGTACATACCTCTTTTTCAAGCGACAGCGAGGAACGGCTTGAAGCCGCTGTTGCTGCTGCGGTGCAGAAAGGGCTGAAAACCCTGTGCATAACCGAACACATGGATATGGATTATCCAACGGGGGAGTTTATGCTTGATACCGCCGAATATCAGAAGGAACTTTTTCGCGTTAAGCAGCTTTATTCCGACAGGATAGAGCTGCTTTTCGGTGTTGAGCTTGGCGTTATGGATTATCTTGCGCCGCGGCTTTATGAGTTTACAGCCGCATATCCGTTTGATTTTGTTATCGGCTCGTCCCATCTTGTGGAGGGCGTTGACCCCTACTATCCCGAATATTTCGACAAATTTGGCGACAGCGAGGGGATACGCAGATATTTCCAAAGCATTATGGATAATATTTCCGCATTTGGTGATTTTGATGTTTACGGTCATCTGGATTATGTTGTGCGATACAGCGCGGCTAAGGCGTATAATCCATTGGATTTCGCGGATATGCTTGATGAAATACTGGGGAAGCTGATTTCCATGGGCAAGGGCATTGAACTTAATACCGCGGGCTTAAAATATGGGCTTGGCTTTGCGCACCCGCACCCGCAGGTGCTTAAGCGCTATCGTCAGCTTGGCGGAGAGATAATCACCATAGGCTCTGACGCTCACGCGGGCGAGCATATCGCGTATGATTTTGGCAAGGCGGAGGAAATTCTTAAAGCGGCGGGCTTTGCTTACCGCACGGTTTTCCGTGGCAGAAAGGCGGAGTTTGTAAAACTTTAACGCTTCCATGCTTGTGCAATAGCGCTGAAAAATCTGCATAGTGTATCAGCGGCGGTTGAAATATTTGTTCAAATTGTTCAAAAATCAAGAAATTTCAGAAAAACACTTGTATATTTCGGGCAAATGTGGTAGAATGAGAACAGGGAAATCCATAGTTGATTTCTTCAGCGTACACCGCTATCTAACCATGAGAGGATGATTTGAATGAAAGTAACCATCACAGCAAAAAAACTCAACATTTCTCAGGCGTTCACGGATTATGCAGTGGACAGGCTTAACGCAAAGCTTGACCGCTTCTTCCCCGAAGAAGCTGAAGCAAAGCTTACGCTGGCAGAGCGCCGCGAGCAAATTCTGCTGGAGCTTACTGTGAAGTATAACGGTATTATCTACCGTGCTGAGCAGGCGGCAAAAGACAAGAATGACGCACTTGATGTTACTATCGACCGTATCATTCGCCAGATAAGAAAGCAGAAAACCAAGGTTGAAAAAAGTCTGCGCGCCAATGCGTTTGCGGGTCTTGAGCCTGACGCAGAGGCAGAGGAGAAAGAGTACGAGGTTATCCGCTATAAGACTTTCAGCCTAAGACCCATGACCGTTGACGAGGCTATACTTCAGATGAACCTGTTGGGACACTCGTTCTTTATGTTCAAAAATGCGGAGAGCGGTCTTGTGAATGTTGTTTATTTAAGAGAGGACGGAAATTACGCCGTTCTTGTTCCGGAAAATTGATTATATGCGCCCCCGCACTTGCTGCGGGGGCAAGTTGTGCTATATATCAGACGAGTTTGTGCAAAATATATAAATTCCGTGCAGAAAATTTGTACAAAATACCGCCCTTGTAATGTAAACGTTTTATTGGTATAATATATGTTGTAAGGATTGCTTGCTGTCCCAAAAATTCAAACTTGGGATGGCTGGGCAAGTCTTAAAGCACAAGTCGGCTTCTGCCGATTATGAGAACGCAGTTCTCTCATATCAAAACTGCCGCCCGACAGGGCGCGAAATAAATTCTAACGGAGGAACAACCAATGAACTACGGTCATTTCGATGAACTCAAAAAAGAGTACGTCATCACCCGTCCCGACACACCCTCGGCATGGGCAAACTACCTCGGCGACCCCGAGTACGGCGCAATTATTTCCAACAACGCAGGCGGTTACAGCTTTGTAAAGAGCGGCGCTAACGGACGCGTTATCCGCTACCGCTTCAACGGCGTTGCAAACGACACCCCCGGCAGATACGTTTATCTGCGCGATACCGAAACAGGCGAATACTGGTCTGCTTCGTGGGCACCTGTGTGCAAGCCGCTTGACGAATTTAAGAGCGAGTGCCGCCACGGTACAGCTTACACCGTTATCACTTCCGAGTACAAGGGCATTAAGTCCGAGGTTACATATTACGTTCCGCAGGGCGCAACCTACGAGGTTTGGGCGGCTAAGGTAACCAACACCTCCGACAAGCCCCGCAAGCTTGCTGTTACAGGTTACTGTGAGTTTGTAAACGACCCTAACTACGAGCAGGACCAGGTTAATCTTCAGTACACCCTGTTCATCACACGCACCTATTTCAAGGGCAACTATATTCACCAGATGCAGAACGAGGTTTACAACCCCAACAGCGGTCGCTTCCTCGGTCTTGCAAGGGCAAAGGCAGACGCTTTCTGCGGCGACAGAGATTCCTTTGTAGGCTCTTACAGAAGCTACGCTAACCCCAAGGGCATTGAGGAGGGTCTTAAGGGCGACCTCAACTACAACACCAACTCCTGCGGCGCACTCCAGAGCGACATCGTTCTTCAGCCCGGTGAAACCAAGGAGCTGACATACGTTCTCGGTGGTCAGAAAACAGAAGCTGAAATCACTGAGATTATCGCAAAGTATGAGAACAGCGGTACTGTTGAAGCCGAGCTTTCCGCGCTTAAGAATTACTGGCACTCCAAGCTTGACAATCTTCAGGTTCACACTCCCGACGCTAATTTCAACAACATGGTAAATACATGGAACGCTTACAACTGCTTCATCACCTTTATCTGGTCGAGAGCAGCTTCGTTCCAGTATTGTGGTCTTAGAAACGGCTTTGGCTACCGCGACACCGTACAGGATATTCAGGGTATTATCCACCTTGCGCCCGAAATGGCTAAAAAGCAGATTGAGTTCATGCTTTCCGCACAGGTTACAAACGGCGCGGGTCTGCCGCTTGTTAAGTACGACC